>CAZMQK010000011.1:0-37746 GCA_964568685.1 uncultured Ignisphaera sp.
TTCACACTGCCTTTGAACACCCCCAGAAACCTCCGCCCCTCTATAAAGTCGTCTACTATTGCCAACATCTCATCCTTAACGTAATCTATAGCCTCCCTAGATATCCTGACTGGCGCAATAGAGGCTCTAGAACCAGATGTGACTACGCCGACCAGTACCCCAATTTCCTTTGGACTCCAGCTCCACATAAGCTTCTAGCCCAGGTACTGAAAGCATATTAGCTAATTTTTTAGAGAGCTAGCTGAAAGTGTGATAGACTTGTTTAGAGTTGTGCTAGAGGCGTTTCTCCAAGGGCTGTCAGAAGAGCAGGTGTGCATAACTAAGTTAAGGGAGTTTATAGCTGTAAGCGGGGTTTGCACAGGGTCGCAACTGGTTTTCATATGCTCCTATGGCAATACCCTCGCAAAGTTCTCTCTTGTAGAGGAATCTGCTAGGGCGCTGCAACAATTAATCTTAACAGGGGCCTTTAAGGCACTCACACTTCAAATCGTTGTCGAAGGCGAAAAATCAGATGAAGTTGTGAAAACCGTTGACCTTATCTATAAGTCTCTTAAAGAGTGTGGCATTTTACTGAAACTACTATAGCTTTATGGCTGTATCCTCACCATAGCCTCTAGCACAGCTCTACCAACTCTCTCGACATAGGCTCTAAGTTCTTCAGCTGTAGCAAACCCCAGCTCCTCTACAAGCGAATCGCTGACCATAAGCACAGCACCCGTTTTAAGCCCCCTCATAGCCCCCAACATGAAGAGCCCTGCGCACTCCATTTCAACAGCTACAATACCTCTGCTAGTCCACTTCTTCACAAACTCCGGGTCCTCAGCGTAGAAAGCGTCACTACTAACAATTGGGCCTATAGCATAATTTACACCTGCTCTTTGCACCTCTTCAACAAGGGTCTTCAACACCTCAAAGTGAGGAGCTGTAGCCATGCACACATTCTCTCTTAGGTACTGGTAGAAAGCACCCCCAGGATGGTAAGCAGCGGCAGTGGGGATCACAACATCGCCTACCCTAAGCCCTTTAACCATTGCACCACAAGTGCCAAACCTCACTACAACTTTTGCTCCAAGCATTGTAAGCTCCTCTACAACTAGCATTGATGAAGGGTGGCCCACGCCATGCATAGCTACAGAAATTGGGACGCCTTTGTACAGCCCTGTGTACACTAAGAGGCCTCTATTAGTGTTTACAAGCCTAGTGCTCTCAAGCATATTAGCAAGCTGCTCGACTCTTGCAGGATCCCCAGCTACAACAACTCTTTCAGCAACATCCCCCTTCCTAGCCTTTATGTGTATAGGCCCGATCAAAGCTATTCACCCCACCAAGTGTGATAATAGTAGAGATAGAAAAGCTTAAATTATACATGGGTAAAGCAAAGGTGAACTACTATGAATTGTGTGAGAATTGTAGGCAGGGTCTTTAGTGGCATTGGTGAGGGGAGGATTTATGTTGAGCTCTATAGGAGTGAGATAGAGAAGGTCATGAGCATAAAGCCTTATCCAGGGACACTAAATGTTAAGCTTGAGCGCGAGTACGTGGACATAGTAAAAAAGCTCTTGGCGTCAAATCCACATACAGTAATAAAGCCCCCTAAGGAAGGCCTGGCACCTGTTCTAGCATGGAGAGCGTATGTAGAAGACCTTGTTGTGTACATAGTGAAACCCGTGAAAACCGTGTGGAGATTTGATGTTATAGAGCTTGTGGCTGAGAAAAACCTCAGAGAGCTCTTCGGCCTGGCAGATGGCGATACTATAGAGGTGTTAGTGCCTTTGGCACAGGATCTCAAATGCTAATTACTGGAGGAGGCTGCCTTATGTAAAGAGTTTTAACTCTCTAATCCTAGGGGAAAACTGGCCACCTCAATAGTTATATGGATGTAGGATATAAGGCTGCAAAGGATTTACCTCTGTTGGCGAAGTGACATGGTTAATGCAGTATTTTATGTAGAGAGATTTGTACACAAGGTTGTGCATGAAGGCTACACCCCCTCTGAAGAGGAGGTAAAGGTTGTTGGCGAGCTCCTTGGTCAGCCGACTAGGAAAATAGATGTTGTTTTGAGTAGGTATAGGCAGGTCTTCGGATGGTATGTTGTGAAGAGGTGTGCTGAGGCTGATGCGAATGTAAAGCTCTGTATATACACCTGGAATCAGAGAGCCCCCTTTAGGCTATTTCCACTAGCACTCCACGCGTTTGGAACAGTGCTCTTGTTTAAAGGTGGGGAGCCTGTAGAGGTGCTGGCCTACCCAATGCCTAAGGCGCTGAGCTTTGCCAAGTCCCCAGGGCTTTCAAGAGAGAAGTTTGGCAATACTGTACCTAGAGAGGTAACGGAGAGAGTTGATGGGTGGCAAGTGGCGGCCTACTTCAACCCGATCTTAGGTAAGTGGATGTTTGCAACGAGGTATGTTCTGCACAACATGTTTTTTGAAGCAGGCAAGCTTGTTGTAGAGGACTTCAGCTCCATAGCAAATCCGTATGTGTATGTGGCCCACAAACTTGCTGAGGAGTCAGGGCTCTACAACAAGCTTTCAAGGTTTGAAAAGGGGTGGACCCTCACCTTTGTTTTAAAGGGCCCTGAGCCGGCTATTACAAAGCCCCCCTACCCAATGGGAGATGACTACCCTAAGTACAAGCTCTACTTGCTATTTGCAAGAGATCCTAGTGGAAAACTCTACACCTGGAGGGAGAGCAGAGCACTACTAGATTACGAAACGCCTCAGTATGTGGAGCCTGAGCCCCTTGAGAAGCTCTATGAAAAAGTCGTGAATAGGCTCGATGTTAGATCCTACATGGCGTATGTGGATACGCAGGATCCTGAAAACCCCATTATAGCTGAGCTCGAGTCAGAGCTTTACCCAGATGCGATGAACGTTAAGTATCTGTATGATGCAAAGTCAGCTGCAATAATATCCTCTGAAGGGTTTGGGGGGAGGCTTGCTGAAATGGTTGAGGAGTTTGTTAAGGGTGCTGTAATTGGGATTGATGTGGCTGTGAAGAGCTTTGCTAAATTGCTAGAAGGGGTAATGGATATAGATGTTGTGGCTATGAGCATTGTCGAGGTTTTGGAGAGCTATAAGCCAGGGCATGGGGTGAGTGGGGATGAAATTAGAGCAGCGCTAAAGAGTGGGAATATTAAGAGAGTTGTAAAGAAGGTTTTCAGCACACTTTTAGAAGGCAAGTCTATAGCGACAAAAGCAACTATTGATACTGTAAACCAGTTTGTAGAGGAGTTGAGGATCAGGATAGCAACGGATCGCAACACACAGCACCTCATTTAAGCATATTACTGTATTGCAGAAATGGTTAGAGACTAGCATAGGCACAGCAGTTATGGTTTAGCATGTAACGGTGTCGCAGCTTTAAATACAGGAACACTACAAGGCTCTAAGACCTTGTCTATAGTGAGGGTTGCTACAGTACCTCTAAGGGTCTTTTCAGGGGGTTGCTTGTAGCGCTAGCCTTATGTTGTAGAGTGCTACTTCTTTCCTATCGATATCTTTATGTATGATACTCTCTTACCCCTAATCAGCATGCTCCCTATCTCAACGTTTCTCAAAGCAATTCTATCTCCAAGCCTAGAAACCAGTGCACTGTATAGCGTTACCGCTCTATAGATGTGTTTTCCCCTCCCCAGTATCTCCACCACATCTGCGTCTCTATTTATGCTAATTATTGCCTCGAGTATGTACTCCCTCAGTGGCCTGTTTCCAAGTACAATTGTTTTAGTGCTTCCAGACGTTCCTGTGCTCATTGCCTCAACCCTTTAGCTACGTCTATATTGGTTCAGAGCTGAAACAATATATAAGTTTATCACTTTAGTGTGCTACAGCTTTAATGCTCCTAAAAACCAGGAAGTTTTTGGTAAGGTGTCTTCACATGGTAAACAACTTCCTGGTGCTCACTTGGAGTGACTTAGCAAACCTGGGTTTAGAGCTTGCTGAAAAAATACAGTACTCTGGCTATAGACCAGATGTTGTTGTTGCTGTGCTGAGGGGTGGGTACATAGTTGCAAAGATGCTCTGCGACTACCTAGGTATAGACAGTATAGCAACTGTAGAAATAAAGTTCTACAAGGGTGTTGGGGAAAGAGCTGAGAAGCCAATTGTAGTAACGCCGCTACTTCATGACGTAAGGGACAGGAGGGTTATGATAGTAGATGACGTAGCTGATAGTGGAAGAACACTCCAGGTAGCTGTAGATGTTGCTAGGCTGCACGGGGCAAAAGAGGTTAAAACAGCTACACTTTACCTCAAACCGTGGTCCATAACACTCCCAGACTACTACATTGGGGAGACAAAGAGCTGGATAGTATTCCCATGGGAGGTGAGCGAAGTGCTAAGAGAACTCGCCAAGAAGTTCGGAGGCTATGAAAACGCGGTAAACATACTCAGACTAGAGCAACACTACGACAAAAAGTTCATAGAAAGAATGATTAACATAGCGAAAAAGCTCTAAGAAAAGCAAAGCCTTTAAAGCCCAACACAGCAAACAAAACTCGTAGCGCCGCGGTAGTATAGCCCGGTCAAGTATGCGGGCCTTTCGAGCCCGTGACCCGGGTTCAAATCCCGGCCGCGGCACCAAACAATAGAAAATCGCTACGCACTTTTGCTCTACTCCTTCGCAATGAATTGACCTGGACATGGCATGTGATGAATCTGACCCCCTTCCCGCCCTGAAGGGGCGAGGGCTCCTCTTGGGCGGCTCATTAGTTTCCCGCATCTATTCGGGTTTACATCTGCAATTTTGGCAACTACATGTATTCAAGCACTGATGCAAACCATTATAACAACAGCTATGCAAATAAAGTGGTAGGTGAGCAGATGACCTGATGAGAGCGCTGATATGATGTTGCACGAAATAGATATGAAGATTTTTTAGAGCTATGTTTGCGCTACACCCTATCCGCAAGCCTAAGCGGTATCAAACCGCATCTAAACCCCAGGTGGTTTATACAGCTACGCATACTGGTGCCTCCATACAAGCTTCCCATCAACTATAGTGTACTTTGCATACTGTGCAAGCCCTCTAAGTATAAACCCGCTAATTGACTTATCTAAAGCATCTTGATTAGCACGTAAAACAGCGATATCAGCTTTTTTGCCGACCTCAATAATGCCCGGCGACCCCCCAATTGTTTTGGATCCTAGGGTGGTTGAGTAGTGAAGTATTTGTAGTGTATCTGGGTAAGCCCCCCAAGTTCTATTGCTATAAATGGCTTGCAGAGCCACTATGTCAAATAGTAGTGAGGGGCTGGGGCGATGCCAAGGATTATCAATTCCTAAGCAGAGTCTACCTATGCTGAACAGCGTTGGGTGTGCTACTCCGTGAACCCCCCTCACAGCATCTGCAAAAGGTGTTAGAATTACGCAAGAGTCTCTCTCACTAATCCTTTCAATTTCCCATGTCGTGATCCAGGAGGCGTGAGCTATGCACGTCTTTTCTGTAAGAAGACCTAGGCTGTCTAAGACTATAATAGGCCAGGAGCCTGTCTTCCTATAGAAAGCCAGGGTTTTAGAGAGGTTTTCAGAGGATGTTATGTGAATGTGCAGAGGGGGGCTGTATGCAGAGGTGAACTCCTTAACGGCAGTTAGAACACTTGTGTCCAAATCTTCTACTGACGAAATGTTGACTGAGGGGAAGCAGAATTGGCTTCTCTTAAAGAGCTTTAAGTAGCTCAGCTTCTTTAAATCTTTTGAATTGCTAATTGTGGGCCCTATAGAAATTCTCACCCCAATCTCCTCAGCAGCTTTGCACGCGTCCTCAATTATCGCATCATCTATATCAACAATGTGCGTAGCTGTATAGCCATAGCGAACCAATATATCTAACACTCTTCTCACCACCTCTACAGAATAGCCTGTGCTATTCCCCCCTGGAAGGACATGGGTATGCATACTTACAAAGCCTGGCACAGCTATAGAGTCATCGCATTCCAGCTCACAGCATTTCTGCAAATGTGCGCAGTCACCAATACATGTTACTACGCCTCTATCCATAGCAATGTCTGCAAATTCGACTATTTGAAAAGGCTTAAAGGACTTTACAGCATACCTACACTTCCTCAAAATTATGCACATGTAGCGCACCTTTAAATAGCTTTTAATACCTTTACATAATACCAGTTTTAGGTGTAATGCTAATTGAGACTGCAGTACATCTCAAAAAGAGATGCTAGGGTTGTTATTGATGAGCTGAGGGGGAGAGAGTGCATAGATAAGAGTTTTGTGAGCTTCCTCGAGGAGTTCGAAGGTGATGCAAAGAGGGTTTTAGGAGAGAAATTTGAGATACTCGCATTTGGGGCTCTGCCAGCACTCTTTAAGACAAGCAAGGTCGAGTTCTACATACCAACACTCTATGCTGTAAACGTATTTTACAACACTAAGAAAATCCTAGTAACACCCACAGTTACTGTTGATGAGGGTGCGGTCAATCCTTTGAAGAATGGTGCTGATGCCATGATCCCAGGCATTAGGAGAATCTCAAAGGCTTTTACAAAAGGCGATGTGGTCTCTGTTTTTGAGCCTGAGGAAAAGTACCTAGTCGCTATAGGCATAGCCCTCATAGACTCTACAGCCATAGCGCCTGGCGCGAAAGGCAAGGCTGTGAAGAACCTAAACCATGTAGATGACGACATATGGAGAGCATCCCTTCAGATAGCAAGAACATTACAGAAATAGCTGTAGAATGCAATCCTATAGTCGCATTTTGATATGCGCCAAGGCATTGCATGTACCCAAGGCTTCTACTGACCGAGGGAAACTCTCTTCACTTTAAACACGCCTTCGCTTGAGGCTGGGTATAAGGAAAGTGCCGCTATTGCATTGACTATCTCAATTCTCAATATGTGCTCAGGTTTTTTAAAATCCACTAGGGCGATGCCCAGCGACTCAAGGTGCGGCATAATGTACTTAAGTAATTTTGAGCAAGAATCTATATGCGCACCCCTCTTCCTGCATTTACCCAGCAGCCTTATGGGTTTTGAAATGCTTGATAATAAGAGGAGCTCTAGAGAGCACTTCAAAACATCTTCATAACTTGCTTTACAGGCTTTGTGAACAGGATATACCCAAAAGCACCTAACGCCAATTTGAGTAATGGTCTTAGCGAGCTTCAGCGAATCAGCATTTCCATCTGCGTACACCAGCACAACACCACTTCTCTCTAGAGGGATGCAGCAAACGTTGGAAACTGCAAATGCTAGGGCGTTTTCAATATCTTCACAAGCCTCGTGCTCTAAATCTATATCTGTTGTTGCAACAAGTTTAAGCTCAGCACTCTTGACAACAATCACTCCTCATCACGCTCGTGTATCATCATAGCCAAGCCTTGGTATGTCTGTGATATAAAAGCTAATAACCCGAACTGAAAAACAAGTATACTGGGTTTGTTTATCGCGGGGGTGCCCGAGCTAGGTCAAAGGGGGCGGGCTTAAGACCCGCTGGCGTAGGCCTGCGTGGGTTCAAATCCCACCCCCCGCACCACGGTTTCCACATTGAAGTTGGTGAAGGGGTGGCAGGTTTGTCCTTGCGAGAGATTTTACATAGGTTTAGAGAGGGATTTGAGGCTGTAAGGATAGCATTTATGGTATCTATTGTTGGGCTCGCCCTAGAGCTAGTCTTTGCAATACTTTCTCACTCCATGATACTAATTACAGACGTTGCTCATTGGGCTGTTGACGGAGCACTTGAATTTACCACTATGGTTACACTGTACCTAGCTTCAAAGGTTTTAAGGAGATTCTCCTGGGGTGTGCTGTACTTTGAATCAGTCTTAGCCTTGCTTATATCAGCTATAGTCATAGGTACGTACATGATCCCCTTCGCAGACTACGTCAATTCATACGTAACAGAGCCTAGTGTAGGGATCACAACTTCAAACCCTTTTCTCGCACTAGTATCCTTTGTTGGTGGCGCTCTCACATTTTATGCATTTAGCTATTTGAGAAAAGCCTACGCTAAGACAAGGCTTGAAATACTCAAGGCAGAGTACATGCATGCAGCCATAGATACTGTTGCCTCAGCCCTCGTCACAATAGGCATTATTGCAACCTCTCTAACTCAAAGCAGGGCAGTTGAATTACTCACAATAATCGCTAGCCTCTTTTTCACATTCCATAGCGTTGCTAACATAGTCGAAGACTCCGTGAGATCACTACTAGGCCTTAACACAGATGTAGAGCTGAAGTACGAGCTGGTGGCTATGCTTAGCGAGAGATTTGGCGATAGCATAGATGTTAAGTGCGTGGATGTCAGGAAAATAGGGTCATTTTACGTTGCTAAAGTAGAGCTCTACGTACATCCGCATACAACAATATCGAAGTTGCATAGAATGAGGCTGGAGATCGCAAAGGCGTGTAGAGAAGTTAATGAGATGGTCTACCATGTGGACGTAGTGTTTTACCCACGGACGAAAACTAGAAAAAGGCCTAGGTCTGCAAAGGAGAAAACTAGAGGAGTGCAGTAAATGTTAATGCATTTCAGAATGGGGGTGCTAGCGTTAAAAGCTCTGTAGTGCTTCAGTGTATCAGCTTTGAAGTGCCATCATTTACGCTAAATTTAAGTAAGAGTAGCTTTACCTAAGTTTACTGTGGGGTTTGTAGGCTGGCTTAGCAGGGGGTGAGAGTTTGGTGGGAGAAGAAAAGAAGAAGTTTGGTGTTTACATACCCTCTGACTTGGCTCAAGAACTCGACACTGTGATGAAGAGCCTTGGCATTGAAAACAGGTCTAAGCTTCTTCAAGAAGCCTTAAGGCTATTTATTGTGGAGAATAAGTGGAGTATTGCAAAGGGGGTGGTAGGGTCTATAACAATTTTGTACAACCATGTGGTGGGGGGAGTCGACGAGGCTTTGACGGACGTTCAACACGCATTTATAGACGTTATTGCCTCTGCAATGCATGTGCACTTGGATAGGGAGAGGTGCATGCTTGTAATAGCGGTAAGGGGGTCTAGTGAGAGAGTTAAAGAGCTTTTGGGGAAGTTACATGGTATAAGGGGTGTGATGCTGATTAGGCACGTTCTTGTGGAGTCCCTAACCAACTCCCCAATATAAGGGGCTAGCAGAGTCCTTAGTTGCAGAGGTTAAGAGCTGTAGGAAGACCCATCGCACGCCACCCCTGGTGTGTGTAGGTGAGCGAAACCCTCTCTACATGTTGCAAAAGCAAGCCCCTCTCTTTCAGCTATCTCCTTAACAAACTTAGCGTAGCTAAACCTCAGCTCTTCCCTCAGGTACCTATAGCCTTGGAAAACAGTTGACTTCGGATCGCTGTAGTACAGGTAGTGCAGCTCTCTAGCAACGCTACTGCCTCGAAGTGCCTTAGCTACTGCGTAGACCCTCCTAAAGTCCATGGGCTTCGCCTTATACGTAGATGTAGTTACCTGTAGTGCACCAGCCTTAGCGGCATTCTCAATAAGGCTCTGGATCTCACTACAATCATCACTCACCATGGGTATCACAGGGTCTAGCCTCAGTGTTACAGCAATGCCATGCTTTCTGAGGGTCTCTATAGCCTTAAGCCTCTCACTTGGAGGTGGGGCGCCGGGCTCCAAGACCTTGGCCAAGGCGTTGTTTAGCGTAGTTATGGTTATAGCAACAGACACCCTGCCCCTAAACTTTGATAAGATGTCTAGGTCTCGCACTACGAGGGTGCTCTTTGTGGTTATGAGCACCCTCATACCGCTTTCCAAAAGGAGTTGAAGCACCTTGCGTGTTAACTGCAGCTCGTTCTCTGGTGGCGTATATGGATCGCTACTAGAAGAAAGCTCAATTAGCACACCCTTTGGCAGCACCTTTAAGTCTCTCACAACACTGGGAACCAGGTCTTTTTTAGGTCTTGGAGTAGAGTGCATAGGTATGTAGTTAGAGGCGTAGCAGTAAGTACAGCTATGAGCACACCCTGTATATGGGTGAATAACCCATTTCATTGGGCACGTGCAGAGGGGAGATCTCCACGGATCAAAGGGCTTAATAACCCTGAGGCTCGAGGGCTTAGGAAAGATGTCGACTCCCAGCTCAGAGGCCATGCACAGAAACCCTTGTGCATCGCAAACTATACTTACTTAACACGCACTAAAAGTATTTACGTAGCGAGGTACTTTGAGGACGCAGAGCAGCCCAGGCAATTGGATATAGAGACGAAAGACCTTAGATCTGTTCAGATAAATGGGGGGGTCAGGGCTTCATAGGTGTTTATGTGGTTTTATGTGAATCCCTCTGCCCTTGGGTTCACTGCCCTCAGGGCTCCTTTTCATTGGAGCCCATATCACTGGGCTCCCCCCGCTTAGGGTGACCCCGACCCACAGCTCGCCCTTCATCCACGTGTCTGGGTCATTGCTGTGAGGAAGCCCCCGCATCTTGGCGTATCTGAGGTATATGTTTATAGATGCGAGCTTTTGCCTGTCAAGCTTGAACCCGCACTCTGGGCACTTGAACACCCTGCCCACTTGGGTCTTCACAACGAACCCGCATCGTGGGCAGGTTCGAGAAGTGTTCCTAGGCGAGACTTTAACTACGAGTGCTTTCTCAGAGAGCTTCCTCTGTATGAGCTTCCACGGAGTCCTAGCGTTTCTCTTCCTTCTGCTCTTCGGGGCCTTCTCCCTGCTTATCAAGTCCTCTTTATCCAGGTCTTCAAAGACGTGAACGCTATTTGAAAACAGCACAGCTAGCCCCTTAGCGAGCCTGTTAACGAAGTCTCTTTCCCTATTGCGCTCCCTCTTAACATACTTCTCGTACACCTCCCTCTTGCCCCTGCTCTGGGCGATTGCCTTCTTCTTCTCGTAGACGATCTTCATGCTCTGTAGAGGTCTCAAGTCCACCTTAACGAATCCTAGTGATTGGGAGAACCCGTCTAGAGAGAGCTCATTAGAGTCCCATGCAACTACATTCTTCACTTCTATGATTTTAGTTGTCTTGAAGGGGATGAGTATTCTATCATCTTTCAAAACAACCTCTCCTACCCTCCATCCATCAACCCTCTTGGTGAACCACCTACCAGCCCACGAAACCTCTAGGTACTCCCCGGGCTTGAGTGTAATCCTAATAGCTTTCCTCTCGTAGTCTACCCTCATTAGCGTTATCTTGCACCTAGCAAACCTCCTCTTAACTTTCGGTTTAGCCTTTCTCGCTTTTCCCTTGACGTACCTCTTCCTCCAGGACTCCACGATGGAGTACGCTGTCCTAATCACTGCATCTACCCAGTGCTTAGCGTAGGGGCAGTTTTTTAACAGCTCATCTCTCAGCTTCTTCTTGAACGACCGGCTCTTGGGTAGCTCTGGAACCTTGACCTTGTAGGGAGCAACAACCCTCAGCTTCCCTTTCCTCTTCTCTATCTTCGGGAACACATACCTCCACTCAATGCTCTCCCAGATAATGTCTATCGCTCTCTGCAGCGTGTTCAGGTACCACGTTACCAGCTCTCTGACTCTAGCGTCGCTTATTGGTATGGAGTACATTCGCACTTGTTCAAGGGTCTTCAATGAGCTTTCTTGCACTCTCGACAACCTCTTTGTACTTGTGGCTCCTCATGCCGTAGAGCTTTCCAGCGAAGTGCGAGATTATCGTTATGAGGTCTTCTACGAGCTCTTCCTTAGGGTCTTTGTCTTCTTGGTTTAAGACAACTACCTCTACTCCGAAAGCACTTAGTAGTTCTTTGAGGGTTTCAAACCCGAACCTAGTGAGCCTATCGGGATATGCTACTACTATTTTCGATATCTTCTTTTCAACTGCGAGCCTGAGTACCTTCTTGAAGCCTCTTCTTTCCTCGTTTAACCCGCTACCAATGTCTGTCACGACCTCGTAGTTAGCGATATTGTTGTTCTTAGCCCACTCCTCTAGTGCTTTGACCTGCCTTTCCAAATCGTCTCTTTGAGTACTTGAAGAGACTCTAGCGTAGAGTATTGCTTTCTTCGGCTTAACTATTCCAGCTAACCTCTCAACATCCTCTTCTCTAAACCTCCACCTACCGCTCTCAAGAACAACAGGCTTAATCCAGCCTCTCTTAACGTACTCTCTCAGAGTAGCGTAGCTAATACCTAGCTTCTCGCAGACCTCCTTAGGTCTCAGCAACACTCTCTCCAATAAAATGATTTCATATAAACCCTTATAAACCAATATGAAACTCAAAACAGCCGCAGGGCGGCTCCAAAGCCTAGAGCACCCAATACCTATTCCTTAGCGGTGCCTTTGCACACTGCTTGATTTTCACACAGGTTCGTGTTAGCTGCAACCCTTCGCTGTGATTATTACGTGTGCTCTTTTTCAGTTCAGTGGAGTGGTCGTCACCTGACTTCTATGGAGAGGGGTGGAGAGCCCTTTGATGCAGGAGCCCTCCTCGAGTGGGATGCGGGAAAAGGAGATGGCCTGTGTGAGAGCCGAACTCCAAGTCCTTCACACAAAAACTTGGATTTGCACAGCCTAACGCATCTAAACACCCTACCTGCCCAGGCTCTTTGTCGTAAAACGCTTTTATACCTAGACCTTGCTATAGGGAAGGTGTGATAGAATTGCGTAAAGCTGTGCTACTTATACTGCCAATTTTAGTGTTGCTACTGTTAGCGCAAAGCATTGCTCAGGATACAACCACTAATTCCACTACTACACTAACAACTGCAACTACTACAGAACCTAGTGCAAATACCTCGTACCAAAACACCACAACGATAATAACCGTTACACTGACAGTAACTCAGCCTACAACAATCTTTGCCACTACAACGATACCTGTATTCATTTCAAATACGCTAACATCTCTTGTCACAATCTACATGGGTCTAAAGCCAGAGGTTGCTATTGCAATTATCGCTATACTACTTGTAATAGCACTTACTATAGGATATGCGCTAGGGTTAAAGACGGCAAAAGAACGAGCTCCTCCACCACCGCCACCAAAACCTGCGAGAAGACGCTAGCACTGAAAACCCAAGGTAGATTAAATACTACATGTAGCGGAAAAGGCAACGTGTTTACTAATACATGGCATACTTCTTAGAGCTACGCTGCTGGAGCCACTTTGAGTGAGGAGGTGTGAGCTTCAGCCTCTTTTTCTCTGACACCAGCAAACTCCTTTAGGCTTCTCCAAGCGTTATAGTTGTAGACGCACCCAGGGTCAACCTCAAGAGGAGCCCCAAATAGCCCAAGCCCTCGCCCTACCAACCTCCACACATTCCTATATAGGCACCTGTGGCAGAACCCCTTTAAACTATCTTTGCCTCGAAGGGTATTGAGCAGCGGGCTTCTGCTCCATACCACTTCACACGACCTCTCCTTGACGTTGCCAACAGGTATTAATAGAAATTCACATGGCGTTACAACACCGCCTGGAAGTATGGCGGCATAGATTCTCCCAGCTCCATAACCACCAATAAACTCAGCTATGGTTAACATCACGGGGTCCTCCTAGGCTACGAAGCGTGTTGGCGCTGCTTCTCTACCGCTCCGTATCACTACTCTTCCATACTCTAGAGCTGTGGTGCGCATCTCCATCTTCTCCTATTCACCCCCTGTGTAACCCCCTCATAAGCCCCCTCTTAAGGGGTCGAGGCCCACGTCCACAATCCTCCTCCCCCTCAAAGTTGGCACAGAGTCGAGAAGACCACCCTTCTAACCATTTATGCTATTAGCTAAAGCAAGAATGTCATCAACTTTGCCTAAGTTAAGCCTAGTTATTGTGACGGCCATTGCGTGGCTCAATTCGAGCTTTACAGCGTTTTCAATGGCCTTTACAGCTCTTTGCCAAGAACCTTCAACACCTCGGAACTCATCGTGCTTCCTAGGATTAGCAGAATCAACAGAGACCTCTATGTAGTTTAGCCCTGCTTCAACAGCCTTCTTCAGCTCATCAATATCGGCGCACCTCCAGCCACTAGATGCTATAGCGGCATAGAGCTCTTTTTCGCTAGCACCTTGGCAATTGTTAGGTAGTAAGGGTGAATAGTAGGCTCACCACCACTTAGAGCAACAGCTGCTACCAGCCCCATCAAGTTCATCAACAAGCTTGAGCTTCTCATAGAGTGTAAGCTCGTTTGGGAGAGGCTCGCCAGCAGCTCTACAGCAGTGCTCACATCGAAGATTGCACACGTTTGTAAAGTCTCAGATGATCATAAGGGGGCTGGGAGCCTCTGAGGAATTGTTACCCCATAGAGAGCAACGCCCTTTAGTCCAGTTTCAAGACCTCTCCTAAGCCAGGCACTCTCAAAGCACTATCAACATCCTTATCATCGCCTACGCTAAATTTAATGAGGAAATTAAGAAAGTCTGTGTAGAGATGTGCAGTCAATAGGTGCTGCAGAGAGGCGCCCTTTAGCTTAAGTAGAGAGTAGTACGTATAGCTCCTTGGCACAGCAGTGGGATTTCTCTTCCTTAGGGGGCATGCTGCATGAGCTAAGCCAAGGCGCAGAGGCGCTTGGAGTATTGGGCTTCCTAAGACAATTCGCAAAGAGCCAGGGAGGGCAGGTGCACCACCTCTTCTATCCATTGAACACCCCTAGCCTAGCTACACTCTAAAGCAAAAGCGCTAGCAGTACTCCCATGGGGCTCGCTGTGGTAGCCCCATAGCCTATTTATATAGCTATTCTTCATAGGTTTGACGGAAAATTCCCAATAGCAGCATTTAAAGCTTTACATAGTACTATCCACATTAAAGCAAAGACATGCTTCTTGAAGATTTATATAGGTGACTAACGGTAGCTCTTCTAGGTGCCACTGTGAAGATAGCTGATGTTGCAAAGGTAATTATTAGAGCTATATATGATCAGGTTATGAATTGCGTGAAGTTTGACCTACACTGCTTAGATCCGCCTTGCCTCACTTCTGGAATGCTCGACTTCTATGGGCTTCACAATTACTCTACTAAGATGAATTTCTGGAAAACAGTTGAGGAAATTGTTAAGGAGTATAATAACATCGAGTTGTTCAAAAGCAAATTCGGCTTATTTAGGCTAGTCTTCCATCACGCTATTGAGGAGGTTTATAGAGTTGATGGTACTAGCGTCTATGTGGATGTGCTGGATTGCGATATTGTTAAGTGTAGTACTACTCCAAGAAGCCACGTTCTTAGGATATATCTTGAGGGCGTCTATGGTGATAGGGTTATTCTAAGAATAAATGTTGTTACGCTAGCGAAGATGGCTATATACGAGAATCCCTACTTCAAAGACTGCCTAGAGAACTTTACTCAGAACCCATTTCAACAGCAATCTGTATTCACTTTAACGCAGTGCGTCCTAGTTGTTCTGTATAGGCATAAGAGTATTTTTGATCTCCTATTTGTGAAAAGGCCTAAGGATGTTGGTGAAATCATTAAGAGGTCTCCGCTGGTGAAGAAGTACATAGGTGTGCCAGAGCAGTAGCCCACCTAGACATTGAGAGGGGATTTTTGCAAGTGGGCAAAATCACGGTAAAAGCTGAGACTAAGGTGTATTACGTAAAGAGGCTTGATAAAGGTATTTAATTCTGTTGGTGAAATTTACTTAGGGTATCTAGGGTGTTGCTATGTCTGTTGAGAAAGAGGTTTATGTAATTAGCATAACCCCTGACATAGCTTTAGATCAGGGCTATACCTATGCTGGAGGTCTAGGCGTTTTAGAGGGGGATAAGCTCTGCGCTGCAGGGAAAATGGGTATGCGCTACATTGCTTTAAGCCTATTTTATAGAAATGGTTACGTGGACTACGATTTCGATGCTGGGGGGAATCCAAAGCCAAGGCCTCAGCCACAGCCCCAAGAGCTGGTCAGTAGGCTTAAGCCTGTTGACAAGTTTAGCATAAGGCTTCACGGTAGTGAGGTCTCTGTTGAAGCGCTAGAGTATGACTGCAACTCTGCAAAAGCGGTCTTCTTTAACGTTACAGAGCCTGCGTGGGCAAGTAAACTCATTGACAGGATATACATTGAGGAGAGTGTTGAGGAGAAGTTCTACAAGTATACAATTCTTGCTAAAGCATCTGCTGAGTTCATAACAAGGAACATTAGGCTAAGCGACTTGGGGTACATAGATCTTCAGGAGGCGTACACAGCCCTACTCCCACTACAGACAAGGATACCAGGTAAATACAGAATAGTTATACACACTGCTGGTATATGGGGGCACCCATCGTTTCCCCGAGACTTGCTTGCTGAAGAGTATGGCTATAGGTTTATAGAGCCTGAGGTGTTCTTAACTGAAATAGGGCTTGCTGTAGCTGAGCAAGCGTTTGCTGTTTCAGCAAAGCACTACGATGTGTTGCAGAGGATATTTCCACACTTTAGCGAGAAGCTCACGTATGTGACTAATGGTATTAATATAGAGAAGTGGATGGATGAAGAGCTGATGAAGATGTATGAGAGCAGGGTTTTGAACATAGATTCCCTAGTCAGGGTTAGGGAGAGGATGAAGCGTAAGCTGGAGATTTTTCTACAGAACTACAAAAAAGATGTTTCACTAGATGGAAAGTTCGTTGTTGTGTGGGCTAGAAGGATAACGGAGTACAAGAGGCCATGGATGGTCATAAGGCTCGTGAGGGAGCTTAGGGATAAGCCCATATTCTTTGTTCTCGGCGGAAAGGCGCACCCCCACGACGCTATGGGGCTAGAGTACATGAAGATCTTCAGGAAGATGCATTGCGAGTTACCAAACGTGGTCTTCGTACATGATTACGATGTGCAAAAAGCTAGAGTGCTGCTCTCCTCTGGAGACCTACTACTCTTTACACCATTCTCAGGGCTAGAAGCGTGTGGCACAAGCTACATGAAGGCGGCTATAAATGGCGTGCCAACACTAGCCTCAAGGGATGGAGGCGTGCTAGAGTTTATAGTAGATAATGTTAATGGTTGGCTGTTTGGAGAGGACATCAGGGAGCCCATAGATGTCTACAGCCAGAGAGCAGGCGAAATAAATGAAAGAGAGTACAGCGAGTTAAAGGCAAAGCTCCTGCAAATACTAGAACTATATAGAGCAAACCCAGAGAGGTACTACAGTATAGCATTCTCAGCCCTCAGATCATTTATACCAAGAGCAAGCATGCAGAGAGTGCTCAGAGAGTACTACCCAGACATAATCAAAACACCGATACTATAAACCGCTTTGCCCCTAGACCAAATTCACCTCTGCCATCACATTAACATTGCAATACACTAGTTGTACAAAACTATAGTAACAAACACTTAAAAAACTAGCAACTTAAGCAAAAAAAGTGAAGCGGCGGTCGTCTAGCCTGGTCTAGGACGCCGGCCTCCCAAGCCGGAGATCCCGGGTTCAAATCCCGGCCGCCGCACTTCTTTAGGAATTCTTCGATCTTATCGCAGGGGGCCCTCGATGTAGTCTTCTTTTTCCCTGTGCTTGGATCATACCACTCTTTAACCAAGTAGTAGCGGTTGTTTATGCGTCTAACCCTGTAAAAGACCATTTCCATCATTACTTTCCACCTATGCGGGGCTTACTATGAATTCATTAATGACTGAGGGGTCAAAACACGGGGTATTTCTCTTCGAGGTAGTCTTTTAGCTGGAATAGCTGCTTCTCTATTTCATTAAGGATCTGCCTAGTGTCTCTCTTGCAGTTCTCGATATAAAGGTCTACTGGTTTCCTAAGGCTTCTTTGTATATCTTTGAGTATTGATTCAACTCTCTCATCAATAGTGTTTAATGCAATCTCATCATGAGCTTCCCAGTTAATTTTATCGCCTCAACTATAATGATGTATAAGCAGTACTACAATTGCCAAGATACATGTGTGCTTTTGCTAAATCTACTCTTTGGAAACGCTAAGGTGAAGTGGGGGAGAAAATTATTTGCTTACGGTTGGATTTTCTTCCTATAAGCGATCCATACGATAATATGTGCCAGCGCCCAGCCAGTGTAGAAAGGTAGGAGCTGAGACAATTCTAACCTTCCTTGTAGGGCAACATGCACAATAGTTATAACTATTAAACCAACTGCAATAGAGACAAGTAGAAACCCAGGAGTACGGTAGACTTTAGGGAGTGTTCGAGCCATTTTTACCACTCTGCTTTCTTGCATATTCAGTCACAGGGGTTATTAGTTTTTGATGATTAGCCAAACTATTTAAGGCTTGAGAACAAAGATTATGACTTATTGAGAAGAGGTATTGGGAAAACGTTTTTGTGGAGCCATGTGGGTGGTAGAGGCTAGTATCTCTAGAGCTAATCCGTAGTCTACTGTACTGTCATCCATCGGCACACCTAAAGCTCTAAGCTTAACCCCTAGCCGAGACAAGGCTCTAGAACCCCCTGCGTAATGAGGTTCAGGAGAGCCCTGAGCTTATTTGTCACTTATCTTTGCCTGTCTGCTCAGGAGCCTCTACATAGCTATTCTCGAAACCCCGAGAGCCTCCTAAACCCTAGCCCTACCAATCTTGCTGATAGCGTAGTCGAGGACCCCGCACCTATCCTCAACAAGTATCTTCGAGGGATTCAAACTGCTGTACCAGCTCACAGGGAGCACTAGAAAATACTATCAGACTCTCAAGGGATATAAGCTTTCCACGGACCTAACTTGTCGCACGAAACGTTGCCCTCGAGACCTATCAGAAGAGTATAAAGGGCTTCAATTGTGTGGCGGGCCCGCGGGGATTTGAACCCCGGACCACCGGCTCCGAAGGCCGGCGCTCTGATCCTGGCTGAGCTACGGGCCCTTGGGGCCCTTGTATACACTGTTTGCAGTAAGCTTTATTAGTTGTGCTCACTTAGTGTTTATCAATGTGATGATTAGGTCCGCTCCTGAGCCATGATGATAGAACCCGAGTCTGAGTTAGTTTAAACAGATTATCAAGACCTTATGGTGGCTCTAAATCAAGCATAGTGTGTTATACCCTAACACATATTTTTCTGCTCCCAGCCTATAATTACTTGTGGGTGGTGTATATGCTTAGGAAAGCTATTTTTCCACTGGGCGGTTTAGGGACGAGACTCTATCCCCTCACTGTGGAGACTTCTAAAGCTGTTATAAGGTTTCTAAACAGGCCCTTGATAGAGTTTTCTATTATTAAGCTTGCTAGGCAGGGCATTACAGAGTTCTACATGGGTGTAAGCGGGTACTTCAACTATAAAGAGGTGTACGATTACTTTGGGGAGGGCCTTAAAATAAGGATGAAGTACGGACTCCCAGATGTGAGAATAAGGTACCAGCCCAATGAGGATAGCGTGGGGAATGCTGATAGCGTTAGGATAATCATGTGCTACTATGATATTAGGGAAGAGGTTTTAGTTGCTCAAGCGGATCTCCTCTTCGACATAAACCTTAGCGATTTCCACGAATACCATTTGAAGAAGGGGGCCTTCATGACCATGGCTGTGAAGCTTCTTGATAGGGAAGAGGATATAAGGCACTTTGGCGTAGCTGATTTAGATAACAACTGGAGGATTAAACGCTTTGTTGAAAAGCCTAGGCATGTGAGCGAAGCCCCCAGTAAGTATGTGAACACAGGTATCTATATGCTCTCCAAGGGGTTCAGAGACTTTATAGAATCCCCCAAGGTGCTTGAGTACAGAGAGAGGGGTATGATGGACTTTGGCCAGCACATAATACCCCTAGCAATAGAGTTGAACAAGGGTGTTTATGCATATGAGCTAAAGGGGTACTGGTTTGATGTTGGGACCCCGGAGAGGTACCTTGAAGCTGTATTCTACCTCTTGAAAAATCTTTCACCAGAAGACCTAGAGGCTAAGCCGCTTACAAAAAGCGTTAAGGTTCAGGGGAAGAGCAGGGAGTCTATGGAGCTACACAAACACATCTTAGCTCAGATAAGTAGTGAAGAGATAAAGGCAGATGGGGAGAACCTCATAGGGAGACACGTCAAGATAGGGAAAAATGTAATGCTATCCAATGCAGTTATAGACAACTACACAGTGATCGATAGCAACACAACCATATACTATAGTGTTGTCATGGATAGGTGCAAAATAGGAATGAATACAGTGATAAGAAATAGCATTGTAGGAAGGCATACAAGAATAGGTAAAGGGGCAATAATAGAAAACTCAGTTATAGGGGACAATGTTATTGTGAGTGATGGGGCTAAGCTAGTGAATGTCAAGGTGTGGCCCCATAGAGAGGTACCCGCAGATTCGCATATAGAGAACATGGTTCTGAGGTGATCTTCTAAGCAAAGCCAAGCCCCAGCATCTAGTACAGGCAGTTAGCTGAGTAAGTACGTAAAAGCTCTGTCAAGAGCTTTACTCACCTCACCTAGCCACATCTTTATCACCCTGGGGTTCCAGAACTCTGTCCACCAGTAATCACTATCAATAGCGTGGTAAAAAGCCCAGTAAGCCTCTCTAATGTTCTTATCAGAGTTCCCAAGCACTTGCTTATACAGCTTGAGCCTGTGATACACCCTCTCAACCTCTGTCCACATATATCTCTGCTCATCTAATTCACCATCCCATTTGTGAAAGCCATTCACCCAGGAGTTAATAGGTATGTAAAGAATCTTCTTGCAGCCATCTCTACAGAGCTTGGAGGCCTCATGACCTGTTGTGCTTTTTATGAACCCCTTCTCCTGCAAAACACTAACATACTTGTAGAACTGCTCAAAGAAGGGGTACGTGTTTCTAGGGTACCTGGAGAATATCATCCAGTTCTCCCCATCTAAAGCTATTGTCACAAGGCCTCTTCTACTAACAATCTGAAGCACCGTGTCCAAAGCGGCTTTCAATGCCTCTACACTTGTAACAAAGTTGTTTCTAAAGCCTATCATGTCGCTAAGCACCTGATCTCTGAATAGTATTCTCAGCGCCTTTCCATTATAAACAGCTTCGTAGAGCTCGTAAGCAGAATTCTTATTGCCTAGAGCTCTTGCAAAGTGGCTCTTGCTGCAGAGAACAGTGTACTCAACACCAAGATCGCTGTAAATCTCAATGAGCTTGTTGTGCCACGCCATCTCAGGGGTCCACACGCCGTGCGGCTCCACCCCCATTACATCTCTAGTTATTTGCAACCCAAGCTCAAGCTCATCTCTAATAACCTCTACCATATCAAATTTGTGCAGAAGGTAACCCAGGATTGTGTGAGCATAGACAGAAGACATAACCTCTATAATGCCTTGAGTGGCGAGGCTCTTGTATTCTTCAAGAGTTTGCTTAACAAGCTCAATTCTCCTATCTGTGGCTGTAACCACTTCACCACTCTCTAGGGCATAACCTTTTTCTATACACATAGCCCACTGTGCTAAGAGGCTTGGAGATAGGTGCACTGTGGTCTTAACCTTTGGGAACCTCTTATAGATTAGGGCGTGCACATAGTATGGGCCACCACTTGCATAAGGCTCAAACAGGTTGTACCAAACCCACTTAAACGGGTGGTCAGCAAAGAACCTGCCACTAGGGGTGTAGTTTGGTGGTTGGTGATTGTGCCACACGATAACGAGGTTTACAAGGTTTTTAGCACTACTGAGAACAGGTAGAGACACCTTCTCCTGGTCACTCTCTCCACACCCCTGAGCCTTAGCAACAAGCTCTAGTGTGTACTGCGCTGTATTTGCCAAGGGGACCTCGAAAAGAAACTGGGCAGAGACCTCTGCTTCCCCACTTTTTACACTCCTCGATTCTCTAAAGACAACCTTCTCACCTGCTTCAGTCACCACCACACCAGTAAGTGAGACCAGAGTTTCTGTGCAAGGAGCATCTTTATGAACAACTACATCAACTTTTGCAGAATCCCTCTGCAAATACATTGCGGAGTCTGGCACAATTGCTATGTCCACAAGCCACACCCATTCTAAAAATACTCTATACCCACAGAGGATATTAAGAGTTCAAGAGCCGTGAACCAGAGCGCAGAATTGCCCTTAGAGCACTGTTTTGGGCCTTTGCGTTGTTTAAAAGTTGTAGAGTCTAGGTGTAGGTGAACTAGTTGGTGTAATTGATGGAGGTGGTGCGCTCCTGGGCTATACCCTAAGCACTTTCAAGGTGGATGCTATTCCAAGGGGCTCTGCTATATCTCTGATAATATCTTTAATAGCTCTTCTCTCAGCCCCTTGGTATTTACAAATCCTTCCCTAACCCTAGCCCCTAGGATCTCCAGCTCCTTAGCCACATCATCTAGAAGAAGCATTTCCCTAAACCACTTTGCTAAGTCTCCTCTCACCACATGGTACGCCAGAGACTCTGGGGGTGCTAAGGACGTTGCTATCGCTATGAGCTCTCTTAAGCTCCTAGCTCTATACGGTAGGGGCATAGCGGGCCCTAGGTAGAACTGAAACGCCTTTGAGCATGGGAGCACAATTCTGTGCGCATACACCTTTGGTTTCGATGAGATCTCTTGTAGCACCATTGTTGACAGTATGGCCAAAGCCTCGATCACGGCCGTATAAGCTATGAAAACATCTTTGTAGGGAGAGAAGTAGTGGTGAACGTCAGCTGCAGGGCCCGACTTTATGGCCATGTAGTACAGGTGGTCGCTAGCCCCGAGAAGCCTCCATATGCGCAGGGCCTCTCCACCAACAGCCTTTACGTAGGGCTCTAGAGAGGTGTAGATGTCAAAAGCTGTTCGCTGCATGCTAGTACCTAGCCACGCAGACAAATCCCTCTCATCAGCCCAGCTTATGGTTTCCCACATAGGCACGTCTATGAAATCCCTAGGCTCGTGCCTCTGCACAGCTTCAGATGGTGTAGCGATGTTGACATTGCCATGCTTAGACAATTCTATTGGAAGCCACTTGAGGAACTCTAAGATACCTGTAGAGGGGCTGTGGTGCTCCCCAAAAGTCTCGTAATCCATTGCTATGAGGATGACGTCACCAGGGGTGTTTGCCACCCATGAAGCGTACTTATCTGCCGTAAGGGGGTACTGATCCCAGCTCCTATCAGAAAACCTGAACCCTATATCATCGCTAAGCCTATAGTTTCTCATAAGCACCCTTGCATCGCAACCCCTAGCCCTGTAAACGTAGTTTGGGCTTCTCCAGCCAAGAATTTTTTCACAACCCTCTGTCAAAATAGTCGTGTACCCTAGCCTACTAAGCATATGGGCAATGTCGTTATTGTATATGAACTCAGTGTTTTCAGCGACCTTAGGTTCAACACCAAACAGCTGCTTCACAGCTACTCTATGGAGTAGCAACTGCTCTGCAAACTCGTCTGGGGAGAAGAGAGAGGCTAGGCTATGGTAATAGGTCTGCTCTACGAGCTCTACAGCATTCTCGGCTACAGCCTCTTGAATAACCTCAACAACCCTCTTATCCCACTTCAGCGCCTGCTCGATTAGCACTCCACTCACACTCATAGCGAATCTAAAGTCTCCTCCAGCTCTCCTCACAGCCTTTATGGAGTCTAGAAGGATTTTAGTGGCTCTCACATAGCACTTATCAGCAACTCTAGTAAAGATCTCCTCATTTAGCCTACTGTCAAACAGCATATCAAAAAGCTTTTCAAAACTCAGCCTCCCCCTAATGCCATCGCTAATCACACTCCTAAGAATGTCTCTCCTTAGCCTAAAGGGCTGGTGAACTTCAAAAACGAACACTACATCAACCATAGAGTACCACACCGCATTTCACTGAGTATTTGTGGGGCACAGATTTTACACTAACTCAGCTCTGCTTTAAACTCTTGCACCTCTGCAACCCATAAAACCTTCCCCAAACTGCTCCTAGGGATCTGGAGGGGTGTGGAAATAGGCTTATTAACCTACTGGAATGCGGCTTAAGAGCAGTACATAGCTTTGTGACCCCAAAATGGGTTTCACAAACTCAGAAGAAAGCAATCCATACCTAGTCGAGAAGCTAAAGGCATTTGAAGTGAGGCCAAGGTCTGTAAGGGATTTGTTGAAGGACATGGCTGAAACAGCTTACCAAGGCAGAGCCCTAGGGGAGGTGTATAGCATTATTGTGGATATGGTGAAAGAGCCTGGGAACACAATATTCCTCGGGCTTGCCGGGTCCATGAGCACTGCTGGGATGTGGAAGATTGTGAAGTGGCTTATTGAAAATAGGTATGTTGACGTGGTGGTCTCTACGGGTGCAAACATTTCTGAGGATGTGTATGAGGCTATGGGCTTTAGTTACTACAAAGGCACTCCCTATGTAGATGATAGCGAGCTGCTTAAGTATAAGATAGATAGGTTTTACGATGTCTTTGCAAGCGAGCTGGACTACAGAAAGATGGAGAACTTGATAAAGGAGTTCATCTACACTCTACCTAATGGGGCTCAGTACTCTACAGCAGAGTTCCTCTACCTGTTTGGAAAGTACTTGAACGAGAAGGGCGTAGACTGCATAGTTGCTGCAGCTTATAGAGCTGGTGTGCCAGTGTTCTCACCAGCACTAGTTGATAGTGGGTATGGTGTTGCGGCCGTCCTCGCCCTTAGGGAGAGGGGGCATAGAGTAGTGCTGGACATGGTTAAGGATTTTGACCAGATTGTTGAAATAGGTAAAAGAGCAGAGAAGATGTCAGCTATATACATAGGCGGCGGGGTTCCCAAAGACTATGTGAACCTAGTCGCGGTTATGCAAACCCTCATAGGGCTACTTGAAAAAGGAGAAGAGGTTTATAAACCCCTGGAGTACGTAGTGCAGATAACAACTGATGCCCCGCAGTGGGGAGGGCTTTCTGGAGCTACACTGGAAGAGGCTGTGAGCTGGGGGAAGGTGTCGTTTAAGGCTAGGAAGAGGGTAGTCTACGTTGATGCGACAATAGCACTCCCGCTAATAGCCCAAGCACTCTACGAAGAGGGTGTAGTTAGGGGAGGTAGGCCTAGCTTTAGCTGGCTCTTCAAAAACTTATAACACGCTTTTTCCCTTACTTACACTGATATAAGGTACTTATCGTAGAACCTGTGGTGGAATTACTGGTATGGCTGATAAGGGCATTGGATACGAAGAAAAGCTCATGGTAGTCAAGATTCTTAAGGCGTTGAACAGGTTCTACAGTTTGAGGGACTTAGAGCAAGTACTTGGTATACCCTTTCAAAACCTGTGGAAGTACATTAACTTAATTGGCATGCCTAGTGATGAAGTAGTTGAAAACATTATGGATAGGTTTTCTAAGCTGAAAATAATTGATGAGGTCCTCTCCTCAGAGTCCAAGAGAGCCAGGAGCGCACCACAAAACACTGCTTTAAACATAGGCTTCTTAGAGCTATATGCAATAAAAATTAGTAGGGAGCTAAGGAATAGGGATGTGGATATAGTGCTAGCGCTCTCACACGATGCAATACCTTTTGCAACCCTACTAAGCATAGAAATTGACTCAGATATCTGTATGCCTGTATCAAATGAAAACCTGGTTACAGAGAGCGTAAAGCCCTTAACATACTTTTCCCACTCATTAAAAAGAGTAGAGATGCTCATTTACCCACGGCACTGTATAAAAGAAGGCAAAAAAGTGTTCCTAACAGACATGCAGCTCATAGATGTAGATAAGATGGAAGCTGTTGTTAGCATGATTAGGGCTAGGGAAGGGGAAATAGAAGGGCTAGCAACAGTCTACATAGCGAAAGAGGTTGTTGCTAGGCTAAGTCAACTCAGTATAAAAATGGTGCACTACTTAGAAGTAATATGAATTATAAATACAAGACCCAGGGATTAAACTGCAGTCCCAGTAATGTTGGACCACGGTACAAAAACTTAAGCTATCAAAAAGAGTAATCCGTCTGAAAATGGGTGATATAGCATGCCAAAGAAGCCTGAGAAGAAAGCTGAGAAGAAGGCTGAGAAGAAAGAGGCTAAGAAGTGAATTGCTGTGATTTGCTCACAGGTCACTTAAATCAACACTGTTTTTCTTGACTGTTCTGCACAACTTTTAGCTTTATGAGGGCATCGCCTTCCTTTACAAACGACCCTTTTTCCACATAAATTCTCTCAATAACACCTCCTCTGGGGCATGTGACCTCTATCTCCATCTTCATGGACTCTATAATTGCTATTAAATCGCCTTCGTTTACAGTGTCACCTTCCTTCACGAAGATCTCAACAACTCTCCCAGGTATTTCAGATGTTACTACTATTCTCTGCTCTTCAGCAACCCCCTCTGGCAACCCTGTTGTGAAAAGTGCTTTAGGTGTTACTTCCACTAAATACTCTCTCTCACCTATCTTAACTCTAAACATATTTTCCCTTTCGATAGCTATATATACCTCAATATCTCGGCCCCCCTCTTTTAAAACAACCCTTTGCCACTGCATTTACTCGAAGACCCTTGGGGAGTCTGTAGCTGTTGTAGTGCTAAATAAGGCTTATGCTTTACATGAGCGAAGGTGTTGAGAGGCATAACTCTTATTTATCGCTACATTGTATTACACCTGGGATTTGTGATGAGTGGTGTGAGAAAAGAAATAGAGGAGCTGAGGAGAATATTGGAAGAGGCGAAGCTCGGAGGTGGGGTAGAGGCTATAAATAAGCAGCACGCTGCAGGAAAGCTTACAGCTAGGGAGAGGCTCGAGCTCTTGTTTGATAATGGGAGGTACACAGAGTTTGACATGCTTGTTATGCACAGAGCAACAGAGTTTGGTATGAGCCAAAAGAAGGCCTATGGTGATGGCGTTGTAACAGCCTTTGGCAGAGTTGGAGGTAGAAACATTATTGCTATTGCGCAGGACTTCACATTCATGGGGGGCTCTGTTGGGGAAATGCACGCTACTAAGATTGTGAAGGCAATGCAGTTTGCGTTAAGCGTTGGAGTACCTGTTGTCTTCTTAAATGACTCTGGCGGTGCTAGGATTCAGGAGGGTGTGGACTCCCTGAAGGGCTATGGAGAGATATTCTCTATGAACGTCGCAGCCTCTGGTTCCATACCACAGATAGCTGTGATCATGGGGCCTTGCGCAGGGGGGGCGGTGTACTCCCCCGCACTCATGGACTTTATAATAATGGTTTCGAAAACCTCCTACATGTTCATAACAGGGCCTAGAGTGGTAAAAGTGGCTATTGGTGAGGAGGTAACGGAGTACGAGCTTGGGGGGGCAGAGATCCAGGTCAGCAAGAGTGGAGTAGCACATTTTATCGCTAGAGATGATAGGGAGGCTATAGAGATTGTGAAGAAGCTCCTATCATACATACCATCAAATAGCTTGGAATTGCCACCAAGGGTGGAAACAGGTGATGACCCATACAGAGAGGAGCCTTACCTAGACACAGTGGTTCCAGAAGACTCAGCAAAGCCTTACAACATGTATGACGTGATTCTGAGGGTTGTGGACCAGGGCACGTTTTTTGAGGTTCAAAGGGACTTTGCTAAAAATGCTATAGTGGGCTTTGCAAGGCTTGACGGGCACTCTGTATGCATTGTTGCAAACAACCCCCTTTACTACATGGGGTCTCTGGACATAGACTCCTCAGATAAGATAGCGAGGTTTGTGAGATTCTGTGACGCATTTAACCTGCCCGTCATAACCTTTGTTGATGTGCCTGGCTTCGTGCCTGGGACCTTCCAAGAGCACAGGGGGATAATAAGGCACGGGGCAAAGATAATATATGCATATGCTGAAGCTAGTGTGCCAAAGCTCACAGTAATTGTGAGAAAAGCGTATGGAGGGGCATACATAGCTCTAGGATCTAAACACCTAGGGGCGGACTTCGTAGTCGCATGGCCAACAGCCGAGATAGCTGTTATGGGCCCTGAAGCGGCAGCAGAGGTTATATGGAGAAGAGAGTTGCAAGCAGTCAAAGATGAAAATGAGAGAGCAGAGCTTTTGAAAAAATTAGCTGAGGAGTACAGAAAGAAGCTGGCGACACCCTACTACGCAGCTTCTAGAGGGTACGTAGACGCTGTTATAGAGCCATCACAAACAAGAAGAGTACTTGTAGAAGCGCTGAGCTTCTTCATGACCAAGAGGGAGACGAGGGCGAGGCCCCCGAAGAAGCACGGCTTAATACCGCTATAAAGGTGCTGAGCATTTGAAGGTGTGGAGGAGCATAGCTAGGGAGGCTATTGGGATTTTACGCTATAGCGAATTAGTGGATGCAAAGCTGAAGGGCTGTGCAAAATGCAAAAGCCCAGCTACTTTGGGTAGAACCTCAAAGTTTTTGAATCTGTGTATAGCGTTACCTCTATAAGGTCCTCCAAAAGGCTTGTCCTTATCTTTGGTAGTAGCACTGCTTCGAGCTGGAAGAGCCCAGCCATGTCGCTTACATAGACAGAGATCTTAATTGGCCTCGACACACCCTCAGAAATTTCAACGCGCTTTATGCTTAGTGCTGAAACTGAGTGCATGTCTACCTTGCCCAGTCTATAAGGTATTCTAGCCCTTCCCTCAGCCATATCCAGCCCATCAGATATCTTAGTTATACCACATTCTATGGTTAGGCACTGTGTAGCGTACTCCGTAGAGTAGATTATGTGCATAACCTCTTGGCGTAGTTCAACAACTCTCTTCATGTCATAGCCTAGCTTAGACAGTATCCTATCTAGAATGCTCTTCGATAGCAGAGCCCCTATGAACTCATGGCTCTGCCTGTGGACAGCATTACCAATGTCATGAAGGTACCCAGAGAGTAGCACTATAAGCTTTACCTCATCCAAATTCTTTGCAGTGCCATCCCTTAGAGTTGTGAACTCCGTGTTGTGCCTAATCAAAATATCGGTAATCTCCAGCGAAGCCCCAGCCACTATTCTCGCATGGGTCACCCCATGGTCGTTGTACCTAAGCCTAGAAACAGCCATTATGTTGCTCATTTTTAGCAGTGATGAGACTTCAGCATCTTCTTCAAGGAGTTGAAATGCTTTTTTAAGTAGTGGCAAAGTCTCTACGTGTTGATATATTAATGTTGGAGAGACTGTGACCAAGGCTATCACAAAGGTTATAATACTTTATAGAAGAATATATTTTATTTAGGTGCTTCACATGGGCAAGAGAGCTATTGAGGAAACTATAGAGGGTATAGAATCAGAATTGGGCGTAGTAGGGGCTGTGATACTAGCTAAGGGGAGTGTTGCGTGTGAAGAGAAATGCGTGAGAATTTTTGTTGAGGATCTCGAGTCCTTCAAAAAGATACTAGTGGCATTGGTTAAGCAGGGTATCTCAACAGGGGGTCTGCCAATAGTTGTGTTAGAGAACGAGGGGGTTGAATCAGTCGAGCTCTCTATAGTGGACTACATAGACGGCTTAATAGTGACCTATACCACTAGGAGGGAGTAGGCTTGCACAACTCTGAAAATGTTTTTCCAAGTTCAATCAGCACTCCTCCAAGCCTCTTCAATTTTTCAACGTCTTCAAGCTTCGCAATGCTGTAGACGCATGCTGAGGTTGGTAAGGGTGTGGAGAAGCTTTTTATGTTGCAAATAGTTATGAAGAAAGTGTTGCTAGCAGAGGTCTTCTTAACAACTATCGTGTAGTCCTTAAAAATCTTGTAGCCCACTATCCTTTGAGACTCTAGGGGCACTGTTTTGAAGCCGAGCTCCCTCATAACACTCTTAACACTACCGCTACACTCTACTATGTATCTTAGCTCTGCTGTAGTAAATCCTCTAACCATGGTAATGCAGTCCAGCTTCTCTAGGGCCTGAATCCTTATGGCAATGGTGTTGCGAAAGGTGTTTATATGCAGGTCCTCAGCTCTTAACCCACAGCCTATCAATGTTTTTGCAGCTCTTATGAGCCCAAAAGACTCTTCTACAGCTATGCTAGCTAAAATAGTAAGCATGGTGATCAGCGTATTGTAGTGTGTGGAGCAATTCGAGCTCTACGGCGTTAAGCTCTCTATAGATAAGTAGCAGCCCTTGGCAATTTCTGTGTAGGGTTCTTGCGGAGGCTCAAACAGGGTTTTTGAAATCTTGTGAAGGTTTTTAATATCTTTTGCAAACGGCTTTAGCTCTGGTGGTAGGTATAGTGTTGCTTTCAGAGGCTGTGAGAATCTAATGTTTCTCTCCTTCTTAAACTTCCATATACCACTATTAACACTCATCACAATTTCAAAGCCCTTTTCCAGAGTGCCTGCCTCCTCTGGCAATGGCATCTCCTCTGGCAATAGCTCCCTGTGAACAGAGGTGTGCTTATAGAGCTTTCTCCATATGTAATCAGTTACAAAAGGCATTACTGGTGCGAGTAAGAGTAGAGATGTTTTAACCACTTTGTGGAGTGTGAAAACAGCGCTTTTCTGCTCCCATGAGCTATAGTCGCCAGAGGTGTTGTAGATCCTAGGCTTCGCCATCTCTATATAGTGGTCTGCAAACACATCCCATATGAAGTGGTAGAGTGTTTGCGTAGGTTCGTAGAAGTCCATTTCCTCATACCCCTTCCTAACAACGCCTATTGTGCTATTTAGCTTAGAGAGAATGGCTATGTCGAGCGGGTAGAGGTATTCAACATCCTCGACTACTGGAAGTGAGGAGACAAACCTGGCTATATTCAGGAGTTTTGTAACAAATAGAGACCCTGTCTTAATTAGTTGCTCTGAGAACCTGTAATCACTGCCTAGCTTTGCTGATATTGCTGACCAAAACCTAAACGCGTCAGCACCATACTTCTCTACATACGGTTCTGGCAAGATAACGTTACCCTTACTCTTGTGCATCGCCTCCCCCTTCTCATCCAATCCCATGCCGCTGACCCTTACAAAGTCAAAGGCAACTCTGTTGTAGAGTTGATAGACCCTCAAAAGGGTGTAGTAGAGCCAAGTTCTTATAATGTCATATCCCTGTGGCCTCAGAGCCTTCGCCTTACCCTCTAAATACAATTTAAAGACATGCGGATACTTTGTAACACCTGCTGCGTAGAGTACTGATATAGATGAGTCAAACCAGGTGTCAAAAACCTTTGCCTCCCCCCTGAGGCTCTCCCTTGGAGCTCCACACACAGGACACTTATCCCATGGTGGGGGGTCCTTCCAGGGCCTATAGTACCTCCCCGGCTGTGGAACTAAAATAGAGTTGCAGTTAGAGCACCTCCAAGCAGGGACCTCGGTAGCGTAGTACCTACTCTTAGATATTGGCCAGTCCATAGATATAGACTCTATCCAATTTAATAACCTAGCTCTGTGCTCCTCCGGCAAGAACTTTAGCTCTCTAGCAACCCTCCTCATATCCTCCTTGAATTCTAACTGCTTTAGGAAGAACTCCCTCACGTGGATAAACTCAACAGGGGTGTTGCAGCGCCAGCATACGGGTACATTCCTATGCGTCTTCTCAATCCTAACTAAGTAGCCTTGGGAGCTGAGCAGCTCTACAATTCTTCTCCTAGCCTCTCTTACACTAAGCCCGCTCAGAACACCATCAATCATTCTACCATCCTCATCTATAGCTATTCTCGGCTTTAACCCGAGCTCCCTAATCACCCTCACATCCATTTGGTCACCATAGCTACATATCATCATAATCCCTGTGCCGAAGGAGGGGTCCACAGATTGGTGCTCAATTATCTCAACATCATGGTTGTATATGGGTACAACTGCTTTTTGACCTTTGAGGTGCTTATACCTGTCATCACCTGGGCTGTAGGCTAGCACAAGGCAAGAGGCCAGCAGCTCCGGTCTTGTTGTTGCTATAACCGCCTCCCCCTCTCCACTCTTCAGTGGGAACTTTATGTAGTATAGCTCCGCCTCCTCCTCCTTATACTCCACCTCAGCCTCAGCTAGCGAAGTCCTGCACCTGGGGCACCATATGACTGGCCTCTCAGCCTCGTATATGAGCCCCCTTTTCCACAGCTCAATGAATGTTGTTTGAGTTACCCTTCTATACTCCTCGCTATCTGTGCCCTCCCCCCAGTACTCAAATGAGCACCCCAGGGCTCTCCACAGCGCTATGAACTCCTTCTCCACAGTATCTAAATGCTTTTTACAGAGCTCAAGAAACCTCTCCCTACCTTCAGGGGTTCTAGCAATTTGATGAGGGTTTACACCGTAGGTCTTCTCCACAAAAACCTCAACTGGTAGCCCATTCCTGTCGCCATAGAATGGTACGAGAACGTTGTAGCCCAGCATCCTATACGCTCTTGCAACCATGTCTATCTGAACATAGTGCGCCACCTGCCCCACGTGAGGCTTTCCAGATATGTATGGAGGTGGTGTGTCTATGATCAACGTTGGCTTGGACTCATCAAAAGTAAACTTATTTAAACCCTCTCTTTCCCAAAGCTCATTAAGCTCTTTCTCGATTTCCCTACGCCACCTAGTCTCCTCTAACCTTGGCTTAAACAACTGTTGCTCAGCTTCTATAGTGTTACACCTCACCAAAAACCTCTAAGCTATTTTGTGTCTTTCAACATTAGATTTTATAAGTCTTAATAGAGGGGGTCACGGAGATCCAATTGACACTAAAGCTTATATTTAATTCCGTAAGACAGGTTTACAGCTTGCGAGGCTGTGTTCATGCTTTCACTCCTCTGGTACTTACCATCATCAATAATAATCCTATCACTTCTCTATGGGATACCATCACTATATAGCATACTGCGAAACCTTAAGGAGCGCATGTGGATTCGGGTAGATGTTGATGGCGATCCCATAGCACCCCCAAGCTCTATAGACGTAGCAGTTGTTGTTCCTCTGTATCGAGAGGATAAGCGTTCTATTGAGGAAACCCTTAAAAGCATTGCTAAGCAGAGGTACACCTATGGAAAGATAGATGTGTACATTGTGTTAGAGCAAAGAGATAGAGAAACACTTCTCAATGTAATGGACTCTATGCGCAGCCTTCTTGAAAGCGGGGTACCTACATACATATTTATAAATGGTGGTAAGAGGAAGACTAAGGCATCCTCGATTAACGCCCTTCTTAAGCACGTTAAGGAGTTCTACAAGGCTGTGGTGATCTTTGACGGAGGGGATATGGTTCTGGATGAGTACTACATCGAGAAGGTTGCTAGGCTTATAGCGGAAGGGTATGGCGTTGTTGGAGCAAAGGTCTATAGAACAGGGAGTAACATCCTTGGTAGGCTGTCGTACGTGGACACAGTCCTTTGGTACAACGTGGGGTTGCCTGGGCTAGCAAAAGTTGTGGGTATGCCTTTGATTAGTGGAGAAGGGCTTGCAGTGTCAACAGCATTTCTAAGCAAAGTCAATGGCCTTCCAGAGGTCTTGGCGGAGGACGCTTACTTAGCTATTCTCGCCTCATACTATGGCGAGAAGGTAGCCCTACTAGATAGCGTTATCCTAGAGGGTGCTCCAGCGAACTTGAGAAGCCTTGTGAGGCAGAGGATAAGGTGGTACAGAGGCTCTATAGAGTGCCTCGTGGACGTTATAACAAAGCATAGGAAAAATCTTGATAAAAAGAAGCTGATACTTCTAGTCGTAGCATACCTACAGCCAGTAGCACTAACAGCACCCTTTATAGCAGTAGCAGTCCTAGTGCTGTCAATGGTTGTCCAAGTGCCCAGCTTAACAATTGCACTAGCAAAAATAGAGCTCATCTCGATAGCCCTCGCCCCCACATACCTGCTGCTCTCCTACAAATTCCTAGACCTCGCACTAGTGCTAGCCCCCCTCAACTGGGTCTTCCAAGGAGTACTAGCGGTAATAGCACTAACACCAGTAAAAGTGGCATGGCTTAGAACTGCAAACAGGTCGCACATAAACATAGCTGAGAAAACTCTAAAGCAAATCAGCATCAGCAAGGCTCTCCACCACTAGCTACATTGTATTCCAAGCAGGTCAAGAACTCGTAGTAATGTGTGGATCTGAGTTACTAAACCTTTTAAGCAGAGCTCAAGAGAGTGTCTCTCAGGTGCAGAAAATGGCAAAGGTAGTAGTAGATAAAGAGTCTTGCATAGCGTGTGGGGTTTGCTGGGCTCTTGCACCAGACATATTTGAGCTAGACCCAGTATCAGGAAAGACTAGGGTTAGAGACCCCTATAAGAAGAATGACGATGAGAAGCAGTCTGTAGGAGAAGTACCTGACGACCTAGCTGAGGTAGCGAAAAACGCAGCAGCCTCTTGCCCCACAGGCTCAATAAAAGTTGAGTAAAACCTCTAGCCACGTATAGAATAATAAAGATTTTTTAACTAGCCTCCTAAAACTTATGCTTCGTAGGTGAACTCACGTGGCTGAAAAGCCCATAGAAGAGTTTCTGAAAAAGTACCTGGGGTTAAGCATGCCAAGGCTAGTGCTAGGCATGCTAATGCTGGTGTTTGGAGTGCTAGTGCTCGTCTTTCCACAAATCATAGCGATTTTAGTGGGGCTCTACCTTATCGTCTCAGGTGTGCTAGTAATTGTCGATGAGTATACAAAGAGCCAGAGAGTGAAGGAAGCTCAGCAGTAGCTGATCTTGAGGTTCTTGAGGTTATCTAAAAAGCTGTAGACAATTCTTTTCTCCCTAAGCTCATTAATTATCATAGCTAGCCTCTCTTGCTCTATCCAATAGCCATAGGCCTTCCCAGCGCCAACAAACTTTGCTAGTATAGCTTTCTTCTTAGCATCTAGAGGTGCAGGGCTAGCGTCTGATAGTGGTGTTCCTGGAAGGGGTATGAATGTGTGTAAGTGGAACCTCACGCTGTGGCTAGCGTGCCTATTCATGAACTTCACGGTCTCTTCAAAATCTTCACTAGATTCAAAGGGAAAGCCGAATATGAGGTCGATATCTACAGAAAATCCGCTCTGTGTGAGCATCTCTATAGCATTTTCAACATCTTCAACAGTGTGCCCTCTATGCAACATCTTCAAAACCCTATTTGAGCCGCTTTGAGCGCCCACAATAACTCTTTTGTTGTGGACGAAAGACTTCAAGATATCTACACTCTCTCTGTTTACAGAATCTGGCCTAACTTCGCTGGGAAAAGTGCCAAAGAATATCCTGCCATTAGAAGCCTTAGCAACAATGCTGAGCTTGTGAAGGAGTTTGTAGAGAGCTTCAGGATCTGGCTTCACACCATCCCTACTGCCATAGCCAAGCGAGTTAGGAGCTATGAACCTCAGGTCCCTTAGACCCCTCTCCATAGATATTCTCGCAAGCTCAACAACTCTCTCTACACTTCTGTACCTGGGTAAGCCAAAGGAGTAAGTTACTTGGCAGAAATAGCATGCAGAGGAGCAGCCCCTCATAATCTCAATCGGGTTTACAATACCCCTCCAGTATGGGAAGGGCGGGTACAGATCAAGGTCAACGGGCTTAGTCCTCTTTCTAAGGACAACCCTATTACCATCCAGATACGCAGTGCCACACACTCGGTACTCCCCTCTTTCAGCATACTGCTTGAGAAGCTCTGTGACAGTCTCCTCGCCTTCGCCGTGCACCACAACATCAAAGCCAAGCTTTCTAAGCGTTCCAACAGGGTCTCCTGTGGCGTGAGGCCCCCCAGCTACAAGCAGTACGCTAGGTGCATAGGCTTTTACCAGCCTTACTAGCTCTATAACGTACGGTATTTGAGGGGTAGTGAAGGAAAAGCCAGCGACAACTCTTTTACACTGCTTTTGCAAGTCTAAAACAGTTTGAATAGCACTTAATGTCCTGTAAAGCGGTATGCGGAGAACCATTGCATCCACATTTGAGCTCTCTATAGCTGCTACTACAGCATTAGCGCTATACCTATTTTCCCTGTCAAAGACCATAGCAAAGCAGAGCTCTTTAAACATTTCCCTTACTCACTTATGCAATACGCTTTTTAGTAGCAGTCACCCAAGTAATACTTATATCTTTTGATAGTGTAGTACAGATGAGATGGTTTTGAGATGCTTGTGGATAAGTGGGGGAGGGTTCTCGAAGGCCTGAGGGTGAGTGTGACCAGCCTCTGTAACTACAGTTGCATATATTGCCATAGAGAAGGCCCTGTGAACAAGGGTGAGGGGCTGAACCCAGATGAGTATAGAGCCATAGCCTCTGTAGCTACTTCACTAGGCATAGCGAGGTTTAAGCTCACTGGTGGGGAGCCTCTTTTTAGAGGAGATGTTGTTGATGTTACCAAGGCGTTTTCAGAGGCAAAGCCCGTGGACCTCTCTATGACTACGAATGGGTTTTATTTAGAGGAGCTGGCTCAGAGGCTTGCTGAGGCTGGGCTTAGGAGAGTTAATGTAAACATACCTTCTCTAAGTAGAGATAGGTACAAGTATGTATCAAAAGTTGACGGCCTTGACAAGGTTCTGAAAGGACTGAGAGCAGCTCTCAACGCTGGGCTAAAGCCAATAACAATAAACGTTGTCCTACTCAAAAGCATTAATGACGCAGAGTTCGCAGACTTTATAGAATTCGCATCAAAGAATGGCTATAGACTGAGGTTTATAGAGCTTGAGCCAATATCTGTGCCTAAACCCGTATTCGACAAGCTATACGCATCACTAGACGCAGTGATAAGGTATTTAGAGGGGATAGCTGTGCACAAGTACATTAGGAAGTTGCATAACAGGCCTGTGTACGTTTTAGACACAGGCACTGAGGTAGAGATTGTCAGGTGGACGCACAACACAGCGTTCTGCATGAACTGCCCTAGGGTCAGGCTTTCTGCAGACGGTGTGCTCCTACCCTGCATAATGGCGACAGACGGCATTGACCTAAAGCCTTTTCTAAGACCTAGGATAAATGTGGAGAAGCTTAGAGCAGCGTTCATAGCAGTTAATGAAATGAGGTCCCCCTACAACTTGTCACTAGAGAAGCGCAGAGGGCTTAGTGCGAGTAGGGTTCAAGCCTAGCGTCAAGCGCTAATCAGCTGTAAACAGCGCTAACCAACTTTCTCCATCCCCTCACTTTTTGCTCTGTTTGGCCCTTGATTCCCACTTCTATTAATTCGTGTTTGTTTATAGCCACATCAAGGGTCTTACACCTCACCCACAGAGCTCTCAGCATCCCTGCTGGTCATGGGCGGCTACCGAGCCTAACAGCGCGCACAGGGCTCCAATCTATATCTACCTCGCCTAGGCTTGGAGCGGCACCCTCGCTGCCTTAGCGGGCTCAGAGGAGGTTAACGCACGCTGCTACATCTCTATGCCGGGGCTCTATGCCTTTTGCTACCTCAGCACCCAATCTCAGTGCTGTAAGACTATTTTAGCCTTGTGCACTAGGTATGCTGATGTGCATTCTGTGGTCTACAATTACTACAGGGCACCCCCATGTTCAAGAGCTTTAGAGGCTACTGCATGATGAAGTCTTCTACAAGTAGACATCGCAAACTCTCATACGCCATCATTGCTCACATTGTTTACCCTCTCTCAGACCCTCCAAATTCTCTAAAGCAATAGCACACCTACACTTCAAAGCCTTTAAAACTACCTGCCTAGCGCACTTTCAGCACCAATAAGCAACAATGTTCCCAGTCTTCCTATCTAAGCTCCTAACTCTACTAAGAGTCTTCTCACCATATCTCCACTCCTTAGGGTACCTCTTTCTGGAGCCCTCAAGCCCTCTCCCCCTTGATAAGAGTGTCTATGAACTTGGCCTCGAGCTCCTAGCCTCAGAGCTGTTGAAAGCCGTAATCGTTAAAGCAGGTGATGAGTACCTCATATACTCACTGAGAGAGTGCTAGAAAAGCTTAAGAAGTTCTGCGTGGGGAGGGTCAAGGTGATAGTGATTAAGGAGAGTTATTAGCTTAAGTATTTAAAGCTGATTGTAGCTAAATACAGAGCCCGCTATGGTGTGTAGAAGCTCTGCGGGGTTGCAGAGCCGTGGCAGTGTATAGAGATAGAGTTGTGTATAGTGAACAAGTGGTGCAGGTGGCGTATAGAGAGGGCTCTGTTGAGATTAACAGCCTCTCAGCAAGTGTTGGGGGTGTGAGGGTTAATAGAGGTGGCTGCTGGTATATTGCTTCACAGCAAGGAGTTGCTGTGGATTTTGAGAAGTTGGAGAGGAGAGTGCTTAGCATTGCAGAGGCTGGTGAGTGTGGTGAGTTTGCTGAAGCTGAGCTATTTAGAGGCGTTGTGGAGTTGGGTAAGGGGCTTCCTAGAGAAGAGGAGGTTGTAAACCTCCTAA
>CAZMQK010000012.1:0-13215 GCA_964568685.1 uncultured Ignisphaera sp.
TCCCGTCTAGACTCCAAAGCTCGTTTACAACCATCTGCACTGCATCACGGTACATTCTCAAGAACTCTAAAAGCTCATCATAGCTACCCTCGGGGAGACCTCTCATCTTCAAGGTCTCTACGACTACGAGGTCTCCCTCCCTCACAGGGTAGCTCACCATACTTAGAATTTGTTTTCAAGCCTTATAATCCTTTCTGTCAATATTGTTTACTGGTGATGACATGTCCAGGTCTAGGTTTATCTACGCGAAGTGCTCTGTGATAAAGTTTAGAGGTGGAACAGTAGTCCTCTACCCACTAGCAAAATACCAGGATGAGGTAAAGCCCCTGTACAGTAAGAGAGTACACGTAATAATCATAGCAGAAGAGTAAACACTTCACATAAACTAATATAAACCTACATGAAACTTAAAACAGTTGCAGAAGGCTCACGTACTATGAGCTTTGAGGAGCTTTTTGGCTGCACTCATGAGAATAGCTATGGCTAGTGCTATAGGAATCGCTAGTGCTAGTACTGTTGCTAGCTCTGGGTTTAGAGCTTCCCCAAGCTCTTTGTATATTAGTGAGGCTCTGAACCCCTCTGCAAAGTGCCTCAGCACTGATGAGAAGAACTGGTTTTCGAATGGTTTGAGCTCCTCTAATGGTGCTGGGTACGGTGTTGTTGTGACAACCAATAGGTTTTCAGCTAGAGAGAACACAGCTAACGCTATGAGTGCCACCTTCGTAACCCTACCCTTACTCTTAGCTATGTGTGTTAGTGGGTACGCCATGAGGAGTGTTATAGGCACTAGGAATCTCGGTCCATATGAGAGCCCGCCATCTACGTCCTGCCACGAGGCGTACACAAGTATAGGCATTGTGATAGCTACTAGCCAGACTGCTTTACGCTCTCTCTTCATACCCTTTAATGCTTTAGGCACGCACATTAGAGCGAGGATGTAAATAGGGTATAGCGGTATTAGACCCTTTCTCAAGTCAATGAACAGTATGTAGAGACCGTAGGGAATTTGAAGAGGGTTAAACCCCAGGCCCTCAACACCTGCTCTCCTTAGCCACAGCATCTCAGGGAATGTGAGTGGGTTGCTTGTTACAATAAAGTTGTATAGGAGCTGTGCTGTAGCCAGCGGTAGGGCTGAGGCTAGGAATAGCATTGCCACTAGGGCTACTCTCCTAGCACTCCACCTCCCACACCCAATCAAGGCATAGTAGAGAGCAGTTAGAAGTAGTACACAGATTGTTATTGCCATTGATGGGTCTAGCAAAATTATTGCAGAGGCTAATAAGCCAAGTGCAGCACCATAAATAGCCCGCGCAGTGTCCAAGAGCTTTAGTAAAGTGTAGAGGAATGACGCATAGAGAAAGGCTAGGGGTGCTTGTGGAAACACGTGCACTGAGTAAACCCATAGAGGGCCGCACAAACCATTCACCACAGATACGAACAGCGCCTCTTCCCTACTTCCACCAAGCTCTATGTACAGGCTGTAGGAGAAGCATATTGCTAAAACACCCGTAAAAACCATTGCAACACCACAGAGAGCTAGGAGACTTATGTGGAGTGCGTCAGCAAGTAACGTGGGTACAGCGAGGAGTAGCGCAAGCCCTAAGGGACCAGTATAGACACAGCCACGCTCTGTAAACACATGGTCGGCATAGGCACAGAGCCAAAGATCCACATAAGGAGAGCCCCTGATCAAACCCCTGGCAAGAGCGATAGCACCAAGAGAATAGGAGGTGTGGATAACAGCATTTACAGTTAAAGCAAATAGTAGAGAGACTGCAACAAGAATTGGCACCAGGTCTTTGCATACAACGCCCATAGCCCTCACAACCCTTTCACAAGTGCACACTAGATAGTGCTACAAAGCATTTGCATCTCTTTAAATCAAATTCATTCAATCACGTAGTTATGTGCACGTTTATAAACCTTATAAAACCATTAGAGCTACCTAGACCTTCTTTTAACTAGTAATGTAGAGCCAGCACCCCATAGCCTAAAGCTAGTGTAGCTCTTATCGGCCTAGGCTATTTGAATACACTAGAGCTCTGTTTAGTGTCCTTACGTTAAATGTGTGCCCTTTTGTTTTTGCTACCGCTTGTCTCTGGTTGTTCTTTTTCTTTGTTTTTGTCTAGTTTTGCTTAGCGTCCTTTGCTTGCAGGGGGCTGCGAAGCCCCTGAGGGTGTGCTGAGCAGCGCTGAGCTTCAGTAAAGCATAGTGAGTACATACAACAAACAACACCACTAAAAAACATAAGAGAACTTTCACACCCCTGGGGCTAACAAGCTTTATAAGCTCTATGTGCCTCGCTAACTCTTTGTGACTCTCTAATGCAACCAATAGTTGTTATCCCGTTTGCTTCTGAAATTCATGGCAAGGAGTACTATGCCAATGTACTAGAGGTTTTCAGAAAGCACTTTAGCCGATATGGTATAGACTTTCACAGTGGTATTGTGACAAGAGCTGAGGAGGCGGAGGATCTTGGTAGAAAGTATCAGGAGTTCTTGCCCATAGTCCTTGTATTAACTGGTGGTACAAGTAACCTCGTGTATAGGTTTGCTACTAGTGGCTCTACTGATAGGGTGTTTATTGTCGCTCATAGCGAGCACAATAGCCTTGCTTCTGCTGTTTCCGCTAGGGCTAAGCTAGAGCGAGAGGGTATTGCAGCAGGGCTTTACTGGTGTGAAGAGTACTACTCTCTTGACTGCGAGAACGTTGTTGATAGGGTTATGAGAGTTGCGAGAGGTGTTGCTCAAGTTGTGGGCTCTAGGGTTGCTATTATTGCTAATAGAGATAAGGGCGAGGTTGAGGAAGTATTTGAGTCCAGATTTGATGCAGCAGTAGACATCATCCCCCTAGAGCATCTCGCTTCCATGATGGATTCTGCTAGTGGTGATAGGGTGAAGGAGGTTGTGAGTGAGGTTGAGAAGAGCTTTGAGTTCGAAGCCTCTAAGCAGGCTTTGGAAAAGGTTGCGAGAATGTATGTAGCTCTTGAGGAGCTGGCGAAGAAGGGCTACAATGTGATCTCCATAGACTGCTTCCCATTCATACTTAAGTATGGAGTCACACCTTGCATACCTCTCTCGCTACTAAACAGCAAAAACATTGTCGCTGTTTGTGAGGCTGATCTACAAGCTGCGCTGGGCATGGTGATTGCAAAGGCTTTAAGTGGTAGAAGTGGGTGGATAGGAAACGCAGTTTCCTTCAAGTCCAATAAGGCTATGCTTGCACACTGCACCATAGCCCTGGACCTCATCAAGGGGAAGGCCACTGCCATGCAACACTTCGAAACTTCCGCACCCTACGCTGTAGTGGGGGAGGTTGAGAACAGCGTTGTAACACTAGCGTCTGTTGACAGGGACTTCACCACACTCTTCATAGAGAGAGGCAGGGTTGTGAAATCAGGGCTCCTAACGTATTCTACTTGCAGAACGCAGGTTATGATAGAGTTTGACGTGCCTATAGAGGTTGTCCCAAGGTATGCTCCTGCAAACCATCACGTAGTTGTGGTTGGGGATTGGGTTGAGGAGCTCAGGGACTTGGCGTACATGCTCAACATGGATGCTATTGCGTATAGCGAGCTCCTGACCTAACCCGCGGTGAGAAGATGAGCAGCGCCTCAAGGCCTAGGAGCTTCTACTACCTCCTACACCCAAGGCCTGTGGTAGTGATAGTAACTCTCTGTGAGAGTGAGAAAGTGAATGCCATGCCGGCTTCCTGGGTGACACCAGTATCTGAAGAGCCCCCAGCACTAGTTGTAGCAATAGATAGAGAGAACTACACATTTAAATGCATTGAGCACTCAAAGGAGGCAACGTTCAACATACCACCGCAGGAGCACGTTAACATAGTCTATGGACTTGGGACAACTAGTGGGAGGAGTGTGGACAAGGTGAAGATGTTTAGCCTCAGGCTTGGAAAAGCAAACAAGGTCTCAGCACCAATATGGCTAGACGCAGTGGGCTGGATAGAGGGTAGGGTATTGAATAGGGTTGACGTTGGCGAAGTTGCGCTATACATCTTTGAAGTACTAGACTACTACGCAAAACCAGATGCGGTATCTGAGTGGGGCTGGAAACTAGATAAAGTCAGTCCTCTTCACCATGGGTCAGGAAGAGGATTTCACACAGTGGGAAGACTCATACTGGCATCAAAACCAAAGCAATAGCTGTACACAATGCTCAAAAGCAGGCGCTGCATGGCGCATGCGCAGCTTTACCTATAGGAGCTGATGAAAATGCGGTGACTTTTGAATCACTGTACTTTCAAAATGCGCCTATACTCCTTGTCTACCTGACGCAAAGGCTTGTCACTAGGGCTATTACCAAGAGTGCTACACTAAGCACTAAAATGATTAGAGCAGTTCTTCTCCTAGCTAGTCCTAGTCAAACACCTACCCAAAATTGTTGGAACTAAGCCTACAGAAGCCCTAGTCAAGAGGCTACCAACGACGTTCTCAGCTATTGTGTAGTTACGAGCTAGATTATAGAAGAACGTCAGGGTGAAAAATACTGTAAACATTGTTAAAGGTCCTGAGGGGTAGAGAACCAGGTTCTTGACAAGGCCTGCTCTACTAGCTTTATCTAATAGCGTTAGCAGCTCCATAGGTGAGGGATGCAAGGGCCGTTACAAGTAGAGCTATCTCAATAGCTCAATTGGGGCAGAAACCCCACTATGGCTACCTCAGGGAGTGCCCCCCACGAGAAGCTGTACGCCATTAGAAGTAGTGCTAGTGCTACTGTGTACAATGCCGAGCAGGGCATGATGATGTACCTAAGCAGGTGCTGCTTCCCATACTCAGTAGGTCCACTTATAAGCTCTATCTTCTTTCCAAATTCTCTCTGAAACTCTTCAAACAACTTGAGTAGAACCTCTTTGGCTTCTGACGGTATTGAGCCCAGAGGAGCTTCCTCAATGATATTAGTGGATGTGCCGATCTTAAATATCTGCACTTCCCTTCTGGTGTAGCGTGAGGTAGATGAGTATAGCTCTTGAACCATGTGCCTTGAGTATGGCTAGGTTAAAGACGATAATCACAGTTAGCATTTGTGAATAGGGCGCGATAGCTATTCTAGTGCTCACTGTGGCGTAGTACGGTACTGCTACAAGTACTGCAAGCGTTGCGATAACTATAGCCATAATACCCCTATTCATACCCACAAGAGCACGCCTTGCATCAGGGCTTCGCCTGTTAAAAGTATGTATAAGGAAGGAATATAAAAACTTGCGTAGCTGAGGTGCATAGCGAAGTTAATGTTTAGCTAGGTTTAACACAGCTACGCAATGCGTTTAACTATTAACTGGTGTCACATACACTTAGAAATGACAGACTATGTCAATAAGCTTGCGCATCACATTCCTTTCTACACTGGTGAATTTTAGCTGAAAGTACTTACTGGTTAGTGTGGGGAGGGTTAGTGAGTTAAGCTTTAATACTTACACCAAACTTTTAAAGTAGCTTGAGAAGGAATGTTTAATGATTTTCACCATCTTTACCAGGTTATTGTTGTAACTCTATTTGTTGCAACCATTGCTTTACTGGCTTTAGAGAGACTTGAGAGACACGTGATAGCAGTCGTTGCAATAGCTGTTCTACTACTAACTCAGGCGATTTCCCTCGATGATTTTTTACACTTTGTTGACTGGGATGTCATAGGCTTAATACTGTGCATGAGTGTATACAGTGTTATACTTGAGGTTTCTGGCTTTGGGAAGTTGATTGCGTATAGAGCTGTAGCCAGAGTTAAAAACCCATTGCTACTCCTATACGTAGTGATCTTGCTTAGTGGTGTTGTTAGCCTAGTTCTTGAGAACACTATTACGGTATTTGTCTTCGCACCCATGGCTTTTGAAATAGCATCTATACTAGGTGTGAGTGCAAAGGAGGTACTCATAGGCATAGCGCTCACAGCTGGAATGGCTGGCTCAGCCACGATGGTGGGGGACCCCCCAGCAATTATTGTTGCTGGGCACTACAACCTCGCATTTACAGACTTCTTCGTATATAAATCGAGACCATCTATGTTCTTCATAGTGATCATACCAATGCTCATAGCAACTGCTCTGTACGTTCTTCAAAACTATGTGCACAGAGGGAAGAGAGATGTTAATACTGCTAGGATGGATGAGGGCTCTGCTGACAAGTGGTTTGTTTTAGAAGCATCACTATTCCTCTTTCTTAAGATAGCCCTCCTTAGCCTTAGAAAAGAGCTTGGAATACCACTAACGCTCTCAGCTATAGTGGCTTTAGCAGGGCTGTACATAACGAGAGTTGCTGTGCATAGAGATATTAAATGCATTGAGAAGTCTCTTAAAGAGGGATTGGACTACAAGCTCCCCCTATTCCTAGTGGCAATATTTCTCCTAAGCAACTCCTTAAAGAAGCACGGAGTTACGGACTCTATAGCAAATCTCATAATTGGGAGAATGGGCGGGAATATTCTCGCCCTAGGCGTAGCAATATTCATTATCTCTGCAGTGCTATCAGCATTCATAGAGAACATCCCTGTGACACTAACGCTACTACCAATAGTTGACAGCATAGCTGTAAAGATTGGTGTAGACCCCCTGATACTTGCATGGGGCACACTATCAGGGTTAACAGCTGGAGGAGGGTATACATACATAGGTAGTGGAGCAAACGTCGTAGCTATGCACATACTGGGCAACAAGAACATAAAGACAGGGTTTGCTGACTTCATAAAAACAGCCTTATCATTTAATATAGCGAACACGGTGATTGTAATAGTGCTCTACACCTCCATATGGCTACTATAATTGTACTTTAGCCTAACCACATAGCTTTAGAAGAAACTAGCTACGGTACTGCCCAAAGTTTATAAGTAGAGTCAAAAAGTAATACTTGCTACAGGTGGAAACGGGAAGTTGCATCCAGTGCTAATTCTGTTTTTGATAAACTTGGTATCAGTATCGCTTAAAGCAGTGAGCATGACTGGTACAAATGCTACAAGTGTTTTTGTTGATATGCTTAACGATGTTGGGGATGTTGTTGGACTTGGTCTTCTCCTTCTCGGGCTAAGTTATGAGAGAAAGAAGCGAAGCATATACTATCCTTTTGGTGGGCGTAGGGCGGTGTACATTTTTACACTCCTCTCGATAATGATCTTCAGCGGTCTTATCTTCACAGTGGCGATATTCAAAGTTGTTGCTGTGATTTCAGAGGCTATGTTGATAAACGTAAAGACCTACTCTCTCTACACCTTCTCCCTAGCATTCCTCATTAACGCCATAGGGTTTGCAGTAGTCTACTGGTTTGTGATAAGTGGTCGCAGGGATCCGACACTTTCGGGTAGTATAATAGACTCGGCTAGTGATGTTAGTGGAAGTGCTGTTGCATTAACTACGCTGATAACACGCAACCCTATGCTAGATGCACTGGGAAGCCTTGTAATATCTGGTGTAATCCTTGTCTCAGCAATCACCCTTGGCTATAGGTACTTTCAGGTACTGATAGGGAGAGCGCCACCTAAGGAAGTGCTTAAGAAGGTTATTGATAAGATCCTTGAGTTCAAGGAGATCAGAGATGTAAATGTTTTTAACGCAACAATGGTGACAGAGGATGAGTTCATGCTTATACTTGAGGTTGAGGTTGATAAAGACATGGAGGTTGAAGATGCTGAAAAGCTCTCTACAAGGATAGAGGAGGAGATAAGAAAGCTTGAGCCAAGGTTTAAGCACATTGTCATAGAGTTCGTAGGGGAAAGAACCGGCCCCAAAACCTATAGGGAAATACTCAAGCAATTTGATAGCTCTGAGCAATAACCAGCAAGAGTGCCCCCCTTGCAGACTGCTCCTAGCGGCTCCTCACATCCCTATCTAAGGACTTGCAACACCTACTTCATAACCATAGTCCATCTCGCTGTAGCGTCAAAACGCAGTTCCAAGTATTTCTAATCTAACCTCTCCCCCCACGGTGTGCAGTTCGTTGGGTATTGCGCTTCAAATTCTAAGGATTTTGACTTGCAGTGCGTGAACAGAACATGATATGCAGGGATCGAAGGATACTGCAATTCTCTTGGCTATGGATATGGCATTGTCATCAGCTTTTCTCCCCTGTGTAATAGTTGTCGCAATGTCGCTCATTGCGGCCAGGTTTTGTGCTGTTGGCGTTATGATACTGCATACTGCTACCCTTCCTTCGCTAGCTATGTACCTGTGGTAGAGTATTCCTCTAGGAGCCTCTACAGCATATTCACATACAACACTACCTCTTTCTCTACTAGAGATGCTGCTATTAGAATCCACTGCTATAGCATTTTTAAACACATCTAGATATCTTTCAAGTGCTAAGAGAGCCTCATAGGCTTCTGCTATGCGAGCAACGTAGCCTTGCATTACGTTACTTAGTGGGGGTCTCCAGCCATGCACTTCCACAAAATCTCTAACCTCTCTAGATAACATAGTATAGAATTGATTAAACCTCGCGAAGGGCCCCACAACAAAGCCTTCAATACCCTTAATCCTGTAGTGCAGGGCTGTTGAATACGGCACTTGCAGAACTTTCACAACATCTCTATAGAACTGCGCAACGCTGTACTCATCCCCATTTAAAAGCACCCTATCACCATGATGAGGATATTCATGTAGTGAGTATATGGATACCTGGTTAATCTTTGCATTAACATTCCAGGCAAATTCATCGAAAGGCTTAACACTTAACACAAAGCTAGCGAATTCTGTAAACGACTTTATCACCGTATCCAGCTCTTTCCTAAGCTTTTCAAAAGCACTTCTATCTGGTACCCTGTAAACCCCTCCTACCTTTATGTTAACAACGTTATGGAACCTGCCCCCTAAAACCTCCATAGCCTTCCTAGACCACAGCAGCACGTCTCGCACATTTCTCAAAAGCTTGGGATTTCGTTGTGCAATATCAGCAAACGACTTTGCTTGCACAAGGTCTGGCAAGTTCATGTAGAATACATGCAGTATGTGACTCTTCACCCTTTCCGCTAGGTGCAGCGCTTCTCTAATCATATCTACCTCGGGGTCCACATCTACGCCAAGGCATTTTTCAAAAGCCTTTGCCGCTACAAAGCTATAGGAGACTCCGCATATGCCGCACACCCTACTCACAATATCTACTACCCTTTCTATGCTCTTACTCACTACAAGGTACTCAAAAAACCTCGGTGCTTCAGAAACCTCGTATACTACTCTCTCTACGCGGCCATCTCTCTCCAAGATTAATACGCTGCCCTCTCCCTCAACCCTAGTTAGTACTGCCCTCAAGTTTCTTCATCTCTTGTAATTTTTGAATAAACTCTGAAGCCATAGCCTTTGAGCAGAGCATCCACGTCCTCCCTGCTCATCCCCAACTCTGCTAAGCGCCTTGAGAAGGCCTCAATCTTTCCCTTATCTAAATCAAAATACTTAATTCCGTAACACCCATAACACCCTCTACCGAAAGATGGGCATATAGCTCTGCACCCACTGATAGTTACGGGGCCTAGGCACGGAACCCCCCATGCAACCATTACACACTCTAACTCCCTTCTCTTGCACTCAGCACACACAGACTCATAAATTGCTATAGGGAGACCACCTAAAGCGTATTTCCTCAAAAAGGAGACCACAGCATCACCATTTATGGGACAGCCTGGGATAGCAAGGTCTATCGTTATAGCGTCGGTAATAGGCTTAACACTGCTGTAAACCTCTATGTAGTGAGGCTCTGGATAAACAAGCCCCTTGACATCATTTATATCACTACCTACTCTTAGGCTTTGCACACCACCCATAATAGCGCATGTCCCCACGGCCACTATAAATCTTGCCTTGGATCTGACACCTTTTATAAGCTCCTCTTGGCGCTTATTAGTTATAGAGCCTTCTACGAAAGCTATGTCAACTTCTCTCATCTCTTCTACATCTGTTAGCTCCGTAGAATACTCTATCCTATACTTACTAATCACATCACTAAACGTAAAGGCGTATACAACCTCGTTTACACAACCCGAACACGATGTTAATTTCACTATAGCTACGCTATACATCTATATTCCCTCAACCCATAGGTAATCCTCTACATCACTATACCTAAAAACAGGTCCATCTCTGCAAACAAAGTAGTGCCCAAACTGGCAAGTACCGCAAACGCCAATTCCACACCTCATTCTCCTCTCAAGTGATATGTATACATACTCCTTCTTAAACCCCTTATTTAGAAGCTTCTTAACAGCCACTCTCATCATAGCCTCAGGACCGCATACAAAGGCTACAGAGTTCTTTACATTCACATCGATGTACTCTATTAGGTCTGTGACAAAGCCTGTGTAATGCGCCCACACTTCTGCTGGGGTATCTGAGGATAAAAGTAACTTAGTGTTTGAAATGGTATTGTAGTTATTGAGTTCGTATTTATAAGGCATATCCCTAGGGCTTCTAGCGCCAAACAGTATATTGATTCTCCCAAATTTTTCTCGGCAGTGCTCAATGTACTTTATTACTGGTCGTAGGGGTGCTATACCAATACCTCCACCAACGATAACAACATCCTTTCCCTCAGCATCTCTTAAAGGCCACCCATTTCCATAGGCCCCTCTGATGCCTATTAAAGACCCTATCTCTAGTCTTGATATAATGGCCCTTGTTACAGCTCCCACAACTCTAACAGTGTGTTCAAGTAGTGTGTGACTGCCTCTAAAAATTGGGATGTTGGATAGCGATATAGGGGTTTCTCCAAGTCCATAGACGTACAGCATGTTAAATTGCCCAGGCAGCGCCTTAAGCTCTCCATCACATTTTAAGGTGTAGGTGTGCGTGTTAGGAGTCTCCTCGACTTTATTAACAATTATCGCTTTTCTGAATGTAAATGGATTGTTCATGTGGGTAGCTCTCTGAATTCCAATACTCATTGTGATTTCACTTCAGCTATGCGCCTCAGTGTTTCTCTTAAGTCTATGCCAAGGGGGCACCACGTTATGCACCTCCCACAACCCACACACCCAATATCGCCTACTTGCTTTGGGTAAAATAGGAATTTGTGTAGTATGAAGTGCCTGTATCTAGTATACAGCTCTTGTCTAAAGTGCCCTCCGGCTACGAGTCCGTAAGTATAGGTGAGACAGCCTAGCCACACCCCAACCCTTGTACTAAAACCGTTTGCAACGCGATCCTCTATTTCAGTACAGAAGCATGTTGGGCACACATAGTTACAGTTTCCACATCCTACACACTTAGATGAGATTTCCTCCCAGAAAGGCTTATCACTAATTTTCTCCCTAAGAGCTTTTTGAATCTCACTGGTATTAGGTATTCTACCACGCATCGTGGAGGTGGCCCTGTTAACCATCTCTAGATACATTTTAACGTGGCTTTCTTGAGCTTTTTGAAGCCCTACCTTGCCCAATATCTTCTCTCCAAGCGAGCTACCATACTTAAACACAAGTAAATCTCCATAGAGCCTTGCATAAGCTATGTCAAAACCACTTGATATTGTGGGACCCGCGTTTACAGTGCTACAGAAACATGTTTCCCCAGGCTCTAAGCACTCCTCAACAACAACTGCTCTTACAGCATTTCTTCTCGTAGTGTACACAGGGCTTCTACCGTAGAGAATGCGGTCGAGAATGTCAATGGCTTTGCGATCACAAGGCTTAATTCCGAAAAATATGGCGGTGAGCCCCTGGAAAGAGCTACTGCTCTCTAAAATGTCATAGTCTCGAGAAACAGTCAAGATCACGTGCTCAGGGGGTAAGAGAAAAACTTTTGGAGAACTAAAGCTATGCCTAAACCTATACCCAGGAGAAGCCCTGTAGTAACCGGGTTTCTGAATATCTGTTGAGGTAACGAAGATCTCATTGATGTTACTTATTTCACTAAAGGCAATTCTACCATTGTGATACCTATACCCAAAAAGCTTTGCACCACCAAGCTCTCTTTGGAGAAACTCGATCACCACTTTAAGGTCTTCAGAGCTCCCAATGAAGAGATTACCGTGGTTGTCGCACATGCCATTTTTGTCCATAGAGACCCTACTCACGTGCATCTTTATGCTACTTTCATTTGAAGACTGCCTTCATTACTAAACCAGTATTGGTAAGTATCTCGATATTAAGCAGAGCCTTTAAAGCTTTGCATATGGCACGTAGGCGACTTCTAAGAATGCTTATTACCCTCTACCACTATTGATTACTGGATGATTTGTTCTAGCCAGTCTGAGTCAATAAGTGATGATCGGACCACGAAATGACTATATGAGAACAATGTTTTTCCTAATATACTCGCTAATGCTATTATCTAAAAGCTCCTCTGTATCTACTGCAAGAGCGCCTGCATACCTATTACCGTAGTACCCCTTCATAGAGAATATTGTTAGCACCTTTCCCCCATGATTAAACTTGTAGCCGTTGCACGGCTCGTGACCCCTGACAACGACCCTTACACCAGTCTTTTTCAAAAACTCGTCTGTCACTCTAGGCCCCCAGAGAACCCCAGCCCCCCTAACAAAGTTAAACTCGTAGTTCTCGACATCTTCACTTGGATCACTCCACAGCACATACTCATAATCATTGCTATCAACACTTAGTATATCTTCAGGGTCGCTATACCTCATCAGCCTTGCTACTGGCGGCCCCCCATGGAGCGCCACTAACCTCTTTGGCATGTACAGTATGAGGGGTAGAGCTTCAAACACCTTTTGAAGTGTAGCATAGAGCTCTTCTGCATTAGATGGCCCAAACGACTCTATGAGCCTGAATGGAAAGTCGTGCGGCGATGGCATGAGATGTGGTGGAGGCTCATGATTTCCTCTCAGAAGAACCACTCTATCTCTCCACTCGGTTTTTAGTAGTGCTACTAAGGCTAGCGTCCTAATCTGCTCATCCCCTCTATCAATATAGTCTCCGAGAAAAACAATATAACCTCCGCTTCTAAGCGCCTCAAGTGCACCTGTTTTTTCTAGTATGCTGAGTAATGTGTAGTAATCCCCATGTACATCGCCTATGAATAGCGTTTTGCAGTTGCAATCCAACTTAATGTAGTTCTTTTTGTTTCGAAGGTTTAGCTCAAATAGAAGCTCATTTAGAAGGTCTTCTACAAGCACCTTAAACTCTGTATGGCTTCTAACAACTAGTTCAATTCTTGAGATATACCGCTCTAGCTCAGCCACAGCACATAACCTGCAACAGGTATTTAGTGCCTTAGTTAAATAAGCTACTTACTAGAATTTAAAAATTACGTGACGTGAAACTTTATGCC
>CAZMQK010000012.1:13315-37218 GCA_964568685.1 uncultured Ignisphaera sp.
GTTTTAATAGCCTTTCCCCTAGACCCTGGACATAAGTGCCTTAGGAAAGCTGAAGCCCTCCTAACATTAGAAAACGCCTACTTCTCAACAGCATGCTCCTCAGCAGAGTGCCTTCAAAAGGTTTCTGAGGCTGTTTATAGCTCTAGGGATGTAGAGCTCGACGCTTTTACACGCTTTGCAATATCTTTTGGCACATGGCTGGAAACACCCTATTTCCCAGCTACAGCAAATACTTCAAACACCATAGGCTTCAGCCTCTCCCTGCGCTATGTAGACGCTATTGCCAAGGCTGTTGAAGGGGGTGGTGAAAAGCTCTTTGAGTTTCTCAGAGGTGTTACTAAGAAAGCTGGGTACATAGCTTCGTGTAGCTCTATTCCTTTCCAAGGCATAGACTTCTCAATCTCCCCCTGGGTAAATAGTGAGGAGAGCGTGGCTTTGCTTATAGAGTCCCTTCTCAAAGCACCACTAGGGTCTCCTGGAACTCTAAATGTTCTGTATAACCTCAATGCCTTAGTAAAGGCGTTGCCAAAGAAGGTAGGGGCTAAGCACACAGGTTTTAATGAGGTTATGCTCCCTGTTGCAGAGGACTCTGTGCTTTCTCAGCGCATAAAGGAGGGGTATGTCAGAGTTAGGGATTTAATAGGCTACAGCTTTGTATGTGTAGCAGGCCTAGACATGGTTGCTCTACCACGCGAAGCTGATATACCTATGCTTGCAGGTGATATGCTTACTGTGTACAGAGTTAAGGGCAGGGTTGTCGCTATGAGGATTATACCAACGGATATGGAGGAGGGGAGTGAGGTTAGGTTGAAAAATTTTGGAACTACATATGTAGCAAAGGTGTAGAGCTTGTCTACAATATACCCAGAGCTGGCAGCTGCACTCATTAGACTTAGGGAGGCGCTGTACAGTTCAATTGAGGAGCGAAAGAAGAGTGTTACAGAGGAGCTACTTAAAGTTGAGTGGGTTTCTATAACAGAGGATTACCCGTGCCGCAGTGTTGCTGCAGTTGACTCTAGCTTTATACTTATAGAGTCTAGAGTACTCCCGCTGTACGCTATTCAGGGAATTTCACAGGTGTTTGAAATTAATGAAGGGAGAATTGCCGTGAAATTGGCTGACAGATTTTACGACGCTGGGGTGATGGAGGCTGAGCTAGGGAAGAATGCAAAGAGATCCCACCTTAAGAAAGCCTTAACAATGTATGCCTACCTCCTTGAGTTGAAGTCTATGGACAGGCTCCTAGGAAATTCCCCTGCAGACCTTGTCCTCTTCGACGGCTCTCTTCTCTCCTTCATGTTAACACGAAGAGATGTGGCAGAGGCTGTGAAGTTGAGGAGTCTGGAGGGCGAGGTAAAGCTAAGCAAAGTGCTTAGGGACAAGGTGGAGGTTTTGGAGAAGTTAACAGAGAGCTTCACAATAGCCTTTGTCGCAAAATCCAGTTCTGTAAACTTCTACAAGTTGAGTTATGCAGATTTTCAGCTCTTTGAGCTAGCAAAAATCCATAGTATAAAGCCCCATAGCGAGCTTGGGTACAGTAAACCCATGGATATCACAATGAGTGGAGAGATCCTCAGGTTCCTAGGACTAAAGGAGACTGCTATAAAGGGCTTTTTAGTGACCTACGTTAGGCTTAGGAGGGGCTCTCAAGTATTTCAGCTCTCAGTACCCTATATAGAGAAGAGGCCTGATATTGGTGCCGTAGCCTCGTGCATCAAGATGTTCTCCCCAGCTGGATATCCACTACCTCTGGAAGCTGTTCACAGGCTCAGCAAGCTCTCTAGAAAAACATTGAGGGATTTCCTGATTAGGATAGGCATGCCCATTGCATCTGGTAGAGAGATTTTAGAGATATGATTTAATTGGATAAGCACTTTGAGCGTCTCAAGACCTCCTCAACATAGTTTCTGAAGTATGTATAAGGAGCAAACCCTACTACAGCGTCAACAGCTCTTCTATTCACAATAGTGACTGTAGTAGGTGTAGAGTAGACCTCGAATAGCTCTGCCACCTCTGGCACATAGTCAGCATTAGCCTCTACAAATGCTGCTAAGCCACTAAACTCTCTAGCAACCCTAGCGAAAATTGGTTTGAACATTTGACAGTAGGGGCAAAGCGTAGTTGTGATTAGTACAAAGACGACTTTGCATCTTGATAAAGCCTCTGCGAGCTCTTCATAACTCCTAATGGATTTAAACCCTGTAAATGCTCTGCAGCACTCTGCTCCCTTTGCCTCACTAGGTTTCCTCACAAACTCAACTGTAATTTTATCTAGCACCTCCCTTATATCGGACTCTACCTCAGCCCCACCTCGCTCCACTGCATACACCAAACTGCTCTTCTTCTTAGCCAGGTTTAAAAATGCTAGTGCTATGAAGCACCAAATTACGCATTGCTACAGTACCGCACGCTGTGTGTATTGCATATATTAGGGGGCTTAGCTAAAGTATACTTGTACTAATACTAAAATTTTTAGAGGTCTTGAAGGGTCTATGGCGAGGTCCCTACTTGAGTGCCTTGCTTACATTGACTCCATATCCCCTCTTGTTCAGCTATTTGAGGCTAAGACTAGGTACGCTGATTTAACTAGCCTTGCCAGCAGGTACTACATAGTTATCCACGATGTGCTATACCCAGTTGCTGTAGAGCTTAGCACACCCCTTACGCTGCGGGTTTTTCTAGAACCCATAACTACTCTGTATATTCAGGAGAGCAAGATGTACGCCCACATAAGGGCTGGTGACTTAGAGCATCGCTTTAGAGACTTTGACTTAAGCAGAATCCCCGTTATCAATGTGGATGAGAGTGAGAGGCTGAGCATACTTGCCGCTATATCTATAGCAGATAAGATAGTTTCTATGCCTAGTGAACGAAACTTATTAAAGGTTTTACCAGGGAATTTGAGGACATATGTCGAAGCAGCTATTGACATTATTAGAACGAGTAACAAAAAGGAAAGCTCAGCCACCAGAAGCGAGGTGCATACACAGAGAAAGATCTTAGAGTACGTATTGTGGTTAAGTAGATCACCTCATGATGTAATTAGGGAAGTGGATTACGTACTTGGTTTCACAATGAAAGCCCTGCAGATACGCTATGCAAGCTTTGATGTAGAGGTGAAGAGCTCTTCAAAAATGGGTTTCATAGAGGCTGTGAACTACGTGGAGAAGCTATTACCAATAAATACAATGATGTACATAGAGAGAAACGCAACAAAAGCGCAGAAAATACTTAGCGTAGCCACTTCAATGCTTTAAACATCTTCCTTCAAGCTGCTCTTATTTTCCTAACCACCACCTACAGACACCTCGTCAAAGCCCTGGAGATTTGGATAAAGACTGTTACATAACACCTTTAAGTAACTTTGCAAAACCTGTTTTTAGTACAGTAAAACTGTGAATACTGCTAACTTTATAAACGTCTTCACGTCTAAAACAACTCATGTTTTCAATTCCTAATAATAATTTTAGACGCATCTAATTTTATTAAGCTCCCAACTTTCTGTGTTTTTAGCAAGTGGTGGGAGCCCTAGTGAGTGCTCCAAGAACTATGTGTAAATACGTTGTAGCTGTTGTTGGACAGCCCAACGTAGGCAAGTCAACGCTTTTCAATGTGCTTACTGGTAAGGTCGAGCGCGTTGGCAACTTTCCTGGAACTACTGTAGCTATGAATATTGGTGTTAGAGTTCATAGGGGGGAGAGCATATGTTTTGTTGATCTGCCTGGCATCTATGGGCTTAAAGCAGTTTCACTTGATGAGAAGATTGCAAGGGATTTTATTATATGGGGTGACTGGGACGTTGTTGTTGTGCTAGTCGATGTTACTACAGGGATTGGCGGCTTCTACCTCTTAGCTCAAGTGCTTCAACTCACTAAGAGAGTTGTTATTGCTTTGACTAAGTGGGACGCTGTACAGGAGCAGGGTGTTGAAGTTGACATAGAGAAATTGAAGAAAGTGTTTGAAGTACCTATTGTAGCCATCTCAGCGCTAAAGGGTGAGGGTATCGAAAGCCTTGTGGACGCAATAGTAGCTTTGGCCCAGGCCCCAAAGCCCTCTTATGAGGGGTTGCACATAGACTATGCCCCTCTAGAGCCCTTCCTCACAACACTTATTGAAGCTGTGAAACAGAAAGCTAGGTTAAGAAATGATATTGCTTTAAGAGGTGTTGCTGTACTGATCGCTATGGGTGATGAGGACCTAGCTAAGAGGTTTAACATAGATGTGAAGCATTTTGAGGAAATAGCAAGAGCTAGAGGGGTTGTGGGATGTGATTTAGAGGAATACATTGTTGATAGGATAAACATGTTTCTAGAGGAGAACATTGGTGATGCCATAAGGCTTAGAGGCGGGCTCCGCAGGACTATTGCAATACCCAGGTTATTCCAGAACCCCATCACAGGGTTTCTGACAACATTCGCCATACTCTTTTCAGCAGTTTTCATAGCTTTTGCCATAAACACAGGCTTTCCATTTACAGCACTCTTTGAGCTTCTTGGGCAGAGCGAAGTAGCTTCGACTTTAGAGAGCTACACCATATCAGGCCTTGTGGGCATAGCATTCGACTACTTGAAGAGCTTTGTGCACAGCACTTTAGATTACTCAAACCCTGTGCTAGCAAGCTTCTTAGCAGATGGCGTTATTGAGGGTGTTAGTGTGGTGACTTCGTTCATACCGTTAATCCTTATAACACTAGCAATAATGTCAGCAATAGAGGATTCTGGCCTTGGACCTCTTATGGCTATATCGCTTCACAACTTCTTTGCTAGATTTGGTTTAAGTGGTAGAGCTGTGTACCCAATGTTCATATCACTAGGCTGCAATGTGCCAGGAGTTATGGCTTCTAGAGCTACCCCAGATGATGTTGAAAGATTTGGTATAGTGGCCTCAGCCTCATTCATACCATGTCAAGCAAGGCTTGTAGTAATGTTGTTTTTCGTTGGCTATCTCCTAGCGGGGCGTCCACTTCTACAAGCTATGACTATTGTCATGCTTTACCTTGGCGGCGTGCTACTCTACCTCATAACTGCGAAGCTATTTAGAAGAGCTGTACTTAGGGTGAAGAGCCCACCTGAGCTCTTGCTAGAGATACCAGGGTTTAAGGTGCCTAGCCTAAGGGTTGTTTGGTGGAATAGCTGGGCTCTCACAAAGCATTTCATAGTTAGAGCAGGATCAGTACTAGTGCTACTTACAGCAGTTGTGTGGATCTTAACTAACCTTAGTTTCAAAGGTTTTGTAGCAGATCCTTCGCAAAGCTTTGCTGCTATGACTGGGGCTACTATAGGTAATGCAATAGCTCCGCTATTTAATTTGCCTCCTGAGGCTAGCTGGAAGATAGGATTCGCACTGCTTGCAGGGTTCATAGCCAAGGAAAATCTGATAGCGACACTAGCTGTTTTAACTAGTGCTGAAGGAGGCGGGAAATCTGTTGAACTGCTTGGCATTACCTTGCCACAGGGACTAGCACTGCTTGTCTTCTTTACGTACTACGTGCCCTGCATGGCCACTGTGGCAACAATATATAGTGAGACAAAGAGCTTAAAGCTAACACTGCTAGTAGTAGCCTATGTAATTAGCGTAGCCCTAGTTATATCCCTAGTCACCTACAGGATAGCCCTGCTCTGCCCATAGGACGCGGTCAACACGACCTCTAGTCACAATCATGAGGTGATGGCGATGCCTACACCCCTCTGTAATGTCCCTCCAAACAGTGTAGCAACAATCATTCAAATAGATGCAGGGCCTGGGTTAAAGACAAGGTTGCTCAACATGGGCTTTGTAAATGGCGTTAAGGTGAAGGTTTTGGAGAATAGAGGCGGTCATCTACTAGTTGCACTAGAAGGTGGTCTTGGCAGAGTTGTGGCCTTGTCAAGAGGCATTGCTATGAAGATCCTAGTTGATGTTCAAGGCTAACCTTGCTAAGGGCTTCTCAAACTCTTATTGAAAAAGCATGTGCCAAATGATTAAGTATTTATACTAGTTTTATCAACTCTCCTATCAAGCTAGGTGTAGTTCATGCCCACATTCGTAAAAATCATCGCGTCACTGGGCCCAGCAAGCGGCAATACCGCAACGATCTTTAGCATGGTTAAGCAGGGGGTGTCCGGCTTTAGGATAAACTTCTCACATGGTGGTCCAGAGGATTGGACAAAGTATGTAGATGCTGTTAGATCTGCTGAAGCGAGGTTTGGAAGAGCCCTTGCTCTTATTGGTGACTTGCAGGGGCCGTCAATTAGAATTGGAACTGTTGAGCAGCCTATTGCTTTGAAAAAAGGAGAGGCAGCTAAGATTGTATTTGGTGGTGGTGCTAAGGGTGGTGATGAGAAGGTTATTCCAGTGCCTATCCAGAGATTCTTTGAGTTTGTTGATGAGGGGGACATTCTTGTTATGGATGATGGGAGGACTAGGCTTAGAATATCTGAGGTGCAATCAGATTACGTAGAGGTCGTGGCACTCACAGACTCTATGATAACATCTAGAAAGGCTATAGCTATCTACGGTAAGGAGATAGACCTGCCCCCTATCAGCGAGAAAGACTTTGCCAATATAAAGTTTGCTCTTGAGCATAACCTCGACTACATAGGGCTTAGTTATGTGAGGAGTGGAAGTGATGTGGATATTCTTAGGGATTACCTTAGGAGAGCTGGTAGAGAGGATGTCGGGATAATAGCTAAGATAGAGACGAAGAGTGCTGTAAAGAACCTAGATGAGATTATGGAGAAGTGCGATGCTGTCCTAGTGGCCAGAGGGGATTTAGGCATGAATTTTGGCCTTGAGGAAATACACGCCCTGCAGAGCAGTATCGTGGCTAAAGCTCTTGAAAATAGAAGGCCTGTTATTGTAGCAACTCAGCTTCTTGAATCTATGGTAGAGAAGCCTGTGCCTACGCGAGCAGAGGTAGTGGACGTTAGTACAGCTATTGAAATGGGTGTAGACGCCCTTATGCTAACTGGTGAAACCTCTGTAGGAAAGTACCCTCTAGAGGCTGTCTCATGGCTCACTAAGATAGCTAATTTTGTCGAGAAGGAGACAATAAGGGGGAACCTGAAGGTGATTGCAGAAAAGGCCAGGAGTAGAATAGATAGCCTTCCAGTAATGTTTGCAAAAGGTGTTTTAGAGCTTGCAGAAGACATGAATGCAAAGCTCGTGGTTTTCAGCATCCATGGGAACACTGCTAAGAGGATATCAACACTAAGACCTTCTGTACCTGTCTACGTAGGTTCACCAGATGTAAACATACTGAGAAAACTCGCTATTCTGTGGGGTCTTCAGCCACTCTATGTCGAGGCCCAGGGATACGAAGAGGGGTTGCCAAAGACTTTGCAAAGAGCTGTTGAGCTAGGCTATGTGAGTTACGGGGATCTTGTTGTGGCGACATACGGTCTTAAGGAGCCTAGGCAGAGGATAGAGATTCAGAGAGTTGTACACTAGCTTTGCACTACTTGAAGTATTTCCTTATCTGAAAGCTTCACAACCCTCATATACTCATCGCTCACTACTTTAAGGTCCTCATTATCTCCCAAAATCATAACTGACAGTAACCTTGCCTTAGCGTGTTGAAAAGCCTTTCTCACAAGGTTTTTCGCTATCCTATCCTCACCATCTGTAATCAGAATCACATCGCTAGCCTCTTTAAAGCCAAGCCTCATTATATCGTTACATGCTGTGAGCAGGGCCTTTGAGATGTCTGTGCCTCCACCATTCCTCACCATAGCTATGTACTCCAAGAGCTTGATCACATGACTGGGCTTGGCACTTGGCTTAACAGCTATGAACTCGTAGGGCTCAGAGTCAAAGAACCTCATGTAGAAGGCCCTCTTCTCAAGCCTACTCCTAATGAAGAGTGCTAGTGCTGTTGCTTTTGCCCATAGAATCTTGTTTCCATCCATACTCCCTGACTTATCTAGCAAAACATATATAGGCCCCATAGTTAGGTACAACACCTTTTCAAATAGTAGTAAATCACCTTCAGCTACCTTACTGTAGAAATATATCTCTGGGTATGCGAGTTCTGTATAAACCACCCTCTCTATATCTGAGCCCCTGGTATACCCCTCTATCTCGCCTCTCTGGTACCCTACCCTCCTCTTCTTCACAGCCCTCGCCACATCAGGTATTCTGCTCAACACCTTGAGGAGGCTCCTCACGTCAGTATTCTTAGCAAGCCTCAGCACCGAAGCCACATCATCTTCTAGGCTTAGCGTATGCCCTACGCCAGCCTTATACCCATAGACAAAGTTCTGAATCTCTTTAACATTTTCAGCCACCTCCACACTCTTTCTAGCAGCATTCTTTACCGCTTCCTCTAAACTCCTTCCACCCTCCCCAGTATCCTCATGCTCTTTCTGCTGATTCTTCATACCACTCTCCCCCTTTCCACTACCCTGAGCATAATCTTTCTCGCTCTTCTCATCAAGTTCAGATAGGAGGTTGAGAAGGAATAGCGTGCCAATAGCTACTGATGAAAAGCTATCAGCAACTGTATAGAATCTCAGCTTCTTTGCTTCCTCATCTGTTAGAATAGTCTTCACTATTTTATATTGTTCACTCCTCCCCAGGGGCACTTCAGAGACGTCTACTAAGCGTGGAAATGGTAAGTAGAGAGTATAGTAGACATCTATTGCAAGATCCAGCAGGGTGTTTGCTCCGCCTCTAAGCTTCTTTAAGTTATCCAATATCTTCTGCCCCTTGTACCTAGTGAAGGGGTCTAAATAATCTATGTTCCTTAGAACTCCGGGCACCTACCTACCCTCTATTTTCCTCCTTATCTTCTCGAGAAGCTCATTTATCTGCTCCACTACCTCCATTGCCTTTTTATGAACGTTCTCATCTTCACTCTCCTTAACCATGGACAAGACCCTGTCCCTCGTGGACTCAAGGTCTCTGTATATCTCGAGAAGCCTGTACTCAACAAATCTAGAATTGACTACAGGAAAAGACGCTATGTAGTTTCCAACTTCTCTTACACTCACTTGTATTTCCTCGAGCTCCCTAAGGTACTTGTATGGGGTTTTCAGCTCTTCCGCCAGTATTATGTTAACCTTTTCAAAGTCATCTATGTCATGAGGCGCTAAAAACTTTAACACAATAAGGTCTTCTTCAAGTGCTTTGAGTCTCCCATTGAGCAAGGCGTTGGCAGCTATCACCTTAAGTGCCTTGCCCTTTCTCCTATCAGTTAGGTGTATATTCTTCGACTCTAGAACTGAAAATAACTTGAGGAGCTTTGACTCTATGCCACTTAAATCCACTTCAAATACTATGTTCTGCAACCTCTGTAGAACGCTTTTGTCAATCACTATTTCAGGCTTTGGATAGCCACTCCTCTCTATCTCCCACGCTTTTCTAAGCAGGTTTTTCCAGAGCTCATCTGGTATAGGCTTTACATAGTGCCTTAGCAAGAACCTGTCATAGAGAGCTTCTAGCTCAGGCTCCTGAGGCACTTCATTACTTGCTCCAAACAAGCTCCATAGGGCTACTCTAATCTCTGTATAGCCATCGTAGAAAAGCCTTTCATTCATTATAGTCAGCAGGGTATTGAGTATAGCTGAGTTCGCTTTGAATATCTCATCAAGAAACACTATCTCTGCCTCTGGAAGCTTATTTGTGGTTATCCTCACATACTTGCCATCCTTTAAGGCGTTTATATCTAAGGGGCCAAAGAGCTCAGCAGGCTCTGTGTACTTGGTCAAGAGGTATATGAAGCACTTCATGTTAAGGAGCTGGGCTGCTCTCCTAATCAAAGCACTTTTTGCCGTGCCAGGTTCTCCTATTAATGCTGCGTGCTCTCTTGTTAAAAGAGCTAGAAGCATTACCTTTGCTTCCTCCTCCCTACCAACAAAAGGCTTTGACAGCTCTGCCAAAACCTTCTGCAGAATAGACAAATCACTGCCGCTGTGCTGGTTATCTAACCGCTTTACTGTACTCACATTTGCAGACCTCACACACTATATATTTCAGTAAATCTATATTAAATTTATGGCTTTCATAACACTCAACAGCGTTATTCAAACCATAAGTAGGAATGCTAAATACGTGGTCAAAGCACTTTAGCAATACTGTGAACTCCCTTACTCCAAGCCTACTGCCTATATCAATATCGACAAAGGTTTTCACAGAAGCCCTTGCAAAATTGTTAAAAAGCCTAGTAATGCTATGCCCATGGCACTTCTTCAACTCCTTGAAAAATGTGTAAAGAGCTTCAGCAACATCAAGGTTTACACCCCCCTGCTTAGCTATTTCGCTACTTAAAGCAGACTCGAGCTCTCTAATCTCGACCTTATCACTATACTCAGCTAACTTTTTAAGAACTTGCACGGCTTTTTCAGCGAATATCTCAACAGTATTTATGTTAATAGCTTCGAGAGCGTCTAGCTCACTGTGATAGACGCCATTGGCAAGAACATCTTGAAATGCATGAAGGGTTAGTGATGGCAAACCTGCTTGAGTAAAGGAAAAAGAGTCAAAGACTATGCTGTCGCTTTCAATGGGCCCTAGCCCTCTCAACACGCTCATTAGAATGGGGTTTGCTGTAGAGACCCTGACCCTCTCTCCGTATACAACATCTATGTTAACTGCTGCAATTAGTTCATCGAAGAGCTTGCCATAGTGTTTTGACACAAAGTATCTGGAGCCCACAAGCCAGTAGAACGAATTTATGGTTTCTGGAAACCCCTCCTCAGCTGTGAAAAGAGCTAAGGAAATGCCTATGTTCTTCAAAATACTCTCACTCACCATTTTATATAGAGCCGTTGCTAGCGCCACGCCTAAGACATTGTCTGAAGCACCTGATAGCCAGTGATCATGGTGCGCAACGAGGTATATGCTACCCCTGCCTCTGTACCTCCATGCAAGCAGATTATAACCGTGTGACCTAAATGCGCGTGAAGAGCCCAAAACCCTAGTGGATGTTGCTACGAGCATCTTCCTAGCAACACTACCTGGTAAAACTATGACTGGTATTCTCAAACTCTCAGCTCTTTCATACAAGGCTACAAGCTTATTTAGAATAACAATTCTTCTAATAGTCTCACGGGCATCGGAAAAGACAAGCATCTTGGGATTCTTCGTAGCTAAGGTGATAGCTATTGTTGCAATATCGTCAGGATCTCTAGGTGTTTCCACTACAACCACTCTATCGTATACCTCTTGCTCTAGTTGCTCCCCGCCGAGCACCTCATCATGGCTAAGGAAAACCACTTCATTACTCCTAAACTCAAAATCTATACTACCACTATACGGAGGCTGAATAGCACATCTATATGTCTTGCCCTCGCTCTCGACATAGCAGTACTCCTCATGCCATGATGTAACGGGCACGGGCTCTAGTACCGCTTCATCTGAGTAATCCTCCACAAAACTCCTAATGTAATTCAGCAGAAAAACCTCATTTTTTGTACCTGCTACAATCTCTCCAAATTTCGCTATAGAATTTGCAATGCCTAGGACCTCGGTAGGGTTTATGTGCATCCTCCGTCACTCATATCTAAGTGCAACTGCAGGGGGTATTTTAGATGCTCTGTATGCTGGAAAAATGCCCCCCGCCACACCTATTAGTATTGTGAGAACCATGGTTCTACTAATATTTATTATTGTTATCTTCGGAGGGGCTCTAATAACCATGACGGCTGTCGCAGCTGCCCTAATTTCAAAGCCACGTAGCGCAAGCATGTGAGCACCTATAACCCCGAGGGCCATTCCCATAACCCCTCCAATCATGCTCATCACAATGCTCTCCATGAGTATCATTAGCAGTATCTGGAGATTTGTAAAGCCAAGTGACTTTAGAAGCCCTATCTCCCTAGTTCTCTCAATAACAGATGTTATCATTGTAGCTGCAACTCCTGCTACAGCAACAGCAAATGCTGAAAGTGAAGCTGCAAACGATATGAAGTTCATTGCACCTATTACTGAGTTCACTATGTTTGCAATACTTTGAAACGAAATTATACTTGCAGAACCTCTGTACACATCTTGGAGCACCTTCATAGCCTCTGGAACATAAGTGCTACTCTCCACTAGTACAAATACTCCACTCCATTCACTTAAACCCAATACTCTTTGCCCAGCTGATAAGGGGAGGAATATTGTTGTATCAGGGCTTAGAATAAATGCTCCGCCAAACTCCTTCAAAATACCTGCAACAGTGATAGAGGCCCTCTTTACATCAGTTCTGCCCCCAGTAGTGCGAAGATATGTTATGGTCAGCACATCGCCAAGGCTGTACACCTCATTTCCATTGTCGTCATACGCAATTCTGTGCCCCACAACAGCCTTTAGGTACTCCACATCTGAAGGAATTGAGCCGTTAAGTAGCTCAAGACCTCTTACAGCCTCAAAAACCACGTCAATGGGTATTGCATATACAAAAACTACTTTGGTTTGTGTACCAACCTTTACCTGGGCCTGGAGCGTGTAAAAGGGTTCTGCTCTCTTGACGTGAGGGATGGACCTTATGATGCTTAAGTCATTTTGAGTGAACTTATAGCCACTCTCTGGAAAAAGCACTATTGCGTTCTGTCCGAGGCCCTCTATCTGTGATATGACGTACTCTCCATAACCGTCTATAACGCTAGATATCATGACTAGCGCTAAGGGGCCTATTGCAATACCTACTATAGTGAGTAAGGCCCTTGCCCTTCTCTCTGTCAGAGCTTTAAATGCGAGTTTGAACACATCGAAAATGAATTGCAGTAGTGGCATTTCCTTTAATCCCTAGTTCTTAGCCACTTCAGCAACAACTTTTTCAAGTGCTTTTGTATGAGCCTTGATATACTTGTAGAGAGTGAGCCCAATTACAGTAAGAAATGCCGTTGCCAAACCTATGACGAGGATGTAGTTATGCGCAATACCTTGCTGTTGTGGAACGGTGGGGGTCACCTCAACACGCCTTATGGTAATTGGTATTGTGTAATTCAGAGTGCTTATGCGCCCATATTCATCTCTGAAAGCTAGCTGTAAAAGTAGTGTGTTATTAGCTATATTACCCACCTCCATCTCAAGCCTAAACGATGATTGCGATGCCGGGTCCACATCCCCTATAAGAGTTTCTTGCTCTACACCACCATACACTGCTTTAACAACCACACTTCTTGCTGTAGCAATACCGTAGTTCGCTATGGTTCCAGAAACTGTTATCGCGGATCCCACGCCGCTCGCCTTTACCTCCGTTAGTAAGAGCTCTATAAAGGGCTCTAGTATGAATGCTAGTGATGTGTTGAACGCCTGGATGTTGCCGTAAACATCTCTATAAACAATTGATAGTGAGAACGGCACTGACGTGTACCTAAGGTAGGTTTGAGTAGCACCCATTGAGACTGCAAGTGGGTTGTAAACTAGTGTAAAGCTCACATTGGTGAGCTCATAGGGGTGCAGAACGTCTACATATTTAACTGCTTGCTGAGGTATGAGCATAGCAACATATGGAGCTAAGTATATATAGACATTGTAAAGAGGTGCGAAGCCATTATTTATCAAGCCTATGCTAACGTTCGCCATCCCCCTCCTAATAGTGATGCTAGTTGGAGCCACAACATCTATTATCCTCGCAGAGCCCAATATGCTAACCTCAAGGTTTAGAGGCACTTTCCTAACGTTATTCCACTGGTCAACAAAATTGATAATTGCATTTACTGTGAACACCCCTGTTTTATTTGTAATAACGTTTAGCTTAAGGTAGAAGTACATCAAATCTCCATAGCTAAACCCTGTCTGAACTTGGGCTTGTTGTGTGAGTAGCGAGGACAGCAATTGTGAGAGTTGACTTGGTGATATTCTAGTGACTTGAATTTGCTGAAGTATGTTCGCAGCTGTAGCAGGTACTCTAGTACTTGATGTATTTGTGTCTGCAGACACTATTCCAGGTGGTAGCTCTACATCCATTACAACACCTTTCATAGCTGGATTGTAGTTATTTCTCACTACAACTGCTAGCAAAGCTCCGTACTCTGGAGGCTGTGGGGATCTCAAAACCCAATAAACATTAACGACCTCAACGCTGCTGCTCAAGTCATTAACAACAAGACTTATATTAAGCTCTTCTTCAGCAACTGCGTCAGGAGTCCCCGACTCAACAACATATCTTACTAAAAGTTTTGCTGTGTATCTACCTGGCTTAATGTCGCCAACGGATAGCTGTAGTGGTACTGTAATCTGTTGAAGGCTGTTTACTGGGCCCGCTACATAGGCTTTAGCCACACTACCCCATTTTGTGGAAAAGCCTTGTGGCAGGAGGAGCTCTACATCTATACCGGAGACCCTGTAGGGCCACCTATTCGCTAAGGTTATTACTAAAGTCGCGTTCTCAGTATTAGGATAGACAGGCCAGTTGTTACTCCAAGAAACATCCACAAGTTCAAGCCCTTTGCCTGTGGCAGGCTCTTCGACTGGTAAATAGATAGTGAACTGCTTTGCATCACTTATTGCTGTGCTAAACTGTGTAAACATGTGCTCTACAGCTACACTGAATGCAATCATTCCTCCCCTATTCACAGGGCCTAGGTCTACATAGAGTGTTACTGAGCAAGAAGCTCCTGGAGCAAGATACGCTGAGCACATGTCAGAGTTCTTCACCATAATGGCAGAGCCTTTGAGAACCCCCGCTCTAACCACGACTGCTTCAATTGGATAGTAACCTATGTTAGTAAATGTTAGTGTAAAGGCTACATTTCTCTGCCCAACCAGTGCCCTATATGGTGTTTGAGCTCCCCAGTACGCTGATGCAAGGACTATTGCGGGCCTATAGTACTTGTAATCAGCTATTGGTATGCCTACTCTATGACTCTCTCTAAATAGTGATATTGTTGCACCGCTTCTCACACTGTAAGTGAGGTTCACTACTACTTCAGCTACCCCAGCTGATGCATTGGGGGATACATCAACATTCAGCACTACTGTGCACACCCCTCCAGCGGTAACACCATTTGCACAGGTACCGCTAATGTCATTCACCTTTAACTCCTTTGAAGTCGCAACCTCTGCTATGACCCACGCAACTTGAACACTTTTCGCATTTGCAAACCCGATAGCTATGTTAACTCCCCTGGCTGATGGGAGTAGTGGAGCGTACACTCCCCCAGATGACGTGTGTAGAGAAGCTACTCTAAAGACCTCCAGACTCTCAACACTACTCAATGCAAGGTTGTATTCCGCTGCTGCTCTATAGTAAGCCCCTCTACCTATTGATAGAACAGCAGAGATCATAACTCTTGCATAAAGTGTCTTGTTGTTCAGCTCTACTTCGCTAAACCTAACCGTGCCGATCTCACCATAGCCTATAGGTGAGGTGAGCACCTGGACAGAGGTATTCAATCCATTTAAAAACCTGGCATTGAGTAAGCGTAGCTCAACTACGGCAGTCCGTATGGTGTCTACAGAAAGTGACTGCAACGTGATGTAGATCTCAGCACCACTTGAATCCACGCCAACAGGATTGCTCTGCCAACCAAAGTCAATTACAGTTACATTGAGAGTAGGGTTATTGATATGCAAGAGAAGTGTAAAGTACTGTGTAAACCAGTAACTTCCAGAAACCGTTGCAAGTCCCTCTACTTTTACCACTACACTGTAATTACCACTCTCTGTCGCGACTATGTCTATGCTCCCTATCTCTACATAGAAATATTGACCATAGCTGTACACCCCACTTACAGTAATTGTCGTACTCCTATTTCCACTTTCAAAAATCATTTGCTTAGGCAAGTAAATAGTCACCCTCGGGTTAGAGACCTCGTAACCAGGTGCTGTAACCTGGAAATAGAGGTATGTAGAGGCACCAACTGTGGTAATGTACGCTCTGTGCCCGACCCACCCATAGGAAACTAGCGCCAAAATATTTTCACAAGGTTTTTCAAAAACCTTTACAGATACTGTAAAGGTTAGGGAAACTGTATAGTAGGTATTGCTTGAGAAATCCCCTGCAACACCACTTAGAAGTAGTTCTACAGGGTATTCACCAGGTGCAGTACTCGTATTTATTGCTATTCCTGAAAACGCTACTGTAGTTGCAGACCCCTTTGAAATGTCTATGCCGGAAACAGTTATCTGACGCGGGTAAAAGCCTTGGGGAAGGGCAACTGTAACAACAGCGTCTCTCAAATCAACCACATCATCATTGAGAAGAACTATGTTTAGTAAAGCGTCTTCCGTCCCTGGATATACCTCGCTAGGCACCCAGTAAGCCTCTAACACACTTAAGTTTAGAGTTGGAGCCCCTAGCTTTACTGCAAAGGTGTAGCTTTGCTCACTCCAAAACTCTGCACCATTGTTGTCACCAAATATCACAAGCTTCACAGAAATTGTCAAGCTGTCGGTACTGTTGATCATAATGGGTTTTGAGTATATGGCCATCGCATCTCCATAGCTAAGTACTTGCTGAAGCACTGTGACTGAGGTTTTAGAGGAGTTCGTGAATAACGCGCCAGGCGTCTTTATGGTGAAATACGCGGTGAGGCTCATAATGTTTTTGAAGTCCATATTCCTAATCACTAGATAGAACCTTGTTTGCCTAATGCCTTGAACAGGCTTTGGAGCCTCGATACCGTAGTCAATAACCTGTATGTTTACTGATGGAGCTGGTGATATAGTGACGTGGAAGGATGCACTCCCTTGCACATAGTAAATAACACTATCATCTGTGGACATTGTTGCGTTAAAGCTAATAGCCGCTGAGTATATGATGTGTGGCGAAGCATTTGGGTAAATAGACACTGGGCCTATGGATACTACCGTAGCCTGGTTCTTACTGAGGCCTGATATCTGAAATCTATTTGCTGGTTGTGTGTAGAAGAAGGTGTTTTGAGGAAGCCTCACCTCACCTGTAACTTGAACAAATGTTGCATTGCCTGTGTTGCGAAGTACTATGTACAAGTACACTCCCTGGCTCCCAGGATAGGCATCAGGACTCCAGTACCAGTCAACAACGGCTAGCTGAGGTGATGGGTATGGGGATACTGCTATAGTTATACCAGTAACCACAGCAGTAAAAGACTCCGTACTATTCAGTAGCCTGTAGTAAATTGTTATGTTAGCATTATAGGTTCCAGGCACTACACTACTATCTATGTCTATGTGATAGTTAAATACAATTACATCTCCTGGATAAACAACGGTATGTGTAGTGCCATTTGCTGCTTGTGGTGGAGAACAGGAGCTGAACCCCCTGGATGTAGAAAAGCCTTGGGGTAGATTAATACAGCCAGCGGACACTCGAATAGGGGCAGAACCGCTGTAAACAATGTTTGTTGTTACGATAACATTCCTACTACCAGGGTATATGGTGTTGGTATTTGCAGAAGACTTGTAGCTATAGCTTTGAAGTACAAAGATATCCTCTTGCGCTACAACTTGAGAATAGAGGCTAAGCTGGCTCAGTATGAGCATGAATAAGAGTGCTACAGCGGAGATTTTCCCAAAAGCCATTCCTTGCACCATAGCTGCTGTGTCTGTAGACACACTCTAACACTTTTAAGCTTTTGCTCTACTACTGTGTATAGAGAATGCACTTGCTGTACTCAGGCTCTCTAGCACCAACAATCATGCCATCTCTAATCTGGTAAATCCTCTGAGTGCAGTTCGCGACCTCAGGATCGTGCGTAACTACAACTATTGTTGTACCTATTTTATTGAGGTCTAGAAACGTCTTTATCACTACCTTTGCACTTGCTCTATCCAGATTCCCCGTGGGCTCGTCTGCTAGAATTATCTTGGGATTGCCAACTATAGCCCTAGCTATGGCTACTCTCTGTTGTTGCCCACCAGAGAGTTGCAACGGTTTTTTAGGGAGCCAGGAGGGATCCCCTGCAGCTTTAATGAGCGCTTCTCTAGCTAATTCAACTCTCTTTGGCTTGGGCACCCCCCTAGGTATTAGTGGCATTTCTATGTTTTCCAGCACTGTAAGCCTATTTATCAAGTTGAAGAACTGAAAAACAAAGCCTATATTCAAATTCCTTATTTTAGCAATTTCCTTGTCTCTAAGGCGAGACACATCAATACCATCTATAAGCACCCTCCCACTGGTGGGCCTGTCTAAAAGCCCCATCATATTTAAGAGCGTTGTCTTCCCTGAGCCCGAGGGCCCCATTATTGCCACGAAGTCCCCCTCAAATATCCTTAGCGTAACCCCATGAAGTGCCCTAGTAATTATCTCACCAGCTTTGTACACCTTGGCAACGTTCTCTAAGACCATGACCTCTCTAACCAATGTCTTTAGCACCTTACAGCCTGCTGCAAAGCCGTATCCTGTGCTTCACTGTGTCTGCAGACACAAAACTTTATAAACTTTTAGCGTAAGAAAATATTTCACAGGCTCCTCAGACGCCTCGGGAACCGAGGAGAATGAAGAGGGTAGCCGACGGGGTCGAATACCCCTCTCTTCACACTTAGTTCAAGTAAAAGGGTTAGTGCTTTGGCCACTAGCACAAAGCGTTTTGGTAAAGTTGAACACGCCATTGATATCGGGTTTCTGCTTGTAAATGTGAGGGGGTTCTTTAGAGATCTTGTACTTTATACTGTTGCTAAGTTAGGTAAAGCCTATGGCTATGCCATAAGGAGGTTTATATCCCAAAACATAAGGGTGTACGTTCCGAGCAGTGGTGTTCTCTACCCAACCCTTCACGAACTCGAGAAGGAGGGTTTACTGAGATCATGTACTGAAGGCAAGAGAAGAGTATATATCCTTACAGAAAGAGGCTCAGAGCACTTGGCTATGAGGATTGACTATGTGGAGAAGCTGATTAGGAAGGTTAGTAGAACCATTGAATTAATGGAGTACGTAGGTTTTAGAGAGCTTTTTGAGACCTTGAAGAAGCTGTGGGAGCTAGAGGTAGAGCCCCCGAAAAATGTACTCGACTCCATAAGGGAGAGAGTGACTGAAATAAATGCCATGCTGAATAGCTTACTCGAATTACATTCAGAATAGAGAGTCGCTGGCTTTTTACTATGATAAGCTTAAGTAACGTTGTAGAGAGGTTGTCAAGGGGCTTAAAGAGGCACCCAAGAACGCTGTTGCTATGGTCTGATGACGCGGGAGGCATTAAGATAGATGATGAGTATCTCCTAGTGAAGGTGGACGGCTTTGCAGCTTCTAGGGCTTTGTATCCATGGTGTAGCTATAGAGACTTCGGCTTTAAGGCTATCTCCTCAGCTATCAGTGATGTCTTTACAAAGGGGTGTAAGCCATACATATATGCCGTGTCTATAGGTGTTAAGCCAAGTTCTATGGAGGCTGTTGAGGAGCTTACTAGAGGTGTTGAAGATGCTGTGCAACTCTACGGCGGCTATATAGAGAACATGGATACTAATGTGGGTAACGATACGTGGATAGACGTTTTCGTGCTAGCCACATGTAGGGCCACCCCAATCCCCAGAACTGCTAGGCCTGGAGATTTTATTGTGCTTCCAAAAGCAATTGGCTTATCATATGTAGCTTACAGAGAGTTTGAAAAAGGCTCTACCCCCATATATGAAGAGGTGCAAGCATTCTCCTGCAGGCCAAGGGCGTGCGCAGAGGTCGTGGACTTGATGGAGAGGAGCAGAATATGTTTTAGAGGCTCTATTGACATAAGTGACACTGTATATGAGGCACTTGAGGCTATTGCAAAAATAAACAGTGTTGGCATATACATGGATCTAGACGCTAGGAGAGCCCTAAATCTAACTGCGCTAAGCTATGCGTATGTGGAAGGGGTGGACCCAGTTGATGTTTTTCTTAAGTCAAGTGAGGAGCTAGTGCCTCTGCTCATAGTCAGCAACCTCTATGTTCAGCAAGCCTTAGAGGAGATGAGGTCTTTAGGGCTTAGCCCAACGGTAGTCGGTATTGTGACGGAGTCTAGAGAGATCTCATGGAGAGGTAGAGTTCTCCAGAAAACTATGTGGAATTATGAGAAAGGGAGGATTTTATAGAGGCGCCGGTCTTGAGCGTGTAGTTTAAATACTGCCTAACCTCTACTTGCATTACTAATAAACAAGTGGTAGGGTGCTTGTTTTAATATGCGTAGAGATGTTGATGAGAGCGTTTTAAGGGATGTTGCAAAGCTTGAGGGTGTTGATGTAGAGTTTTTGAAGAGGGGGCTACTTAGCGGAAGGATTATTGTGTTTGGTAACGTTAAGAGAGGGTTTGTAAAGCCTGTGGCTATTGGTGAAGGGCTTTTCACTAAGGTGAATGTGAATATAGGGACTAGTGGTACTGTTGTAGATCTTGATATGGAGGTTGAGAAGGCTAGAGTCGCTGTAGAGTTCGGTGCAGATACCATAATGGATCTTTCCACAGGTGGAAACATAGATGAGATTAGAAGGGCTTTAATTGAAGCATCAAAGCCCTTGCCCTTTGGCACGGTACCAACATACCAGGCTTGGATAGAGGGGGTTGTGAAGTACGGAACAGCAATACCTTCAGAGCACTTCATATCCGCTGTGGAGAGGCAGTTGAGGGATGGAGTGGACTTCATGACGATACACGCAGGTATTTCAAAGGAGCTTGCTGAAAAAGCTTTGAAGAGCTCTAGGCTAATGCCCTCTGTTAGTAGAGGTGGTACAATGCTAATTGTCTGGATGCTTGAGAATAATAGCGAGAACCCTTATTTAAAGCACTGGGACTATTTGCTGGAGATGTTTAGAGAATACAATGCAGTGATAAGCCTTGGGGACGCCCTAAGACCTGGAACCATATTTGATGCTCACGATGAACTTCAGATAGCTGAGCTAGTCAACAATGCTAGGCTTGCTAAAGACGCTGTTTCAAAAGGTGTGCAGGTGATGATCGAAGGCCCTGGGCATATGACCTTGGATAAAGTAGTTGCTGATATAAAGCTTGAGAAGAGCTTGAGTGGGGGAGTCCCATACTACGTGCTAGGCCCGCTGGTAACTGATGCTGCTGTGGGCTACGACCACATTGCAACGGCTATAGGGGCAGCAATAGCAGCTGCAGCTGGGGCTGACCTCATATGCTACCTCACACCTTCTGAGCACCTCAGCCTTCCAAATGCTGAGCAGGTTAAGGAGGGGCTCATAGCAGCTAAGATAGCTGCGCATGCAGGGGACTTAGTGAAGCTAGGGCCTAGGGCTGCTAAGATAGATGCTGAGATAAGTATTGCTAGGGCCAAGCTTGACTGGGGTAAGCAAATAGAGCTTGCGCCAGACACTCGAAGGGCCTTGGCTATGAGGACTCAGTTTGAAGGAAACTTAAAGAGTTGCACAATGTGTGGACAGTACTGCGTTTTTCTCTTACTAGAAAAGTACTTGAAGAGTAGGAGAGAGCCAGCGCTCAATGAATTAGTGGGCAGGCTGAGGGTGGGTGAAGCACATGTGCTCTAATGACATGTGGGTGTGGAGCACCTGGGTAAAAACACCTCTACTCAAGGGCAGGGACCTTGTCATAGCATCAGCATGCCTAAGATTTGTAAACAGCGAGATTGTGGAAAAAATTGCGAGGGACAAGGTGGTACTAGTTGCATGCCCAGAGAGGGAGCACCCAGCACTCTACGGAAAGATAGCTAGCATAGTAAGGTCTTTAAAGCCTAGGTCAATAACCGTTGTGACTATCGATGGAAGCCCGCACTGCTTACAACTTCACGCAGCTGTAAATGAAGCTGAGTACATACTTGGGGAAAAGCTTAGCAAGAGGCACTATGTAGTTGTAGATGGTAGAGACCTCCACGAGATATCACCTGATACCGTAAGGGTAGCGAGGTATCTGCACCTAGTGGAAAAGCTGGTAAGGGAAAGGCCGGAGATCTTAGCAGAGCTAGAGGAGCACAGCTTAGAGTACAGACAAGCACGTGAAAAAAGTGAGAGCTAAAACTCCTTACCTAAACCTAACTTACGCTAAGGAGCTACTACAAGAAAATTCTTATCAGGTTTCAACAGATGTAAAAGTTGGTAGATTTTTGGATTCCTGCAAATAGCCTGACCAAAAGCCCTTTGCATTTCAAGCCTAGGAGGAGGTCAGTCCATGTATGTTGGTATGCTTTTAAATAGTTCTGATAGTACAACTACAGCTAATTTTGGTTGTCTATCCCTGCTATAAATTCCTTTTCTGTTTAATATTGTCCTCCCAGGGTTTTGCGGTGCTCTGAAATATGCAAAATTCCATATGTGCAATCCTATAACATAATTTATCTTCATCAACACCTCCACATAGCTCCTAATGAACTCTGCTTGGTATTCCTCTGACCACATCTGAGGAGGGTCGCTGTGCAGACCTAGTATTGCATCTGCACCGAACTCTGTTATTATGATCGGTTTTTCTGGGAACTTTTTGTGTATATCCTCCAGCTCTCTCAACATGGCTTTCACACCCCTACTTACATCACCCCATTCAGTGTACCACCCACGGTAATAGTTGAGAGATATTACATCAACGTAGCCCAAGGCAAGATCATTTGCGAATTTATTGGACGCAAATGTCACTGGTCTCGACGGATCCAGCTCTCTAATGAATTGAACTAGCTTCTCTATAAACTCCGCTACTTCTGGCATATCACTTGGGGGCTCGTTCGTAATGCTGTACATTATCACTGAAGGTCTATTTCTGTGTTCTCTCACCATCTCTTCAATAGCTCTCTTCACCTTTGCTACATACTCTTCGCTACTAAGCATCTTTGCAACCTCCTCTCTGCTAAGTATACCAGCTAGACCCGTGTAACAAAGGGGTGTCTCTAGAATGACCATGAACCCGAATTCGTCTGCCAAATCTAAGTGATCTTTAGAGTATGGGTAGTGTGAAGTTCTAAACGAGTTCGCCCCAATTTTCTTCATCAAGTAAAAGTCTCTCACTAGAACAGCCCCTGGCACATGCTTTCCAGTAACAGGGAAGTCCTCGTGCCTTCCAAAGCCCTTGAGGAATACGGGTCTACCATTTAGATACACCCTACCATTTCTAACCTCAATACTCCTAAACCCTATACGCTCATATACGAGGTCCTTCAGAACGCCATCTACATACACCTCTACAACAAAGTTGTAGAGGTTAGGCTCATCAGGGCTCCACGGCTTAACACCATTAATCTTTCTCTCATAGGTTACCAAGCTTGGTTTGACACCCCTTACAGTTTCCTCATATACTGTGCTAGCTAGCTCTTTATCCATTAACCTAAGCCTTAAGTCAACATCTCTATCACATACAGTACTGATTGATGCCCTAAGGAGGCCCTCAGAGTTTGTGATCACAGATACACTGTCGATGTAGCAAGTGTTTGTGAATTCTAGGTACAAAGGTCTATGAATGCCGCCATAGTGGAAAAAGTCAAATGCTGTCACATTGAGTTCTCTTGCTGGAGGTAAGCTGGTCACTGATGGTGTGTTATCAATTCTAACAACAACTCTGTTAAAACAGCCAAACTTAACCTCATTAACTCTGAACCTAAACTGCGTAAAGGATCCCTCATGCTCTCCTACAAAGCTACTGTTTACCCACACACTAGTTCTATACCCCGCTCCTTCAAATACAATCCACGCTACCCTATCTCTTAAATGAGCATCAATGTAGACGTCCCTTTGATACCAAGCCACGCCTGTAAACTGGTCCCACTCTGGGTTTTGCTCATTCCAAGATGATGGCACGTAGATAGTATCGCTAGATGTAAATCCCTTAAACCACTCCTCTCTATCTCCCACTAACTCTTTATCAATTCTAAACTTCCAGAACCCCTCAAGTGAGATTTGGGGTCTAAACCAGGACTTCAATGTGCCTCACACAAATGAGTTATGCTAATTTAGCCTCCAGATAAAGTATTACACACTGCTTTTCACCATAGAGCCTCTTTCATGTACTATTTTAGTGCTGAATTAAAGTACAGAGGGGGTACCAATATTATGCCATTAATTAATTTAAATGCTTATAAATTAGCATATTCACCTAACCACATTGCCTTCAAGGTGCTTTCACTATGAGAGTAATGCTAACAGGGTTTTTC
>CAZMQK010000013.1:0-16841 GCA_964568685.1 uncultured Ignisphaera sp.
CGCCATCGGGGCCTAAGCCCGACCCCTTTGACCTAGCTCGGGCACCCCCGCACTGACTTTCTAGTTTGTTTGCCACAGTATAGCTATGGTTAAAGGTTTATAATTTTAACGAGTTTCAGCATTTTCATAGTAGTTGGAATTCTATCACATAGACTTGGGGGTCTGAAGATATTGTCTTACTACCATATATCTTAGTGAGTGATCTTAGCAGCTCCTCTCTTGAGCTAAAACCGTCTGCTCTTATCTCCTCTTCTGTTAATTCACTAAGCCTCTTTTTGCTCACTCTCTTTACTTTTGCTTTTCCGATTCTCACATGACCTACATAAACTTCCACAATGTCGTTTTCTCTTAGATTTGTTGAAAGTCTTATAGTTGTAGTCTTTTCTCCTGTAAGTATTTTCCCAGCATAGTCTAGTTTAAATATGAGCTTTTTCATCTTGTGATAATCCCTAGCGTTTCTATTCAGCTTCTTTGCTTACTTCTTCAGCTACCTTTACTACCAAGTAGCTCTCTCTCATTATCCTCGCAATATCCCTCCTCGTTATTTCTTCAACTATTTCTCTAAATCCACTCAAAGGCTCTTCCGACCTTATTTTCACATCTAACTTCTTTGCAAGGTTCTTTACAGCAACTAAGCATCTATCTCTAGCTATGCATGTGTCACACTTGCAGAACTCTCCTTTAACAAGTGCGAAACCCACAGTCTCGTCTATGAAGCCGCCTTTATTTGGATGTATGATGAGCTTTATGAACCCATTCTCATCTACTTCAACATCGTATATCAAAAAGAGCCTTGCAGCGATATAGAATCTGCCATTGTAATAGGTAATAACACCGCTCCTTCTAAGAGCATTGAGATGCCTATATACAGCTGTCCTAGAAATCCCAAGAGCAGAGGCAATTTCGTTAGCCAGTGTGGCGCCACGAGCCATTAGTGAAACAATTGTGCATCTAATTTCGTTCTTTATGCAACTCTCAAAAGTTCTATAGTTTATTAGCCTAACTAAGTCGATTTCAGGATAGTTTGTAGGTGGGGTAAGGGATTTTATCCTGGCCAAAGGGCTGTGGAAAGAGTGCATCACATGCTCTCCTCAAAGCTCCTCTTAAGCTAAGTAGTTTTAACCTCATCCTAAAAACTTTGTATAGAAATTAGGAAATTCCAACGGTTTTCAAGATCTTAGAGAAATTGCCCCAGACTTGCACCTTAACGTCATATTCGCTTAACCCCTTGATGCTTGCTATGAGGCTTATGAGCTCAGGTAGTAGAGAAGGCTCCAAGAGCATGCCTCTGTACCTATAAGGACCATCAGATTCCGTTACAAGGCTCTCCAGAGGCGTGGCCTTAATAACATCAATGTGCTTTCTCTGCATCTTTGCAGCCACATTTACTCCGATATAGTAACCCTCATCAACAATCTCCTTAAGCAAGCTTATCGGGCCTGTATACCAGTGGAATATGGCCACCTTAACATTGCTCTTCTTAAGAACTTCTAAAACTTCTTTCCACGCATCTGGTGCGTGTATGCTCATCCCCAGCTCGTGGATTTCAGCAAGCTCTACAAACTCTTTGAATATTTTTAACTGAATATCAAATGTTTCTGGGACAAACCTTTTATCAAGGCCTACCTCGCCTAAGAACCTCACAGAACCGCTACTGACAATAGTAGCCAAGGGCTCTATGCTAACCTCTCTTCTAATGCTCCACGGATGCACTCCAATAGCGGGGATTGCTTTTTCACATGTTTTGGCCATTTCAATGGTTTTGAAGCTGCTAGAAATATCATCAGATACTGCTAGCATTACATAGTTGTTTTTGCAGAGCTTACTCAGTTCATCGTTACTAAGCTCGTGTAGATGTATATGTGAGTCTACAAATGGCACGCTATTCATCATCAACACTATTAGCGAGCCTCTTTTAGAGTAAACTCCCTTACCCTATCCTGCTTAACGTGCACAAACTCTGTAAATGCTTCTAAAGGTATGTAGACAAATCTCTCGAGTTTATATGCTGGGTGCACCCTACCAGCTATATTCACCTTGTACCCGCAGTAAGGGCACTTCATATCTGTAGCAAGATTTACCTCAAGTATGTCAAAACCCAGCCTCCTTATCAAAATCCTGCCGCAGTTAGGGCAATAGGTGCTCTCCAGTCTATGCCCTGGGACATTTCCTAAGTAGACGTATTTCAATCCCTCCTCTACAGCAACCCTAGCATGCTTCTCAAGTGTAGCAACAGGTGTTGAAGGAACATCGAGTAGCTTGTAGTCTGGGTGAAACCTCAAGAAGTGTATAGGTGTTTCAGGCCCCAGGTTCTCCACTATCCACCTAGTCAACTTTCTAGCCTTCTCGATATCATCACCATACCTCGGTACAACAAGGTCTGTGACCTCTATAAACACCCCCCTTTTCTTAAGCTCCACCATAGTCTGAAACACAGGCTCTACATCTGGAACTAAGCTGAATTTCCTAGCAAACTCCTTATCCCCATTGCCCTTCAAATCAACTGTAGCCGCATCAATAAACTTTGTAGCGAGGTCCACGGCTTCGTCAGTCATGTACCCATTAGTGACCATAGTGTTGAATAATCCACTCCTCTTAGCAAGCATACCTACGTCGTATGCGTACTCTAGAAACACCACAGGCTCATTATATGTGTAGGTAATCCCCTGCGCCCCGTAAGCTACAGCAAGCTTTACTGCTAGCTCTGGTGGGACTCTCCACCCAGCTACAATCCTTCTCTGGCTAATATCCCAGTTCTGGCAGAAGACACAGCCCCAGCTACAGCCTGTAGTAGACATGGAGAATACCATGGAGCCAGGGTTGAAGTGGTAAAGAGGCTTCTTCTCAATAGGATCTATGGCAACAGCTATTGCCAGACCATGTGAAACCAGATAGAGCTTTCCGCCGAAGTTCCATCTAATGCCACAAAAACCATACTGGTTATCGAGAAGCTTGCATCTCCTAGGGCATGCTGTACACTCAACAAGGCCCCTATCCTTGTCAACCACTCTATAGAGAAGAGCTTCCTTAGGCATACGTGCACAACTCTCAGCAGCAACTCTCTGCAAGCAAGGTTAAATATTTCAATGTAGTAATGCCGTAGGCAGTGCACTTCAAAATACTTAAGTGTTGTGAGGGAGGACTCGGATTTTTAAGTATGTGGCAACGCTAAGTATAGCAAGCTGGCCAGATTCCTAACCCTCTACTCACAACCATAGCGCTAGCCTTCACCATATTTCATTTAAAGAGCGCTTTTTACAATGTCTTTTACGATCTCCTCTGTTACTGGGAAAGGTGTATTGGTGTGTAGGTAGCTGAGCCTCTTTATAGCGTATTCAGCAATTATGTCTAAATCTCTCTCTGTAAAACCGTAGTCTCCGAGCCTTTCATCAAAGCCCACCTCACTCTGGAACTTTTCAACTGCTTTCATAGCCTTCTCAGCATCATCAGGTATGGGCTTTATTGATTGGTCGAGGAGCCTCAGCACAGATGCTGAGCTCTCGGGTACAGCCTTGTGTGTATAGTAAGTCGCCCTAGGCCCAAGTAGAGCAAGCCCACAGGCGTGAGCTAATTTTGGCTGTAGTCCGCTAAGGGCATGCTCTATTGCGTGTATTATGTGCGTAGACCCGGAATCAATAGCTATGCCTGCTAGCATAGAAGCGTAGAGGAGCTTTTCCCTAAGCTCTAGGCTTCGTAGATTGCTCACAAGCTCTGGCAGGTACCTAGCTATAAAGGATACCGCTTCTCTAGCCATTGACTCAACAAAAAGCGTCCTCGCTTTCGATGTTGCAGCTTCGTAGGAATGGTAAAAAGCGTCTAGCGAGGTGTATATTGTCTGCCTCCTGTCTAGCGTAAGGGTGTACTTCGGGTCATCTACAGAAACTTCTGGGTACTTTGGGCTAAGACCGTGCTTCTCCTTCTCGCCATCTAGAGTAATTACAGCGTATCTGTCGACCTCTGTACCAGTACCGTGCGTTAGATTTACAGCAAGTAATGGAAGACCTCTCTTAGGTCTCCTGCCTCTCACATAATCCTTTACACTACCACCACTTAACGCAATCACGCTAGCCACTTTTGCAGCATCTATAATACTTCCACCACCGATAGCTATAACAGCATCAGCACCCTCACTCCATATAACCCTCGCCAAGTCCTCGACTTGGCTAGCCCAAGGATTTGGAGAGATGTTATTGTACACAGTGTAGCTTACACCAAATTCCCTCAGGATCTTCTCAGCATCACTAAGGGCTCCAGAGACGCGCGCTGAACTCTTTCCAGTTACTACTACAATTTTCTCGCGCCCAGCAACAAAATCCTTTGCCTTCTCTAGTGCATTAACACCAAAATAAAGCGTTGTTAAAGCATACCTTAGTGTGAACATGGACCTCTCACCGTCGTGCTATAGACAGTAGTATATGGTACTGGCTGAAACAGTATTTAAGCGTTGTCCATATGACGATACAGTAATATTTTCCCAGCACTCCTCAGCAAACGGATTTAATCATCATGTACCCATCTTCACCATCGAGGTAGTAGCCCTTTAGCCTAGAGATAACCTTGTAGCCTAGGGATTCGTACAGCTTTATTGCGGGCTCATTACTCACCCTAACCTCTAGCCTAAAGTTGCAGACCTTGAATACCGTGAGCATGGCCTCTTCAACTGCTTCCATAAGCCTCTTCCCAATACCTCTCCTCCTATACCTCTCATCAACACAAATAGACACTATGTGCCCAAAACCATCTACTCTAATCATGCCAGATACGTAACCGACAACCTCTTTTCCATCACTATCCTCAGCTACAAAGAAGAGTTCTGGGTAAAGCTGATATAGCATTAAAAGCACCACCTCTGGATATGGATCCTTGAAGCACCTCTTCTCGAGATCATAAACGCTCTTGATGTCCTCGCTCACGGCCCTCCTAACTGTTATCACTCTAAACACCGATGAAGAGGTACGTTGATATAGCGATTGCGGTAAGAATAATCACCACATTTACTTTATCTAGTACCTTATGCTCTACAAATCTACCAATAAGACCCCTGTTCATAGCTATTGAGCTCAAAAAGATTGTGCCATCTGTTATAAAGAGGGGTATTGCGTTAAATATGAAGAGGCTGAAGTTGACAATGAATATGAAGTTTAGGTACAGCAAGAGCTCTTGAATAAGGGAGTTGCTGTAAGGCCTGCCACTCTTCAATAGTATGACAGTGTTTTGCATACCTATACCTAAGCAAGGCTTAGCTAAACCGTATTTACTCATGTACTCGACATTATAAGCATCCAGAGTAACATTTCCATCAAAGCATACACTGTTTCTACATATGGTCAATTCCACTGTGCTCCCCAACTTAGTGACATTCAATACCTTAGTTATTTCCCCAACACTCCTCACCACAGTGCCATTAACTGCGTATATTATATCACCACTGCGCAACCCCAACCTCTCTCCAGGGCACTGCAAAGCGTTGCAAAGACTGCAATTAACATTAGCGACCTCTACAGCTGTAGAAAGTGCAAAACCTGAAGACAGCATGAGGACAATTAGCAGTTGCATTGCTATAGCCACTAACGCATTGGCAAAAGGACCTGCAGAAGCTATTGAAGCCCTAGATACTGGGGACGCATTTTTAAAAGAGTCATCGTCTAACTCTACAAATGCTAGTGGAATTAAAAATATGCAGCCCACGCCCCAGTTCTTAACACCCACACCTTCACGTAGTGCTACTACTGCATGTGCAAACTCGTGAATAGCTGCTCCAATAGCTATGGATACAATTAGGTACTTTACTATCGAGGTTATGGTGAATAGGAGGGGGATGGGAACGGCTACAGGCTGTGGTGGCGTAGTGGCAGCACCTGTGGAAAACTCTATAAAGCCTTTAAGCATATTAAAGGAGCTCGGTATGAAGATTAAATAGAAGAGCACTAGGCCTAAAAACATTGCAACTATGTGCACAAGTCTCATGACTTTGTCAAAGTGTGTAGCGGCTCCTTGGCGAGGCCTAACGTCCCTCCCAAAGTAGAGTAACATCCCCCCGACAATGAACTTGAGCTTTGCAAAACCAAACTTAAATTCTCTGTCCTTGAATGCTGTTGAGAGGAAAGTGAAGAGCAAGGTCCAGAGGACTACAATGTATAGCAATGCGAATTGTTGCTGCACTTCACCTTCACACCTTCTAGTGCTTAAATAGTTCACAAAGTAACCGCTATCTTAAGCATATTTTAAGCTTTAAGTATAGCTAATCATGAGGCATTGCGGCTGTGCTTGAGGGATATGTGAAGAGAGTTATTTATGACGATAGGAAGTGGGCTTTGCTAAAGCGTAAGAGGGAGCTGGCTTTAAAGCTAATGCTTGCCCTAGAGCACTGTAGCATTGCTAGTGCTATTGTGCATGGGAGTGTGGCTAGAGGTGATGTTGAGGAGGATAGTGATGTTGATGTATCTCTACTCGAACCCTATTCACCAGGTCTTCTCGAGTTTTGCTTAGAGGGAAGTGGTTATAGCGTGTATAGTAAGAAGGTTGTTATGCCAACACCTGTAAGTACACCCAAGCTATACATATACCTCGATTCACGTGAAGAGCTCGCAGTATCTAATCCACTTGCTGGGCTAAGCTCTGTAGAGATAGAGTTTTACAAGTTTAGTGGAATGCTTGAGCTCAGAGAGCTGATTAAGAATTTGAGGGTCCCTGGAGTAAATAAGAAGCTCATGCTCATAGAGCCTACGGAGTATGGCCACATGGAGATGCCCGTGCTTGGCAACGAGGATTACGTGGTTAAAAAGCTAGGGGTGTCCCTAGCTGTTGTAAGGGATAGAGTAGAGGCGTTAACGAGAAGGGTTAGGGAGGGGCACACAGGACTTTTTATTGAAGAAGAGATCCCTGTAAACATGAGCACAGAGGAGTTTATAAAGAGGCTCTGCAAAGAGAATAAGGTGTTTAGGGAAAGGTTGCAGAGGCATGGGCTCTGCGCGTAGCGTAATTGGAAATGACTATGTGGGGTATTGGTATGGGGAGCTGGCGGAGGGTTGCAAGCTCTGTATGAGGGGTGTGAAGACCGTCATATTCATTACTGGCATCTGTGGCTTAGATTGCTACTACTGCCCTATAAGCAGAGAGAGGAGGTTTATTGGAGCGCTATACGCTGATGAAGAAAGGGTTTCAGGGCTCAGGGAGATACTCGATGAGGTAGTTCTTGTGAGAGCAGAGGGTGCTTCAATAACAGGGGGAGAGCCTTTTCAAAGATACGACCTGGTTGTAAAGGTGATAAGGCTTCTAAAAGAGGTGTTTGGAGTAGCTTTCCACATACACCTCTACACATCTGGTCTTGGAGCCTCTAGGGAGGCTGTGAGGTATCTAGATAGGATTGGACTAGATGAGATAAGGTTTCACATAGTTAACGATTCTCTCTGGAGGTTAGTCGACTTCGCAGCTAAGGAAACATCAATGGATGTGGGTATAGAGGTCCCCGCAATACCAGGGGAGGAGGAGAGGCTGTGGAGCATCATTACCAAGGCCAGCGAGGTGGGTGTAAAGTTTGTAAACATAAATGAGCTTGAGGTGAGCGAAACCAATGTGAGAAGCATTTTGTTTAGGGGCTTTAAAATAGATGGGAGTGGCAAAGCTGTGATTGGAAGCGCTGAGGTAGCTAAAAAGGCTCTGCAAAAAGCTGTGGAGAGGGGGTTATCAATAGCTGTGCATTTCTGTCCTGCTTTCTACAAGGACTTTATTCAGCAGAGAGCGAGGATGATTAGAAAGGCTAGGACATGCGCTGGTGAGGGGGATAGCGTTACAGAAGAGGGGTGCCTAGTTAGAGAGGGTAGAGAGGTTGAGCCAAGGCTTGAGCTATGCGCACCACTATTTAGGTGAATTCACATAAAAAATGCTTAATTCTCTCATAATCAATTTTAACATACCTCTCAAGGCTTCCGACATCGTACCACAAGTCCTTGTGTATATAGGCCTTCACCCTGTAGCCCTTTTTAATCATCCATGGAATCAAGTCTCCCATGATATCAAAGCTTCTCCCCAGAGAGGCTTCAACGTGCTTCAGAACAGAGGTCTCCAGTGTTAACACACCTATTGTGACGTACAGGTTCAGCCAGGGTTTTTCAGAAAGCTCAACAACGTTACCAGCGCTATCGATGTTAGCTACACCAACAGGCACTTGATATTTGTCAGAAACAACTAGAGTTACATTCGCGCTTTCATTTCTGTGAAACTCCACAAGGTTTTTGACATTTACGGGGGCCAGTATATCTCCATACCATATGAGAGCGACATCCCCAGATATAGCATGTGTTTTGTACGCTTTTAGGAGCGCCCCCCCAGTTCCTCGATAAACCTCATCATCAACGCTATACTTTATGCACACACCATGACGTGAGCCATCGCCAAAATAGTTTCTTACCTGCTTCCATTTGTACCCCACAAGCAAAACATAGTTTGTTACGTCAAACTTCTTGAGCCAGCAAATTATGTGCTCAAGAATAGGCCTCTCCTCTACACCCACGGGGATCATGGACTTTGGGACAAGGTCTGTATAGGGTTTAAACCTGGTACCCTCACCACCTGCAAGAATTATAGCACTAATCTTGCTTAAATCAGTTTGATTTGGGGTCACAAATCCCAAGCCTCTGAACCACTTCCCTTAAGTACTCTCAGTCACCCGTAGCTATATAAGCCTAGTTGTCAAGGTCTTTCCTTTAATAAGTTTAAGCGGCAATGTCATGGTGTTAAAAACATATAAAATTAACGCTTTGTATCTGCTATGCGTGGTGTAACCTTATTGAGTGCTTTAATGGAGGTTATAGAGAAGGAGGCTGAGAAGATTATAAGGGAGGCTGAGGAGAGAGCTGCAAAGGTTATTGAAGAGGCGAAGAGGAGAGCTGAGGAGATTTTGAATGATAAGAGTTACCTAAGTGAGTTAGAGGCTTTTAAAAAGGAGCTTGAGAGAAAGCTGGAAGAGGAGGCGAATAGGATTTTTGAAGAGGCGAAGAGGGAGGCTGGCGTTATTTACTTGGTGTACAGCAAAAAGAGAGACTTTATTGCTAAGCGCATAGCATCTATTGTTGCTGGGGCTGATATTGAGTAGCACCACTATGGTGCATAGGAGTTGAAGTTGAGGTATTTTCTCTTTAGCGACCCTGATGTCGCGCTAAAGACCTATGTCATTGTTCCTAGGGACTACGTGGATGAAGCTCTAGGTGAGCTACTTAAACTGGGGGTTTTTGAGGCAATACCACAAGAAGGGGGGGAGAGAGCAGATGAGATAAGGGAGTACATAGCCCTTGTTGAAAAGAGCAGAAAAATAGTTGAAACTCTCAACTCTTATATAAAGGAGCAGGTAGAGGTAGAGGTTAAGGAGATACCGAGGGACACTAGAAAAGCTATGGAGCAGCTTTCTGAAAAGCTAGCAGAAGTTGTAGAGATTGTCGGGGAGCTTGATAGAAAGGAGGTTGAGTACCTAGATAGGCTAAGGAGTAGCTCAATGCTTAGGAAGTACCTAGCGAACGTCAATAGCGCATATCCAGAAGCAGATACAACTCTGCTAGACTATGAAGGAGCACTACTAACTGTAAAAACATTGTGGGGAGTGAAAAGTGATATTGATGAGCTTAAGAAGATGGCTGAGCACGTAATTAGCGAACTCGTGTTAGATGATCAAACAGCTATTGCGACACTTGTTTTCAGAAGAGATGTTCTAGAGGAAGTCCACAGGGAGGCTGAGCGTAGAAGAGTAAGGGTTCTAGAGATATCAAAGACATACGGACTTGAAACCCTATCAACAGTTATCAAAAGGATTTTGGCTGAAGAAGAGGCAATAAAAAGTGAGTTAGAGAAGCTAGAAGCCTCTAGAAACGACACTATAAGGAGGCATCTACATGACATTGCGGTGTTGAAGATACTAACAGAAGCTGAGACCTCTAAAGCAGAGCTTTTGAAAAGTGCATTACAGTCAAAGCACATGGCTCTAGTGCTGGGCTGGATACCGAGAAGTAAGAGAGACGAGGTATACAAGAGCCTTAGAGACATACCATTTAATATAACATTTGAAGAAGATCCAAACCCCCCAGTTGAATTCAATAACCCAAAGCCCTTTAAATCCTTTGAAATGTTTACAGAGCTAAACGGGTACCCATCGCCAAGAGAATGGGATCCAACACCATTTCTCACATACTTCTACATACTGTTCTTCGCACTTATGTTTACAGACGCAGGCTACGCCATTGGGCTGATAATAGGGGCTAAGTACATTCTGCCACTCTTTGTTCAAAACCATGAAACATTGAAGAAGCTAAGGAGAATAGCATACATCACTGCAGTAGCAAGCATAGTAACAGGAGTTTTGTCTGGGAGCTTCTTAGGCTCATTAATAGGGCGCTACATATCCCTAGTAATACCAGTACGAGCGATACCTTCAATGCCTCCAGGGCTTGGGGACTATAGAGTAGTTGCAGATGTGGTTAACTATTACATAAAGTTAGCGCTGCTATTGGGCTACATAGTTGTGCTAATATCACACTTCATAGGGTTCCTAAAGGCATTTATAAAAGCAAGAGATTTGTGGTCAGCACTACTCGAAGTCTGCATAGTTGTTATAATGATTTTCGGCCCTGCCTATGTGAAGTGGAGGTTCAATGTACAGCAAAATATAGACGTCTTCAACTTACTGAAGATATTGCCTGTGCAGATGCTGGAGTTCACTCTCTATGCTGTGCTCTTGCTATTGATACTAGCTAAGGTTAAGAGCATGGGCTTCATGGGTATAATGCTGTGGATATTCGATGTTGTGGGTATAATGGGAGACATATTCTCGTTTATAAGAATTGCTGGCATAGCCTTAGGGGGCATGATGCTAGCAGAAATATTCAACAACTTTGTCTACGGCGCTGTGAGCTCTCTATCACCAATAAGTATTGGTCTAGGAATTGCTGCTGGAATTTGTATGGCATTTGTGCTACACCTATTTAACTTAGCAAGCTCTGTCCTAGGACCATACATACACTCCTTAAGGTTAATACTATATGAGATGTCGTCAAAATTCTATGAAGGGAGTGGAAGAAAGCTAAGCCCAGTAAAAGTAGTGCTAGGCACAGTAAGCCTAGGTGTTATAAGCAGGTAAAAATAGCCTAGGCGCATCTTTAAAAAGGTTTGTTTTTCAAGAAAATTTATATTTAGATCCCCATCTGGGTTATTGAAGGTGTTTAGTATCTATGTCAACAAACCTTATAGCATCTATAGCACCAGGGCTTGCAGAAGCGTTAGCTGTCATTGGAAGCACACTAGGAATTTACAAAGCTATTGCAGCAGGCATACCAGCCACAGCTGAAGACCCTGCTCAGCGCGGTAGAATAATGGTGCTGGCATTCCTACCAGCAACACAAACCATGGTCTACGGGTTCGTATACATGTTTATGATGTACAGCAGCATACTTCCATCGCTATTCAAAGCCCATTCCGAATTACCACCGCACATAGCTGGTGCAGTACTTGGCGTAAGTATGTTTGTAGGTTTTGCACAACTCGTCTCAGCTTGGATGCAAGGAAAGGTTTGCGCTGATGGAGCAGCGCAACTGGTCAAGACTCGTGGAGCTATTTTCGGCCCTACGATTATTCTTGCTGCTTACGAAGAGCTTTTTGGAATACTTGGGATGGTCTTTGGCTACCTCATGGCAAGTATAGTGGCTGGCTGGGCCTAGAAGATGAGTGTTGAGGAGCTTAGGAAGGCCGTTTTGGAGAAGGCTAGGAGGGAGGCCGAGGCTATATTATCTAGGGCTGAGGAGGAGGCTAGGAGAATAGTCACAGAGGCTGAGCAGAAGAAAAGGGCCTTAGTCGAGGAGCACAAAGCAAGAATAGCCTCAGAGTTAAATCCTGAGGTCAGATTGGCTGAGGTTAGGTATAAGGCTAGGATTGTTATAGCTGAGGCTAAGAGCTCCCTGATTAAAGAGATAAACGATGCCGTTGTAACACTACTAAATGGTATGCCTAGAGAAAAGCGCTTAGAATCCCTTAAAAAACTAGTTGATGAGGCTTTGCAGGAGGTGTTGAGCTCCGTAGGTAGGGTTAGCGAAGTTGTTGTAAGACTTTCCCAACAAGATATGGAATTCGCTAATGTGATTAAGAGCTACATTGAGGAGAGGCACGGGGCAAGAGTTGCAAAAATTGAAAAAGCTGAGATTATTGGAGGGGTTGTTGTTGAGTGCCTTAATGGTAGCGTTGCAATAGACAATAGCTATGATGAGAGGCTTAGAAAAGCATTGAGAAATGTGCTACCCCAGCTCCTGAGGTAGCAAATGCTATGAGCTATAAACCAGCTGTAGAGGGCGTAAAGGCAGTTTTAGTTACGTTGCTGTCCAAGAACCCCAAACTTGAAGAGACTTTGCAATTAGCGCTAGAAGAGAAGTTCATTGATTTGGCGCAGGTCTTGGCAAGGTACAATTCTAGAGTGGACTTCATAAAACTTAGCGCAGCTAAAAGCATTGACGAAGTTATCGCTATGTTAACAGCCCTAGAGAAGAGGGAGCTTGAGGAGGTCTACAACATGCTACCACAAGAGCTTCAACTCTTTTATAGGGTTAATCTAACGCTCTTTGACCTAGACAACGTACACTCAGCCATGCTTAGTGGTGATAAGAAGTCAGCAAAGCTAGTCTTTTCCAGAAGTCAGGAACTTGAAGTGTATGGTAAGTGCTTTGAGAGCAGGAGTTATGCGTGTCTGCTAAAGGCGTTCCTAGAGGGTGTTAGAAGTAGTCTAGAAGTAGGTTTAATGAAGATCATTGCCGAAAGTACTGCAAAGGCTTTGGGCTGCCTTGTTCTACTCGCCTCAGCAAGGTACTGTAAGTACGCGCTTAATGCAAATAAACTTGGCATGGCCATTGAAGAGCCCTTGCAGGTTTTTCTCAAAGAGGTAGTCTATGGATATGTGCCAAAAGAGCCTAGCGCATGGCTCATTACAGTAAAGATTAGTAGCATAGCTGAGCATCTCCACGAAGCTTTTAGAAAGGATTCCAGTAGGGTAACGCTCTATGAGGCTACCCATGTGTACAAGACATGTAGAGAGCTTCTCCTCTACTCCTCACAACTCATTGACTTACTTACGCTGTATCTTATAAATAGGTATTATGAGGTTCTAGTCCTCAAATATGTTTTACCACAGGCTAGGGTGTTTAAATGAGTGAAGTAAAGGAATTGACTAAGGGAATTTGTGCCATTGTTAAAAAGGAGCTTGAGCCATTTATGAGGATCCTCGGTGTAAAAGAAACGTTTGTAGTAAGCGAGTGGGAGGAGACGAAGAAAGTTTTAGAGAGTGTATCTATGCGTAGAGATATCGCTATAGTGCTTTTGCAAAAAAGCCTAGTCCCTGAAGGCATGAGCTTTGTCGACTTGAACCTACAGCAGCTATATCCAATAGTGGTGCTATTCCCAGACACTAAGGAGGCTTTGTCAGAGTCTCTACAAGGTTTTTATAGAGAGCTTATACGTAGGTATATAGGGTATGAGATTCATCTCGGGTGATCATGCTTGAGTGAAAGAGTTGGAAGAATATACAGAATCGCAGGACCCCTTGTAGTAGCAGAAGGCATCTCAAACCCCGTTATGTATGAAGTTGTCTACGTCGGTAATGAGGGGCTGATAGGGGAGGTAATAGCTGTTAGAGGTGGCATGGCATACATTCAAGTCTATGAGGAGACCTCAGGTCTTACAGTAGGCGAAAGAGTTGAGGCTACAGGAAGACCCTTGTCTGCAGAGCTAGGGCCGGGGCTCATAGGCTCTATATACGATGGTTTACAGAGGCCTGAGAAGGAGCTAGCCAAGCTCTTCAGCGACATATTTATTAGGCGAGGTGCAAAGCTTCCCGCGTTAGATAGGAGTAGGAAGTGGCTCTTTAGAAGAGAAAGGGGTCTAGGTGTAGGAGATAAGGTTCACCCAGGTGACATCATAGGGTACGTCAATGAGACACCTCTTGTTGTGCACAAGATAATGATACCCCCAGGGGTTTCTGGAGAACTGAAGTGGATTGCTGATGATGGTGACTATGCTGTTGAGGATACTGTAGCCGTTGTTTCTAGTTCTCAGGAACACAACATCAAGTTGTATCAAGTGTGGCCAATAAGAGTTCCCAGGCCGTATAGGGAGAAGCTGAACCCTGTGGAACCCCTGATCACGGGTATCAGGGTTATAGACTACGTGTTTCCAATTGCAAAGGGTGGCAAGGCAGCTGTGCCAGGGGGCTTTGGTACAGGAAAGACAGTAATGCTACAGGAGCTGACTAAGTGGAGCCATGCTGATATAGCAATATTTGTTGGCTGTGGCGAGAGAGGGAATGAGATGTCTGACGCTCTTACAAGCTTTCTAAAGCTCATGGACGTGAGAAGGGGTAGGCCAATGATGGAGAGAAGCGTCTTCATAGCTAACACCAGTAACATGCCTGTTGCCGCAAGGGAGACCAGCGTCTTCCTAGGAGTCACGTTAGCTGAGTACTTCAGGGACATGGGCTACGATGTGATAATGGTTGCAGACTCAACAAGCAGGTGGGCTGAGGCTATGAGGGAGATAAGCGGTAGAATGGAGGAAATGCCTGGTGAAGAGGGGTTCCCAGCGTACTTAGCGAGCAGGCTTTCAGAATTCTATGAGAGGGCTGGTAGGGTTAAGGCTCTTGGAAGGCCGGAGAGGTTTGGTAGTGTCACAATTTTTGGTGCTGTGTCTCCGCCAGGAGGAGACTTTAGCGAACCTGTAGTTAGAAATACTGTGAGGTATGTGCAAAGCTTCTATGCGCTTGACTACTCCCTTGCAACAAGGAGGCACTTCCCAGCCATCAACTGGCTCACAAGCTATAGCCTATACGTTGACTTTGTCAAGGAGTACTGGGACAAGGTCTCTGGTGGGAAATGGAGCTCATACAGAGCTATGGCATTGAAGATACTGCAGAGAGAGGCAGAGTTAAGTGATATTGTGAGGCTAGTGGGTCCTGAGGCACTGCCAGAGGAGGATAAGCTAGTGTTAGAGATTGCTAGGGCGATTAGAGAGGGGTTCCTACAGCAAAGCGCTCTAGACCCTGTTGACGCATATTCGCCTCCAGAGAAAGGCACTCTAATCATGGATTGCATAATGGAGTTCTACAGAAAGGCCTTAGAAGCTGTTAGCAAAGGTGTTGCAGTTTCAAGGCTTAGGGAGCTGAAGAGCAGGTACATGCTGTACCAGCTAAAGTTCTACGCCTTTGAGGAGCTGAAGAGCAAGGTAGTGCCACAGTTTCTTGACACCTTGGAGCAGGAGTTTAAGCAGTTGGTGAAGTGATATGGCGGTAGCTTTTGAGAGAACGAAGATGATTACAAAGGCTACTAGGCAAATAATTGGAACCAGAGGTGTACTCGTATTTGTGAAGGCGCTGGGCGGCATAAGCTATGGGGAGCTAGTGGAGATAGACGTTGATGGGGATACGAGGCTGGGCCAAGTAATTGATGTTAGTAGAGACACTGCAGTAATTCAGGTCTTCGGCTCCTCACTAGGGATAGCAGTAGGTAGAACTGTAATAAAGTTCAGGGGTGAAACACTATCAATACCTGTCTCCATAGATATGCTGGGGAGGATATTTGACGGGCTTGCGAGGCCAATCGATGGGGGGCCATCAATAGTGCCCGAGGACTACCTGGATATACATGGAGCTCCGCTTAACCCGGCCATCAGAGTACCCCCATCAGAGTTCATAGAGACAGGGGTATCTGCTATAGATGGTATGCAAACCCTTGTCAGAGGGCAGAAGCTACCAATATTCTCTGGCTCTGGGCTACCACACAACAGAATTGCTATGCAGATAGTTAGGCAAGCAGCTGTTAAGGGTTCTGGAGAGAAGTTTGCAGTTGTATTTGGAGCTGTTGGAGTAACTCACGAAGAGGCTATGTACTTTCTCAATGAGCTCAGATCCATGGGGGCGCTAGACAGGACAATAGCGTTTATAGCCCCTGCCTCGGCACCCACCGTAGAAAAGCTAGCATTGCCAAGAGTAGCGCTAACAGCTGCAGAGTTCCTGGCATGGAGGTATGACATGCATGTCCTAACGATACTGACTGATATGACTAATTACTGCGAGGCTTTGAAGGAGGTATCAGCAGCTAGGGAGGAGGTTCCTGGTAGAAGAGGGTACCCAGGCTACATGTACACAGACCTAGCAACAATGTATGAGAGGGCTGGCAGAGCGGTGGGTAAGAGGGGTAGCATGACAATAATGCCTATCCTCACAATGCCTGACGACGACATTACTCACCCAATACCAGACCTCACAGGCTACATAACGGAGGGGCAGATAGTGCTATCCAGAGATATGTGGAGAAAGGGCATATACCCGCCTATAGACGTGTTTCTATCACTCTCAAGGTTGATGAAGGAGGGTATAGGACCTGGAAAGACTAGGGAGGATCATAGAGAGGTGTTTGCGCAGCTTATGGCAGCCTATTCTGAGGGGGTGTACCTAAGGGAGCTAGTGACAATTGTAGGTATAGAATCTCTCACAGCGAGGGATAGGAAGTACCTTGAGTTTGCTGACCTATTTGAAAGGAGGTTTATTAACCAAGGTGAGTATGAGAGAAGATCAATAGAGCAGACTCTGGATATAGCTTGGGAGCTCTTCGCTACGCTTCCTGAGGAGGAGCTTAGGCAGATAAGGGCAGAGACCATAAGGAAGTACCACCCAAAGTATAGGAAGGGTGGAGGGAGCTGAGCACAGAGATAATAAGGATACCGAGACCCACTAAAATAGAGCTCATAAGGCTTAGGAGAAGACTTGCTCTAAGCCGTAGAATACACAGGATCCTCAGAGATAGGCTCACCTTCCTAATACAAGA
>CAZMQK010000013.1:16941-36304 GCA_964568685.1 uncultured Ignisphaera sp.
TAAGCCGTAGAATACACAGGATCCTCAGAGATAGGCTCACCTTCCTAATACAAGAATTTTACACAGTATTTAGAAAAGCTTATGAAGCTAGGCAAAGACTAAATACGCTTCTCAGCGAGCTGTACCCCATTTACTCAAACGCTGTTGCGCTGCACGGCCTTGATGTACTAAATGAGGGGGCTAGGAGCATAAGCGAGACAGTGGAGGTCATAGCTGGTACGAGAAATGTTATGGGTGTTGCTACACCAGTGTTAGAGATATTAAAGGCTCCAGGCTCTACACTAGCGCTGCCTGTTGAAGTGTGTGAGCTTCAGGCTAAGAGAAGAGAACTGCTAGAAACCCTCGTTGCTACAGCTGAGTATGAGAAGGAGCTGATAAGACTTGGGGTAGAGATTGCAAGGGTTAAGAGGATTGTCACTATGCTTGAAAAAATACTCATACCAAGGCTGTTAAACACCATAAGGTACTTGATGATGAAGTTCGACGAGATGGAGAGAGAGGATAAGGTGAGAAGCATGAAGATAAAAGCACTTTTAGCGCAGAGAGCCTAGCCCCAACCCATGTAGGACAGCTTTAACAAGCATCTTTGTAGGTCCAGCAGGTATCCCTAAGCGCAAGCTTCTAGCAATTCTATAAACATTATCCGAGGCAAGCATTGGTGTGAATCCCTCTCTATAAGCCTCTACAATGTACTCGGCATTATCGTCTAGAACCAGGGCCTCAGAAGCCCCCATCAATTCTACGCACTTCCTGTACAGCCCTATCTTAATAGGGCCTATACCACTATCCCTACCAATAACAGCACTAACATAGCCACGTACTCCCAGCCTCTTTAAAACCTCTTCAGCTACTTTAACACTCTGCTTTGTAGCAATACAAATGCGAGAGTGTTTTGCAAGTCTCTCTATGAAGCTTCTTGGCACAAGAAGCGAAGACTCGCTCAATTTCTCTAAGGCTCTCAGCTCCTCCTCTTCTAGGACGGTAGATAACTTGTGGTAGCTATTGACATCGGAAACCCATAGCCTCGCCAAAGCCCTGTTGATGCTCTCCCACCTTAGGACAAGCCCGAGGCTTTCAAGCCTTGACCTCACTTGGTGCCAGGCTACTGGGAGGCGCACTAGTGTGGCATCTAAATCAAATATCACAGCCTTGCTACCTGTGCTGAGGAATTGTTTAAATCTCTTAACCCAATATCGCAATTCACTTTTAGCAGATTCTAAATACAATGCCCAAAGCTGGGACTCTCTGTCAATCCTATTAAAAGCTTTAATAAGTTGCACTAGGTTCTTTGAGACGTCGAGAACGTGGGCATCACTGTGAAGAGGATTTGAAAAAGCCTTTTTCACCATGAAGAACCAGGCAGAAGGTATTTTCACTACATACCTTAGCCCATCTAAAACCCATGTGAACTCCCCTCTCCTCACCGCAAGCCTCTCTGCAAGCTCCCGAGCCTTTTCAGCACCATGAACATAGGCCACCACTAAGAGGGCAGGAAAGTGGTACCCCAATGTCACTGATAGATCTACACTTCCCCAGAACTTGGGGTTCAACTCAAGTACATAGTGCTTTCCATATTCGTCAGAATACCTTGTCTCAACCATTATGACCCCGCTCCACCTAAGCTCCCTTAAAATCCTCCTTCCCAGCGCGTACAGCTCAGGGTCCTCAACAGGCCCTTTTGCGACTAGGCTGGCACCCCCAATAGGCAAGTACTCCACTATTCTCTGGTGGGTGAACTCGATGATTGGGTTACCGTTGTATGACAGAGCGTAGTACCCTCTTGCAATACCCTCTACATACTCTTGGACAATGCACGGAGCCCTCTTGTGAATTTCATTAATAGTCGTCTCGTAACCTAGGTGAAAACTAGGGTTAGAGGCATCTCCAAGGCCTTTCACTACTAAGGGTGGGGATAGGGAGTATATTGCTTCAGCACCTGCAGAGCTCCTGATAAAGCGTTGCTTTGGAAACTCAGCTACGTGCCTTAGGGCATCAGAAATTTTCACACGATCAGACGCTAAGGCTATATCCTCATACCTAGGTGCAGCAATAGTAGCTCCCAGCTCATTGAGTAGCTTAGCGTATTTAGAAAGCATTGCAAAGTCTATGAAGTCCACGGGTACTACAACTTCGCAACCCTCTCTATGAGCAACACAGGCTACAAGCTTAGGCCACTTTTCGCTATCCCTTGGCACCTCAAACAAGTACTTCTTATCAAATACTACTGAGAAGAGGTTGGGGTGCTTAGTGTGCGCAACACCAACTACATTGTAATCCAGTAAGCTTTTTATAGACTTAGCTATAGCTACAGACTTTCTAGACGCTATGGACGCTACAATAACACAGCCCTTCAAAGTGAAACCTCGGCGTATTGTGTTAGAGGCGGGGAAAATATGCTGTTAATCTTAACACACGATGTTGATTGGGGTAGGAAAGGACCCTCAGTAGAGCATGTGCTTGCACGATTAGATAGGTTTGAGTGGAGCTACAGGTACAGATTCTTCTCCTTAAGGGAAAACATATATGATGGTATACCAGATATCATGGAAGCTGAGCAAAGGCAAGGCGTAAAGTCAACTTTCTTCTTTAGAGTGCTCTACGATGATAGTACGACAGCTGAGCTCTATAGCGATGTGATATCAGAGCTGAGGAGAGGTGGGTGGGAGGTGGGCCTTCACGCAAATAGCGGTGTAAGCCTTGAGGGAATAGAGGCAGAGAAGAAAGTTCTTGAAAAGCTCTATACTACCAACATCTATAGTTTACGAGTACACTACCTAAAGATAGAGCCAGGGCTAATACCTAAACTGAGCACCATAGGAATAAGATTTGATAGTAGTCTTTGCATAACGAAGACGAGGCCCAGCCTAGAGAACACAGGCTGTGTGCTGTATGGTGATGTCGTAGAGCTCCCAGTAACAGTAATGGATACGTACATGTTTACGTACTGGGGGGTAAAACCTGAAGAAGTATACGCAAAGCTCACGGAGGTGCTCAAGCACTTTAATGACTTAGGGGTGGAAATTGTCACGATTCTCTGGCACACAAACAGCGTTAAAATGCGTGGGGGAAGGGATTACCTTAGACTAGTTGAAGAGATTTGGAGATTGGAATGGCTTACGCCTATAAAGGTGATGGACCTGGCTACACACTTGAATAGATGGGTTTCATGCAAAGAGGTGTTGTGAGGAGAGCTAAATTTTCTTATGTAGTGTCAGCCTAGGTGCATAACATCATGGGTCAGAGTGCCGCAAGCTCATCACATATGGTAGCGTGTGTCTCACACAGATATAAAGTTTAGCAAAAGCTTAAAGGGGACTCACAATGGACGCCCCCAGGCTACTAATAATACCCACACTAATAATCGTTAGCTATGCTATCTCGTACCGTAGATCATTGCAGAGAGTTGTTAATGCAATCAACTATTACCTCTTCTACATAGCAATACCTTTGACTGTTTTCATTAAAGTAGGTACCATGGGTTCAGAAACAGACTTCTTGAATGCGCTAATAGTATCGCAGCTTCACATAATCGCGATGTTCATAATCTCATATGCTGTTGCAAGAACAATGTGCAAGGATATTGTTGATAGGGTATCGCTGACCATGTCAATTGCAATGTCAAACACAGGTTTCTTAGCAATTCCACTAGCAGTAGCACTGTTTGGTACAGCATTCCACGTCATTCCATACATGGTGGCTTTTAACATCACATTACCGCTCCTAACCCTAGTTTTAGCAAAGTTCTATGCCACAAGGAGAGGTAACGCAACGAATATTTATGTAAAAGCCCTTCCTGTGCTCTCTGCACTGCTTTGTGCAACGGTTTTTAAGCAACTTGAGCTAGGGTTTCACCTTCAAGGCATTCTGCAAACAGTTGATGCGGTGCTTTCAGCCTCCTTCTACCTATCCTTTGTAATTGTAGGCTGTATGCTCACTCAGCTAAGGCTTAGCGATGTTAAGAAAAGTGCACATGCAATAGCAGTTTCAATGCTTGTGAAGTACCTCTTATCACCAATCATCATACTGGTACTTGTACACACTCTATTTAGGTACATGAGCACAGATTTTGCTTACATGCAGGGAGTTCTCCTACAAAGCCTAATGCCCCCAGCCGTAACGAATATTGTTTTAGCTAAGGTCTTTCAGCTAAATGAAAACCTTGTCTCGCTATTTATATTGTTATTAACACCACTATCAATAGTCATAGCCCTAGCCACTTTACAGTACCTAGTCTTACTGCTACCACGAGGTTGAGCAATGTGCAAAGACATTTACCAACGCTATGTTTAAGTTGTTTAAGTGCTTATCACACTAGTGCCTCTATTAGAAAAACCCCTGTCTCAATAGGCATGAAAAGGTTTTAAAGAGAGGGAAAAATGCGCTGAGTAATTTTAGTCACTCTGCTTACCCATAATGACTAAGACGTAGTGAGTCTTTCCATCGCCTACTACTGGCACTTTATTTCCATCTAAGGGTTTTCCATCAAGGAATACTGCTTTCACTCCCTTGCTCACACGCTCCTCGTTCCTGACCTCTATGATGTATGTATCGCCTCTGAATTTCCTAATGACTTTAAACCCGGGCCACTCCCTAGGTATGCACGGATCTATTATCAGTCCATCGTATGTTGGCCTCACACCGAGTATATATTGGGTAACGGCTACGAACATCCATGAAGCAGTCCCTGTTAGCCACGAGTTTCTAGCTCTACCAAAAAGCTTTGACGCGGGGCCTGCTATTGTCTGAGCATATACGTAAGGCTCTGCCCTATGTATATGGCTTATAGGCTCTCTTGCTGAGGGGTTTAACTTCTTGTAGTATTCAAATGCTGCATCCCCTCTTCCCACCATAGCCTCAGCTATTATTATCCATGAATTCGGGTGGCAGAATATGCTAGCGTTCTCTTTGTGTCCAGGTGGGTAACTCGATATCTCCCCTAAGTGCACGTAGTACCTCGTATAGGGGGGCCAGTGCAATACTATTCCATGCTCTGTTGCCAGGTACTTTTTAACAGCGTCTAGAGCTTTAACAGCCTTACCATCGTCTAGACCTATACCGGCCATTACGCACATCCCCTGAGGCTCTATGTATATCCTCCCCTCCTCATTCTCCTTAGATCCAATCTTACGCCCAAATGCGTCATAGGCTCTCAGGAACCACTCGCCATCCCAGCCATGCAACTTTACCCTCTCCGCCATTTCCTTCGCTAAGTTGCGGAACAGCTCAGCATCCTCTCTCTTACCAATTCTCTCAGCAACCTCAGCAAAAACGTTAGCTGCTAAGACAAACTGACATGCTATGAAGACTGACTCAGCTGTTTTCCCATCAGTTCTCTCAGGAGCGGTCTGAAAAGATTCGTCAGGGTTCATGGACATGACGTTTAGATTTAAGCAGTCATTCCAATCAGCATGGCCTATCAGAGGAAGCTTGTGAGGGCCTAGATTGCCCGCTATGTACATTATAGCCTTCTTAAGGTGTTCATAGAGAGGCTCCTCAGTCCCTGGAGTGCTATCATATGGCACAAGCTCATTTAGTATTGAGAAGTCCCCTGTCTCCTTAATGTAAGTAGCCGTTGCTATTACAAGCCACAGCGGGTCATCGTTAAAACCGCCTCCTATTTCCCTATTACCTCTCTTTGATATTGGTTGATACTGGTGATATGTACTACCATCTGGAAGCTGAATGGATGCGAGATCTAATATCCTCTGTCTGACTCTCTCTGGGAATAAGTGAACAGCCCCTAGGATATCCTGGCAAGAGTCTCTAAACCCTATACCCCTTGCTATACCTGACTCGTAGTATGAAGCACTTCTCGCTAAGTTAAAGGTGATCATTATCTGGTACTGGTTCCATACATTTACAATCCTATTCACATCAGTATCGGGAGTCTCTACCTGCAATTTTGATAACAAGTCGTCCCAGTACTTCTTAATTTCTTGAAAGGCCTCCTCAACCTTAGCAGGGTTTGTGTACTCCTGTATGACCTTCCTGACCCTCGTCTTATTTATAGTGTTAGGGGCTATGAACTTCTCTTCTAGTGGGTTCTCTGCATATCCAAGCAGAAATATTATTTCCTTACTCTCCCCAGGTCCAAGTCTCAGCCTGATCTGGTGAGAACCTATGGGGTGCCCTCCATAAGCTATAGTATTTCTCGAAACACCCTCTTCAACAACTATGGGGTTCTCTAGACCTCTATAAGAGCCTATGAACTCCTCTTTATCTGTGTCAAAGCCTATAATAGGCTCTGAGCACGCAAAGAAGGCAAAGTGGTTCCTCCTCTCCCTATACCCAGTCTTATGGTATATTACACTATCCTCTACTTCAACTTCAGCAATGTTCAAATTCCTCTGGAAATTAGTCATATCATCTAGAGCATCCCAGAAGCAAAACTCTACATAGGAGAAGAGCTGGAGATTTGCCTCCTTATCCCTGTTGTTCTTTACCCTAAGCTTCCACACCTCAAAGGTTTGCCCAAGGGGAACGAAGTACAGCACCTCCGACTCAATACCTTTGTAAACAGACCTTATCTTCGTGTAACCCAACCCATGCCTACACTCATAGTAGTCCAGCTGCTTCTTAACTGGTTGCCAGGTAGCGGACCAGTACTCACCCGTGTCAGCATCCCTAATATAGATGTACCTACCGGGCTGATCAACTGGGACACCATGGTATCTGTACCGCGTCACTCTCCTATACCTAGGATCCCTGTAAAAGCTATATCCACCACCAGTATTACTGACTATACCGAAATACTCTTCCTGCCCTATGTAATTTATCCACGGCGTGGGGGTGTCAGGCCTAGTTATAACGTACTCGCGGCTCTGATCATCAAAATATCCATAGGGGGATCTCCTTACAGTAGGACAACCTACTTGACTCCCAGCTCCTGAGCACATGAACAAAACCCCTACATCGCTAAGCTAACATGAATAAGCTATTGGTATAAAAACTTTACTCAAATACCTTTTACACAGACTAATATAACTGTAATGGGCTCCGCGCGTCTCAATGCAAATGCATAGAGAATTATGGGTGCTCAAAGAATTAACACAGCACTTGCCTTTAGCAGCTCGTGTTGCTGATGCAGTCACACCTTAATTTAAGTCTTTACACAGTTTTGATCTAGGTAAATGTTGAGTAGAAGCTCTGTCTTACCATTGTGCACTGCCATGCTATCTATATGTGCTAGCCCTGTCATAATGTAGGGCTCGAGTAAATTCACCAAGTTTTCGCACTTTGTTGTATAGCCATGTACTGTGGCCATGTCCTTCTCTCTATCTATCCTAACACGAGTTGAGATGCGTATAAAGCCCCCCTTCACCAGGGTTGAGATAGCACCTCTGTAAAGAGCTGAGTAAAAGGTGTGATCTTCTGCGCACCCCATGTCACGATACACGTTAGTAGCTAGCCTCAGCATCTCCTTTACAAACCTCTCCTCCTCATCTACAACACCAATGAACTTCCTCATACCCCTGCTACTATTCAAAAACCTGTATATACTGTTCACAGTGAACATTATTGCCTCTCCGAGGCTCCCCCTGGCATGCATAAATACAGGTATGTCTCTGCACAGAGCTTCTTTCCTAAACCTAATGTTGAACTTGGCAAGCGCCTCAAAGTTGAGCCCCCTGAAGTACTTCTCCATGAGGCTTTCTGTTATGGACCTACTCACAGTGATAAAGAAAGTGAACCTATTGTATAGTGGTAGTAAGCGCCTCAAGGACTCGTAAAAGCTTTTCACTACATCTATTATATTCAGTGGGTTGTTCAGAAGTGCTGACGCATCTCTTTCAAGCTCCCTTAGGCCATCAGGTCTCACTAAATGTACACCAGATTCTCTAAGCACCTTACTAAGCAAAATCGCAAGCTCTTCGACACTCCTAATATAATTGAAAGCATCAAAACGTAGTGAGACTCTCTGTAGCGCTACTGTATACGGAATACCCATAGCAATGTCCTTTACAGCCTCCTCACACCTAATGCATCTTATACCAAAAAACTCCCTGAACACTTCTTGAATATCTCTCCAATGCCCTATAGTATCCTTACCTATTACACCAACAACAATCTTCTTAGTCCTCACATCACCCACGCTCATCCTCATACTGTTGTATAGCCCCAAAACCCTCTCACAGTAGCCCAAAGCGCTACCCACATCACCTCGAAAGAACATTCTCCACTTCTCGACGCTAGCAATGTCTGGTATCAGCATACTCAAAGCCCATCACTTAGTACAACTCCATAGAGATTTTAGTAAGGATAAAGCAGTTAATATGCTCAGAACCTGCCCCTGGAAAGCACCCTAGCAGCGACAATCAGGGGGTGCCATACAGGGGCTACTGCTGGGTGATAGCCTAGGTCTGAGAAGAACAGATCCTCTATAGTCATACCTCTTTCAATAGCTATAGCAGCTACATCTATGTACCTAGCTACAGCCTCCTCCCAGCCAACAGCCTGAACCCCTAGGATCCTACCAGTAGAAGTCTCTACAACCATCTTTATAACAACCTCTGAGTGTCTGGGGTAGTAGTGCGCCTTCGTCCTCGCTCTAATCACAGCGCTTGCAACTTTAAACCCACTTTCTATGGCCTCTTTTTCGCTAAGCCCTGTCCTAGCTATGTAAAGCTCAAAAAACTTTGCAACAGCTGTCCCCATGACACCGGGGAACCTGAGGGCTCTTCCACTAACAGCATTAGCTCCTGCAACCTGCCCCTCCTTATTAGCTGATGGAGCAAGCGGTATCCAAACCCTTTTACCAGTAACCCTATGCACTTTCTCAGCAACATCACCAGCTGCATACACGCTCTCAGCGCTTGTCTCCATATACTCATTAACCTCTACAGCCCCAGTAACACCAAGCCTCACACCAGCTCTCATAGCAATATCGACATTAGGCTTTACACCTGTTGCTAAAACAACGGCATCAGCGTCATATACACCATTATTTGTAGCAATAGCGCTGACCACACCATTCCTTCCCACTACCTCCTCTAGGTGCTCAGAAAGGTGAAGCTCAACACCTTTTGCTAAAACCTCTTTACTCACTAGCTCTGCCAACTCTCTATCAACTGCTTTAGGCAAGAGCTGGCTTTCCATCTCTACTAGCAGTACTTTCTTGCCCATCCTCAGGAGGGCTTCAGCCATTTCTAAACCAAGGTAGCTCCCACCAATAATAGCAACTTTCGAAGCCTTTGCAAGCCCCTGTAGCATCTCCTCAGCGTAAGCAGGGTGCCTAACCACATGAACATTCCCGAGATTAACACCTGGCACCCTAGGGATGCTTGGCACAGCACCTGTAGCTAGCACAAGCCTATCCCACTTCACCTCAGAGCTTCTCCCACCCCTCTCAACTACGACAACCCTTTTATCGACATCAACTTCGCGAGCAACAGTACTTGTGAACACCTTAATTCCGCGCTCTCTCTCAAAAACCTCAGGAGTGTAAGTGACTAGCAGTGATCTGTCTTTCACAATACCGCCAATATAATAGGGGATAGCACACGGGCCGTGGGTTATCATATTGGTTGCTTCAATGAGCACAACCTCTGCAGAGGGCTTCAGCTTCTTAGCCCTTGAAGCTGCTGAAGCCCCTGCAGCACCACCACCAATAACAACTACCCTCTCCACCATTTTGCATCAAAAATATGCTAGGGATTTTGGATAAAAAGGGTTTTGCTTATGAATAGCTCTACACTCCAATAACTTTGGACTTACCCTCGTACAAGACTTCAATATCTGGCGTCGCCTCCTCTAAGCCGATGCCCCTACCCCTTTCAACAAGAACAATCTTAACCTTTAAGGTTCCCACATCCATGAGCCCCCTCTTATCTCCTAACACAAGCTTCTTCTCCTTCTCAACCCATTTAACGGGTATTAAGCAGTAAGCACCTTTTTCATAATCATAGCTCTCGCCATCATCCATATACACAGCGAACTCAGCATCCCTACCTCTATAAACCCTGAGCTCCACTTCTGAAATAGGCTCCATGGCACTTCTTATGCTTGCTGGGGCTAGGGGTAGTATAGCGCCCGCCCTTACGTGAAGAGGTAATGTGTCTAAGGGGGCTCTAACCCTCACCCTCCTACCTCCTGCTAATACCTCTCCAGTCCAAAAGTCGTACCACAGCCCTGTTGGCAAGTACACCTCTCTTTCATACGTCGAGGGTGTTGTAACAGGAGAGACCATTATGTAGGGGCCGAACATGTACTGGTCATCTATATTATGAACATTCCTATCCTCCCTAAAGTCCATGGCCAAGGGCCTCATGATTGTGTAGTCCCTCTCGTAGACCATCCACGCAACTGTGTAGATGTATGGCAATAACCTGTACCTGAGCCTTATGTACTTAGTCAGCACCTCCTCAGCCTCCTTGCCAAATCTCCAAGGCTCCTTGGGGTATAGTGTTCCATGCACTCTGAATATGGGGCAGAAAGCTCCCCACTGAAACCACCTGATGAACAGCTCTCTATAGCCCTCTGTATCTGGGTTACCACTGAAGAACCCACCTATATCAGTTGTCCAGTATGGTAACCCAGATAAGCTGTAGTTTAGACCTGCCCATAGCTGTGTCCTAAGCGTTGTCCAGTCACCTGTTATGTCACCACTCCAGTTGACAACACCATACCTCTGCACTCCTGCAAAGCCTGAGCGAGTGAGTATAAGCACCCTCTTATTAGACTCTCTTCTCTGCCCCTCATAAACAGCTTTTGATTCTAGCAGTGGGTATATGTTCAAGTACTTAACCATTTTCTCTCCATTACCTATGTCCAAGCCTTTTTGCCATGTCGAGTATATTAGCAGGGGCTTAACCTCAGGCTCTGAAGCATCGAGCCACCACCCATCTATCCCTATGCTGAAGAACGCTTCACTTATCTTCCTCCAGAACCACTCTCTACACTCACTCTTAAACACATTTACAAGACCAAAGTCCTCAGCTCCGCCAGCCATAACACAACCAATCTTCTCGGCCTCAGCATAGACACCTGTTCTCTTCTCAAATACTGGCCAAATGGATATGGCTATCCTGACCCCCAGCCCATGGATGTCTTCAACCATCTTCTTTGGATCTGGGTAAAACCTCTCATCAAATCTAAATGCGTTCCACCCATAGTCACCCCAGTACCTCCAGTCCTGAACAATTATGTCTATAGGTATGCCCTTCTCTCTAAACATCTTAGTTACAGAGACTATCTCATCTTGGCTAGCGTACCTCTCCTTGGACTGCCAGTAGCCAAAAGCATACCTAGGAAGCATAGCGGCTTTTCCCGTGAGCCACCTGTAGCCAGCTATAACCCTATCCAGCTCCGGTCCATAGATGATGAAGTAGCTCAGGTAGTCGCCTGCCTCAAACCACACCCTAAGGATGTTTCCCCTAGACTCTACAACACCCATTGAGTACATGTCCCAGAGGATGCCGTAGCCAGCGGTTGAGACAAGGAGTGGAACAGCTATATCAGTATTCCTCTGCACTAAGTACACAGTGTGATTCCTATAGTTAAAAACACCATGGGCAGAGTACCCAGCGTGCTGACCAAGGCCATAGAGAGCAGAATCCCCATCAATTTCAAGCACGTGCTCAAAAGCCCTGTACCTCGTGCCATAAGCTTCCACATCGTAGCCACTCCTAGCAATCTCCTTAACTACTGTAGAGCCAAGTCTAAACACCACTACACCATTGCGCACATCTATGCTAACGCTAACCTCATCTGAAGACACGTTGATCACGCCATCCCTTTCCTCAACAGCAAAAGAAACACCCTTAGGCTTTGCAACAACCGCTATGCTCTCCTTTAACTCAGCGCCCTGGGGTATGTGTGAGATTTGCACAATGTTGCTATCATAGAACTCTACAACTAGCTTCCCCATTCTAAAGGGCACTTCTACACCCCCGCGCCTTAGGGAATAAAGCATGGTGCTCACCACAAGTAGGAGTGCCAATCATGGTCAAAACTTTATAAAATCAACAGAGTTCCTCTTTATAACAACCCTAGCTCTAGTAACCTCGCCGCTCTCCTCAACGCTAACTACACTTAGATTACCATTCACAGGGCTAGGCCTAGTAGCTTTAAACACACCCCTATTTATGACAAGGTTAATGACATTGTCAAAACCGTTCATGTTCACAAGGGCCATGGCATCATCATAGAGCACTAGAGATATATTGGATAGCTCAGTAGCACTAGAAGTACTTACAGGCTCCACCTTAACACCCACATACTCAAAGGCGATATCCCTAAGGGCTTGCCTAACCACCTCTGGATAGTCTTTGTAAAGGTTGTGAAGGTACATAGTTATGGGAGCAGCGTACACCCTTGACTCACCATGCCTAAATAACACAAGCGCAGGGTGCCTGCGGCCTTTTTCGTCAACTGCGTGAAGCAGGGGCTCACCATCACTAAACTCAAATACTGGAACAGGATAGGCGTAGGGCCTTCTATGAGACCTTGAGACAGCGTCTCCCCCTCTCCCTGCAAACGCAATAGCATCAGCTATGCTGTACGCACCATCACACTTGTCTATATGTACAAGCGCCAAGACATCTCCAAGACACCTCTCTACAGCTCTCTTAATTGCCGCACCAGTTAAAAGAACATCTGCGCCTCTCTCCAATACCTTTGCAAGGCTCACCGTCATCACAGAGCCCTCATCTAGTATAGCAAGGTCGCCCTTAGCAATGGATTCCAAAGGCTTTGAGGTAACTGGTACACCCAGAGACCCTAGAACATCTTCGATGTAGTTATCAAAGGGCTTTGCAAAGGGGGTTTGGATAGCTAGTGACACTACTCCACGTTTAGACGGCTTTATGTAATCATAGAGCTGCTGAAACTGCTTCAAGGTGTTCTTAGCCTTCTCCACGTGCTCCCTTCTATCCTCTCTAACGAAGTCTAGCCCCTGAAAGAATGTAACCTCCTTTATGCCACTCAAAAGGCTGAACCACAGCTGCTCAACAAAGACATTAGGGGATATTGGTGCTGGGATCTCATATCCATTGTAGGAATCGAACCACGCACCATAAAGCTTCTCTCCTACTAAGCCCCTAACAAAGTCCACTATGAAGAGAGAGCCATAGCGATACGTGCCCTCCCTAGACTCTGTGCCAATGTATATGCCGTCAAATACCCTGGCCATGGCATCAAGCTTGAGACCTCTGTGGTAGAACATCTCTCTCCACTCAGCAACCTTCAAAATAACCTTCACATTCCTGTTAGCATCCCTTGCACGATCAACAATTGCTTGTGACACCCTCGTTAAGAGATCTGCTGAGTACTTAGCCCACAGGCTCTCTACAACAGGGTCTGAGAGCAGCTTCTTCACAAGCTCTTCTCTAGATAATTTGAAGCCAAACATAGCGTTAAAAGCATTGACATCTCTTTGAGAGTAGCACCAGTTAGCCCAGAAATCATCTATTAAGACCTCATTAAATATTGAAGCCTGTAGCTCAACAGCCTTTGCAAACACCTCTTGGTTTCTTTCATCACTTACACACGCTACTATGTGCCACCAGTCAGCGTTTTCCCCTAGACCCTCACCCCAAGTCCCTATGGCGACTCCACCGCTAACCTCAAAATCTCTTTCAAAAACTCTCACAGCACTTTCAATGATTTTAAAATCAAGGGTTTTGCCATCTCTGTAATTCTCGATGTAGACCTTCTCAAAACCCACATCCTTCAGGAGCTCAACAAGCCCCCCAGCCAAACTCCCATTACTCACCACCTTCTCGACACTATGACGCGCAAGATACATAGCTAGCTTAGGTTTCAAAACCTCCACCCACTCTCTACCTATACTAAACCTACTCCTTAATATCTTTATAATGCACAGCAAGTGGCAATAGGCTTTCTTATAGTTGCACTACATCAAGACATTTAGTAAAACGATTTTAGGTGAAGAATCCTCCTAACTCCCAGCTTGCCTTAGGGAGAGGTTCACTTTTTCTTTGGTGTTTTTCCTCTACCCTTTGGCGGAGGCACGATCTTTGCTGCGGTCTGTGTTTGGTGATACAAGTATACACTAGCAAAGCTCGTGATGGCCATGCCGAACCCTATTATGGTAGCGGCAACCATGAGCCCCCTAAAGTTAACACCGCATACGTAGTTTATTTGCACTTGGTTAAACGATGTTGGAGTAAATGTTATTCTCACTGCTGGTGTTGTGAAGTGGCTTAGTGCTGTTATATTTAGTGATGCTATGGTGATGTCTGTTAGGGAGGCGAATTCTAGGTAGTACTCCCCAGGGTTTAGGCTGTTTAGGTTAAGTAGCTTAGAGCTGCTCACATTATTAGTTGAGGACTGTATAGCTATGTAGTCTAGGGTGAGGTTTTTAGAGTCTTTGAGGAGCACATAGCTGCTAATACCACTAGATGGTGATACAACATTGTACTGTGCAAAGAATGGGGCCATAGCAGTAGTATTTAGTTCAAACCTGTACCTATAGACCTGTTGAGCAGGAATTGAAAGATCTTTTATGCTGACAACATTCAGTGCTCTATACTGAGTGTAGTTTTCAACAAGTGAAAAAGAGCCTTCAAAGCTTCTTGGTGTAGACACGTAAGTCGAGCATGTTTGGATTTCAACACCGTAGTTTGCAAAAACCAGAGCCCAGCCAACAATAAACAGTATCGCACCCACACCAATCAAAATCAGAGCAACATCCCTGCTGATCAACTTCAGCTCACCTTACAAAACACCTGCAAATAACAACAAATAAAAGCTTTACCTTGTGCACAATCCTAGCGCTAGCCCTAGAGACGCTAACAATTGAAGCTATGTTCTGCAAGTAGTGGGATTACATTAAAAAGAGCTATTATAGAGTCGAACATGTTGAACATTTTTAAGCACTTGATGAGGTAGTAACGGTGTTAGGTGCATTGAGCTATGGTTAAGGTAGATAGGAGAAAGGCTGGGAGGGGCACTGTGGGTAAAGCTAGTGAGAAAGAAGCTATACTAGGTCTAGTGATTATAGCAATAGGCTTAGCGCTGTACATTGCAGGCTGGGGTCTTATAGTGACTACAGGCGCAAAGGTTGTACTCGATGAGAGTTTCATATCAGTGCCAAGAACATTCAGTGGTGAAGTAGAGATAGGGACCTCTCGATCGCCAATTAGCTACAAGAACATTAGCTCTACCAGAAACGTGACCCTGTATCCAGGTAGAGAAGTACCGATACTAAACTTTACTGTAGGAGAACATGAGTACTACTACCCGCTTATCATCACATTGTCAGCACACTCAGAGAAGCCACCAATACAACTAAGTGTAGTCTTCTACAATCTCACAAATCAAAGCCCAATAGGCTTTATAACTCCAACAAACAGTAGCACCACCATTAATGGGCAGTACCTTGTCGATGCAGAGCTTCATAACGGATCTTACACAGTAAAGGTGCTCTCAAATAGCGTTGTGCATATTAATGAGCTGACTATTTCAGGGCTTCAAATAACGCGAGTAAACAGGACAGCCATAACTGTGAGATTTTCACCAGAGACTGCATACACATACGCAATAAAATATGTAAAGGGAATAGATTTTCCAAACATCTGGCTCTCTGCAAGCCTTATAACAACAGGAACGATTGCTATGCTAATGGGCTTTGCAATATTCATACTGAGTAAAGTTAGTGGAAGGACACACATAATGAGGTAGACAAAAAACCCGCAGACCATCGGGCATAGCGTAAATACTATCTCACCTCTCTTTTTCGAGTCTAGCTAGTTATAAATTTATAAATCTCACCCAGCTATACTGAGTTCATTAGGGTGATGTAATGTGAAGTCAGATACTATAGCAGGCATAACTATAATCGTAATTATTGTAGCTGGGCTACTCTATTTACTGTTTACAGCAAAGCCAGTCATACAGCTTCCACAGAAACCTAATGCTGGAAACTACTCAGTCTCCATAGTAACCTCCCTCAGCTCATGGCACATAGATGACTTTCGCCAGTGGTTCTTCGCCTTAAGTGGAACAGGCTTAGGGGGATCAGTGTTTGTAAAGCCTCCAGCGGCTGAGCAGTACGGTATAACAGAGCTAGAGCTCATACCAGTGTCCAATATAAGTAAGTGGGTTGAGATGAAAGAATCAAGTGAAATATCAGGTTTTTGGGCACTACAAATAAGCATTGTTAATGCGACATGGTTATGCGATCAAGGTGTGTTTAAACCAATTGACAACCCGTACATAATTGAGGTGGCAAAGAACCTTTCACAAGTATTCAAGGGGTATACAAAGGATGGAAAGCTGTGCTGGGTTTCACCAGACTTCACAGCACTTAATCTATGGCTTGTTAACTTGAGAGTGGCAAGCGATTTGGGGGTTCCAGTGCCACAGTCTTATGAAGACCTTCTGAAACCTGAGTACGCAGCTGTATTGACAAAGGGTAAGGATATACTTGCAATAGGGGACCTCAAGAGCGATACAATGAAACTCACATATGCTGTTCTCCTTCAGAAACATGGATGGGAAAAGGGCTTATCATACATTACGTACTTAGCATCAATATCACACTTGTCAGCAGGTTTACCTACAGCTAGGTCAGAGGTTGTGTATAGAAAGGTTTTAATGGCGATACTCGATTATGATAGAGCAGCAGAGGGACTTGCATTTGGCAAGAACTTAACAATAGTTGCACCAAAGGAGGCTCTAGCAGTAAGGGTCTCTATAATTGGAGTTGCTAAAAATGCTGACGCTAACGCTACTGAGGGCATGTATAGGCTCATACACTACATGCTCACAGAAGCGCAAGACGAGCTCATGCTAATCAGGTGGACTGGTAGCTACCCAACAAACCCAAGGAGCAACCCAAGTAAATACATAGTGTACTACAAGGACTTCACCAGCAACATATACGCAGGGCTTAATGAAACACTTGCAAACAAGCTTTCACCAGTAGTAACAGTCTACGCTAGTGTGCTCTACGACCAAGATGTAAACACGCTTCTAAAGTCAATAGTCAGAACCTTAGCTTTGAAGTATCAGAGTGGTGAGATAAACAGTGATACGTACTACAGCTACATTGAGAGAATTGGGGCAGTACCTCAATTCATAAACCCATTAACAGGAGCAGAGGCTAAACTAGACTTTTCAACAGCAATGCAATTAGTACAAGCATTAGGTAGTGGTGCATTAAAGGAAGAAGACCTTTATGCATCGCTTAAAGACGTGCTCATGAACCGCTTAACACAAGTTGCTCAGGAACTTGGTGTTGAGTCAAAGTGATGTCAACTCCATATTGCCAGAATAGAGTGCTTATCTATAATTCATTACTTTATATATGAGCACACCCTCATATAAACTTTTAAACTTATCAAACACAATAATGTTGGAAGGTGTGGTATATGATTAACCTAAAAGTAATAATTAGAATAGCACTAGCATCCTTACTAGCCTTACTACTACTATCAACATTCACACCTGTTAAAATGCAGGTTCCTACAAGACCCCCTAGAGACCAAATGCTTATCATAGCACGTGTAGGAACACCTACACTAAACTGGAACCCCTTTGCAGCTGGAGTCATTGGGATAGACGATGATATGAGGCACCTTTCATACCTACCTGCAGCGGCATTAAACGGCTATAACCTGCAGTGGACATTTGTATTGATTAAAAAGCTGGAGTTTGATGGGGCAAACATTATTGCCAGAGTTCAGCTCTGGGACAATGCAAAGTGGAGTGATGGAACCCCCATAACCGTTAAAGACATTATTGGTAGCTTCAACCTTAGCAGGCAGATTGGCGGTGGCTGGTGGGGCGATTGGTATGTGTATAACTACGCTGCTGTAGATGACAAGACCATAGAGTACTACATCGGTAGGCGCCCAGACCAGCCAATGCCTGCTAGAGAAAACATTAGAACTGTTGTTCAGGGCGGTGTGCTTTACTTTAGACCACTGCCATACCATGTCTTAAGCAAGGTTGTGGAGCAAATGGGTGAGAAGATGAAGACTGATTGGAAAAATGACGACCCTGCAAAACAAGTGGTCTCTGGTCCTTACAAGCTGTACTACTACGACCCAACTCAGGTAATATATCAGAGAGTTGATGACTGGTGGGGTAAGGACATATTTGGGCTTCCAGCACCAAAATACATAGCATTTATGTACTATAGGGATGCTCAAGCAGCTGTAGCTGCATTGCAAAATGGAGATGTGGACATATACTTTGGCTATGTTCCAAACCCACTAGACCTCATAAGGATGGGCATGGGAACATGGTACAAGGATTCGCCGTACTTCCTGCTTGGCGGAGCCACGTGGTTTGTAATGAACTTTAATATACCCTTCTTCAACATAACAGATGTTAGAAGAGCCATTGCTTGGGCAATTCCCTACGATGCTATAATAAACTACGCACTACTAGGCCTATCAGTACAAGCATCTATGACTGGTTTAAATGACCTATACCCACACCTCAAGGACTTTGTGAACAGAGAAGCGTGTAGAGAATACTGGGGTACCGAGACTTGTAGACTTAAGACAGACCTGGAGAAGGCCAAGAGAATTCTCGATGCAGTAGGCATAGTTGATAGAGATGGTGATGGAGTCAGGGAGCTTATTTTACCAAATGGCACTGTGGTCAAGCTAAAGTTCACAATAGCTGTACCTGCTACATGGACTCCACACGTAATTGCAGCTCAGCTAATAGCAGATTCTCTAAATAAGATAGGATTTAGTGTGGCTATAGACCCCCAGGACTACAGAGTCTGGGATCAAAATGTGAGAAACAGCCAATTTGATGCTACAATCAGCTGGGCTGCTGGCGGTGCCCTAGGCACAGCGACACCATTCACAGATCTCTATGGCAACATATTTGAGGCTAGAAACTACAAGCAGTGGGCTCTATGGGCTAACTACTTAGACGAGGATGTAACAGCATTTATAACAGAGATGAACTTCAACTACATGTTCCCAGAACAGCTAAAGGAAATTGTATACCTATTCCAAGAACAAATACTATTTGAGAGAATACCAGCAATACCACTATGGTACGACCCCCTATACTATGTCTACAACCCCAAGTACTGGGACGGCTTCCCCAATGAAGATAGGCCACTGTGGTACCCGTCATGGTGGGGAGCAACATTCTTTTACTTCGTAATTGTTCCAAAGGGGCAGACACTCCAAGTGCCATGGTACCTAAAGCCAGTGTCGCAAGGAGGAGCATCTATACATGGCTGGAACGACTTCTTCAAAGCACAAGGTATGATGGTTAGACAAGCATATAACACAACATGGGAGGTAAAGCCACCACCACCCACTACCACGAGCCCCTCGCCAACAACTCCAACGCCATCTCCGTCTCCTTCGCCAACGCCAACAACTCCAACGCCATCTCCGTCTCCTTCGCCAACGCCAACAACTCCAAC
>CAZMQK010000014.1:0-35650 GCA_964568685.1 uncultured Ignisphaera sp.
GTGAGGATGACTAAGGGAGATGAGATAAGGCTTGTCGCAACCCTGAGGGCAGGTGCGTGGAATATGCCAAGCGGTACCCTACTCGACGTACCATACTACGTTCCGCTAGTGCATAGAGCAGCTGTTGTTGTGGACAACATCACTGCGCCAATTAGCTACATAAGCCCTTCAGAAGTGCCACCACCTGAGGGGGGCATTATAAAGTCTGATACTGGAGAGCTTATATGGGACTGTAGCGATGTTGATAGGTGTGTCTTCATAGTCAACACGCCGAGAAGCATTGTTTTAACAGGGTTCCTGGGGAACAGGAGGTTCACCTTTGGGAACATCACTATAGAGGTTAAGGACACTTTGCTAGGGGGCTGGGCGACCATAGCCATGCACGTAGTTGAAGGCAGTAGCTTTGCAGATGCTAAGAGGATTCTAGTGCTAACAATAGGAGTTTCGCTAAACAGCAACATGCCTATATACAAGTTTGACACAAAGCAAAAGCTCTTCACAGCATCTGTAAACCTAACAAAAGACCTTCTCAGCAGCCTGTACGGAGTAAAGATATCGAACTTTGGTAACTGGGGCTCTGGTCCAACAATTGTCGAGGGGATAAACGCTACGATAACCATAAGCACAGAGAGAAGAGTAGCTGCATGGATTCTCGACAACGTTGGGAGGAAGCTTCGACCAATTACCGTAGTTACGCAGGGGGGTAGCAAGGTTGTTGAGCTGCGCGGGGTATACTCGACAATATGGTATGAGCTACAGCTTTACTAGGTAAAAACTTATTTTATTTTTTACCCATTCTAAAGCTAGCGGCTTAACAACCTGTGGTGCTCATGACCTACGCGCTCGTGGGGCTGTTTAAAGGAGATAGGTTTTCCTATGGAAGAGCACTGGTTTCACAAAAACACCTCCTCAGCTTTGTGTCTTCGAGAATAGGCTATGAGCTTAGCTGTAGAGAGAGACTTGAGAAGCTGTTTGCTGTAGATGTTCAGGGCGTGGGGAGGGTTTTTGTAGACTCTATATGCGCTGTTGACAGGGCTGTCATAGGGGGTGGGGTTATTGAGAAAACAGCTGTTTTCTACATAGTTGACGAGCCTTTTCTCAGGAGGCTAGAGTGCGACCTGGTCATAGGGCTTGATGTAATTAGCTGGTGGGGTCTTGTAGTAGATACTGTGGGTAGAGGAGTGTACAGTGTTTTAGCAAAGCCGGTCACTGTAAGGTACTAGGGCTTGCTCCACTCTATTAACACATGTTGGCAGAGGGCTTTTAGCGTCTTAGTAGTGATGCACTATTTAAGCTTGTGTGCGCTAACAGCATGGCGCTTCGTTAAACAGTTATAATGCTAAATAAGTTTATATACACTGCAAATTAGAGTTATTCTTGTGAGGAGGTATGGCTAGGGTTACCCTAGGTCTGAACCTGAGCTGGGCTGTGAAGAGATGGCCCCTACCAGAGGAGTGGGCTGAAATAAGTGCTAAACTCGATGTAAAGTATGTTCAGTTTTCCTTTGACTTACTAGACCCTAGATCCACACAAGATGCTGTTGAGCACATGGCTGGGCTCATAATGGATGCAGTGAAGAGGTATAGTATCGTAGTGCACTCGACATTCACTGGATTAGCTGCTTACTCCTTCAACTTGCTATCCCATCCAGACCCTGTTATGAGGCAGGATGCGCTGGACTGGTACATGAGGGCTGTAGACTTTACCGCGAAGATAGGTGTAAAGGCGACGGGTGGGCATATAGCTGCGAAGAATGTTAAAGACTATAGGGACTCCTCTAGGAGGGCGTACATAGACTCTGCACTATTTGACTTAGTAAACGCTTTGAGGAGGTATGCACAGGCAAAGGGCTTGGAGATGATTCTATGGGAGCCCATGCCCGTGCCAAGAGAGACCCCGTGGACCATGGCTGAAACCGAGGAGGTCTTGAATAGAGCTAATGTGGGGCCAGGGGTAGCTGTTAAGCTTAACATTGATGTTGGGCACCAGTGCACACTAAGTGGTGCTGAGGCAAACCCCTATGAATGGCTAAAGAGATTCGCACCCCACTCGCCATCAGTTCACATACAGCAAACAGATGGAAAGGGCGATAGGCACTGGCCCTTTACAGAAGAGTTCAACAAGCTAGGCATCATAAAGCCAGACAAGCTTGTGGAGGCAATAGACGCTTCAGGAGCTAAAGAGGTGCTCCTCCTCTTAGAGTACATACCTCCATTTGAGGCCCCAGACGACGAGGTGTTAGCAAACCTAGAGAACTCTATTAAGTATCTGAAGCAGTTCATTCCAACAGCTTAAACACACCCTTTTCCCACTCTTTTTCCCTCTAAACACCACTTTAATGCAAAGGACTTGTGCTTGCTATTAGAATTATCGGGGTGTTATTTCCACTCGCCTCTGTTTAAAAATGGGCTTCTCAGTAGGGTAACTCTATATCATCTTGTTGTCAGCTGAAACCGGGTTTTCATCACTAGTAGAGCCTTATCTTAGCAACGCTTTTTAGTGTTAAAGACCTAGTACCATAGCTTAGCGTTGTTGTGGCTAGGGGTGTTGAATTTGGGAGAGGAGGCTCCAAGTGTTGTGAGTGACGAGTTTTTGTGCAAGGGTAGAAGGGTTTCGCTATACAGAAGGATTGTCATGTACAAGGGTAGGAGGTTGGAGAAGGACTTGGTAAGGTTTGGTAGAGCTGTTGTCATAATACCTGTTCTCGATGATGGTAGGCTCGTCTTTGTAAAGCAGTGGAGAGCTGCCGTAAGCGCGTGGTTGCTAGAGCTCCCTGCTGGTAGAGTGGAGCCTAGAGAGGACTTGAAGGAGGCTGTGCAGAGAGAGCTTAGGGAGGAGACAGGCTATGTAGCTGAAGAGCTTATCCAAATTACGAACGCCTACGTATCTCCTGGGTACAGCGATGAGGTTCAGGCAATTTTTATCGCTAAAAGGCTTAGGTACGTGGGGGCTTCGCCAGAAGCTGGGGAGATACTTCGCGTTGTGTATATGAAGCCAGGGGAGTTTCTCAATAGCATTAATGCAGACACTGTTGTGGATTTGAAGACTCTTGCAGCTGTCCTTTTGTACATGAGGATGTACTCAGCTGAGTAGCGGTAGCCAAGGGCACTAACCTTATTATCTTAGAAAAGAGCCTTGTGGTGTGGTGCACAGAGCTTGGCTAGCTTTATGCTACTTGCACTAATCCTACTTGCGCTATCCTTTTTACTAATACTCGTAGGAGTAATGCTCATATTCCTAAGCGCTTTGAGGAAGAGCGTTAAGGAGCGTGAGGAGGGAGAGGAGGGAGTTAGGGGTGGCGCTGTAGTCGTTATAGGGCCGCTGCCCATTGTCATAGGTACAGATAGGGAGGTTACGAAGGCTTTGATGATACTAGCGATAGCTTTAACAGTAGCCGCTATAATACTCTTCATAGTGTTTAACCTGGGGTTTCTGCGAGCCGCAGGAAAACCCCCAGCTCTCAGCACTGTTAAAACAGATATAAGCTTGGCGTTAAGATACTGAGCTACGTGGTTAGGCGTATGAGGCTTTTTCACATAGGGCTTCTCCTAATTGTCACGGGTTTTGCAGTAGCTTTTATAGCTACTCTCCTACTAGTCATTATGCCACTACTTCAGCAGCCACCTCAAAACACTACCAGTGGTGTGAGCTGCATCATAATCTTCTTCATACCCATATGCTTTGGGTTTGGCCCTCAGGAGTCTATATGGCTATTGACTATAGCGGCTCTAGCGCTAGCTGTAGTAGTCATGGCAGTGGGGTATATGGTCCATAGGTGGAGCGTTAGGGTTGCTAAGGAGCTGAAGGGGGTGTAGCTAAGACTCTGTGTGGTAGTCACTTTGATTGCATGTGTACTCGCTGGAGGGGGCTCCACTAGAATTGGCTTTGGAATTGACAAGTGCTTTTACAGTGTGTTCTCTAAGCCCCTAGTCCTACACATTGCGGAAAAGCTCAAGAGCTCTAGGCTATTTGAAGAAGTATACGTCTTCACCTCCCATAGAAATGCTCAGTGGGCTTGGGAGCTAGGGCTAAACGTTGTTATTGATAGTATTGAGGGGGGGCCGCTGGTGGCAGTATACCAACTACTCAAGGTGTTTAGAGAGGTCTTTGTGATAGCATGTGATATGCCTTTTGCCACCAGTAGCAATATCGAGAAGCTTCTCTTGCAGTGTAGCGAAAACTTTGTTGCGTGTATTCCTCAGTGGAGTTACTTAAAGCACTTTGAGCCTCTCTATGCTGTGTATAGAAGGGGTGTAGTAGAGCTGTTTGAGAAGTGCTTTGCCCATGGGGAGCTGAGTATAGCTAGGTGTATAGATGGCTTGAGCAGCGTAAAGCTTGTGAATATTGAAAGCACTTTTATAGAGCCTCGAAAAGAGTTTTTCAATGTGAACACCTTTGAAGAGCTAAAGAGTGTTAGAGGTGCTCACCCTTGGCTAGTGAGATAGCAATTGCCCGGAAAAGGGCTTGTGAAGAGGCTTTGAAGAGGGTTTTAGAGCTAGCCCCTCGCATAATTGGCGTGGGGACAGGGTCCACCGTGGACCTGTTCATAGAGGTGCTGGCTGAGAGAGCGGCGCATTTTAGGGGAACAGCCTTTGCCTGTGCTTCTCTCCACACGTGTCACAAGCTTTCTGAAAAAGGCTTTGCAATTCTCCACACGAGCTCAATAATGTCTATCGATGTCTATGTCGACGGAGCTGACGAAGTCGATCCTGAGCTAAACATGATTAAGGGTGGTGGTGGGGCTTCAACACTTGAGAAGATACTCGCCTGCGGCTCTATGCACAGAGTGTACATTGTTGATTACACAAAGCTTGTGAAAAAGCTTGGCGAAAGGCACGCCATACCCGTAGAGGTCTTGCCAGAGGCCCTCGGAATAGCCTTGGCAAAGCTCAGGGGGCTGGGGCTAAGCCCCTCTGTAAGAACCCTTACCTCAGGGAAGTACGGCTTTGTAGTGGCTGACACAAGGGGTGTTATAGTTGATGTTAGGCCTGTTGGGGAGTGGAGCCCTAGGGACTTAGAGAAGCTTCTTAAAAGCGTCCCTGGCGTTGTCGAGACGGGGCTCTTTATAGATCTTGCTGATGAGGTTTTCGTTGGGTACCCAGATAGAGTTGAGGTGCTGAGAAAAGCTAGGGAGAGGCGCTCTTACTAGCCTCATAGCTTAGGTACCTGTACACACAGCTGAGACTGGCTTTGTTTTTAGCTGTTCTCTAACCATGAGTATGAACATCAGCGCCCCTATGAAGTAGTCCACCTCCTCCTTAGTGTTGTATATGTAGAAGCTTGCTCTCACACTACCAAACCTCTTCAACCTCTCCTCAACACTCTGCGGCACCTCAGCTGGTGGGGGGTTTTCATGGCTTATCCCCAGGCTGTAGTGAAGTGGGTGTGCACAGTGCATACCAGACCTCACAGCAATGCCTAGGTAGTCTAGCGCTTGTGCAACTACATGGAAGTGCAGATCCCTGACATTAAACGCTACTACACCTGTCTTATCCTCTGGGTTCCTAGGACCATAGTACCTCACCTCCTCTCCAAGCTCCTCAGAAAGCCTCTTCAATGTGTAGCCCACTAGCTCAATTTCGTGTAGCCTGACGTTCTCCATACCAACCTTCATTAGGTACTCAGCTGCTCTTGCAAGCCCTATAGCGGCTTCAATATTTGGTGTGCCCGCCTCAAACCTCCATGGGGGCTCTAACCACGCCACATCCTCTAGCGTGACATCCCTTATGGTATCTCCACCAACTTTAAACGGCTTTAGCTCTTGCAAAACATCTCTCCTACCCCACAGAACACCACTACCAGTAGGCCCCAGCATCTTGTGCCCACTAAAAGCCAGGAAGTCCACCCCCAGCTCTCTGACATCTGTAGGTATGTGGGGTACGCTTTGTGCGCCATCTGCTACAACAAGAGCCCCAACTTCCCTAGCCCTCTTTACGATTCTCTTAACATCGTTTATCGTTCCCAGCACGTTGCTAGCAACTGGAAAGGAGACAACCCTCGTCTTCTCAGTTATAACCTCATCCAGCTGGCTGTAGTTCAAGTACCCCTCCCTTGTAACCCCTATGTACCTAACCCTAGCCCTCCTAAGCTCTGCTATGCGCCTCCAGGGGAGCATAGAGCTGTGGTGATCCATAACAGTAACCACAATCTCATCGCCCTCCCTTATGTTGTACAAGCCCCAGGCGTAGGCAACTAGGTTTAGCCCCTCTGTCGAGTTATTGACAAACACCACCTCATCCCATGAGCGCGCGTTTATAAACTTAGCCAAAACCTCGTGAGCCTCCTCGTACATTTGGCTAGCCTCCTGACTAAGGGTGTGAAACCCTCTGTGGACATTGGCATAGTGGTTCTTGTAGAACTCAACAATAGCCTCAATTACTTGCACAGGCTTTAGAGTTGAGGCTGCGTTATCAAAGTAGACCAGCCTTCTTCCATGCACTTCTCTGCTGAGTATTGGAAAGTCCCTTCTAACCTCCTCCACGTTGAGCAAAGGCTACACCTAGCAATACTCATCACATCCTTAACTTCTTTTCACTAAGCTTATTAGCTTTACGCTTACCAACATCACTAATGATTTTACAGCGGGCACAGGCATGGGTCCTTCCAACAGCACTGTGTTTTAAGTCAGCACTACTTGTTTTTATCTAACTCTCCCAGAATTGCTACACGAGGTGGGCCCCTACGTCCAGAGGCCCGAAGATAGCTTTCATTGGTGCAGGAAGCGCTAGGTGGACTAGCAGAATTCTAATGGATATTTTTCTGAATAGGGATCTACACAACTCTGAGATATGGCTTATGGACATAGATAGCTATAGGCTTCAGATTATAGGGACCTATGCAAAGAGGTATGTTGAGGAGCTGAAGCTCCCCATAAGGGTTTTTGCCACTAGGGATAGGAGAGAGGCTATTAGAGACGCTGACTTTGTAATATCAACAGTGCTAGCCAAGGGCTACACACATTACGAGACCATGAGGGAGATATCTGAAAGACACGGCTATAGGTATGGCATAAACGCTGTTGAATGGAATTACGTTGGCGACTACCACACCATATGGGGTTATTACCAGTTTAAAGCTCACCTAGAGATAGCTAGAGATGTAGAGGAGCACGCGCCAAACGCCTGGCTCTTCATAATATCAAACCCTGTGTTTGAGTTAACAACACTTATTGGTAGAGAGTCTAGGGTTAAAGTGGCTGGCATATGTCACGGTTTCCTAGGTTTTAGAGCAGCACTAGAGGTGCTAGCGTCTAGGTTAGCTAAGGAGAAGCTGGGTAAGAACATAACACCATTGTGTGCAATGCACGACCCAGAGTGCTACAAAGCCATTGTGAGTTTGATAGACTTTGAAGAGCTCGACTTGGAGATGAAGGGGTTTAACCACGTCATCTGGCTGACGAAGTTCAGATACAAAGGGGATAACGCTTATAGGTATGTGGATGAGTGGATAAAGGAGGATGCTGAAGAGTATTGGCGTATTTGGAGAGAGCACACTTCAAATCCCTGGGATGTTGACTTAGCCCCAGCAGCTATAGACATGTACAAAACCTATGGCTACCTACCAATAGGTGACAGTGTCAGAGGCGGCACCTGGAAGTACCACTGGGATCTACAAACAAAGAAGTACTGGTACGGGCCTTATGGAGGGCCTGACTCAGAGATTGGCAACGCCATGAGGGTCTTAACTGTGAGGAGGTCTGTGCAGGAAATGGCTAGGATAGCATTTGACGTGTCAACACCGATTTCACTTAGGGATCCTCTGAAACCTAGTGGCGAGGTTGTAGTGCATTTAATTGACGCAATTTACAACGACAAGCCTTCAGATTCCTACGAGCTGCCTCCCCCAGTCCCTCAGGCAAAGCCTTTGAAAGCACCATTATACGTAAACATACTTAACTGTGGCACCCTGCCAGGGATACCAAATGACGTTGCTGTTGAAGTCCCTGTCAGAGTTGATGGGAAAGGGATTCACCCTAAGCCAATAGAGCCTCTACCACCAAAGGTGTACAGGTATGCAATACTTCACAGGCTTATGAGGGCTGAGTGGGCTCTACAAGCGTTTTTAGAGGGTGGCAGGGATCACCTTTTCAACTGGCTAATAGTGGATGTGAGGACTAAGAGCATTCAACAAGTTAATGATGTGATAGACGCTATCTTGAGGATGCCAGGAAACGAGGAGATGGCTAGGCACTTTAGCTAGCTCGCCATATTTGAGCACACTATTTAAAAAAGCGTGTAATTTTGGAGCTCTCAGCTTTCTTAAAATTACTTTGCCTCTTCTTTAGTGAACCCTTTGAGAAGAGTTGTAAATGATGTTACGAGCTCTAGTGGTAGTACAATTTTTGTTGCTGGGCTTTTTGCAACTTCTCTTAGCATTTCTAGGTACTGGAGGTACATAGCATTAGAGCTTAGCTTTGCAGCAGCTTCGTTTATTAACTCAAGGGCTTTTGCCTTACCCTCTGCTACTAAGATTTCGTACTGCCTCTCTCCCTCACCCTTCTTTATCATTGCCTCCCTCTGCCCCTCAGCCTCAAGTATCGCTGCAGATCTTTTGCCCTCTGCCTCTAGAATCATTGCCCTCTTGTTTCTCTCTGCAGCCATCTGCTTTATCATAGCCTCTTGGACATCTTTAGGAGGCTTTATCTCCTTTATCTCTACAGAAGTCACCTTTATTCCCCACCTATCTGTAACCTCATCTAGCTTTGCCCTTAGGGTGGAGTTTATGTACTCCCTCTTAGCTAGCACATCATCTAGCTGCATGTCTCCTATCACAGCCCTTAGGGTGGTCACGGCAATACCTGAAGATGCTGTGACATAGTTTTGAACAGCTGTGACAGCCTTCATCGGGTCGAATATCTTCATGTATATGAGCAGGTCTACGTCTACAGGCGCATTATCCTTAGTTATACAGGTCTGAGGTGGTATGTCTAGCACGAACTCTCTTAGATCCACCTCCACACCTCTATCAATACTGAGGTGGTATGTCTAGCACGAACTCTCTTAGATCCACCTCCACACCTCTATCAATAATGGGGACCAGGAAAGTTAGCCCAGGCCCCTTAATTCCTATGAGCCTCCCCAGCCTAAATAGCACTAGCCTCTTGTACTCTGGTATAACCTTTACATGGCTAAGCACTATGGCGAGCACAATTATTGCAAAGAATATGGCTATCACTAGAGAAACTGGGTCCATTAACTCTACCCCTACTAGCAGAGCTGTATGTAAAGTTTTATAAACTTAATTGTTGTGTTTAATAAGATTAGGGGCTGCGTTAAGTGAGTACTTGTAACCATAGCTTTAGGCTAAGGGCTCTGCTATCCATTGTACTACTCCTAGCCGCTGCGATTGCCGCCATCCCAACCACCCCCTCGGCCACCTCTAGCACTAGAGGTGGTAGCAGGGTTTGCGTTGTGCACTTAGACATGGCTATAGATGAGGGTGCCGCCACCTTCATTAAAAGGGCTTTTAGTGGTTGCAGAGGCTATGACCTTGTGGTGCTAGCCATCTCAAGTAATGGTGGGTACCTGTCCTCAGCTCAAAAAATAGTTAACACAATTTCCCAGGCTGAGGTGCCCTGCGTCTCTTGGATCCCCCCAGGCTCTCAGGCCTACTCAGCTGCTACAATAATTGCCTTCTCTTGCAGAGCACTTTACATGGGCCCTGGCTCTGCTATTGGGGCTGTAAAGCCCTATCCCTATGACGAGAAGGCTGCTGAGGCTGTGAGGTCCCTGCTCACCTCCCTTATGGTTAGGATGTGTGGGGATAGGGAGGAGGTTAGGCAGGTAGCTTCAGACATGGTTTTGAGTGCTAGGGCTCTTGATGACGCAGAGGCGAGTAGAGTGGGCATTGCAAAGAGGGTTAGTAGTGTTGACGAGGTGGTTGCTGACAGCCTTGGGGTGGGTGCTGCTGAAAAGACCTCCCTCTATCCAAATGCCTGGGAAAAGCTACTATCAGTACTCTCCAACCCCATAATCTACTCAATAATGCTTGTAGCAGGAGCATTGCTAATAGTGGTAGAGGTCCTTACAACGGGCTTCCAAGGCTATGGCGTAGCAGGTGCTATACTAGTTATCCTAGCTCTCTACTCAATGTCTCTAATACCACCAGATGTAGTGTCGCTGTCCATACTGATTTCAGGTGCTGCGCTGCTGGCCATAGAGATGTTCACCCCTGGCTTTGGGGCGTTCGGAGTCTCCGGGGTTGCTCTAATGGCTATAGGAATTGCTTTAACAGTGTACTCAGTACCCCCAGAGGTTGTCACCCCTACAATATACGTCGTGGGTGTGGGCCTAGGCTCTTTTGCAGCACTAGTGCTGTTCGTAGGCTTTAAGGGTGCGCAGGTAGTTAGGATGAAGAGGAGGAGCATTGCTGAAGAGGTTGTAGGCTCTGTGGGCATTGCTAAAACAGATGTGAGTGATACTCGGCCTGGCGTTGTCTATGTAGCTGATGAGGATTGGACTGCGTACTCTGTAAGGGGCGTTATACCCCAGGGCTCTAAGGTTAGAGTGGTTCGAATGGAGGGTCTAAAGCTCTATGTAGAGATGCTTGAGGAGCAAAAGCAGTAGAGAGCCATGATGGTCAAGGTTATTAGAGGGACAGACTACGGACTTTCGCTACTCTACTCATACACACTTCCACTATACGAAGTAGAGCCCCTGGGCAACGGCTTTGCATTTAGGAAGAGCACAGGCATATGCAGAGGGCTTGAGTGTAAGTTCCAGAGGGATTCCCTAGAAGCAACCTGTGTCATCCCCCATGGCTGCGAGGAGTACGCTGAGAAGCTCCTCGGCTTAGACTCTAGGTGGGGCTTTGAGAAGCTGTGTGAGGTTGTGGGCTTGGGGGAGTGCCCCGCGAACAGCATAACGCTTCTCTACAGCCCTGGGGATGCAAAGCTCATTCTCTACGCAATTCTATTGTCGAGAAACACGGACTACTTCACAAACACTATTCGCTGGTTTAAAGAGCTTGTGAATAGGGGTGTGATTAGGAATGGGAGCTACATTCCGCGCCAGGTTCTCGCACTAGTGCCTAAAGTAGAAGCCCTGTTTGCGAGAAGTAGGTGTGCTGAGGATACTATTACCCCCCTCCTGACGCTAAGGGGGGTCGGCGTAAAAACCATTGCGGCTCTACTGCTCCACGCCTATGGCAAGACAGAGTACGCTCCTGTAGACAGGCATTACAGAAGGTATTTAGAGGCAGTGTTTGGAGAGCTGAGAGCGCCTATAAAGAGGCTTTGCATAGCTAATGCCATGAACTGCGCAGCCTGTTTGCATGGGGATAGGTGCTTCTATGGCGCTTCAAAGGCCCTTGGAAGGCTTAACGGGTACCTCCAGTCCCTGGCCTACCTCTCAGAGAGGCTTAGCTTTACTAGGAGCTGGCTTGAGGAAGTGCTCGTACCTAAGGGCTTTAGGGATGTAAAGGCTTTAAGAGAGGTAACGGCTTTAGCTATAGAGAAGCTTGCTAGAGAAACCCGCTATGAAAGGCTATGACCCATTTCAGCTGGGAGAGGCTGTTAAGAGGTTTGTGACTAGAGTCGTCTCTGGAGTTGAGGAGAGGAAGTACTACAGATTTAGGGGTGGGAAGTGGTATGGAGGTGTGGCCACAGGGGATGTCGTCGGCTGCAACCTGAGGTGCAAGTTCTGCTGGAGCTGGAGATTTACTCACACAACTGATAGAGGAGAGTTTTGCAGCCCTAGCAAAGCCTTTGAAGAGATGCAGAGCATAGCTGAGGAGAGGGGCTACAGCTATGTGAGGGTTAGTGGTGGAGAACCAACACTATCATTTCATCACATACTAGAGCTCCTCAAGCTCTTTGATGAAACGGGCCTCACCTTCATACTAGAAACCAACGGGCTTCTAATAGGGAAGGAGAGGGGCTATGCAGATGCACTAGCAAATCACAGCGTAGTTGTGAGAGTCTCCTTTAAGGGTGCAACAGAAGAGGAGTTCACTATGCTCACAGGGGCAAGGCCAGAGTTCTACGAGTATCAGTTCAAGGCGCTGGAGAACCTTGTGAATGCAGGGCTTAGGCCAGGTGTAGAAGTGTACCCTGCAATAATGCTCAGCTTTAGCACTGAGGAGAGCTATAGCAAGTTCAAGAAGAGGCTGAGGGAGATTGACCCAAGGCTTGCTGAATCCATAGACGAGGAGTACGTAATCCTCTACCCACATGTGGTAGAGATTCTCAAGAGGCACGGACTCAGGCCAAGAATAGCGTTTACACCAGACAACATACCAACTTCAATGATTTGAAGCACATACACATAGACATGTCGCTCACAGCACCCATGCCACAATGCCTTAAGAGGACTTTGATAGACCTGTGGGGAAAAGCCCATGCTCTAGTCGCGTATACGACTAGAATGAGGGGTCGCTGCGCATAGGTTTAAATACTTCAATTTTTGCACTTCTCCTCAAGGCGAAGATCCATGCTATACGGTTATCTAAAGAAGAAAAACCTTGAGGTGTTGGCAAGGTTTCCGTGGGACATAGGGATAGTGAGCTTCATGGTGTTTCCAGAGCTCATGAGGTCCTCAGAGGGTGCTTTTGATAAAGTGAGGACGCTACTTGTAGACCCCTATTTCGATTTAATTGAGGTTATGGTAATAGATGACGGGGAGTGGAGGAAGATAAGTGAGTTAAACAGTGTTTATGGCAAGAAGTTTGCACTAGGGCTACAGCCAGTTGTTTTAACGCGTGGAGTAAATCCAAGTGCTGTTAATGAGGATGAGAGGAAGAGGAGCGTTGATGCGCTGATTAGGGAGGCTAGGGTGGCTGGGGAGAGGGGTTATAGAGCTGTTGGGATATGCTCAGGTCCAAACATTGAGGGGCCCGAGAGGGAGAAGGCTAAAGAGGCTCTCGTAAAAAGCCTTGTGGAGCTAGCTGTAGAGGCTTCAAAATATGGCATGAATGTGTACTTAGAGACTTTTGATGTGGTTTGGGATAGAAAGAGGCTGGCTGGGTCTTTTGAGGAAACAGCTAAGGTTGTTGAGAAGGCGAGGGATCAGGCAAAGAACGTCTACATAATGTGGGACTTGAGCCATGCACCACTTTTAAACGAGTCGCCAGAGGTTCTCAAGACGTATCCAGAGCTCGTGGGCCACATTCACATAGGCTGTGCAAAAAGAGTTGGAGATAGGTTGCTAGATACTCACCCAGGGTTTTACAGACCTGGGGCTCTCAATACAGAAGACGATGTTGCAAAACTCCTTACTGTGCTAAGTGATGTGGGCTATAGGGGGGCTATAAGCTTTGAGGTTAGACCTGAGGAGGGGCAGCATCCACTAGAGGTAGTAAACTCTGCTAAGAGTGTGCTACTGAGGGCATTTCAACTGTTTCTAGAGTCCCAGGTATGAAGACAAGCTTTTTCATATGAGTTATACACAGTTACATTTTAACATAAGGTTATATTCTAGTATAAAAAAGGTTTAAATAGTTCTAGAAACGAGAATTTCAATCTAATCGCAGAAGTGCGTGGTGAATTTTGAGTTGAATTTGAGAGTTTCAAAAGAGGATGTTGTTAAAATAGTGAGGAGTGCTACTACTGAGAAGCTCACACTACCTCCTTCACCAAGGATCGATCATGCTGATCACATAGTGAAAACAGCTTTAATGGGCTGGACAAAGCTTGCAGCTGATCACATACTTCACCCAGAGTTCGTTAAGATAGCGAGGGAGGTGTTTTCAGCGCTTATCAGAAGAGTTGAGCACATGATGAAAAGTGAAGGTGTTTTAGACCCTAGCGGAAGGCTTGTTGAGAGTGCTGTTGTTAAGAGAGCGAGAATCTACGACACCTTCTTCGAAATGGTGTTTAACTTAGGTGGTGTTGAGAGCAAGTGGACTGGGTATAGCAAGGAGGATGCTGAGAACTATGTGAGGTACTTAGTTAACGCCCTTGATTCTTGGGAGTCCCTAGAGAGGGAGGAGCTAGGCCACCCAGTGATTATGGAGGCTGTGGTGGAGATGCAGCTTAGCGAGTTGCTGAAGGTCAACAAGGGTAAGAGCCTAGTGGCTCACATAGCGCAAGAAGTTTCTAAAAAATTGGATAGAGGCTCTATAGCCAAGAGCTATACAAGTGCTATGCTCAGCGAGATAGAGAACTCCTTTTACAGAAGAGTTTATGAAGAGTGTATGTGCAAGTTTGGAAATGACTACGCCCTTGGCCTAAGGTTTTTAAGGCACTTAGGCTTTGTACAAGTTTCAACAAACCCAGTTTTAGCAGCTGTAGCGTACAACGATGACCCTGAGCTCCTCGAGAAGTTCAGGAGGTATGCTTTAGATGTCTTAGTCAAAGAGCACCCAGAGTGGTTTGAAAACCCCAATGAGCACGCTGATGAAATTGCTATGGAGGCGACGAGGTTTGTCCTCATGGACAACTTCTACGTGTTTAGAGTACCCTTCATACTCTCCAAATACCACGACGGCTTGGTCAGCTATCAGCTAAACCCGCTTTTCGCACACGATGCGAAGAAGAGTGTTGAAGATGTGAAGGTGTTTGTAGCTAGGCTGGAGAGGGACCTCGCCACTTATGACGAGTACCTGTGGTGGGGCTTTAACGTCCCTGAAAAGGGTAGGGCAAACCTTGTTGTAAAGGTTTCAGCAGCCTACCCCTCAGCCATGGAGATCGCTGAGAAGATAAATGAGATGGGTGTGGGACAGAACATTACTGTTAGCTTTACAGTATCACAAGAGGTTCTAATAGCCTACGCCGCTATGAGGGGTATGGCTAAGGCGATTAGAAGGGGTATAATACCTTCTCAAACTTACGACACTAACATGGGCGGTAGGCTAGAGGATCACCTAAGGGAGGAGGTGGCAGCACAGCTCCTGCTAAAAGCTCTTGAGGTAGCTGATGAGGCTAAGAGGCTGGCCACTCTTGAAAAACTTGCGAAAGGTCTGGGGGTCAAAGAGGATGCGTGGGATAGGGTTAAGAAACAGGACTTGAAGTCCATTGCAAGCTTCTTGGGTAGTAGAAGAGTCTTAGGTAGAAACCTCTTGAGAGACCCCTTCATAGACGCCCTAGTTGAGCTAGGGTTGTACAGATCCAGAGAAGATGCCTTGGAACATGTGAAGCCTCTGGAAGAAGCTCTGAGGCTTTCAGGCACGTTCGTTGCTCAGAGGGTTTATGAAATACTGTTTGCTCCATGGAATAGGGAGAAGTGGGTGAACCACCTAGTCAAAGAGTTTGGCTTAACAAGAGAAGAGGCAGAGACAGTACTTGATAGAATAGACCTGCTACCAGCGTCAAAGAGAAAGCCCACGGACACTCTCTACACCTTTGCCACAAGAAATATGACAAACACAGAGTTCCCAGACCACCAGCTAAACGTTGTTAAGGAGGTTGCTGAAAGGGGGATTAGGCTGGAGGATCTAAAGGAGTCCATATACCAGCCGCTACCCAGGAGATACCTTGAGATCCTGCTTCAAATAGAGGACTTTGTCAAGGCCTATGAGGCCTCGCCTGAGGTCAATGAGCTCCTAAAGAGAGTTGGCATAGATAGGGACTACGGGAGCAGGGGTGTCTCTCCAGAGGATTGGCCATCCTATGGGCCAAGCAAGAAGACTATGGATGAGTTTAGCCACGAGTACGTAGTGTTCAGAGAGAAAGTTGTATCACTATTTAATAGAGTAGGTGCAATGAGTGTATAGAGTGAGTATATGGGTTGAGAAGCCGTGAAGCCCAAGCTCTTTGTCACTAGAGAGCTATTCCCAGATGTAATAGAGAAGCTGGAGAAGTACTACAATGTAGAGGTGTGGGATAGGTATCAGCCACCACCATACGAAGTGCTCTTAGAGAAGGCGGGGGAGGTTGACGCTTTAGTATCTCTACTGAGTGATAAGATAGACTGTAACTTGCTTCAGCAAGCAAAAAAGCTTAGAATAATTGCTCAGTACGCTGTGGGCTACGATAATATAGATGTGGAGTGCGCCACTAGGCTAGGCATATATGTCACAAACACTCCAGGTGTCTTAACAGAGGCAACAGCTGAACTGACATGGGCTTTGATCCTGGCTGTTGCTAGGAGGATTGTAGAGGCAGACACCTTTGTTAGATGGGGTGAGTGGTGGAGGACAAGAACGGGCTGGCACCCACACATGGTGCTTGGCGTGGAGCTCAAGGGGAAGACTCTTGGCATCATAGGCTTTGGGAGAATAGGCTCTAGAGTTGCAGAGATAGGCAAGGCCTTCGGCATGAAGATAGTGTACTATGACCACACTAGAAACGAGGCTTTAGAGAAGCAACTTGGTGCTGAGTACAGGGATCTCGACACACTGTTGCGTGAAGCTGACATAGTGTCAATACATGTTCCACTGACAAAGGAGACGTATCACATGATTGATGAGGAGAGGCTGAGGAAGATGAAGAGGACAGCAATACTAATTAACACAGCTAGAGGAGCTGTAGTAGACACAAATGCGCTAGTCAAAGCGCTCTCAGAAGGCTGGATAGCTGGCGCAGGTCTTGACGTATTTGAGCAAGAACCTCTACCACCAAGCCACCCACTAACAGCCTTCAAAAACGTTGTTCTTGTACCTCACATAGGCTCTGCGACGTATGAATCGAGGCACGCAATGGCAGAGCTGGTTGCTGAAAACCTTATTGCGTTTTACGAGGGTCGAGAGCCACCAACGCTTGTGAACAAGGATGTCTTAAGGATGAGGCCCCCTGGGTTTAGGTAAAGTAAGGAGCTGCATTGCTGCTAGTTGAAGAGGTGCCTGCGGAGGTACCTAATTTTACTTTTTTACTTTTAAATTTACTTTTAAACTTGCTGTGCAGGGCCTTGACCTAATTCAACTCTCTGCAAGTATTGCCACATAGGAGCTCAGGTGCCTACAGGTCTTAGTACAAGGTTTTTCTGCGTTAGCAGAGCAGGTAGTCTGTAGGTGTGTACACAGTTTTATCTGTTGAGGTGTAGAGCCTTATCACCTGAGCCATCTTTGACTTCTCTCTTTGAATAACTGGGATGAGGTGCTCTGAAATTTTTTCACTACATAGAAATGTTATCGAGGCTGAGGGTGTTAAGAAGACCCTCAGATCGTGCCTCTGTGCCTTAAGGTCTCTATAGAGCCTCTCAATGCTCTCTACATCGAAATCGTCTTGAGGGTCTATGAACAGCGCCACAATGCAAGGTTCTTTACAGGTCTCGGAAACTATGTGCTTTGTAAACCACCTAACTATTCTATTGCTACTTGAGTAGCTGTGAAACATAGCAGGGTTCTTAGGCCAGGTGACTAATGTGAATATCTTGTGCACCTCATAGACATTGCCTTTAGATATAGTGCTGGTCATGCCTATGTCATCTTCTGTTACAACACCCACCCTCACATTCATACCTCTTGCCAGTGCCTTGTTCACTAAGTCCACTATAGCCCTTGAAATGTGCTGAATTGGTGGAGGGCTTCCAGCGAAGTGCCCATTGTGTAGCGCTATAACAGCTACCACGTTTCTAAACGACCTCCCTTCGTACTCCTTAACCATTAAGCGCTGAGCCTTTGCAGTGGCTTTCCACGCAATTCTCCTAAAATCGTCGCCTGGCACATACTCTCTAATACCAAGAATATCTATACCCATGCCCTTTCTTCTAGTTAAAGCACTCCCATAGAGCATTTCCCTTGAGAGTAGCGTTTCTATGCTAAACCTTGTAGCAATTTTCAAGGGGACTACGCATACCCTAACGTCTTTTTCAAAGCTCATCTCTATAAAGATGTTGAGTAAGCCAAAGACTTCCCTTAGTAGCAACACCACGCCCTTTACGCTATGTGTTCCCACAAACCCCCTTAGCACAAGAAGAAGCTCACACCTACCCCCATTGTTACGCAGTCTATGGCTGACTAGCTCTATGCCTGGGTCTGCGTCTAGGAGTATGCTGGGAATTCTGAAGAACCTTAGCGCCTCTACACTCCTAATCTCAAGTGGTATTGCTATCTCCTCACCCTCTATACCACTATACTCAGTAGCCTCTATAGCAATGCTCTTGGCTATGTGCTGAGCTAGTGCTGATGTGGCAGTAGATGTTACCAGCATTGAAAGCATTATTACAGCTGTGAATAGCGCTAGGGGGGCTAGGGAGCGCAGACTAAAGGTGATCTCAAGTAGTGCAAACACTGCTAGAGCTGCGTATAGCCTTCGGCTTGCGCATATGTGTACTCTAAAGCTACTCTCTATGGCTTTGGCACCTCAACCTTAGACAAGACCTCTTGAATAACCCTTTCAGCTGTATACCCCTCGGCTATGTACTCAGGCTTCAGGAGCACTCTGTGAGAGAGAGCAGGTAGAGAAGCCTTTTTAACATCATCAGGAATGACGTACTTCCTGTGATCATATAGCGCAAACTCTTTGGCTAGGTTAAGCAGCATTAGAGCCCCTCTAGGTGTAACACCTAGCCTCACAGCTTGGTGCCTACTACTGTACTCCACTATTTTAGCAATGTAATCGTATATAGCGTCATCAACGTGGACCTGGTGGACCTCTTCAGCAGCTTTAAAAATTTGCCCAGGGCTTACAATAGGCTTTAGATTCTCAAACTCTATCTCTATGCTCCTCAGCCCCCTCCTCAGCAACTTGATGAGGGACTCTCTTTCCAAAACCCCCATAGCCACCTTTATGTAGAACCTGTCGAGCTGGGCCTCTGGCAGTGGGAATGTGCCCTCCAGCTCTATAGGGTTTTGCGTAGCTAGAACAGTGAATGGCTTGGGGAGCTTAACAGTCTCCCCATCTATAGTGACCTGCCGCTCCTGCATAGCCTCTAACAACGCTGACTGCGCCCTGGGGGAGGCCCTGTTGATCTCATCAACTAGCACAATGTTTGAGTATATGGGGCCCAGCCTCAGCTCAAAGTCGCTTGTCTTCTGGTTAAAGATCTTTGTGCCGATTATGTCAGAGGGGAGTATATCTACTGTGCACTGGATTCTGGAGAAGGTGAGGTTGAGTAGCTTTGCTATGGTTTTTGCCGTCAGTGTTTTAGCTATCCCCGGTATGCCCTCTATGAGCACGTGGCCTTCTAAAATAATTGAAAAGGTTATGAGCTCTACGTACCTCTGCCTATCCACAAGCACTCTTGATGATTCTTCGACCACGCTTTCAACAACCCTGCTAAATACACTCAAACTTATTCACTTCAACAAATTATTTTATTTTCTTTACCAAATATTTAGCTTTGTGAAACCTAATGCTCATACCCAGAGCCGTGCCGTGCGTTCTCCTCTCTCTACTCTTGCTCACAGCTACTGCAAGTTCTCTACAGCTAGTTTACGCTGAAAGGCACTCCCCTGTGCTCAGGCAGTACTCAGGACTCGCTGTCAACGGTATTGAAGTGCTTAGGGCCTGGCTTTCGCAACTAAACCTAGCTACCCCACATGACGATGTTGACTCTAAGGCTGTGCAGAGGGTTCTTGAGCTTGTCTACAGTAGGGGGGACTTAGCATTATTCATAGGCTCTACACAGCTCAGAGTGCTGAAGTTGTACTCAGGGAGAGGCTTCCTGCTAACAGAAGAGGATGTGGCTCTCACTCTACTTGCTGTTGCTAAGAGTGTTGGGGTGAACCTAAGCGATGTTGGCTGCGACAAGGCTATTTCAAAGCTTTTAGTGAACCTGTACTACGGTTACGAACTGTGCCCATACAATGTGACAGACATAGACGAGTTCATGGATTACGCTATGTACTTAGGGAGGAACGCCTCCCCAAGTGCTGTAACGCCTATTGTCTCTGCGCTCCTCATCCTAAAGCTTCTATACCTAGGCGAGGTCTCCGTAGATGCGAACACATTTTCTCAACTCTATGACGAGCTCCTCTACAACAAATCGCTGGTCACTGCGCTCTTCATCAAGAGCCTTACAGCTTACCACACACCAAAGCTGGTTAATAAGGGTGCGGCAGTTACTGAAATCCCTGTGATAGAGTTCCTTAAGGGTGTGGGCAATACTTCTGCAGACGTTAAAACATTTGAAAAGCTTGTGTACTCCGCCCTCCTCATACTAGAGAAATACAGTGTAAAAGATGTGAAGCCCAGCGATATTTTAACAGCTGTATTTGTCGCACTATCCTCAAACCCAGTAGACCTCCTGAGTATTGTTAATAGGAGCGCTAGCATTATTGCCATGGACTACGACGAATGTGCGTTTACTGGGAGCTCAGACTGGGCAATGCACTACGAAGGTGGCGCTCCATACATTGCCCAGTTCATTCAGAGCACCATTAGCTCACTAAGCAAAAATACATCGTATTCACACCTCCCTACAGGTAGTGCAGAGTTTATGGAGGCTGTGGGTGAAGGTGAGCAGAGTAGCGTGTTCTACATGCAACCCTCTGCAAATAGGCTAAGGCAGCGCATCGCAATCTCTGCTGATGCTTTTGGAAGAAGAGTAAGAGCTGTAGAAGATGTTGTGACAAGGGCTAATGTTGTGGTGCTTGCTGAACTCGCTATCAGCACCTCTACCGAGCCTCAGGCTCTGCAACACAGTATTATAGTCGTTAGGGAGGGGCCTGGATCACACCAGGTGCTGCTATTAATACTGCTTTTCGCACCTCTCGCAGTAGTAGCTCTACTTCTTAGGGGGAGGCTTCTGGCAATCCTTAGCTACACCCCCTTGCGCAGACTGTGGGTAAGGAGCAGTAGCGAGGTGATGAGCAGCAGGCGCCTGCCACTAGACAAGAGGTACTTAGTTTTGCAGAGGTTCTGGGACTTGGTAGCAGAGTTAGCTAGGAGAGTTGGTATTCGTATAGAGGCGTGCAATACCCATAGGGAGGTTCTGGGAATGCTCAAAAACAGTGGTAAGGCTAGTAGCAGTGTTGTAGGGTTGGTTGAGAGGGCCACGCTAGCCTATGAAGTAGTTAGGTACTCAGGTGAGTGGAGAGGAGATGAGCTGGAGCTCCTAAGCAACCTGTTGAAGGATATTGAGAGAGGTTGCCTAGGTAATGTCGGGCAGCTTTAGAGAGATTTTCATAGCGATAAACATGCTCTCTGGTATTGCTATTGCCGCACTACTTATACTAACACAGCAAAGCTATGTAAACTACATAGCCACGCTGTTTGTGTACGTCACGGCAATGCTTTTTATAGCTAGAGCCCTTCTAGCACTATACCTCAACACACCCATTGCTGTGCCCAAGATCCCGAGAACCTTAGTAAGGTTCCAAAAGATAAAGGGCTACGCACATAAGCTCCTTCTATTCACTGTCACCTCAATGGTTTTTGAATCCATTACAAGCCTAGTGCTGAAAAGCTTTGTGTATTCTGCTACGCTATCCACCTTAGCCTCTATCCTAGCACTCTACATATTGAATAGAGTAGTTGGCGCACCAAGGCTTTACAGGCTCTACTCTATAGCTATAGTCGCCCTAGCCCTAGCGCTGTACCTAGCAAAGCTTTTAGATGAGAGTGTCTATAGTAGCGTAGACCCCCAGCTCAGGTTTTTAGAGGTGTTGCTAAGTGGATAGGAGTAGAGAGGTAATGCACACGCTACTTGTCTCAGTCGCTCTCACAGTCTTGCTAGCCTCAATAGCCCTTGCTGTACTCCAGAGGTACGTAGCCTCCTTCATATCTCTTTTAGCAGGGGTAATAGTACTATCATACGCTAGTGAACTGTATCATGAAGAGGGGTCCTAGCCTCGTACTCCTACTGCTAGTGGTGCTCCTAGCTCTTCTGCTCTTAGAAGCACTTGAGCTAGGAGACTACGGTGTGACGTACTCCGGGGCGTCACCCTTTAACACGCTGTGGGATGGTACATCAGCTTTTGTAGACTTTCTCTCGCAGAAGGGTAGCGTAGCTATTGTTAGAAACTGGGAGCAGGTGAAGGGTGTTAGAGCGAGTGAGTGCACTATTCTCTTCTTCATATCCCCTGAAAAGAGCTACTCAAATAGGGATTTAGCGGCGATTAGGGACATCTTTAGGGAGAGTAGCGTTGCTATAGCCGTCCTCGACGAGGGGGCTTATGGAAACCAGGTCTTAGAGGCTATAGGAGCTCCAGTGAGGATCCAAGCGTTTAGCTACATTGGGTCAGCAGGCAATTTCTCCATAGTGTACGGCTACGCAAATATCTCATCCAGAGTGCTGTACCTTGCGTACGCCTTTGTATCGCCAGTAGTGCTACAAGGTGGTGGAGAGTGCCGCGAAGTTGCCTTCGCCCATAACCACACTGTCGGGGCTATATGCTCTATTGGTGGCAAGCGCGTTGCGGTACTTGGTGATGGCTCGCTAGCTACTAACGCAGCCTTGCAGAACCCAAGCCAGCTAAATCCGTATAGGCAACTTCTGAGCCTCTTAATAGGCGAGGTTTGTGGAAATAGCTCCTCGCACCTATTTCTTGTTGATGCCACTAGCTATAGAGCGAGGCTTATGACTTTAGAGGAGCTTGTGAACAGCTATGGTATTCAAAAAGCCCTTTCTCTCTACATAAACCCAGCTAGGTATCTGCACTACACACTATACTCCTTGCCTGAATCAACAGCGCTGTCAGCATTCTCCACAGCGTCCATAGCTCTAGCAGTGCTTCTAGTCACTAAGTATGCAAAGAGCTTTACTAGTGGTAAAGAGCTAGAGCTCGATGTCGAAAAACCACTGCCGAAAAGCGTTATAGAAGCTCTGAAAGCTACCTGCCTAGAGGACTTTGAGTGTAGGAAGACTGCTTCATGCATTTCCAAGCGCAAACCCAGCTACAAGTGTATTAAAGCAGTTATGAAATTTGCTGAAGAAAATAAGCAGTTTAGGAAAAAGCTTGTCTACGCTCTGTAGCCACTCGGTACTGCGCTTTGCCCAAGCCACTATAAGGGGTTGTAGCAAACCAGCTGGAAAACTCGAGAGCCCTCAGCTCCTCACTCAGTTTGTAGCTTGCAGAGCTTTTTCGCCTCTTCAGCAAGCTTATCAATGCTCTGCAGCATTAGTTGCACAGCTGTTTTCAAGCCCTTCTTCTTCACGAGCTCGTCTAAAGCCTTGTAAACAGAGCACCCCTCTTTCTCAACATCTCTGAGCTTCGATAGCAAAGCACCTTGTATAAACTCGCCAAACCTTGCATCTGCAGAATCCGCTAAGTGAACTATGAGACCCTCTAGTGTTGAAAATGGTGCTAGCCCATGCGCTTCAGAGACCACCCTTATGAGCTCATCTGGAGCGCCTCTCCTGGCAAGCTCTGCTACAACTGCGTAGTCGTGGCTTAGGTACCAGTCGTCCCTAGCCCTATACCCACCACTAACAGCATCTGAGGTGTACTGGTAAAACTTGAATATATCGTGGAGCAGTGCCCCTGCCACAACAAGGTCCTCATCAACATTAACTCCGTAGAGCTCTCTAAAGATTTCGACAAGCTTTCTAGCTATTAGAGCAGTGGACACTGTGTGCACCACTAGACCCCCTGTAAAGAAGTGGTGCTTTCTTGGCGCTGCCGGAGCCTGGCACAACTCTATTAAAGGTTTTGCCTCTGTGAAGCTAAGCCTAGGATCACCTAGTATCTCTAGCACAGCTCTTCTATAGCTCTCCTTCCCAATCCCCTTAGCCACACTTTGTAAAATATCAATGCACAAAGTGCTTCACCAATTGGCACCCATCTCAAAAGGAACTGTACCCCCAGCTCCTAGTACACACTGCTACAGTTTTTATACCTAGTAGCACAATCGCTTACACACTAAGGCTTTGATGCTCTTAAGCTACACTAGCTCGCTTTGAGTCGTTGCGCTACACAATTGCGTATTCAAAAAGCTTATCAGCTTTTAAACTTCTGCCTGTCTAAAGCCTAGTCATTGATGAAGTGCCCCCATGGGTGGGAGAACAATAGGAACGCACATCGCTAAGATTAAGATAGCAAGCGATTTTGTTGCTATAGCTAGGTTTATTAAAAGTGCTGTGATGAGGAACGTCAATGGGTTTTCAAAGGGGTTTCTAATAATGATCACCGTCTTTGGGGTTAGGGCATCTATGAGCGGCTATGCAATTCCACAGGCAATAGCAAACATAGTTAACGCTGTTAGAAATGGCGTCTCCGACGCTCTTTTCATTAACAGGTTTCTCACGGGCATTCTCATACTGCTAGCCTCTGCAGTAATATTCTTTGCCACTGAGTTTGCGCTGATGAAGTACTTCACAAAGTTGGTGGACGCTATAGTGACCCTAAAGAACGTTATGCTAAAGCGCATTGAGAAGCGCGGTAACAGTGGCTCTCCTGAAGACACTGTGGGTAGGATTAGTAGCGATGTTGATTTCATTATCTGGAACATTAACGCTGTTCTCACAACCCTAATACCAAACCTCTTTAACGGTGTAGCCTCTATAGCCTCTGTTTTCAGCTTCAATGCTGTAATAGGCTATGTGGCTCTAGCATCCCTCATACCCTACGCAATGATTGCTGAGTACTATAGTAGAAGAGTTGAGCCTGTGAGAACTGAAGAGAGAAGGGCTTACAGCTCAAGCATTGTCCACATTAGGAACGCTGTTTACGAGTACCGAGACTTTAACATTTTAAGCGACGTGTTCTCCTGGTGGAGGAAAGCTACAGCGACTTTGATGTGGTATGATAGGGTGTTCTGGGGCTGTGCGCTACTCACACAATTTGCATCACTCTCAGCCATAGCCTACACCTCTGTTAACAAGGCTAGAATTGGTGAGATAGATGTTGGAGCACTAGCTGGAATACTCACAGCTGTGTCAGGAGCTCACGTAGCTATAATGAATGCTGTGTGGGCTTTATGCATACAGAGCCAGACTGTTGCCGCAATAAAGAGGGTTTCAGAGCACCTCTTTGCCAGTAGAGATGATAAGAGGGTGGAGGCCCTGCTACAAATCCCCCCACGTGTAAAAAGTTAAAACCCTTCTTTACAATACAACAATTACTAGCGGTGCATCGCTAATGGCTTCCTGTAAAGATGGTTTTAAGAGAGTTGCTCAAATAGGCATTGTTGTAAGGGATATTGAGGAGGCCTTGGACTTCTGGTGCAAGTTGCTGAAAATCGAAAGGCCTAGGGTTATAGAGACAGAGGAGTGGGAAAAGACTAGGGCAACGTACAAGGGGGTTCCAACTCGGGGGAGAGCAAAGCTAGCATTTATAGAGCTAGACAATGTAGCAATAGAGCTGATACAGCCAATCGACGGCCCTAGTACATGGGAAAGCCAGCTGAATGCCCATGGACAGGGGGTTCACCACATAGCATTTGTTGTAGAGGATATCGATGGCTGTGTAAAGGAGCTTGAGAATTTTGGTGGTGTTAGAGAGCAGGAGGGGCTGTTCGAAGGTGGTAGGTATCTTTACGCAGACCTTTTAAAGACTTTGGGTGTGAGAATAGAGCTACTGCAGTTCTTTAAGTAGGTGTGTTTATTGGACTTGAGGAAAATCTTAGAGCAACTAGCAAGAGGAGTTATAACAGTTGATGAAGCTCTTAAGGAAATAAGGCTCTTTGCATTAGAGCAGATAGACAACTCCATAAGGTTCGACATTGGGAGGAGTCTTAGGAGAGATGTGCCGGAGATAGTCTTTGCTGAGAGCAAGACTGCTGAGGAGCTGCAAAAGCTTATCACAACTGTTGTACCAAGGACTGGCAGAGTCATTGTTTCAAGACTGCGTAAGGAGCATGTGGAGGTCTTGGAGAAATTAAGCCGCGGAGGTCTCGACGTCGAGGTCAATGAGAGGGGTAGGGTAGCTGTTGTCAGGAGGAGGGGCTGTGAAAAACCTGTGTATAGCTGTAAGATAGGCATTGTGACTGCGGGGACTGCTGACATAGCTGTTGCTGAAGAGGCTAAGACTGTTGCTGAGGAAATGGGGTGCAGAACAATAGCTGTGTATGACGTTGGTGTAGCAGGGTTTCAAAGGGTTTTAGAGGCTGTGAAAACCCTTAAAGAGGAGGATGTTGATGTCGTGATTGCTGTAGCGGGTATGGAGGGGGCCCTGCCATCAGTAATAGCAGCGCTCCTTGATGTACCAGTCATAGGGGTTCCAACATCTGTTGGCTACGGTGCTGGGGGTGGTGGGGTGGCCGCGCTGTACTCAATGCTACAAGCGTGCTCGCTTGGTTTAGCTGTTGTCAACATAGATAATGGTGTGAACGCTGGTGTGTTAGCTGGGTTAATTGGGAGAAGAGTTGCTCTCTATAGGCAAAAGTGAAGGGCTTGGCAAGGCTCTAGACACTAGCGCTTATCACATAAGAAACCCTTATTTTTGCTTAGTCTAGTATAGCCCTTGCTGTGTAAGGTGTTGACCCATTGGACAGAGCTGTGGTTATAGATCCTTCGATATCTGGTATCTCTGGTGACATGCTCCTAGCCGCACTCATTGATGTGGGTGCTGACCCCAGCATTCTTAAGAGACTTAGTGAGGCTGTTGCTAGGGCCATTGACGGTGTCGAAAGTGTTAATATAGGTGTTGAGACTGTTTTAAAGAGGGGTGTAAGGGCAAAGGCTGTGAGGATAAAGATTGTGGAGAAGAATTTGGAGAAGAGTGGGGCTGATGTGATTCAAGATGTAGAGGCTGTTGCTGATGAGGTTGGCTTAGGGGGTGGGGCAAAGAGAATTGCGCTGAATGCTATTAGGCTTCTTGTAGAGGCTGAGGCAAGCGTCCACGGGGTGAGCGCTAGTGAGGTGCACCTACATGAAGTTGGGTCCGCGGACACCGCTGTAGATATTGTTGGAGTCGCTATGGCGCTGGAGAGCCTTGGCCTTGTAGAGGCCTCTTTCTACTCCCTCCCAATTGCTATCGGCGGAGGGCATGTTAAAATGCGCCACGGTTTGTATCCAGCCCCAGCTCCTGTGGTGCTTGAGTTGTTGAAGAGGAGGAGCGCTCTATTCTTTGGTGGCCCAGTTGAAGAGGAGCTCGCAACCCCAACTGGTGTAGCTATACTCGCCTCCCTTGTTAGTAGCTTTACAAAGTTCCTGCCTTTGATTAGAGTTGAGGGGGTTGGCTATGGGGCTGGTCAAAAGGATTTCGATACGCACCCAAACGTCCTCAGGGTCCTTGTCGGGAATGGCGACGAGCTTGTTGAGGGGCTTGAAGCTGAGGATATAGCTGTACTAGAGACAGATGTAGATGATGTCTCTGGGGAGTTGGTGGGGTACGCTGTCGAGAAGCTCTTTGAGCTAGGGGCAAAGGATGTCTCTATACAGCCTCTGTACATGAAGAAGAATAGGCCTGGGTACACAGTTAAGGTGGTATCCGACTTAGCAACTTATCCAACTCTAGTCAAAACGCTTGTTAGCGAGCTTGGCACGCTAGGAGTTAGAGTGCTCATTACGAAGAGGTTAAGGGTTCCTGTGAGAGAGCGCAGGGTTGTTGACGTGGAGATAGGGGGGAGGAGGTATTGTGTTGAGGTAAAGGTCTCTACTGATTACAGAGGCAGCGTAGTTGTTGCTAAGCCTGAGTACGAATCTGTAAGAAGCATTGCAAAAGAGCTTGGAGCACCTCTCAAGAGGGTGCAGAGAGAAGTGCAGAAAGCTATTGAGAAGCTCTTTGGTGCATAGGCAATGTCTGTAGCAATAGTGAGATCAGGGGATCACTACGCAGGGACTCTGAGAGCCCTTGAACTCATAGAAAGAGAGGTTGTGGAGGCTGTCGGTAGAAGGAGGAGGTTTTTGATTAAGCCAAACTTTGTCTCAACATTTACACGCCTTGCAGTGACTCCTGTAGAAACTGTTGAGGCCATTCTCGAGTTCATAACATCTAGGTTTACACCAACAGAGATTTTGATAGCGGAGTCCCCCGCCATAGGCTCTTTTAGGGATGCTGTGGAGAACTTTGGTTATGATAGGCTTGGGAAGAGGTTTAGGGGAGTAGAGCTTGTGGACTTAGATGAGCTCGGCCACGTGGAGGTGAGGCTACTTGATGAAAGAGGTGAGGAGTTTGAGGTATACGTGTCAAAGGTTCTGCTAGACAAGCACTTTGTCAGGATATCTCCATGCAGGGCCAAGACCCATGATACTGTGGTCGTGACGCTCTCCATAAAGAACATTGTCATGGGGTCCATCAGGAGGGGCTGGAAGCACAAAATGCACAGAGGCTACTACAGCATAAACTACAACATAGCTAAGCTAGCAACACTGATGATGCCTGATATTGGCGTAGTTGACGGTGTTATCGCTATGGAGGGCAACGGACCTGTCTCCGGCTCTGAAAAGATGTGGGGAGTGGTCTTCGCATCAACAAATGCTGTAAGCCTTGACGCAACTGCTACCTATGCAATGGGCTTTAACCCCGCTGATGTAGGCTACCTCTACTTTCTGTGGAAGTGGGGCTTTGGCGAAATTGACGTCAGTAGAGTAAGGGTGGTGGGGGAGCCCCTGGAAAATGTGAGGACTGTGTTTAGACCTCACTCCACTATAGAGCTTCAACTATCGTGGAAAAGCCTCCTAGGAAAAACACCTCTTCAGTAACCTAATACAAGTTTTTATTTACAGTAAGCTAGTCTTACTTAACCTAGGTGTCTAAATGGCTTTCCCAGGAAAGAGAGTTGCTGTAGGAGCTGACGACCTTTACCCAGCTGTAAACACTGTTGTTAGGTATCTGAAGGAGAGGGGCTTTGAGATAGTGCCTGTAGGAGCTGTGAGAACTGGGAGCCCTGAGCCCTGGCCTCTAGTGGGCTACGAGGTGGGGAGGCTTGTTGCTAGTGGAGAGGCTGACTGGGGTGTTGTGATATGCTACACGGGCACCGGCGTCTCCATAGCGGCTAACAAGGTCAGGGGGGTTAGGGCGGCTCTATGCAACGATGCTGAAACTGCTAGGGGTGCTAGGCTTTGGAATGACGCAAATGTGCTCGCCATGAGCGGAAGGCTTGTGACCGAGTACCTAGCTAAAGAAATCCTCAGCGCGTGGCTAAGCACAACGGGGATTGATGAGAGTGAGGCTAGGAATATCGCGCTTTTGAAGAAGCTAGACGCTGAGGAGAGGTTGTAGGAGGTGAGGAGCTGTGTTCAAGTTCATTCATGTTGATAAAGGGGTTTTGAGAAAGCTCCCCACAGAGCTCTACGAGTTTCTCTGGATGCCCATGCTAATGGCTAGGCTCCCAGATTGCAGGCCTCGAGACTCCTTCCTATTTGACTGCATCTTCACAAAGTTTACTGAAAACCCCTACACAACGCTTATGCTACTCAGCAAGGTGCCGCAGAAGACGAGAGTTGTAGATGAAATGCCGTTTAGCGCTAGGAGGGTTGCTAACATTATGTGTAGTGCTGTAAATATCACGCAAAACCTCAGCGCAATGGCTGGCGAGGTTGTGAGAGATGATTACTCAAGGCTCTATCAAATCATTGAGAGAGTGGCTGAGTTTAAAGATGCTGTCATCTCGTACAGGGTTTTCCTTAGAACTAGAAGATATGTGATACCAGCTGAGAAGGTAAAGGAATCCACATTTAGAATTGCCTCTAGGTCCACTAGGAAGGCCTTGGAGTACTTGTGCTGTATAGAGAAGGGGGTGGTTAAGAGCACAGCTGTAGAGGCTCAGCCTGTATACACCCTCGCCTTTTTCTCAAAGGATTTTAGCGATGGCGGTATTGTTGTGGATAAGAAGGTCATTAGGCTCAAGTCCTTGGCAAAACTCGTAAAGATTTTTGAAGAGCAGCTAGCGAAGCTTATTGAAGGGCAGATAAAACCCTATTGAACTGCTCATCACTATAAGCAACAGCTAAGCAGCTAACCCTCCTCTCCTCACACACCTCAATATCAAGTGCATCTCTAAAGCCGTTTGAACAGTCAACTGCTTTAGCCCCTAGTGCTGTAGCTATCCTTATAGCGGCAACTACATCAACATTCCTAAGCTTAGCCCTAGAGTCTATAAACGCCTCTGCGTTCCCCAGCCCCACATAGACAATGTCAAGAGCAGCACTACCAAGAGATCTTATGGCAAGCTTTCTTGCGTTACTAGATGTGTATTTGAGTATGGGCTTGTGGGAGCACTCATTATCAAAGTACCCCAGCACTATTGGGGCTGGCTGTGCCCTCCTCCCACAACGTTTAGCGCCAAGCACTTCAACAGAGCCGCTCCTGTAGATGTATGTAACATTTCTAAACACCTCTGCAACAACAGCTAGCGTAACGTCTCGCACCCTAGCACTCTCTCTATAGGGGGCGATGGCTAGCGATATGGATGCCCAGGGTATGTCATAAGTGAAGTTCGTGCTGCCATCAACAGGGTCTATAACAGCAATCCACTTTGGTGTTCCTGAGACCCGGAGCCCTGTTTCTTCACCGAGGAAGGCTACCTCACCAAGCACTTGAGCTAAGCACTTTTCAGCAATTCTCTCTGCCTCTACATCAAAACCCTTTGACACGTCTCCAAAGGGGTTCTGCCCCACCACATCGTAGCTTACAGAGGATGACCTTAGGTATGCTCTCACACTCTCTACACAATTCAAAACCTCTCTCCAGAGCTCCATAAAAATCCCTTTAGGAGTGCTCTCTAAGTTCTGAAGCGTAAAAGCGTTTCCATACTTGCAACAGCTGTGTAAATGTAGTTGCACTTCTGCAATACTAGTGCTTATATAAGTCTCTGTAAATTTGTGTACTGAGGCTCTAGGCAATGAGTAGCCCGAGCACCTTTGACAAGGTTCTCATAATCAACTTTGGGGGGCAGTACACACACCTCATAGCTAGGAGGGTTAGGGAGCTCAGCGTCTACAGCGAGATTATTAGCTACTCTGACGCCTCTCAGCAGCTCGTCGAGGAGCTGAGGCCAAGGGCTATAATACTCTCCGGAGGGCCTAGTAGCATATATGCTGAGAATGCCCCTAAGGTGGGTAGCTGGGTACTTGAGCTAGGAATACCTGTGCTAGGCATTTGCTATGGGCACCAGCTCATAGCCTCTATGATAGGGGGCAGGGTTGAGAGAGGGCTTGGTGAGTACGGCAAGACTGAGGTAGAGGTTGTGTCTAGGGATGCCCTCTTCGAGGGCTGGGACACTAGAGAAGTTGTCTGGATGAGCCACAGCGACTATGTGTCTGAGCTACCTGAGGACAGGGCTGTCACTCTAGCAAGGTCTGTGGAGACAGGTTATATAGCGGCTTTTAGGCTTAGGGATAGGCTTGTTTATGGCGTTCAGTTCCACCCAGAGGTTGTGCACACTCCAAAAGGTAGGAGGCTTCTAGAGAACTTCGTAATTGGGGTTGCTAAAGCACAGAGGAGCTGGGTGCTAGGAAGCATAATAGACATGATTGTAGAGGAGCTCAGAAATACAATACCACCCGGTGAGAAGGTTCTGTGCGCTGTTAGTGGTGGTGTAGACTCTACAACTACTGCACTACTACTAAAGAGGGCTATTGGGGATAGGCTTGTGGCAGTGTTTGTAAACCACGGGCTTCTTAGGGAGGGTGAAGCAGAGGCTGTGCTATCCATGCTGAGGAGCCTGGGCGTAGACCCAATGTACATAGATGCATCTAGAGAGTTTCTCGAAGCACTAAGGGGTGTGAGGGACTGTGAAGAGAAGAGGAGGATTATTGGAGAGCTCTTCGCAAAGATATTCAAAGGCATTGCTGAGGGTGATAGGGATATCAAGTGGCTTGCCCAGGGGACAACGTACCCAGATGTGATTGAGAGTGGCTTTGCCCCAGGGGCGGACAAGATCAAGAGCCACCACAACGTAGCCGGCTTGCCAAAGTGGCTTGGGCTCAATGTTGTAGAGCCCCTAAAGTACCTCTACAAAGACGAAGTCAGAAGGATAGCTGTTGCCCTAGGAGTCCCCGAGGACTGGGCCTATAGGCACCCATTCCCAGGGCCAGGCCTAGCGGTTAGGGTGATAGGGGAGGTCACTGAGGAGAAGCTGAGGATAGTTAGAAAAGCGTCTAAAATTGTTGAAGAGGAGCTGAGGAGAGCAGGGCTCTACAGAGGGGTTTGGCAAGCCTTTGCTGTTGTTGGTGAGGATAAGTGGGTTGGTGTTAAGGGTGATAAGAGGGCTGTTGGCTATATTGTGACTATAAGGATTGTGGAGAGCGAAGACGGTATGACAGCTGATTGGAGCAGAGTACCGCACGAAGTGTTGGAGAGAATTGCTAGCAGGATAACAAGGGAGGTACCAGAGGTGACTGTGGTTACATATGCAATAACGTCGAAACCGCCATCAACAATAGAGCCCTGCTAAGCAATACCCCCACTACCCCCACTAGCAAAGCCTTATTTTGACTACGCAAACCCCCCAAGTCTTTTAACTCGAGGCGTTCTGGTGATGAAGCTCTCTAACTTTGCTAAAGTAGTTAAGCTTTTTATGCGAGATCTCCTTCCTAATGTATCGCACTTGGTGAGCATGGTTTGAGGCCAAGCGTTGCTAGGCCTTGTAGTGTTGTCGCTGTGGTTAGCGGAGGTCTTGATAGTACGTGCTACTTGGCTTTATGGCTTAGCAGGGGTTGCGATGCTTATGTACTGACGTTTAACTATGGCCAGAAGGGGGTTAGGGAAATAGGGGTTGCTAGAGATGTTGTTAAGAGGCTCAACACTCTTGCTGAAGCGCGTGGCTGGGGCAGGGTTGTTGAGCATAGAGTTGTTGATGTGAGCTTTATGAGGGAGCTCTGGAGGGGGACCCAGCTGACTGACGAGAGTGTTGAGGTTAGTGAAGAGTACAAGCCCTCTGTTGTGGTGCCCATTAGGAATGTCGTCATGCTGTCAATAGCTACAGCATATGCTTACACTGTCAGAGAGCTCGTGGGGCACAGGGTCAGCGTTATCTATGGAGCTCAGCTTAGCGACGTGAGCTACAACCCTAGCTTAATGGACTTCAACTACCCTGACTGCACTCCAGAGTGCATACAGACCTTGGAGACCGCGTTTAGACTCTGCCACTTTAGATTGTTGAGAGATTTAGAGGTCTGGTCCCCCTCGAGAGAAGGTTTGGCAAAGCAAGAGCTACTGAAGGTTTGTTACGAGCTTGTAGGAGACCTTGTATATGATACGTGGAGCTGTTACCTGAGCTACGAAAAGCACTGTGGCAGGTGTGAGAGTTGCTTGAACAGGGCTCGGGCATTTAAAGAGGCGGGTCTTCTCGACAGGACTGAGTACATGGAGGAGCCGAGGGTGTGAGACGTGCTGTGGGTCTGGCTGTTTTGGGCGATAGGCTTAACTATTTCGACGTTTGCAGGCTCATGGCTTGTGAAGAGGTATAGAGATAGCCTGGGCTACCCAGCCTTAGTGAGCTTCTACGTTGCCTACATTGTGGCTTCCAATGTGCTCGCACCCAGGATATCAGAATTCAACATATTCATGCCTCTAGTGCTATCAGGAGGCACCATAACTTTTCCATTTGTTGCACAGCTCATAGACATGATTAACGAGATCTATGGTAAGAGAATGACTTACGCCGCCATATTCCTAACATTTACAGCGAATGCTATGGTCTCAGCATTCATATTTATGGTGTCCACAGTACCCCCAGCCCCATGGCTAGAGAACATGGATGAAGCGTGGCGCTACTTCATGTTGCAAACCCCTAGGGTCGTGATAGCATCTTATGTAGCTTTCCTAGTTGCTGAGCTACTTGACGCAACTGTATTTGCAGAGATAAAGAAGAGAGTGTATAGGTATGAGGTTAAGGCAAAGAGCATTATTGCAGGTGTGTTGCTTAGGTCTGTTGGAAGTGATGTGATAAACATGGTCGTCGACAGCATAGTGTTCTTCCCAATAGCCTTTGCCTCTACGCATCCCTGGGAAGATGTGTGGAGCATGACATGGTATGGAAGCTACGCAAAGGTAGTGCTAGCAATTTTAGACACTCCATGGTTTATAGCCTTCAGATTCCTAACAAGAGGCGTCAAGAGAGAGTACTAAAGGGCACAAAGCCCTAACTACCTAAGACTGTCGCCGTGCAGAGCCTGCTAAAGTTGCACAAAAATGAATAATAGGGCGCAAGCCCGCCAAGCCTTTCCCACAAGGTAGGGGTGTTGCCCTTTGCCTTTTTCAGCACCACACCCCTACCCATCCCGCCACCAGCCCTCCTTTACGTAATCATGGCGCTCTCAGCTCTTCTCTTCATAGGGAATCTGGAGGCTGTTGTAAGGCTCTGCTTTAGTAGCCACATCAACACTACTAGTATTCACACTAACCATAGCATCGGCAAGGCCCTCAGCACTGAGGAGAATCCGAGCTCTCTACCTCCTCTCAGTGGCGTTTAGTAACCTGCTGAGGGGGTTGTGAATGTAGTATATACTATAGCAAGTATTGCTAGGGTAGGGGCTTTGGTGAACTCCCTATGGGTGGAGCTCGCAGAGCGATTCTCTACAAAAAATCTTCTGCGAGTCTGCGACATTTTCTAGCAGTTGAACTTATTTAAAGAAAAGTATATATCTAACTTTATTCGCTTATACTAATAGATGGGGGCAGTCCACAAATGTCGCTTAGGGTGGCAACGGTGGATAGAGCTAAGCTTAGCTCTATTATTAGGAAGAGCGTTTCTTCTAGAATCCCCGGCTACCTCGAGGCTCTAGAGGCGCACTGTAGAAAAATGTTTGGTAAGAGTTGCATAGACCTCTTCCTCGATGAGCCAGAGGACTTTAGAGCAGTTCTCTTCACAAGGTACAACAACGATGTTAACCCCGTGTACTTCGCTATAAAGTACTTATTCCTCAGAGCAATACTCATAGCCTTAGACATGCTGGAGCTTGAGGAAGAGCTAGCGAGGGACTTTATTGAAAACCCCCTCTTATTCAAGGAAAAGTTCCACAAGATACTGAAGATATAGATGCCTCTTCGCCTCTGCCCCAGCCACAGCATCTTCTAGTATACACACTTGCTCAAGTGCTGTACAAGGCATAGAAACGTAGTTGTGTACTTTCAACCTCCTCCGAGCCCGCCTAGGCGATGGGGGCACTGCTCCAAGCCTGGGCCTGGGTAGGCTGGAGGTAGATGGGGGCACTGTGTTGCTGGGCTCGGCTACCCGCGACCCCGCAGCGGTAGTCCGTAAAGTGTGAGCGAGGTGGAAGCTCCCAAAACTAATGAGGATAAGCATCTGGGGACAAGCGGTTATAGAATTCTTGAATATGAATTTGATAGTTGATATTAGCGTTGCTATGTAGAGTGTAGAGACGGGTGTTCCTTGAGTGCTCTACGGTTTTGGTACTGCTAGTGTTTTATTTGTTGTAGCATCTACAAATACTGTGTTCCTTACTATTGATAGTAGTTCTAGTGGAACACTACCTATATTATTGATGCTCTCTAGATAGCTAATAGACTTGCTTTCACCTATGAATACTTCTGCTAACACCATTCTTGTCTCAGAATCTATACATGCATAGATACTTGCTTTTTCGCAGGGAAAGATGTACTGAACTATCAGTAGGTCTCGATTAGAAGCTCTAAAACTTTTAATAAACTTCATTTCAACAGCTTTTTTATTACTGATGCTTATATTAATAAACTTCTTCTCTATAAGATCTTCGATCCAGAAGTGGGGTAAGTATAGTATGGAAGTCTAGCGATTAAGAACACCATTTTTTGCTCATCTGTATAAGGCTTGAAGTAATAGCGCTTAGGATACGAGTACTCTGGGTACTGATAGCTATAGATTACAGCAGGTTTTAGAACAATATCTTCTTGGTAAACGGCTATAGCGTGAATTAAGTAGAAGAAACCCTTGGAATGCAGGGGGTACTGACCTGCAGAAGTTGTGTAGACAACTATATGTGTCTCGTTGCCTACAACAATATTGTAATGCTTACCGCTGTATATAACCTTTCTACGGATAAAGCCTTCAGCAGTATGCGTACTG
>CAZMQK010000015.1:0-31318 GCA_964568685.1 uncultured Ignisphaera sp.
GCATAAACCTCTTAACAACAACAAAAACCCTACCCCTATCCACAAACACCACACCCTGATCATGCGAGCTAAGCAGTGAGATTCTAAGCTAGTATGACGTTATAAAACAGTACCCTTAGAGCTTTATTTAAGCTTTTCACCTCATAAAGGCGTAGGCTCTTATCAACAAGGTTCTCAGTTGCAGAAGCTGTGTATCACTGTCAGTGCGGCATGTTGATGATGCGTTTAAGCTTCTTGCACCAGTGCTTGTAGAGCTCTTAGAGTGCTGTGGTTTTATAGTACTTTGACTACGGGGGTGTGCATGAAGAGGCCTCTGGGCTACTCTGGGTAAACCTCTACAACTAGCCCGCACCTTCTCAGCGCTTTGGCGAAGCTCTCCATAGCCTCTCTACCTGCTTTTTTAACGCCTTGCTTTCTCGGGGTTCTGTAAACTGTGTATAGGTGGACTGCGTCTGGCTCTATAGCAACTAGCTCTTGTGCCAAGGCCTCGGAGTCCTCAGAGCTGTGGTTATTTAAGTCCCCGTAGCTTAGAAGCATTGTCTGCACTACGAGAGCGCCCCCAAACCTCTTCCTAAAGCTCCTGAGCCCCTTCACAACCATGTCTATGCTTAGAGCTCTGTGAGGCATGTTTATCGCTTCAAATTTGTGCTGAAGTGCGGTGTCTAGCTTTGCCTCCACATAGTCCACGCTCTCAAGGGCCCTCACAACACCTTCTCTATTGAGAGTTGAGGAGTTTGTGAAAACCCCTATGCTCACATCAAGTCTGCGGCTCTTGGCGAAGAGCTTCACAGCCTCTAGAAGCTCGCCAAACCTTGGGTGTAGTGTTGGCTCACCCCTGCCAGAGAAGTCAATAGAGCTGACATCCACAAGAACCCCTGCGACCTCCTCTATAGCGATCTCTAGCGCCTTTACAAGCACCTGCGCCGTGACTCCAGAGCCATCATCTACAGGCTCAGCTGTGAGGACGCTTGTAGGCCCTCGAAAGCAGTAGACGCAGTTAAAGCTACAGACCTTGGCCAAGGGAAACAAGTTCACCCCTATCGACAGCCCCCTCCTCCTAGACGCAAAGGGGCCGTAGACAATGGACCTGCCCCCAGCTGGGCACAGCAAGCACTCGCCACTGGGAATACACCTTGCGTAGAGCTGGTAAAGCTGAGGACTAGCCGCCGCCATACCTCTCCCAAACCACTACCAGCTCATCCCCCACATGCAGCTCACCAATTCTCTCCACAGCACCGCTCCTCCTATGCACTACTGCGTAGTGCCCTGAGTACTCTAAAACCCTTCCTACAACCGTCGCCCTCACCCCAAGCCCCCTCAAGAGCTCAAGAGCCTCCCCAGCCCTAGCCTCAGGAACAGTGGCTATCAGCACGCCAGAGCTTATGAGCTTCAGCGGGTCTAGCCCAAGCGCCCTGACCATGGCGAGTGTCTCCTCCGCTATGGGAACCCTGTCTTCCCACACCTCCAGGGTCTTCCCAGAGGCGTAGGCGATCTCCACAAGCCCGCCAACCAAGCCGCCCTCTGTAGGGTCGTGCATAGATGTTGCAAGCCCTGCTTCAGCAAGGGCTAGGGCCTCCTTAGCCACGCTGACCATCCTTATAAACTGGCTACCCCTCTCAACAACCTCTCTAGGGACCCCAGCCCTCAGCAGAGCATCCCTAAAGTCAGTTGCGAGAATCGCTGTGCCCTCTACAGCAGCAGTCTTAGTCATTATAACCACGTCGCCAGCCCTAGCCCCAGCTGTGGTCACACACCTACCCTTTTCAGCAACTCCAAGAGCTGTCATCGATATCAAGGGCCTCTCCAAGCGGGGTGTGAACTCTGAGTGCCCGCCGACAACCATTGCCCCAACCTCCTTAGCAGCCTCATCAATCTGCGCAGTGACCTTATCGACGAGCTCCTCAGCTGCGTGCTCAGGGAAGTAGAGAACTGGGAGAAGCCACCTGGGTCTAGCACCCCTCACAGCAACATCGTTGCACGCGATGTGGACTGCGAGCCAGCCGAGAAGCTCGACAGCCCCCGTAATCGGGTCGACGTGAGCAACCAAGACCCTGCCGCCACCAATGTCTATGATGGCCGCGTCCTCGCCAATGCTAGGCCCCACGAGGACGGCAGGATCCTTAGCGCCAACCCTACTTAACACATACCTCTCTAGCATGCTTGGAGGCAGCTTGCCGACCATAGGGGCCACCATTAGATGTGGAGAATTGCTCGAGGTGGTAAAAAGCTCTTTTTGCTTTTAAAGCCTACAGCATGCCTTGTGCTAGTGTTGTGAAGTTTCTAAGCAGATAAACAGCGCCCATGTGCTGGACCTTAACTATGAGCCCCCTCCTAGCAAGGCCCTCGATAACCTCTTCAGGATTGCTGCACACACCCCCCAGAGCCCTTATAGCATAGTCGTATCGCAGGGGGTGGACAGAGGTGGTGCTCAGAAGCCACGCCTCAGGATCCCCGTAAACCCTATCTGGCGGAGGCTCAGGTGTGTTCAACAGCTCCACCCTTTCGCTTCCAAGCACTTGTGAAAAAACCTCGTAAGCCTTAACAACCTCATCTTCCTGTGGTAGCTTAACGTAGGGCTCAGCAGGAGGCCTCACAGGTATTGCTATGAATGCCTTGCGCAAGTTCAAGTACTTTAAGTACCCCGAGACCCCCTCATAGTGCTTCACGCTAGTGTTCACACCCTGCACTAGCATTGTCTCAGAAGCGAGCACCCCCCTAAACCTCTTTGAGAACTCGAGAATACCGTTGAGAACATCCCCTAGCCTCAGCGCTTGATGCGGTCTGTTCATAGCTCTCCACACCCTTTCATCAACAGCGTCGAGCTTTATGGAGACGTAGTCTGCCTCCATAAGATCGCTCCTCACATCATCGAGCCACAGCAGAGAAGCGTTTGTAAGCACAGCTACTCTTACACCAGCCTCCCTCTTAACACCGTCAATAACCCTCCCAATGCAGGCGTCCAGCGTGGGCTCTCCATCGGGTACTAGCGTCACGTAGTCCACATAACCCCCAAACCTCTCTAGAAACTCAGCAACCTCACTAACAACCTCTCTCCAATTATAGAAGCACCTCCGCACTACTGTAAGGCTTGTTGTTATGCCCAGCTGGCAGTAGACACAGTTGTAAGTACAGGTTTTGTAGGGCACGTTGTTAACCCCAAGGCTAACGCCGAGCCTCCTAGAGCGAACCGGCCCAAATACTAGGGCACCCATTACCTACACCCAAACAGGCACCCCCACTGCCACCACCATGCAGTGGTGTGAATCTAGAGTGCAAGCAGTATGAAGATGATTAGCGCAAGTAGTATTAGTAGCCCTAGCACTAGCGATATGGTGGCTAGGGAGTACTCAAAGGTGTGGTGTAGGTGCTTAACCATCTTCGCCATACCTGTTCTCACCTTCCTAACGATAGTGTCCTCAAGAACCCTACCGCACTTTATGATGTGGCTCAGCAGGCGCTCTAGCCTCTGCATAGTGGATGTCTCTACAGTAGTCTCAACACTTCCCACAACTCTTGCTGTAGTTTGCACAAGCTTTAACGCCTTCTCCTGTGGCGCTTTTCCTAGGCTCACACCCAGCACCTTTTTCAGCATGGTCCTCACCTTACTTGCTGTGAGCTCAGCCCACAGCTTCACCCTCCTAACTCTCGCTACAATGGCTTGCCCAACAGCCTCCCCCACCGCCCTCTCAACAGCAACGACATTTTGAAGTGCTGTACTCCCAGCTAAGAGTGCTGGCGTGGATATCGTGGCTAGGGCGATTACTAAGGCTACTCTAGCGTACTGCAAGTCTACTGGCAAGGACCTGCTGTAAGCAGATATAGTTACGTACAGCATGCCCCATGTGAGTAGGTATGAGAGGTGCTGAGGAGCCTTAGCAAATAAACTCCTAAGCCACGCCCAGAGAAGTGCTTGCACCACATGCACTACTGCAATAGCTATTGCCAGGTGGCTTGAGGTTGCTATGAGGATGTAGTGAATCGCAATTGTTAGAGAGGCTAAGAGTGTGCACAGCATTAGGGCCCCCCTACTGCTGTGCATAATCTCCAGTAGGAGTAGTACTGAAAGTGAGGTGAGCGTGAGCTTTACAGAGAGCTCGAGGTACAGCGCCTTGCTATACCCAGTTACAATTGCAAGAGTGCTTAGCAACACTGCTGAGAAGAGCAGAAAGGAGGACACAGTGTGAAGATACTGCTGAAAGCTAAAACCTCGTGCTCTAATTAGTTGCTTCACACTATGGTGTAGCACTGCGTGCACACCCCTTAGCCGCTTCCCTTATGAGAATGTGTAGGGCTGTGAGTAGGAGTAGAACTGTTGGTAGGGACGCGAGGTAGAGTGCAAAGTAGTCAACACCTATCCTCTCAGCACCGCTCTGCACTGCAAGCAGAGGGAGTGCGAGTGCTAGTGATGTTAGAGACGCTACTAGCGTGTACATTGGTAGCCCGCGCACCTCCTCTCTACTGCTAACCTCCTCCGCAGGCCCCGGCTTTATGTGCGCCTGCAAATACCTCGCGCTATACGCCACGCAGAGAGCAATCTCTATTGACAGCACTGCGAGTGGGTATATGTACAAGCTCTTCTCCACCATGCTGTGGAGAACTGAGGAAAAGGCCCATACCTTTGCTAGAAACCCAGCTGTTGGAGGAACGCCAAATATTGTTAGAATTGCCAGTAGCGCAGCAAGAGACTCTACAGGCAGAGCTCTATGAACATAGCCAAGCCTGTCAACAAATCTCTCATGGGAGAGCAACTCAATGACCCCAGTGTCCATGAAGAGAGTGGCTTTATATGAAGCGTGAGCCGCGACATACGCCATGATGGCGTAGAGGTAGAGAGGGTCTTGGGAGTCTATGTAGAGCGCTACTAGCATCACAATGGCGCCCATGTGCGATATGGTGCTGTAGGCTAGGAGCCTCTTCAAGTCCCTTTGGTAAACCGCTTGAAGACCCCCGTAAACAGCCGTTAAAGAGCCGAAGACCAGCAAAATGCTGTAAGCCGTGCCCGTGTCTATCGCAAACTGTGCTAATGTGAGCATGCCGTACACCCCCATCTTGACCATTAGGCCTGAGAGCATGGCTGAGGCTGGTGCTGGTGCTAGGGAGTGGGCGTCTGGAAGCCAGAAGTGCAGTGGGGCTACAGCCGCCTTGGCCATGAACCCCAGGGTTAGAAGCCCTGTTAGCATAGGTGAGTAGAGATTTAGCTTTAGTGTTGCAAGGGGTTGGGAGAGCATTTCTTCAAACCCCGTCAGGGCTAGGAGGATGAATAGAGATATGTCTGTTGGTATCATGGAGAACACTAGGTAGCGCACAGAAGCTCTCAGCGCTTCGCTGTTAACACCTGTGAACGCGTCGTAGGCTATCGCTATAAACCCTATGAGCTCTGTCGCTAGCCAGAATAGGACTAGCTCTAGAAGGTATCTAGATGCAAAGGTCATTGCTGTGGTCACTATGAGGAGGTCCGTTATCATTGTGAGGGACTTGGAGCCGTACTTAATGGTGGAGTAGGGTGCTGAGAATAGGGAGATTAAAGCCCCTAGCACTACTGTTATCAGCAGAAGCTGCTGCTGGAGCGCGTTTAGCAGTTGAAAAAGAGTAAGTGAAGCTAGGGCGGAGTACGCTAAGACCTTTAGGAACACGCACACAGCTCTACTCCTGCCACCTCTGTGCAGAGCGTCGCCTAGGAACACTAGTGACATAGAAGCTGAAAGCACTGCGTATCTAGCTATGTCAAGTAGCTCCATCTACACTCCCTATGCCGCACAGTGCCTACGCACTGCAATTCAGCTCCAGAGGGTTTTAACTATGTACTCTCCATAGTTGCTCGCTATCTCATCGCCTATGCCCAGGATAAAGTTTTGAAACTGGGTGCATAGAGTAAAGCAGAGCCCTAGGGCAACTGCAGTGGCTGCTAGTGCTAGTGCTAGTAGCGTGGGGGTTGCAGTGCTCCTAAGCCTTGGGTCGCTCTTCACCTCAGTGTGAGAGGTTATGGCCTTGTAGAACAGTCTGAAGTACCCTATAGCCGCTATGCCTGATACGACCAGCGTTACCACGGGGAGTGCGAGGGACTTCCCCAAGCCTGCTAAGACTAGTAGCGCCTTTGCCCAGAAACCTAGTAGCAGTGGTGTAATACCAAACAAGTTTAAAATAGCTATAAAAAGTGATGCTAGGGCACACCTACTCGCCTTTAGCACAGCTAAGCACTTTATGCTCCTTCCGCACCCAGCTACAGCTATTCCAGTAACGTAGAAGAGTATTGCATCGCCAATCGCATTTGACACTATGTGGAGAAGTGCAGAAGCAGTGCCGTAGCTACTATCGAGGGATATGCCTAGGAGGGCTAGGCTAAACTGTGAGATAGTGCTGTAAGCTATGAACTTCTTGGCGTCTCTCTGCATAGACATGAGCAGGGCTGCTACAAGCGCTGAGAGAATTGCCACTACCTGTAGGAAGCTGAGTAGCGCTTCTCTAAAGCTACTTAGAGCAGGGATCGCATCTCGCCCAAGCACCGTGTTGAAGAACCTTAGGAACCAGTAAAGACCAACAGCATCTGCAATAGCTGTAAACCCTGCTGCTATAGGCACTGGGGCTTCAGCATATGCCTGAGGCTGCCACGCAAAGCCTAGGGGCAGGATAGCTGTTTTAAAGAGAAAGACCCACGTCATTATGGAGAAGGCCACCTTAGAGGTAAGCACAATGTCTCCTGCTACGCCCTGGGAGAACGGCACCTGGGCCTCTGGGTTGCGCACCTTAAGTGCTATGTCAGCTATGTTGAGGGTTCCAAAAGCGCTGTAGACTAGTGTTACTGAGAAGAGGTAGAGTGAGGTGGCTATAGTCCCTGATATCGCATACCTCAAAGCGGCTGTAACAGCCCTTGGGTTGCCCCTGTAAAAGGCTGTTAGGGCGTAGCTCGCTATTGCCAGTAGCTCTAGTGATACAAAGAAGTTGAATATGTCTCCTGTGTAAAGGCAGCCAACGGAGCCAGTGGCCATTAGGAAGAGGAGTGAGTAGTAGAGGTAGGCCCACTTTGATGTTATAAACCATGTGCTGTAGAGCACTGTGAGAAGGAGCATAGCCATTGATAGTAGGCCTAGCAGGGCGCTCAGCACATCCACTGTGTAAGATATCCCCAGGGGTGGTCTGAAGCCCCCAAAGAAGTACGTGGTAACACCGTTGTTCACCACATGGTGTAGTATAGCTAGGCTCATTGCAAAGGCTGTTGCACTGCTTAACACTGCTATGGGGTTTACGTAGCGCTCACCCCTAGGTAATAGTGAGCAGAGCAAAAGCACTACAGCTGAGGTGACTAAGAGTATTGGTAGAAAGCCTATGAGCTCCTGCACACCACTCTACCCAAACACCTTCTTAGCTAAGCCATCGAAAACCCTGGCAACCTCCTTCCACGCCTCCCAGGGCTCAAAGGTCTTAGCAGTAATCCAGTGCACAAACATTGTCCTAGACTCCCTATCAACATGTACAACTACTGTGCCAGGCGTGTTGGTTATAGAGAGTGCCACCATGGCTGTGCCGTAGTCTGACTCAGTGCTATAGGGAATGGCGACAATGGCAGGCCTCAAGCCTCTTCCAAGTAGAATCACCTTAGCTACCTCGATGTGAGACCCCATCTCTACGTAGATGAAGTGGAGGAGGTACTTTAGCAAGTAGAGCAACTTTACAGCATCTCGCAATGCTATAGGCTTTTTCACAAGCGTTTTCTCAAAGAGGAGTGCTACAGCAGTGGACACCGCTAGGCCTGTGAGGAGTGTGTAGAGCCTTACAGAACCTGTGGTCAGCACTACAAAGAGTAGGAGTAGCAGTACTAGCACTAGCTTACTCAGCACTCTCATCAACTTCCTCAGCCTCTTCAGCGGCATGAATATTGGTTGTCCCGTGCAGCCTGTGGTACACCAAGATGAGCCCGAGTATGAACATGGACGTGGCTAGCCCTATGACAATGGCTGTCAGTATGAGTGCCTGGGGCAAGGGGTCCACAGCTGTACTTGCAAACCTCTCCAGCTCTTCTAGAGACCTAGGCGCACTGCTTAGAATTGGTGGCGAAGGGTAGGAGCTCCTCAAGACTCTGAACCCTATGAATATTGTGAAGAGGCTTATAGAGTCTGTGAATAGGATGAGGCACATAAACTTCTTTACAAGAGAAGGCCTCGAGAGAATGCCGTAGAGGGCTACCGCGATGTTCGCAATGAAAGCCACTGCAGATGTTCTGAAAGCTAGCTGAACAAGCTCTTCACTCATAGGCCTCGCCTACCTCAAGTGCTTTTCTAAGCTCTTCTTCTCTAAGAGACAGCATAATTAGAGCTGTTGAGAGACCTGAAAACGCGATCACGAGCTCAAAGGTGTTGTACAAAAGTACTGCGCCTGCCATTGGGGTGTCGAGGAGCATCTTGGGCATGCCTATGGGCGAGTCCTCTTTAGCCATGTTCTGAAACACGTATGCTTTCACACCCAGTAGCGCTCCCACTAAGGCTAGGGCTACAGCTATGCACAACATACAGGCTAAGCCCAGCACCCTCAGCACTACCAGCCTTGAAACGCTCAGCCCCTTCCTATAGACACTGTCTAGCGAGTACACAGCTATTGCGAGAGCTATTGCCACAGAAGCTATTGCACCACCCTGAAAGCCTCCCCCAGGCGTGAGCTGGCCGTGAAGTGCTGTGGCCACGCTGTAGACAGCTATGAGCGGTATGACAAGCTTTGTAGCTGCCTTTACAACGTCAGATAGCCCCTGCGCTCCTAGCTTAGCAACCTCTCCATACCCTCTCAGCACAGCTAAGAGCGCTACTACTGAGGCTAGGAGTACACATGTCTCGTAGAAAGTGTCAAGGCCTCTGTAGTCCCAGATAATAGCGGTGACGACGTTCAGGGAGAGCACTGTTATGTTGACGTGCCACGGATTGTACGAGTACATGAGGTAGCTCTCTCCAAGGCCCCTAACAACGGCTGATGCCATTGGGGTGAGCCGCTCGGAGCCTATGATTATGGACATGGCTAGCACTAGAAGGGATAGCGATATCGCTATAACTACATCCTTTTTCCTCAAGGCTCAGCACGCTCAGTCTTCTTCAGTAGCAAGAAGAGGAGGAGAGGGGTGATGCCTACAGACACGGGGATGTAGGTTATGAGGAGGTCTGGCGCCATGAGGAGGTAGTATAGGAGAGAGTACACAACCCCCTGAGCAAGCAGGAGGAGAGCTGCTACAACAAGGTCTCGCTCTTTAACCACTAGGTAGGCTAGGAACGTTGATAGTAGTGAACAAAATACAATAACTACGTAAGGTATTAGCGAAATGCTCACCTTCCACCACCCTTCAGCCTCTCTTCAAGCGCGTCAAACTCTAGAGGGTGCCTCGGGGCCGCCCTCGTCATGTAAGCAGCTCTTGCTAAGCTGTGAGCACCACTAGGAGCCAGTACTAGCAGTATAATGGCGCCAGCTGTGCAAGTCCCCGCTACGTAGAGTCTCTCAACTCCAACACTCTCTAGCCCTAGGGCTATTAGAGCCAAGCCGAGGAGAGGGAGTATAGAGCCACCAACACAGCCCATGGTAGCTGCGTGTAGCCTGAGAAAGAAGCTGCGAAGCCTAATCATTCCGAGAGCCGCTACCACCTCGAAAAACGCTCCTACAACAACCACTGCTAAGCCCACGGCTACGAGTAGTATGTGCACGCACTACTCACCCATCTCCCTAGCCTCAAGGTACTTAGAAGCGTATATGTCTACAGCGTGAATCCAGAGCACAAGAGGAATGATCCCAGAGACCATAACCCACCTCTGCAAAAGGATAGAGAGTAGGGCTAGGAACACTGCAAGGTCGTAGCTGAGAGCGTCTAGGGCTAAAATCCTGTCAGGAAGTGTCGGCCCCCTCACAAGCCTCACAATATATGCAACAGACGTCGCCATGTATATTAGGGTGACTACAGCAAGAACACTATAGACAAGCTCAGAAAGCACTGCACTCACCACCACAAGCAACACTGTGAACACATCTTAAAAAGCCTTCTTATAGAGTTTTAAAAATGGCGTGTAAAAGTGCTCTCACAGAGCTTGGACCGCTATTCAGCTTAAATTAACTAAATAAGTGCTGGGTAGCGGGCGAGGCTTAGACAACTTTAAAGCCTTGCGCTCACTCAATTTGCTGCAGGGGGCTGGTCAACAGATTCGCAAGACAAGTGCCAGTGTGTTGTGCAAGTATATTACGCTACTCTACCGATTCTTGGATATAGTGGTGTTGCTCTAAATATCGTGACTTAAGCGCTGACTAGTGATTTGTAGCTGCTGTTTTTCAGCGTATATGTTCTAGCCACGCTGTTTTACAATATGCATGCCCTGCCACCACCTGTACACCAAGGAGAGTCTCACCTTCATTTCTGCTACTGGACTACGCATGTTTACTGCAGGAGGCGCATTCTCTGCATCTGCCTACCTACACCTCAGTGCTCTAAAGCTACCTGGGGGCAACAACCTTAGCCATAGTTGTGGCATGGCCAGCGATCCCCGCACTCATTGTCTATATCTACTTGAAAAAGCTGAGGCAAGCCCTGGAATAGCTGAAAAGCCAAAAACCTAGCGCTGTCTAAAGGGGGCTAACACCTTTAACCTGAGGTGCAAGAGACTTTATTTAGGGTTGCAAGTGAGCCTCTCGCCCCTGTCCTGCATCTCGACAAACTTTGTCGTTGTCAACTGTGGCAAGCTTAAGCACAGCAACAATGTGGTGTTTGACATTGACGGGGTCTTAATTGACTGTAGCGAGAGGCTTGCTAAGTGTAAAGAGGAGGCCAGGGGGAATAGGAGGCTCTTCTGGAACTGCTTCCTCAGCACCAAGTACATGCACTTAGACAAGCCAATAGACTTTGGCTTTGAGGTGCTCAGAGACAGGCTCTCTAAAAGCTTTAGCGTCGTGATAATTACTGGCAGGACTGACAACATGGCTCAGAAAACCCTTGAGCAGTTGAAGAGCATGGGTGTAGAGGAGCTACCCATAGTGTTCAGGAGAAGGGGGAACACGACAAAAGACTACATCTACAAGCCCTCAACAGCTAAAAAGCTTAGGTTAGAAGTCTTAGAGGTTCACGAAGACGACTTTGAAGTCCTCAAGAGCTTTAAAGAAGCGTACCCAGAGGCAAGGACATACCTCTACATCTTCACAGACATCACAGCACGCATAGATAGCGAGTAGCTGACAGCTCATGCTCTCTCCGAGCACCTCTAGCCAATACACTGTACATGGTGTTAGAACTGGTTGGAGAGGAGGCTAGGGTTCACACAAACCACCCCTAAGCCACTACCTGCAGGCATCACCCAGCTGAGCTTCAAACGCTTGTGACAATGATAACCTTATATTACCTGCCTGCAGAGATTTTTCCACAGCTCTAGAGGTGGTGAGGAGTTGCCTAAGGTTGCAGTTGTAATGGGTAGTAAGAGTGATTGGGAGCACATGAGGGAAGCTGTTGAGCTACTGAAGGAGTTTGGCGTTGATGTTGAGGTGAGGGTCTTGTCTGCCCATAGAGCACCTGAAGCCACATTTGAGTATGGTAAGACGCTGAGTGAGAGAGGCGTTGAGGTTGTTATAGCTGGTGCGGGGGGTGCAGCACACCTACCTGGTGTCATAGCTGCGCTAACACACCTACCCGTAGTTGGAGTCCCAATACCCTCTAAGCACTTAAACGGCTTAGACTCCCTGCTATCAATAGTTCAAATGCCTTATGGAGTGCCTGTAGCAACTGTGGCAATAGGCAACGCAAGAAACGCTGCACTACTAGCTCTAAGAATACTGGGGATAAAGTACCCTGAAATAGCTGAGAAGCTCAAGAAGTTCGCTGAAAAGATAAAAGAAGAGGTGTTATCAACTAAGCTAGAGTGAAGCTGTAAAGCCTCTCTTCACACAGCCACAGCCACAGCCTCTTGAGTGGCCCTAGTCTTCTCAGCGTCTAGCCATGGTGGAAGAGCCTTAGCGACTCTGATAGCCCTCTTCAAGACCCTCATCAACAGCACCAATAGACTTAAAGCACACTGTAAGGCTCAAGGTGCAGCACCTAAGCAGAGCACTATCCAAGATCAAACCAGGCTTTTTATCTATTGATGGCAAATAATTCATTTACAGCAGTAGTGCAAAGGTAAAATAATTAGGTAAAAATGCTGGTGCACTCACATGGCTGGAGGCATTATACGTGAAGTGCTTTGCTTAGTTCAGCTGGGCTGTAGACTCCCTCTATCTCGTCACCTCTTATCGTGAATATCTTTGTGCACTCTCTTACCACTAAGACGTCGTGTGTCGCTATGATGAATGCCTGCCCGAGCCATCTGTTCAACTTCTTTACAAGCTCCATGAGCTCCCTCGTGTTTTCCATGTCTAGAGCTCCAGTAGGCTCATCCATTAGCACCACGGCTGGGCTGTTTGCTAGGGCTCTCGCTATAGCGACTCTCTGCTACTCTCCCCCCGCTCAGCATATCTGATGATTTGTCTGTGTACTTCTCTAGCCTCACCACTTCTAAGAGCTCGACCACTCTCTTCCTCCTAACCCCCTTTGGCACCCCAGCTAAGTACATGGGCAGCTCAATGTTTTCTAAGACTGTGAGCGTTGGTATGAGGTTGTATAGCTGAAACACGTAACCAACTTTGAAAAGCCTAAACCTAGTCAGCTCAGCCTCGCTTAGCCTAGCAACATCAACACCATCAACAACCACTGTACCCGCGTCTGGCTTATCCAGCCCACCAATGTAGCGTTACAGTAGACTCTGTTGCTCTTCCAAGTCTCCTAGCAAGCGCTATGTCTCTCGTTGTCCCTGTTTGTAGGAGTAGAGGTGCTATTACATATGTCAGAGCCACCCCCAGCACCAAGCCTATTGCGCTACCCATAGCCCCTATGACTGTGGACTCCAGCAAGAACAGCTTTAGCACAAACCACTTTGAGGCCACACAGCCTTCATAATCCCTATCTCCCTAGCACTCTCAGCGACAGCCATAGCCATGGTGTTCACGACTCCGAAGGGCCCTCAACCAGCGCTACCCCACCTACAGAGGCAAAGAGTGTTGTCATAGTGTTTACTACTTGCTGAGCCCCCTGCACCATAGCTGTTGGTGTGAAGACCGCTAGCTTGGGGAAGAGAGACTGAATGGCTTGAGCAACGTCCTGCACAGCGTTGGGTCACCGCACTTTACTAGTATCCGAGAAGCTTTGCCTAGGCATAAACACTACAGCCACTACTTCACCAGACCCTAGCTTAACAACAGCCACACCCTCACAAAAATATACAGAAACGCCCCTAACCTCAATGCCGGAACCCCTAAACATAACCATACCCCCAACACCAACCATGAAGCCCAGGGGCCTCTCAGGAAGGGGAACATCACTAACACTAGCAATAGCCTCAACGTCTCCGCTGGGGACGGGGTAGAGTAGGTAAGCGGCTACAGGCCAAGCCACGGCTATGGCTATGCCAATTAAGAGCACAGCGAGGGAGCTTTTACGCATAGTGTTCACGCTCTACACTAGGCTCTTCTGCAAGAGGTTCTTAGCCTTATCACTGATCACACCTCTCAGCAAGTGTGGAAGCTATAAAGGCTATGCTCACAAATTGTGTGTCAACGGTTCGCAGCCCCATCACGAGTTTAGAGAAGCCCGTAGCTCTTCACGTGCAGGAGGGGGGCTCTACAACGCTATTTCTGTGCCTCCTTGATATTGTGTTGTGCATATGCGTAGCTTCCACGTCTTTGAGTTCCTGCCGTGCTCTAAGTAGCTTTTTCGCTAGCTCTATAAACTCGTCAGCTTCTTTAAGCGTTAACCCATTCTTTTCATTCTTCTCAAAAAGCTCCCTCAACCTCTCCCACTCCTCTTCAGTGATGGGAGTTGGCTAAGCCCCTAAGCCACCTATGGTTCTAAGCAAGAGTTTAGTACTAGCGCAATGCCCACCACTAGCACATCCACAGGTGCAACAGTCATGTTCAAGAGAGGCTACGCCTCCTGATGTCCATCGAAAAGGAGAGGCGTTCTCTGTTAAAGCCAAAGCCTCTGCTCTAGTTAGGATGACTATGAGTAATGAGGCTCAGAGCTTTAACGTATTGAGCTAACTGCATGGTTGCTGAGGATAAAGAAAATTAGCTAGAGTGCTAGCTATGGGGGTTCAGCGGGCTCCTTACCCATATTATGCACTAGTGGAGCTCTCACCCTGTGGTGAGCTAGCACTGTCTCTAGGCTATAGTGATAGGGGTGTTATTGAGGTCTTTAAGAGGAGAGTTGCTGAGTGGTTTAGGGTGTATGGGGATAGGGGGCTTCCGTGGAGGGCTAGGGTTGATGGTTGGGCTGTGCTTGTTGCAGGTGTGCTCCTCAAGAGGACTACTGTTAGGCAGGTTCTGAAGGTCTACGAGGAGTTTTTGAGGAGGTTCCCCACACCCAACGCCTTGGCTGAGGCTAGTGAAGATGAGGTGTGGGCACTCTTAAAGCCTCTTGGGCTTAGGCATAGGGCTAGGCAGCTAATAGAGCTCGCTAGGGCTCTTGTCGAGAGGTTTAGTGGCGCTGTCCCCTGTAGCTTTGAGGAGCTCAAGTCCTTGCCTGGGGTGGGAGACTACATAGCTTCAGAAGCTGTGCTGAGGGCGTGTAGAGAGCCTGCACCCCTCCTTGACGTAAACATTGTTAGAGTGCTTAGAAGAGTGTTTGGCGTTGAGCCGTCTAAGGGTAATCCATATGAGGACTCAGCGCTGCTGGGCATAGCCAAGGAGCTCACACCTAGAGACTCTGCTGAGGCTGTGGAGCTCGCCTATGGCGTTATGGACTTGGCTAGAAAGGTCTGCAAAGCGAGAAGCCCTCTATGTGCAGAGTGCCCAGTTAAAGACATCTGTAAGTGGTTTTCTGCTCAGAGAGCTCAGCACTAAGGCTTTGCGCTGTCTCAAAAAGCTATTATTCTTCGCCTCTCTAGAGCTATACACGTGGCTACACCATGGCGACAGTGCTGAAATTGATTGGAAACACACCCCTTGTAGAGCTCAAGAGGGTTAGGCCTCTGGGAAACGCCAGGGTCTTCGTTAAGCTCGAGTTCGTCAACCCTACGGGTAGTCACAAGGACAGAATTGCTCTTTACATGATTAAAGACGCCATTCAGAGGTATGGGCTGAAGCCTGGCGATGTTGTAGTTGAGGCTTCTAGTGGTAACACAGCTATTTCAGTTGCTTTTGTTGCTCAGCAACTTAGCCTAAAGCCCATAATTGTCGTGCCTAGGGGCACCAGCAAGAGTAAGGTTGCTATGCTGAGGCTGTTGGGGGCTGAGGTTGTCGAGGGCGGCGACAAGCCTTCTGATGAGGACTACTACATAAGGCTTGCTGAGAGGATCGCTAGGGAGAGGAGAGGGATTTTTCTAAACCAGTACGCAAACCCTGCAAACGCACAAGCACACTACGAGACAACAGCAGTTGAGATCTGGAGAGCCCTAGATGGTGATGTGAGTGCTTTTGTTATGGGCGTGGGGACAGGGGGGACGATAACGGGCGTTGGGAGGTTTTTGAAGGAGAGAAAGAGAGATGTGCTAATAGCTGCTGTAACCCCAAAGGGCTCACCCCTAGCCGGGGGCACTGTAGGTGACAGAATTGAGGGATTGCTCTACACAGACATACCACCACTACTGGATAGGAGCATCATAGACAAGGTCGTAGAGGTCTCTTACAGAGAGGCCATGGAGATGGCCGTGAGGCTTGCAAGGGAAGAGGGGCTCCTCGTCGGCATATCTTCAGCTGCAAACACTGTAGCAGCCCTAAGGGTGGCTGAGGAGCTGGGGAAGGGAAATGTTGTGACTCTTGCAGCAGACTCCATACTTAGGTATGTAGATGATATCATGAGGCACTTCGGGGAAGGGGCCTAAGGGGTTTAGCCCCACTCAGCCTTCACATAGCTTTACACAGCTTTATGTTCATTGCCTCACCTCCATCCCCTGCACTGCCCCTTGGCTCTGCACATGCCTTGGGGGCGCCTCTGAGCACCCCCAATAGGGCTCAGCATGTTGAGGTCCCTGTGGAGAGCCCCTATAGCAAAGGGCTCTTCACGCTCATAGAGGAGCTCACTTAAGCACCCCAAAACTGCACAGCACTTATAGGGCTTGACTCTACTCTTTAGGGGCACTAGAGTGAGGCGGAGGCTACTCCACGGAGAGAATGTGGTGCTTAGGCTTGCAATGGCCCTATCCTTTCTTCACAAGTATTCTTATTGTGTAAGGGTATCGCTCTACCTCTTGTGGTAATATCCTCACCTCTAGCCCCTCGTCGGTGTGCATCCACTCAGCCTTCCCCTTAGAGCCCATGACCTCTACGTGCAGAACCTCTCCATTAATCATGTTCACTCTCTTTGAGAGAGCCCTTAGGATAAGCCTTTCCCTAGGCTCTCCAAGAACAATACCGTACAATACCTCCCCTAGGGGGTAGGCTCTCTTAACAGTGTACCTAACGTCTTCCTCTGTAAACACCAGCTTTTTCTCAGTGAAGAACCCCTCTTCGGCAAGCCTTGTCGGGCCTTCTCCAAACACTTTCCAAGGCTGTGAGCCGTATACAGCCTCTCCCTGTGTCTTCATCCAGCTACCCACCTCAAGCAAGGTCCTCTTCACCTCCTCTGGCACTGTTCCATCAGGCTTTGGCCCTATGTTCAGTAGGAAGACACCGTTTTTACTCACGACGTCAACCATGTGCTGAAGGATTACCTCAACAGGCTTGTACTCTGCATCCCTTATGTACCCCCAGGACTTGTAGTCTATAGAGGTGTCTGAGACCCACGGCTGCCTCTGAATATCTTTCACAGTACCTCTCTCAATGTCTGGCACAGCCGTGCCCTCTCTAAACGCATTGTATTTGTACACTATGACGGGTTCTACACCCCACCTGTAGCACCTATTGTAGTAGTAAGCAGCAAAGGCCTTTAGGTAGGGCTCAAAAGCAGGGTTAGCAATCCACCAGTCAAAGTATATGAGCCAGGGCCTGTACTTCTCGACAACTTCCACGATCCTGAGGAGCCAGTCCATCAAGAACTCCTTGTCAGGGTACAGGTTGCCTGGCCCTGGGGGGGCCCTGGGGTCTAGGGAAGCCGGCTTTGCGGGCCCATAGAGGTCGTAGAACCTCGGGTCCCTAACATCAGACTCTACCCTAGTCCCAGGCTCGAAGAAAAACCAGTGCTCAGCCCTATGATACGAGACGCCGAAGATAAGCCCTCTGGACTCCACAGCCTCTCTAAGCTCTTTAACAACATCCCTCTTAGGCCCAGCCCTAGCTGCACACCACCTAGTGTAGCTAGAGTCCCACATTGCGAAACCGTCGTGGTGCTCAGCAACTAAAACAACAAACTTTGCACCGCTTTTCTCAAAGAGCTTAGCCCACTCATCAGGATCCCAGTTCTCTGCTGTGAACATGGGTATGAAGTCTTTGTAGCCAAACTCTGTCAAGGGCCCGAAGTTCTTAGTGTGGAAGCTGTGCTCTGGAGCACTAGGTATGTACATGTTTCTCGAGTACCACTCACTACCAAAGGCAGGGACGGAGTACACACCCCAATGGATAAATATGCCGAACCTAGCATCTGTAAGCCACTTTGGGGCTCTATAGTTTCTCAAAGACCTCCAATCGGGCTTGAAGGGCCCCTTGCTGGGGGCTGGAATAGCCTTCAGAATTTCGAGGGGGTCTGCTGAGAATATCTCAAGGTACTTATCAAATGGGTTAGCGCTTTGCTCAACCACGCATCCTCAACCCAGGTGAAGCTAGCCACACCCTCTATATAAATTCTCTAGAGCTGAGGACGCTCTCTGCGCCCATGGATGTGCCTAAGGGTGTGAGCAGGGATTTGCTAAGTCCTCTTCTCAAATGGGCTGCAGTACTTCAACGCCTATATCTCTGGCGCCTTCTCTACACCATACCTCTTCAGCATCTCTAGCACTGCGTTATCTAAGCTCTTCTCAATATCAGGTGGCAGTGGCTCTACGCTGTGCTCCTTCAGCACCTTTTCAACATACTCCCTAGCGACTGTGTTTAGAGCCTTAGAGCCGCCCCTCCTCCACATGTCCATAGCCTTCTTATCTAGGAGCCTTGGTATAAAGTGCTCTTTTTTCCACCAATCACGTGTATGCCTGTACTTTAGAAGCAGCCCACCAGGGCCCACCTCCTCTATTAGCCACTCTGCCAGTGCCTCAACATCTACATGAACGCCTTTTGCAAACCTAAGGGCTGAGCCAGCGACATCATCGTCTATAGCGAGCTTGAGCAAGCTTATGCCGTTTTCCTCTAGAAGCATCCCAGAGCCTATAGCCATGTTTATGCCAGAGAGGACAGATATTAGTGCACCAAAAGCTGACTCCAAGGATGCTTGCGGGTCAAAAACCTTTGCATCACTGACCATGGTGTAGGAGGCGCTTGGAACACCATAGAATTTCGCAAGCTGTGAAAAAGCAGCAGACATAAGCCCAACCTCAATGTAGCCTGTGCAGGAGGTTGCAAACCTCTGGTCAAATACTGTTGGAGAACTGCTGTAGACTGTAGGTGTGCCTGGCTTTGTGAACTGAGCGATGACGAGCCCTGATAGAAACTCTGCGTTTGCTTGTAGCACAGCACCAGCTAGTGTTGCAGGTGCTGTGCCCCCTGTCTGCGGCATTGGAATAATGTGCACAGGTATGCCATGCCTAGCACAGTCCATGAGGTTTTGCACAGCGATGCTGCTCCACTTAAGGGGTGGCGAAGGACATACTGCGAATATCATGAACGGCTTTCTACTAACATTCTCCTCACCGACTACAGCTGCCATGAGCTTTACAGCGTCTGGATCCACTTGTCCCCTAGCTCACGAACAGCTGCAACAAGAGCTCTTTCAATAGCTTCAAGAGGGTCTATGCCAGCTTCAATAACTCTTCTACAGAGCTCTGCAACCCCCTCAGGGTCACCATTAACTACAGCTTCTTTTAATTTACTGAGCAGCTCCTCTTTCAATAACACGCCTTACACCACAGAATATTAGCCTCAGTGAACTAATATATAGCTGTAGGCTGCTCAAATCGCCCTAGCTCAGCAAAACTTTAAGTAAGAGCTCTGGCAACACAACCCTTTTAGGGTGTTGTGCATGAGCTTCCTCAAGAGCTTTGTTTCCCGAGTTTCCGTAGAGGGTTTTGCTAAGCTAATAGACCACACTATGCTCAGAGTGGATGCCGATAGAAAGGCTGTTGAGAAGGCTGTTGAGGAGCTCCTTAGGTATGGATTTAGATGCCTTGTTGCATCTCCCTACCATCTGTATGTACTGAATAGAGAGGGCTTTACTAAAAGAGATGTGTGCATTGCCTCAGTAGTAGGGTTTCCAAACGGCTACACGGTTACCGAGGCTAAGGCTGTAGAGGCTAGGAGGCTGTTTGAGCTTGGGGCTAGGGAGGTTGACATGGTCTCCAACATACAGGCCCTGAAGGCTGGAGATGTTCAAACATTTGAAAGCGATATAGTTGCTGTTGTCGATGTTGCTAAGGAGTTTAACGGCGCAGTTAAGGTGATTATAGAAACAGGGCTGCTAAGTGATAGTGAGAAGATGCTAGCTGTAGAAGCTGTTGTCAAGACCAAGGCGCAGTTTGTAAAAACTTCAACAGGCTTTCACCAAGGTACTTCAGGGGCAACAGTGCATGATGTGGCTCTTCTTAAGAGGGCTGCCAGGGGGAGAGTTAAGGTTAAGGCAGCTGGCGGAATAAGGCATGCACTCGACGCAATAGCGTTGATAGAGGCTGGCGCTGACATCATTGGCACGAGCTCTGCTACACAAATAATTGAAGAGTACAAGAACTTGAGAAGAGAGCTATTAGAAGCCTAAACACCACGCTACACCCATTTGAACAGAGCTAGGCAGAAGAAAGCTGAGCTACTCACACACTTCTTATAGTGTAGCCGCGGTGAGATAGTCTCTGCATAGCGGTTACCAGGGCTCGCCTACTCCCACTATGTTGTGTTGTAACACTGTGTTTTGAAGGGCTACCCACATAAGGTGCTGCAAGACCAGCTCTATGTGAAAATCATAAAAGTTTATATATTTTCCATGTAGTACTTAGGTTTGCGCCAAAAATACTTGAGGTACGCATACTTGTAGGGTCTCTTTATGCAACTTCAGAAGATTTTGAAGCTTGCGAAGTCTGTGTGTGAGGAGTTTAATGTTATGTGCTACAACAAGTTGAGTGATGACGAACTCGAGAAGGTGCTGTGGTTCGCAGGCACCTGGATAGAGAGCTTCTACTACGTAGACCCTACTAGCTGTGCAAAAGACCTCGACTGTGTTTCAAGGGTTTTGGAGATGCATGGCGAGGTATTTAAGCTGGCTCTGAATGGGGAGTACAGCATAGAAGTAGACGAAGAGCTCTTTAGAGATACTGTGAAAAAGCTTGTGCAACTAATGCGCGTAAATTAGAGGAACAGGACGTATTTGCAGAGAGTCGCAGAGCCCTTGAAGAACACAGCCTTTGGCAACGTGCCCACACCTACCCGACTTACTAGCTTAGTAGCTCAGCAAGGTTTTGAGCCAGGGGCTTGTGATCTAAAGTGGCTCAGTTCTGACCAAGTCCACGCCCAGCGGTATGTCCATAACTAGCTTAGCCCTCACCCTACCCTCAGCATAGCCTGCTAAGGTGTTGTTCACTTCCCTAAGGAGGTTCTGTACACATATTTCACAGTTCTTAGCTGTAAAAACAAGCATTCTCTTACCTATTGATGTAAAGCCCTCCTCAGCTACCCCACCAGGCTCTCTATCACCACAGCAATTTCCCTGCAGAACTCCTTACCACTACTCACCCTACCGCATACCTCAAGCCCCACAGCCCTTGCCCTTGGCTTATCAACAGGCTCTTCTAGAAAGCTATACACCCCTCTTCTCGTCGCAAATTATCTTCTGTACTTTTTCCGGCTTGGTAAATCCATGAAACATTTCCAGCAAAGCCACCGCCAACAACCGTGACCTCCCCCAAAGCCTCACCACTATGCGTGCTCTTCACGCTAAGCATAACCTTTTTAACAGGTGCTTTGGAGGGGTCTATACATACACCAACAATGCGCTTGTAAACACCTTCAGTAACCATAAACCCTGGAGCATGGATTAATAGCTCATCATCTTCTGCAATAGCGTAAAAGCCGCTGCTACACAGCTCCTCTAGCCTCAGGACTTTGGCAAATCCCACTTTTTAATTTGTGTGTTACTCACCTTATAGCTATACGACCTGCCAGCCCTGTAAAAGCTTATAGTGATGTGCCCTAGTTCCACACCAAGTTGCATAGGTAGGATGAGTTCACTATCTGTAACCCAGAACCCCAGCCTTAAACTTCGCAAGCTTGTTGCAGCGGGATAGAGATAGCATTATCAGAGTCATAAATGCGATAAAGAGAGCGACTGACACTAAGATTTAAGGCAGAAGAGAGCTCAAGGACGCTCTGCCACTAAGCACTGTAGCGGCCATGGGGCTACCTCCACTAGAGGTGCATAGGCGCTGCACAGAAAGTTAAACTTCTACAAGTCCAAGTATACCCCCTGCAAGCCCTAGTACAAATCCTACCACAAGCCCTCCGCCAACGAGTATACTAAGAATGCTTGCAATTAGCGCTATTAGAGAGCCTATGAAAAGCCTATCCTTCTCTCCACTATAAACTAGGGTTGCTCCAATGATCATCAGCACCCCGAGTACTAGTGAAAACACCCCTGCAAAGGATGCAAAGGCCAATGCTATACGCGCTAAGGTAATGCGGTGAAGTATGAGGATAGCCGCTAAAGTTCTTGCCACGAGAATTAGAAGCCCTTGTAAAACCAGCAGAGCACCACCACTAAGGATAAGCACAAATGATAGTGAGTGTCTTTGCACCCTAATCACTAACAAAGCTACGCTCTTGCACGCACTATAAAAAGCTTTATGCTGTGGAGAGCATACAGCTACTTCTTCGGGTTTCGCACGGGTTTACGTGAATTAGCATTTTGAAGGTTTGCAAGCTTTAGAGTCTATTACCAGAGTTTCATCGCCTATGTAAATAGAGTGTCTTCTCGAGTCCACTACACCAACTACGAACCTCCTGTAAACAGCTACCGAGGTCCCCTCAACAACTTCGCCCAGCACAACATCAGCAAAGCTAGTGTTGCATATGACGAGATCAGCTTTAGCACTACCACGAGCAACCTCTATAAGCCTTGGTAAAAGCCTCTCGCACTCCTCAATGCTTTTAGCGGGGAAAGGCCTGTATAACCTACGAATTACTGAAACCATATAACAGCTGTTTTTGAGTACCCTAATAAGCGCTTTGCATTAGTAATACTGAGTAGTGCAACTACATCTCTTAGGTAACTACCTTCTCTAAAACACCTCTCTCTATAGCCATTTTCAGCTCCCTCGCTATTCTCCTACCAGTGCTCATAGGCTCATCCCAGTATAGGTATGAGTAGGGGCTTCCAAACACATAGATATTTGTCCCAGCGACTATCCTCCCTGAGAACTCAAATACCTTTACATCCATATCATCCCCTATTACACTCTCTAGGCAGAAGGGCCCTATGACACCAGGTGGTAGCTCTCTCTTTGTAGCCTCTACAAACCTGATTCCATACTCCAGTATCTTTGGTAGTAGGCTTTCTCTAAGAACAAGGGGTATGTTTCCAACAACTACAAAAGAGGGCTCGAGGCTTAGCTCCACAGCGACTTGTGATGGTAGCCTCTTTAATCCGTCTACATTTGCCTCATACCTTATGTCCGCTCCCAGTATCTCAATCCTGTCGAGAACAGGGCTGTAGAAGTAGTGATAGTATGCAGGTACTCCAACTAAGTACTCCTGAACCATTGCCTCTTCTGGAGACCTTATCAAGCCCTCTTCAACTCTCCTCCTAAGCCCCTCTAAAACCTCGTGGCTACTCCTAGCCAAGAAGTAGCCCTTGCCACCCTTAGCACCAGGGAGCTTGACTATAACAAGCCTATCAACATCTTCACCAACCCTGTAGAGTCTTGGTGTTGGAATCTCTGCTTTCTGAAGCAACCCCATCTTAGCCTGCTGATCAGCTTCAACTCTAAACAGCCTTCTCAATCCAAAAATAGGCACCTCGATATTTTCAGCGCAGTCCAGCCCAACGTACTCGACGTAGCTCCCATGCGGAATTAAGACTGCGCTAAGCCTCCTCAATTCTTCAACAACCTCTCTTCTACACAACTCCCTCCAACTCTTTAAAACGATGAAGTGATCTATTAGGTGCTTGAACTGCTCGTAGAACCAGAGCCTATTCTCGACAACAATAGCTGTGGTCTTAAACCCCTCCTGCTTAGCCCCATGGAATATCTGAAGAGAGGAGTGGCTTGCTAGCGTAGCTATGGAGACTCTGTCTAAGTCGTACTCCTTGAGCACGTCTTTAAGCATAGCAGCTAACCATGTAGAAACCCGTGGCGGAAGTTATTATAAGGCTTTATATTCATAAGTACGCAACTTTGAAACCAAAGCACACAGTGAGGTAGTCCTATGTGCTCTCTAAGTACATGGCTAAAATACCTAGCCTCAACCTCTTGTACTTATACATAACTTTATTTCGTGAGTAAACTCTGTTACACTCTATAGTAACGAAGTTCTTATAAGCTTTGTAAGAGTATACTTACTCTCGAGGTGAGTGAAACATGTTCAAAATAAGTGTACTCAGAGCACTCACGCTAGCTTTGAAGAACGTGTCTTCAAAGATTGAGAGCATGGCAAGCAACCTTGAAAGTAAGAAAGCTGAGGAAAGCACTGTGGAGTTTGCTGACAATAGAGAAAGAGCTGTTGAAAGTGTTGTGTGCATACCGCTAATACCTGGCCCAGTATGCTACGAAAGGAGTGAGGATGGGTACTTAAGGGCATTGTAGGATAGCGTTGCAGACGCTAAGCAAAAATGAATTACAAATATTTTTTCCCCAACTATTTCACGGTTAATAGCTCAAGCATTTTCCTCGCGTTTTCCAACATCCAGTGATTATTATTGAAAAACACGTAGACTTTCCGGGGGCTAAGGCTCAGCACAGCTTCTGCTAAATCTCTGAGCTCCTCCTCTGAGTACTCATAGGCATACCACTCTGTAGCCCCATGTAGCCTTAGGTAGACTATGCTATTTGAAGACACTACCCACCTCCCTATGGGCGAATCTACTGAAACCACTGTAACCCTGCTTTCACTAAGCACCTCTACTGTTTCCCTACTAAACCAGCTGGGGTCCCTGAACTCCACAGCCATCTTAAAGCCAAGGTTGCTAGACTCAGCAAACCTCCTAACCCTCTCAACATTTTCCTCACTATACCTAAAGGTCGGTGGGAGTTGGAACAAGTAGAAGTCTATGTAGGGGTCAAGAGGCTTGAAAAGCTCGTAGAACCTGCCCCAACTTTGGTGAGCCCCCTCCCTAAGCCTGTGCACATGGGTTATGCTCCTATGCACCTTCACAGCCCACCTAATAGGCTTTGCAGCTGTTTTCCTAGCCCAGCTAGCAACCTGGTTTCTAAAGGGAAACCTATAGAAAGAGGCGTTGAGCTCTACAGCATTCAATCCAGAGTTCTTGAGATACCAGTCAAAGGAACCCTCTTCATTCCAGTCATAAAGCCAGCCAGAGGTGCCCACGTAGACCTCCATCTTTTGCGACCCTGAATAGCGTTAGAAGCACAACTAAAAACCCTGTTTTCCTATGTGGGAGTGAGGAGACCCCCCCGAACCTTGTTGTTGCAAACACTGAGAAGCTTTCAGAACCGGTGACCAGTACTCTAAGTAGCTGTTAAAAGAGTACTGTGAAGTGCTCTAGCCTAGCCCATCTTCAGGATTGCAGCTTTAACTACGTCCTCTTCTGTTGCGCGCTCACGTGTAAACTCTGCTACCACTTTCCCCTCCCTCATCACAAGTATCCTATCACTCATATTTATAACCTCTGGCAACTCTGAAGATATTAGCACTATTGCTTTCCCCTCCTTCGCCAAATCTACCATAAGCCTCCTGATCTCCACCTTCGTACCAACATCAATTCCGTGGGTAGGCTCATCCAGTATCAGAACACTAGCTTTAGTTGCGAGAAGCTTTGCTAATGCAACTTTTTGCCTATTTCCACCACTCAACTGCATGGTTCTCCTATAGGGGTCTCTAGGAACTATTCTAAGTGATTCTATGAACTTTGAGGCAAGCTCCCTCTCAGACTTTAGGTTAATGGGAGAGGCTAGGCCTAAATTCACTGTTTTTAGTGTTTGAGCTATGGGCAGGGCTATGTTATCTTTTATTGAGAGAAGGTAGACTAGCGCTAGCCTCCAGTCCTCAGGTAGGTAGGCGATGCCATACCTAAGCGCATCAGAAGGCCTCATAATATTAACAAGCGCCCCGTTTACGTATACCTCCCCCTTTCTCCTACGCCTATAGCCAATTAGGGTCAGCGCCATCTCAGTTCTCCCAGAGCCTACAATCCCATATATGCCCAGTATTTCACCCCTCCTGACATAAAACGATACGCTCTTCACCAATCCATAGTAATCACTTAGATCCTTCACTTCAAGAACCTTTTCGCCTATGGGGACCTTCTCCTTGGGGAAGAACTCCCTTATCTCCCTAGCAATCATGGCCTTCACAATATCATTTAAGTTAAATCTACTTCTATCAAACTCTGCAACTATTTCACCATCCCTCATAACGTAGATCCTGTCAGCAACCCTCATAACCTCTTCAATTTTATGGCTGACGAAGATCATTGATATCCCCCTGGACCTCAGCTTAACCATTATATCTAAGAGGCGATCAACCTCTACAGGCCCTAGAGCAGATGTTGGCTCATCTAGTGCAATGAGCCTTGCCCTGAAGTGCAGAGCCCTTGCAATGAGAGCTATTTGAGCTATGGCTGCTCCAACTTCCCCACCCCTAATCTGGGGGTCCACATCAACACCTAGCTCACTCAGCAACTGCTTAGCAATGCTGAGCTCTCTGTGAGCTTCTCTAGTAGCTAGCATGGATTTGCCCTCCATACCCAAAAAGATGTTGTCTGATATGGACAAGTTCTTTGCTAAGACGATGTCCTGGGGGACGTACATAACGCCATGCTTAAGGGCTTCGGAAGGCGAGTGAAAGTCTACTGCTCGACCCATCCACAGGACTCTGCCACTATCCCTCCTAATAACGCCGGTGACGCACTTTAGTAGTGTTGATTTGCCAGCCCCATTTTCACCAACAAGGCCGACAATCTCGCTTTCAAAAACCTTTATAGAAGCTCCCTTAACGGCAACAACTCCTGGGTACCTCTTCCACAGGTTTTCAACTACTAAAATTGGGTGAGGCGTAGATCCGGCTACTGCCTTGCTCACAGCAACCCCCAAGGCAACTATATCCATACATAAGATTCTCAACACACTATTAAAAACTTTACTTATTACATCGGGCTGTGCGCTTAGCATAAGCTTATTAAGAACCCCCAAATGTATACACCAACTCGGTTTAGGGTGGCTTCGCTTGAGCATAAGGCTGGAGGACCTTGTTAAAGGGAGGATGCCCATATTCAACATCGTTATAGCTATTGCAATTATATCGATAGTTACCGGTGCTATCAACCCAAAGTTCTGGGAGCCCTCGAATTGGCAAGTCCTGCTCACATGGTTTTTAGGCCTAAGCGTGCTGGCCATGGGGGAGTCCATGGTTTTAATAAGCGGGGGCATAGATTTATCAGTGGGCTCAGTTGCATCAGCTATTTCAATGATCCTAGCGCTGTTCATCAAGAACGCTACGTGGATACCAATTACAGAGAGAATTGTTCTAGGGGTAGTAGTATCGATTGCTATCGCTATCTGCATTGGGCTGTTCCACGGAGCTGTTGTAAGCTTCTTCTCACCTCCTTTGCCACAGATAATGCCTGCTTTCATCATAACCCTAGCCAGCTTAATATTTTGGGGTGGTTTTGCTAGTGCTATCACATATGGATGGCCTATAACACTACATGAGTACCCTGCTTTAGCTGTGATTTCGCAGACATGGATGCTGGCATTAATATTAGTCATAGTTGGAGGTATCACAGTATTTCTACAGGGGTTCACCATTGTTGGCAGATACCTGTACGCAATTGGGGGAAATATTGAAGTGGCCAGGTTAAGCGGTGTGCCAATAAACAAGGCCAGGCTTTTCGCATATGCTTATAGCAGTGCCTGTGCTGCTATAGCTGGTACGATATTTACATCGCTTATGATGACAGGCTACCCAGGCGTTGGAAAGGGGCAAGAGCTCTACGCAATAGCTTCAAATGCTATTGGGGGGGTGAGCTTAGCCGGTGGCGAGGGGATAGCCCTTGGCTCAGTTGTAGGAGCATTCCTCATAACGCTTATAAGGAATGCCCTTGTGCTAACAGGGGTTTCCCCATACTGGTACGATTCTGTAACTGGTGTTATACTAGCTGTAGCAGTTGCTATAGACCTCTACAGAAGGAGAGGTAGGTAGGGACATAACTACAGCATTGTTTATATGTGTTTTAACCCCATCTGCACTCTGCTCATCTATGTTAATATAAAAATTTAAATCTCTCCACGTGGTATAAAGTCTTTTTGGGGAGTGGAGATGTTACCTAAGGCCATATCCAAGACTCTGGCAGCTGTAATCATAGCGGTAGTCGTCATTGCTGTAGTTGGTGGTGTAGTTGCATACTGGTACTATTACTCGCAACAAAAACCCGCAAAGCTGGTATATGTAGTCATTGGTAAGTCTGTGCACCCCTACTGGAGTGTTGTTGAGGCGGGTGTTAAGAAGGCTGGCCAGGAGCTGGGGGTTGAAGCCGTATTCTGGGTCCCCTCAAAAGAGGATGTAGCCGCCCAGCTTAGCACAATGGACTCTTACATTGCTCAAAAAGTTGCCGGAATTGCTATAGCACCCTCAGACCCGGGTGCTGCAACTCCATACATTAGCAAGGCTCTTCAGCAGGGCATACCTGTAATCACAATTGATACTGATGCGCCGCAGAGCGACAGGCTTGCGTACCTGGGTACAGGAAACTATAAAGCTGGGTGGTTAGCTGGTTTAGTTGCTTGGCAACTTGCTAAAGAGAAAGGCTATGTAAGGCCTGGGGCAACAATTAAGGTAGCGATGTTGACAGGCTCTCTGACAGCTATGAACTCTCTGGAGAGAATGGCTGGGTTCAAGGACGCCATAATGAACTGCTCTCAAAAAGACCCAGACATAAAGGGTAATATAAACATTGAGTGGCTAGGCCCGTACAATGACCAAGAGGACCCGACACAGGCCCTAAACCTAGCACTCTCAGTACTCCAAGCACACCCAGACTTAACAATAGCTTTTGGTGTCTATGCTTATGATGGCCCCGCGTGGGCTAAGGCATTGAAGCAAGCTGGGATTCCACCAGGTAAAGTCATCCTCGTAGAGTTTGACGTGACATCAGATAACGTGCCACCACTACAGGAAGGCTACGCACTTGTGACCATTGGGCAGAGGCAGTACTTCATGGGGTACTACGGAGTTAAGCTCCTGTACAACATGACTAAGCTTGGCGTCGAGCAGGCTCTAAAGCAATTTGTGCCAGGGTACCCAGACAACAAAATCTATGATACTGGTGTCGACATAGTGTCAACAAGGCACATGGAGTTTACAGCACCAACAGGAGAGAGGGTAACAGTCTTATCGCTAGACGAGTACAAGTCACTTACACAACAACTCGGAATAGATCCATCACTTCTAGGACTAAGCTAAGCAATTTACTTTTAACTTATTTTTACTTCATCTTTACAAATCCAAGCTCTCTAAACCTGTTCTCAAGCTGGTTGGCGCTGTGCAACCTGCTTTACTTTAATCAAGTCTCACCAATGCATATACTGATGCTAATAGAGGCATAGCCGCTACCAACATTGTAATGCTATTGCCTCTAACAACAGAGGCTATGAGGGTTGCTGAGAATAGGAGTGCAGTTACTGGTATTGCAAGCTCTTTAGAGGTTGCCCCACTCTTTGGAGTGATTTTATAGGGTACTTTTACACCTACTAGAGCTGCTATGACGTAGGGGAGCACCCCTAGGGATAGAAGGGTTGATATGGCTGAGGATCTCCCATAAACATACGGAGGGTCATACTTCCCAGCCTCTCTAGCAAACTTCCTCACGCAAAGCGATTCTAGAGCTAGTGAGAGCACAAGCATTCCTAGGAGCACTAGCTCTAGTACCCCAATGCGCTGAGCTTCTAAAAAGGATGCTGGCACTGCTAGTATAAAACCGAGGCCTGCCACTGAGGCTAGTAGGGGTTGGCTAAGGTAGAAGAGGGCCTCAAATTTTTGAAGATGTTTCACAGGTGCTTTCAAAACGAGTTTGCCAAACCCCTTCAGCACCTCTGTTGCTCCATAAGCCCACCTCCTCTGCTGAGTAAAGAATGCTGAGAGAGTTTGAGGAGCCCCAACACATATTTCGCCAGCAACATGAGGCTTAACACCTCTGTAGATCAGCTGAGTGCCAAGCCACATGTCGTCCTGTATCACACCTAGTCTAAGGCCCCCCACTTTATCAAAAAGCTCTCTCCTAATTGCAGTACCACTCCCAAGCGGGTATACAAACAACCCCCTCAGACCTTTCAACTTGTAGTAAAGCCAACTGCCGTACTCAGTTATGAATGCTATTGTTTTAGAGGTTCTTGTAGGGCTCCACTCACACACACTCCACCTAGCGACACATACACTACTGCACATAGTGATCTCCTTCAGCACCTCCTCAGAGGGGTACGCGTCCACATCTAGTAACACTATGATGCTTCCAGATGAAAACCTAGCGCCATCGTTTATAGCGCCATTCCTACCCCCAACGCCATTAAACCGCCTGACTAAGAACATGCCATCGCTAAGTGAAAAACACCTTAAAGCATCTTTAAAAAGCTCGTCATCAGTGTAATCAGCAACAACAATGCACTCCACAGCAGAGGCACTTGCATACCTAGAGAAATGCCTTCCATACCTCTCAACAACATCCACAGGCTCATTCTTTATAGGGGTAACAATAGAGAGTAGCTCTCTTTTTGCACTTCGCTGAGGAGGCGAGGCCATGGCCATAGCCTTTCCGTACACTAGCATCACATGGTATAGTGAAACAGCGAGCACAGAGAAGGTTACGAGCATGAGAGAAGCTAGTGAAATCATATGATGCACCACTAGCAACTAAAAGAAAAGCTGAAGGCAAGGGCTGAAAAGCTTATTATATTCTTTCAGCATAGCCTATAACCATTCTACCTCCCCCACTATAAATGCCAAGACCTTCAGCTCTGACCTCCTCCCCACCCCTAAAGGGGCGAGACTTTCAGTTGTAATTCGCTTAAGCTTTTACTACAAACTTGAGTGAGCTGGGTTTTTGCTCTTCTAAGCTTTTGACAGCCGCCCACAGCCCCCCGACGGAGCAGTGCCAAAAGCCCTTAGATAAAACTGAAATGCAAAGTGGTTAAGGTAGCCGCCTAGAGCAATTGATAATTAGTGCTCGCAAAGCGAAAGCATGTCTCTTTCCGTAAAATGTTTTATACAGCTGTTTATCTCTTTAATCGTGTTTATTTCAATAAAAGCTTTTTAAACCTCAGCATGGTATAAGCCTAGCCTCTGGTGTTGCTAATTGTTTTGGTAATGAACGTTACACACCTTAAAAATGTGAACAAATGTATACAATTAGAGAAGGCAGTGCGTAAAAATAATGTTGAGTGGCTTAAAGAAAGGCATTGTCAAGAGCTTAGCACTAGCTATAGCCTCTGAAGGTGAGGACCTCTATGAAGATCCCCATCTGGAACCCCAGTATAGAGACCGCTTCTAGGGATGTTATTGAGAGGCTTCAGCTCGAGAGGCTTAGGGAGGTTGTGCATAAAGTTTATAGCAATAACTACTACTATAGGAAGAAGATGAAGGAGAGAGGAGTAGCACCAGAAGACATAAAGACACTAAAGGACATAGAAAAACTCCCCCACACAACAAAAGAAGACCTAAGGGAGCTTTACCCATTTGGTGCTTCTGTAGTTCCACTAGATCAAGTTGCTGAGCTGAGGGCTAGTAGTGGCACTACTGGAAAGCCTACAGTATCGCTCTACACTATGAAGGATATTGAGAACTGGGCTGAGGTCATGGCCAGGAGCCTAGTGGCTGCAAACATTGTGAAAGGGGATAAGCTGCTAATTGCATATAACTACCACATGTTCACAGGGGGGTTCGGCTTTCACTATGGAGCACTCAAAGTGGGGATAACAGCTGTACCAGCTGGTGTAGGGTTTACCCAGAGGCAGGTGATGATGATAAAGGACTTTGAGATAACAGCGCTCACGAGCGTGCCTAACTATGCTATTAGGCTTGCTGAAGTGGCTTTTGAAATGGGCGTAGACCCAGC
>CAZMQK010000016.1:0-10613 GCA_964568685.1 uncultured Ignisphaera sp.
CCTCCTCGTCTCCTTCATAATACATCTCTTCACCAACCATAGCCCTGCTCACCTTGAAATCAACGTAGTCTCACACCTTACATAGTTCATTCAAATAGAAGCTAATTAGCTTGTTGCTGACACTAGCGATTTAGGGGCGTACTTAGTGAGCTCTGGTTTAACTTTAAGGAGTTCTTTGAAGACCTCAAAAGCTATCCTATCTAAGAGCCTCCTACCCTCGTCACTTATGACTCTGCCCTTACTAACTCTCTTTACAAGCCCAGCTCTTTCTAATTGCTGTAGTATTTTTCTGATATTAGAGCCTCCACATTTTCTGAAATGTGGTGGTGCTGAGCCTCTTCTCTTTAAACCACCAAAAATTATCCTAAATTTCTCTATACCTATGGGTTTCTCTGCTAAGTACAGCTTTCTAAGTATTGCTGCCGCCCTAATATACCACCAATCTGGGTTATCTGGCACCCTTTCTCTATGGGAACCTGTTTTAGCAAAGAAAGCCCAGTTTGGGGGTTTAACAGTAGGGACGCTACTTTTGAGGTACTCTGCTAGTTTCTCTATTAGCATGTCTGCAGGCACATCTCTTGCTGTAACCATTTTCCTCAAGCCACGCTACTTTAGCTGGCTTACTTTCTGTCTTTTTGCTTCCTACTTATAAGCACATATGTATATCCCCTTTCATCAGCTAATATAGCGCCAAGCCTTTCAGCAAGTTTTTTAATATCTTCACTACTAACAATGCTTCTCGCGCTCTTCAGCAACTTTATTTTTACAGCCCCATGCTCTCTCAATCTCCTCTCAATCTCCTTAGCAACACCCTCATGAAGCCCTGCCTTGCCTATGTTCACATCTACTCTGCTTACTATTTTCTCTTTTCTCAGTCTCTCTAAAGATCCTCTAAGCCTCGCCACGGTCCTTCCTCACCACAAATTGGTACCTATGAGTCCAGCCACATGAGAGGCACTTTGTTACAACTCTTAAAGCCTTTCCATCTCGACGCGTCCTAACCCTAGCATTAAAACCTGGGACCATTACAATATGGCAATGCTTACATATCCACCTCTTAATCTCCTTAGGTATCTTAACCCTAGTCCTCATAGAAATCCTCCTTATAAGCTCACCATATCGCTTAGCCAACTCGTAATCCCCGCGTTCAACAGCTTCAATACCAAGCTTAAGCAGAATCTCCATACGCTCTAAAGCTATATCTTTAACAAGTACCTCAACACTCTTTTTACTCACTAAAGCAACCCCACATACACCCTAACCGAAAATAAACTTTTAAGTTAACTGCCAACAAAGTGTAAATACAGTGCCGCGGTAGTATAGCCCGGTCAAGTATGCGGGCCTCTCGAGCCCGTGACGCCTTGGTTAAAGGTGCGGGAGACCCGGGTTCAAATCCCGGCCGCGGCACTAAACAACAGAACATTGCTACGGGCTCTCATTACATTGGTTTTCAACATATTGATGTGTCATTGTATGTAGTGTATATCAGACACGTAATGGTGCTTCTCTTTGCATGTAGTGGAAGAGCTAAAGCAGGTCGATTGCTGAAGTCTATGTCGAGGTAGGAATAGATAAGCTACCTCAGCTTCTCTAGGTGCTTTGAGTAGTGCTCATCTGCTTTGAAGAGGGGGTCTTCGTACCTGGCTTCAGATACCTTAAGCTCTCCGAACCTGTCCATTTAAGCCTCGCTACTTCTCTTGGCATCACCTATTCATGGGCTTCCTTAATATCTTCCTCATTATTTTGAATATCATAAGTACATGCTTCTTAGTGTACCTGTGGGTGGTTATGGATATAGAGAGGAGCTCTGCAAAAACAATACTGAATATAACACTAAACACATCAGTAGAATTCTACATAGTTGCAATAGATAATGTCAGGAAACCACGTTATGAGCAACATACATGCATACAAAGTTGCTGAAGAATAATATCAAATCACAAAATCATTTTTTACCACATATCATATTTTAATAATGGCTTAACAAGCGAGGGCAAACCAAGCCTATTAGAATAAAATGAGAGTCAGCAGAGAGTTTCGATATATTTATATTGAAACTCAGTACTACTCTAATGCAGTTTTATATAGATGTTCTGGTTATTTGTTGAAGTGAACTAGGTCTATATGTTCTGTGTTAAGATGAGATTGTATTTAAAAAGAGTTGAAATACAATGACTGAGACTGAGGAGAGACTCAGCAACAGGGCTTCGAATTTGTTCAATGTTTTAATTCTCTGGGGATGAGGTCGTTACCTAACATCATCTTAGAAACAAACTTGTCCTCCCACCTTAAAAGGTGGGAATTCCTACTACCTTGTAGAATGTAAAACCTCAGCTAACTTAGGAAGATTCAGGCATAGCTTTAGTATAATGTCTTCATACTGACGCATCATAATCGATCTGCCGCTAAATTAATATTAAATGGTTTCCCATATTATTTCTTCTATTTTTAATAACGGCTTTTCAAGCATTTTCGCCATGATTATTATGTACAGTCCTTCAACTTTTCCTAAATCAAGTGGTGTTAGAAAGCCTTTTAAAATTGTTATGGGGTTTTTCAGTAGTTCTATTAATGCACTTGAAAACATTTGTATGCTGTTATTCTCAGTAATCAGGTTAACTCTGAAAGTGTACATTTTTTTCTTATTGCTATATGTTATTCCCTTTGCAATAATTGTAATTGTGTTTTCTTTTTGGTGTTTAACAAGAGCACCCACAACATTGCTTTCAATTTCGGTGTTTAATACACTATGCAATAGTCTTGTAATAATATCCTCAATGTTGCTGTGATCTGTTAAAAAGCTTTTTATTGTTGAGCTAGCCTCACTGTTTAATGTAAGCTCTATTCTAAGGCTGTGAATTTTTCGAAAAAGCGTTATTGCACGCCCCGCAAGTAAAAATGCTATACTAATAATGGGTGTAGCGTAGGCCAGTAGAAACCTGTTAGAATGCTTTAACACACTATTCAGTTCCCTGACTTCATCCTCTGTATATGGTTCAGGGCACAGGTCTATGGCATTAAGTGCACTCTTCATAACTAACTTTACCCAACTTTCTTTGTCTTTGCACTGAAGCCTTACTATTATGCTTGTCTCCGCCATGGAAAATCACACTTTGTGTGCAGATCCCACAGCATCTGTAATAGTCTTGTAGCCATGCAGCTTGAGCCAATCTTCTAATCCCTGCAGAACACCATTTACGAGATCCTGAGGGTTGCTCGCCAAAGCTAGTGCTGTACCCATCTGCACTGCTTTTGCACCTGCTACTATGAGTTCTGCTGCATCAATCCATGTGGACACCCCACCACATCCAATTATCTCTGGCTTGTACTCTCTAAATACCTCATACACCACTCTCACAGCTATTGGATGTATTGGAGGGCCAGATAACCCTCCAAAGACATTTGATAAGATAGGTTTTAGTGTATATACATCTATGGACATGGCCTTGATGGTATTTATCAAGGTCAGCCCTTTCGCCCCTGCCTCTAGGGCCTTTCCAGCAGCCTTCACAACTTTGTCTGAAAGCCCTAGCTTAGCTACTACTGGTATTCTTGTAACTGAGGCAACAGCCTTTACAACATTAAAGACGCTATCGGGGTCCAGGCCCATCTCAAGCCCATAACCCTTTGCATGAGGGCAACTCAGATTCAGCTCTATTGCTGTTGCACCCTTTTCTTCAGCCTCTACAGCAACTTCTATAAACTCATCCTCACTCAGACCACCAATACTGATAATCAATGGCACGTCGACCTTCTTAGCCTCCTCTACAAGCTCTCCAATACATTTCTTACCAGGGTTCTCAAGACCCACTGCATTCAGTAGCCCTCCATTGCGTAAAGCAATTACTATGGGTGGTTCATAGCCTTTCTTAGCATAGGGTGTAATAGTCTTTGTGACAACAGCAGCTAGTCCATAGCTTGCAAGCCTACGTACGTGCTCTCTAGTGTAGCCTAGAAATCCACTTGCGTTCATAATTGGATGCCTGAGCCTTATACCAGCCAAGGATACTGCGAGGGCGTCTCTATTTAGTGCCATGTTAACCACCCGAGAGGTCTTCCTAAAGGCTTTGATACTACAATTTCGCCATTGAGTTGCACCAGGGCTCCTCTTATTACAACAGCTTCAATGGCTCCTCTAATCTTTGCACCATCATAAGGTGTGAACCGCGCTTTTGAATAGAATTTTGACGAGTCTATGGTCCACTCCTTATCGAGGTTTACAACCGTGTAGCTAGCCACGCACTTGGGTCTAAAGCACCCCCACTTTTCGCCTATTCCCAAAACCTTTGCAGGGCCCGTTGAGAGAAGTCTTACAGCATCTAATAACTCAATAACACCTTTTGAAATCAGGTTTAACATGAGAGATGGGGCGATTTCGATAGATGATATGCCTGAAGGACATTTCGAGAACTGCTCTTGCTTCTCGGTAATAGAGTGCGGAGCATGATCTGTTGCCACGGCATCGAGTTGCTTTATGTAGTACCGCATAACATCTCTTGTAGTACCATGCCTAAGAGGGGGGTTTGCCTTCGCTATACACCCTTTTTCAAGCTCATCATCTGAGGAGAGGTATATATAGTGTGGAGCTGTGTCTACAGTAAACCCAAAACTCTTTGCATAGATAAGCGACACGGGGTTTGTCACATGAGTTATGTGTATTTTTAGCTTTGAACTGCTTTGCCTAATCATATTACCAACAAACTTTATTGCCTTTATCTCAGCCTCCAAGGGTCTGCAGATCCACCGCTGCCCTTTTTCACATTCATCAACAAACTCAGCGGATTCCGGGTGTATCATTATGACTTTTTGAGCCTTCGCCATTTCAACAGCCTTTATAACTACTGGTAATAGAGGCAGCTCCTCAGGAAATATCTCACCAATGGCCACAACTTCAGGTCTCTCAACTAGCCTCCTCAGCTCCTCTATACCTCCACTCTGAGGAGGTGCTATAGAAACCCCGAAATCTACAAAGGAGCCATGCAATAGCTTCTCAAGCTTTAGCTCCAACGCCTCAGCGTGGTCTATCCTTGGAATAGTGTTAGGCATATCAACTATAGCAGTATACCCACCCCTAACAGCAGCTTTTGATCCGCTTACCTCGTCCTCTTTATGAGATAGCTCGAGTCCACGCAAATGTGTATGCAAGTCTATGAATCCTGGTACTGCTATGCCATAGCTTGTGAGATCAGTGCACTCGGTATTTCTACATAGCTCCTTAAATATTCCTGCCTTAACCTTTGACACAAAACCATACTCGTTTACAACCACAGTGAGCTGCTCCTTCTTACCACTGTGAAATGCGTTAAGCAGAAGCACTTTCGAAATGTTTCATCACCTCAGTGCATTTGAACACAGGACCATCTACACATAGCAGTTTTTCAGATCCTAGTACATAGCACGAGCCGCAGATCCCCATTCCGCACTTTACTATTGTTTCAAGAGATATATAGGCATTTTCTCTATCTTCACCGTATTGCCTACAGAAGGCCTTTAACATTTCTTGTGGGCCCACTGCTATAACAACATCGTACTTATCTAAATCAATACCCTTAATAGCGTCTGTTACCAGACCACAAAAACCCTCTACACAATCTTCCGACACCCTCACCATTCTCCAAGCCCTATTTGGAAGGCCAAAGATGCCCCCAATATCGAAAAATTCACTGCTACTTCTCACACCCCAAAACACATCGATCTTTGCGCCGACTTCAAAGGCCCTCCTGATTAGCATAGGTATGGGTGCTACTCCTATACCCCCTACTACAGCAAGCCATTTCTCACCTTCTTGAGGCTCAAATCCTCTGCCAAGAGGGCCTTTAATGCCTATAAAGCTTCCTACTCTTTGCTGCGCTAATGTTTTTGTGCCTAAGCCTTTTAGCTTATATAGGAAGAATAGCCTTTTCCCATCCTCATATGCAATGCTAAGCGGTATTTCATCTACTCTCGGCACCCATATATTAAAGAAATTAAATGGCTTGACATTAACATTGTTTAGAGTGTTTCCAGGTTCTGTAATTAGTAGGTAAGTGTTAGGCGCTATTTGCATATTTTCAAGAACTTTGAAGGGTCTAAAGAAAAACCTCAGCATAACATTATCTTTTCCTAATAACAAGCTTTACTACCTCATCACCCAAGATTATAGTGCCACAGTACTCACACTGCAACTTTAGAGGCTCCCTGGACACTAGCCTAAACCTAGTTTTAAGCACCTCACCCTTTTTATTAGAAATGCACGTGGGGTTAGGGCAAGCTAAAACACTTACGACTACGTTAGGCACAGCTACCTTGTATTTCTCCACAACTGCAAAGTCCTCAATTATGTTTATTGTTGCAGTAGGAGCTATAAGTGCTATGGCACTCACATCCTCTGGTGACAGCCTCCTTCCCTCAACCTTTATTATATCCTTTTTCCCGAGCTTCTTACTCTCAACATTCATAAGTATTGCTATTCTTAGTCCTTCTTTCCCAGCAATACCAAGAACATTAATTATATCTAGAGCTTTACCTGCTGGTATATGGTCTATTACTGTACCATCTCTGATCTTTGAAACAACAAGTGTTGATTCTTCACTCAAGGCTCAACACCGAAGACTAGAGCTAGTAACGCCATGCGTACAGGTATGCCATACCTTGCTTGAGTAAAGTACGCTGCATAGGGTGTGTGATCTATTCTCTCATCAATTTCATCAACCTTTGGCAAGGGATGCAGTATTTTCAACTCCTTTTTAGCATGTTTTAACAGATCTAGTGTGACCTTGTAAGAGCCCTTAACCTTTTCATACTCCATTGGATCTGGTATTCTCTCCTTCTGTATCCTGATCACATACAGAACATCGAGCTCTCCTATAACCTCACTTAAACTCCTCCTCTCCTCAAAAAATACTCCGCACTCCTTCAAAACATGCAACACCTCTTCCCTCACCCTTAGGCTCTCTGGGGATATTAAGTAAAGTTTTTTTGGCTTAAATAGTGTGAGGCCGTATATGAATGAAGTTGAGGCTCTGCCATAACGCAAATCCCCAAGAACACCGTAGTTAAGACCCTCTATTGTGCCAAATAGCTTCTTAACGGTGTACAGATCTATCATTGCTTGTGTTGGGTGATGCTGCTTACCATCGCCAGCGTTTATCACTGGGTGGCCAGCTATTTCAGCAGCATACTTTGCCGCACCTTCATATCTATGCCTAATCACTATTAGATCCGAGTATGCATCTAGCATTCTGATAGTGTCAGCCAGGCTCTCCCCCTTGCTTATGCTGAGCCCCTCCTCACTTGTAATAGAAATTACGTCTGCTCCAAGCCTCTTTGCGGCAACCTCAAAGCTGAGCCTAGTTCTAGTTGATGGTTCAAAAAACGCTAGCGAGATTATTTTGCCTGAAAGTAGACTCAGCTTTGCCTCCGCATATTTCTGCATTTTCTCTGTATAGTCAAATAGCAGCTCCATGTCTTCTCTTCTGAAATCCAGTATTGACAGTATATCTCTTTGATAAAATGTGCTTTCTTTCACTGAAACCCGCCATAAACATTGATTCGAAACAGAATATAAGTTCTTTGGCTTTCATTAAAATTAAAATGGTGTCTTAACACTCAGTAACTTCTTGCTATTGACTCATTTATGTAACTAATGACTCTCTCATAATCTTCGGCAGCTATGATTTTAGCGGAGTACAAAAACTCAAATATTTCCCGCGATGTAATAAGGCTGTACAGCTCTATTCCAATATTTTTAAGTCTTTGCCTAGCCCCCTGCCCTCTATCAACAACAGTTACAGCTGCTAGAGGAATTGCACCCAAACTCTTTAATGCTGTTACAGCATGTTCTAACGAGCCTCCTGTTGTTGCAACGTCGTCCACTATAACAACAGTTTTCCCTGAAACATTCCCCTCAACCAGAGATCTCGACCCGTGCTCCTTTCGTTCAATCCTAACATATGCCAGCGGCTTATTCAACTTTGCCGCTATGAAGGCTGCCAGCGCCAGCCCGCTTGTAGCAACACCCACAACTACATCACTACCCTTAAGAATTTCAAATCTTTCTATAAGCTCTTCTACAACTCTGCTCCTTAACTCTGGGTAACTATACAGCTGCCGTAAATCAATGTAGTACGGGCTTTCAAGACCTGATGTGAGCCTAAAGCTCCCTATCTTCACCATGCCGCACTTGTAAAGCTCTATTGCAAGCCACGACATTTCGCAACCCTTTCTCTCTGCTGCTTTATTACCTTAAAAGCACTTTCTAAAACATTTTCAGCATGTGTTATGGCTCTGCCAACAATTTCGTAGTCAGCTCCATTACATATAGCCGTCCCTGGTTCGGCTCCCTGCACTCCTACTCCAGGGGCCAGTACATTTAATTTACCTTCAACTAGAGCCCTAATTCTTTTTAGAACATTAGGTCTAGTGGCAGGCGCCACAACACCCCATGCATTAACCTTCTTAGCGAGGTCTGCGAACTCCTCAATGTGCTTATCAATGAATTCCTGAGAGCCTCTATGCGACATAGAGATGACCAGTATTAGCTTTATTCCTTTTTCTCTACACAGTTTACTCAAATTATCAAGAGCTTGCTCATATCCCACAAAAGTATGTGCTATAACAGCATTAAAACCATGAAGCCACGCACGCTCTGCTGAAGCACTCATTATATCCCCTATATCGGCTAACTTCAAATCTGCTATCAAGAGCCCTGAATAGCCTTGAAATATTTTGCCTATTGCTTGGAGACCTACATCTAAAACCGCTGGCAACCCCACCTTAAAGCCTTGAACATGTTGTTTAAGCAAGTTGTATCTATACTCAATCCACTCTAAAACATTTGCGTTTTGCGGAGGATCTAGTGCTACAATTAGCATATTGGAACACAGTATTAGTTTGCATTACCAAAATTTAAAGCCTCAGCACAACTAAGATTGATGCCTACATTAAATCATGCCATACTACACAGTATGTGGCTAAGTTTCAATTATTTTACTCAAAGCCCAGCAACTCTAGTGCGTAAGGGAGCTTAGGCTAGATTGCATTACTATACTACAAATCTAAATATAGTTCTAACTGATTCTACTCCTCCAATAGGGGCACACAGCACATATCTCTGGGTGTTTATCTATCCTCACCCTCCAAACACCATTCACATGAATCATGTGCAGCGTGTGTATTTGAACATCGAATTTTAACACAGTGCAGAAACCTGATGAGCTATCATAGTTTTGGCACCTAATGGTTTTTTCCTTACCCACTAGCATGATGTTCGCCAGAACTGTAGCAATATCGGCTATGTAATCCTCTCTACCCCTTTTCATCATCGCTATCTTAACCCCTCTAGCAATATTCGATAGAGATGCCACACTTTGCTTAACTGTCTTAGTGCTAACTTGTAATATTTTTTGCAAAAAGTCTCTCTGTAGCATTCCTTTCACTATACTACGTCTTTGCATACAAATATTCTAAAACATTTAGGCTTTACACAATGCTAATCATAATGTTGTTGCAAAGAAATGTATTTTACTTTATTTACACTATATTCTCTATGGGCTATGCTTTGAGCTACAGCAGTAAAAATATTGAAGATTACTTGAAGGCTATCTACAAACTCGAAGAAGTCTTTGGACTTGCCAAGACAGGTGACATTGCAAAAGAGCTTGGCGTTACTGCTGCAACAGTGTCGAAGACACTAAAGCGCTTAGAGGCGAGTAAGCTCATTGAATGGCTTCCTTACGAAGGTGTAAAGCTGAGTGCAAAAGGCAAAGCTATTGCTATCACCATAATTAAGAGACATAGACTTGCTGAATACTTCTTATATTATTACTTAAAGTTCGACCTAATCAAAGCACATACCTACGCCCACATGCTTGAACACATGCCTGAAGATTTCTTTGACAAACTTTGGGTCTTCATGAATAAACCTGGCAGATGTCCACATGGGAATATCATACCAGGGTTACCTGAATACCGTGAGGAAGATTTACAGGAAATTGCAAATGATGATCCGTTACCTAGACTTGGAGAGAGAGCTCGAGTAAGAGTAACTAGAATACTCTGCTCATTTCAGCACAAATTAATTAACCAACTAATTAAGGCGGGGATTAACATAGGTAGTGTAATTAGCATAGAGAAAACAAGTGACTATAGTGTAGTTATAAAGAACCCCAATAACAATGCAGTTCTAGAAGTACCTCTATACCAAGCTAGTTTCATAAGAGGTGTGCCACTAAGTGAAAAGTGAAACAAGTACCTGCACTCTAGCTTAAGAAATGCCTTTGTCAGCGCTTTGGCCCCACATCATCAAGTATCAGCATTTAGCATGCTCATCATGTACAATTTGATATCCATTTCATTCTTTGAAGCAAGTGTGCCGTGGCACGACATGAGCTTGCCTACTCCTATTAATAAATCTCCTCAACAAAAGAATTTAAATCTTTTGATAAAAGTGGGGTTAGCACCTACAGGTATGTAGAGTTGGTATTTGCTCCTTGCCCAGCATCTTTTAGTCTCATTTATTGTGAAAGCTTTTGTACCTAGGCTCCTATTACGTATAGTGGTGCTGTTAACAATGTTAGGTACTGTTGTTATACAAGGTGTTGGTAGAGGTAGTTACATGATTATTAAAGTGAAGA
>CAZMQK010000016.1:10713-30693 GCA_964568685.1 uncultured Ignisphaera sp.
ACTGTTGTTATACAAGGTGTTGGTAGAGGTAGTTACATGATTATTAAAGTGAAGAAGCTAATTGCAGTAAAGAGGTCTGAATTCCAGGAAATTATAGTAGCAGAGTGCGAGGATTTTGGCAAGGCTTTAATTTTAGATGGTTATGTCCAGAGCACTGTTGCTGATGAGTTTATATACCACGAGAGCTTGGTTCACTTAGCAATGCTATTACATCCAAATCCAAAAAGAGTTCTAATAATTGGTGGTGGTGAAGGTGCTACGCTTAGAGAGGTTCTAAAGCATAATACAGTTGAAGAGGCTGTCATGGTGGATATAGATAAGGACGTTGTCGACCTTTCTAAGGAGTATTTACCTGAAATGCACCAGGGATCTTTCTTTAATAAGAAGGCAAAGGTCGTTATTGATGATGGTAAGAATTTTGTAGAAAAAGAGCTTGTGAGAGGATTTAAGTATGATGTTGTGATCCTTGATTTAACTGATCCTTACTCAAGCGAAATTGCAAAAGAGCTTTACAGCAAGCAATTCTTTGAAAAAATTTCAAGCATTCTAAATGCTGAAGGTGTTGTTGTAACACAAGCAGGGTCAAAATACTTCTATAGCAATGTATATGATGATGTTCTCAATGCGGTAAAGCAAGTATTTAAATATGTTATGGAGTACCAAGTGTGGATACCATCATTTGGCTATTCATGTAATTTCATCATAGGGTCCAAGGTCTTTGACCCCTCAATAATCACAGCAGAGTATGTGAATGAAGGGCTCAAGGCGAGGGGGGTAAAGACGAGATTTATAGATGGAAGGAGGGCTTCAGCAATGCTGTTAATGGGCATATACTAGCCCGAGGCTCTTCTATACCTCAAAACCTTTAACGCCATGTAAACTACGAGAGCTGTCTCCACAGACACTATAACTATTATCACAACAAGTAGCAGAGTAAATGTGTTGCTAAGTTTGTTAGGTTGCTTGGGTAGTGCAGGGCTTTGTGTATAGGTGTATATAGTGGCTTTCTTTATTTCACTACAAAGGTCCTTTCCTAAGTAGGGACGAACCATATATTTTGAAATGTTACACAGCCAATTCTTGTAGTACTCTGTACTATACGTGGTATTCACATTGTGTATCCCTAACTCTATCACATAACTTGTATCTGTGGTGTTAAAGAGTGAAACAAAGACAGCATTACTATATGCACCTTGTAATGATGTCTCTGAATATCCACTTAGCATGTTTACAGCGAAGGTATCTAGAAACCATGGAACTATGCTTTCCAGTACATGGTCGCTTATTCTTGGAATAGAGGTAACTGTTGTTAAGTTTGCTTCTACTCTTTTAACGATATTCTGTACTAGTGTTAGAGATGGTAGAAGACACAGCATAGCTCTGTACGAGTTCAGGGGGTCCTCAGCTTCAAGACCATTTATATACATGCGGTACCTCATGGCATCTTTGCTTATATTTGCATTGAACTTTATATCGGTTTTCATAGGTAAGTAGTCTAGTATGTCACACTCTTGAGCATTTTTTAAGTAGTGTACCATGTAGCCCGTCTTATTTAGATAAACGTCTATAAGGCTAACTGCGTATGTGAGCTTATTGCTTTGCGCAACTAGAGTGCGAACGCCATTACCATTCTCAATTACATTTCCAATATTAAAAGATCTGTTGTTTATTATCTTGTTCAGATTAATGAAATCTACCCTAACTGAAGTATTGTACTCACCAGGTAGCACTATCTCGTATTTATGCCACTGTATTATGATATTTTTCACATCAATTGCAATATTACCTTCGATGCTCTCCTCTATGATAGTATTAAAACTTTCTCCTATAATCGATGTGACCATGTAGCGCAGCCTCTCTCTACCAATAAAGTTCACAACTACATTTATGTTAATGGTAGCATTTGTCCAGGTACTTGAATGTATTGAGAATTCTGCGTCTATGGTGCTAAAGGAGTAGGACACTTTAAATGCATTCAAAGGTCTTTGAGTAAATGACGCGTTGGTCACATAAATCCACAAAACCCTTTGCTCATATACTAATAGCTCATTGCTTTGTGCTTGAAGAATAAGTGTGTGCAAAGCCAACAAGGTGATAAGAGAAGATGCCAGCACAGTTTCTTTAAGTCTAAACCAAGGCCCTCTAATCAATGTGTTCACCGCATCTCTACTCCCTAGATAGGGTTATTATTACTTCATCGAGTAGCTTTGCTAAGCTCCTCATACTACATGTATAGAGAAATACATCGATATATCTACTATACTCGTAGAGCTTTTTGTTAAAGCAGAACGCTATAGAGAAATCGCATAGCTTAAACATTTCAACATCATTTATATTGTCACCTACGCAAACAAGCTTAGCTTTTTCAATCTCCAATCGCTTCTTAACATACTCCATTAACGCCTCTCCCTTTCCACTCAAGTCAATGTACTGTTCGGCGTGACCTGTTAGAACACCATTGCAAGCCTTTGGCACAACCATTATGTAATCATCAAAACCAAGTTCCCTTACAGCCCTTTCTCCAAGAAAACTAAAGCCCCCAGATACTGCAATAAATAAGGTACCGCTCCTATGTTTTTGCCTGACTTTAACTAACTCCTCTATACCATTTCTCCACGGCAAATACGAGAGAATTCTATTAAATGTTCTAATAAGTACCCCAGCCCATAAAGAGAGCTCTCTGTAAATCCACTCATCATAAGATATGTACCCCTCGACAAAGAGCTTGAAGTTTTTCTTAGCTCTATAGAGGCTATTTAGCATTAAATGCATAAAAAGCCATGAACTTGAAATGGGAGTCAAAGTCCCATCAACATCAAATGCCACTACGAGCACCATTATAAAACCCCGCCAAAGTAGTAGTGAATGAAACTATATTAATTCTCTGCTTGTTCCTCAGACCGGCAAATTCCACGCACACTTTATGAGAGTGTCAAAAAATCTAAATCCTTATGACAAAAACATTACTTTCTCATTACTTCAAGTAATTTCCTAAGCTCTTCCTGCACCATGAATTCTATGTCCTTTGCATGAACCCTTATCAAATGTAGGTACATTCCTCTTTTAGTAAATGGCCCCTTATCGCAGAGGTTGCATCGCATCCCCCCATTTCTCCTCACAAGAGTTATAACCATTTTATCAATAGTCTTCTCAAACAAGGGTGCAATTGAAGGTGCCACTAAGTCTTCTAACTCATATCTTTGGGCTAGTGCGGACGCCTTTCTAGCCACATACTCAACAAGCTTCTTTAAAGCTATCTCCTGCCTCATTAAAGTAGCACCCCAGTAACATCTGCTGTAATACTCAGTTACACTTACATAATTTAAGGCGTGAGTCCTATGCATCCACAGCTCTCTACTAGTATGCACAAAACCTAGTGCTATGAAGATATTAATTTGCAACACAGTTCTCATATTGCTGAAGAAGCTTCTTAACTTCGTCCACTATCCCTTCAAGACCTCTCTGCTTGTAGTACTCCTGGGAAACCTTAAGAATTGCATTAATTGACATGCATCTTTCCTTCGATGCTACGCACAAGAACTCTATTCTACCTTCGAGAAAGGGCTCTGGAACTGCAATATCTTGAAAAACTATCGCCACCTTATTTAATTCAACACCACTGCCTTTCAACTCGGTAAAGTTAGTGCTACAAGGATATAGGTCGGAAATTATTACAACCTTCTCTTCTTCAAAAACAACGACCATCTTCTTGTGCTCGTCAATTATGAGCTCTGTGTATGGCATGGCTTATCTCTATGAAGTGTACGCTGCTAGCGCAAGTTCGCTTCCACAGAAAGGACATTTCATGTGGAGCCTTCTGGCATCTGCTTGACAGTAGTATATGCCATACTTAGAACCACATTTTGGGCAAATGTATATTATGTCATCACCTAGGTAAAGCTTCTTCGCGCATATACCGCATTTAATTTCATACCAACCTTTATGACCGGTTGAATTACATCCTCTAGGTCTCAGCATATATATATACACCACTTCTAAGCGCTGCAACCACTACTGCCTTTTCTGATAGCTTACCGAAATCTTATAAGCTAAAATGCTGGAATCACTGGTGGATAAGCCGTGGCTGTAAACATCATTGCTTTTTCTGATGTGCATGCCTCTCAGTATCTAAACTTACTCATAGCTTCGCTAAGTAAGTACACGTCTAAAGATGTTGATTTTATTGTACTTGCAGGAGACATTGTGAATAGGGGTAGAGTGGAATTGATGGATCTCACGGTCGAAACTCTAAAGCGCTTCTTCCCCAGCATCTTTAAGAGACCCATAGTTATAGCAGTATTTGGTAATGAGGAGTATATGGGTACTGAGGAGATGTATTATAGTAGGTATCCACAGATTCTCTGGCTTAATGAGACCTCGTACACACTTACTTTAAATGGCCTTGACTTATGTTTTATTGGGAGTAGGGGGGTTTTGAAGAGGCCTACAACGTGGCAAGAAAAGAATGTGAAAAATATACAATTTATCTATACTGATAGATTGAAGAGCATCTCTAATGCTATTGTAAAATGTAGAGAGAGTGGGTACTACACCATACTTGTAACACACTATGCGTCAAGCTATTTGACTGTATATGGTGAAAGAATGTCTATATACCCCTACTTAGGGTATCCACTAATTGAGGAGCTAGCAGTAAAGCCAAATGTCTCAATCCATGGACATGCGCATAATGCTTTAAGACTCGAGGCATCCATAGAAAAGACTGCTGTTTACAATGTATCACTACCTGCGAGAAGAGATGTCACTTTTATTACGCTAAGACCTTAATGACATAGAATGCTGCAAACATTATGTAGGGCATTAAATAACTCAAGTCACGCCCTGATCTCCTGAGATGTGTGTCTAGTTTTAGTAACTCTAGCAACTTAGCTTTACCCACGTCCACATCACTTGGCAAAGCGCTTTTCGCTAGTTCAAGAAAAGTGGCTGAGAGAGCAGCATTAATATTGCGAAGGTTCTTAAAAGCTTTCTCTACAATTAGTAATGACTCCAAGATCTTTTGCTGATTAGCTAGAGGTTCAAATGCCTTTATGTACTGTGATAGAATTGAGAAGAATTGCACCAGGTCAACTCCTTCTACAACAATTCTTCTTTCGGACAGCTCTGCAAGCTCAATAGCCTTTGCAATATCGCCTCCAAAAGCCTTTAACAGCTTGGCTAATTCGGCAACCTCTGTTGGGGGGGTGAAGCGCATAGCATTATAAACTCTCCTAAGAGCGTCATGAAAATCTTTTGTAATAGTGTGCAAATACGCATCTACGTACGTGATGATTGTTGCAGTCACTGCAACTGGAATATTGGCCTTATACCCCATATCTTGTAAGAGAAGTGGCACGCTTTTTGAGATCGTCTTTCCTATTTCTAAGTCCTTCACACCCCTATTTCCGTACTTAAACTCCTCCATAACCTTACTCACATAGCTATGGAACGTTATAACAGGTGTTAGTGCGGACAGGGCGCATAGTTCGTAGTCGTCTGAAAAACTCAACCTATGTGGTGAAGCTATCTTAGGGTAGCTACTGCAGGCATAGAATAATGCTTTAACAACATCTAGAACCAATTTTCACGCCTTCATTGAAATTATGTTGCGTGAGATCTTATTAGTTTATCCAGAACAACTACTCAAATGAGTAACAATGAGTATGTTGCTTCGTGTATTATTTTCAGCTACACTGACCTTGTACTGCTTCTATGTATTTAAAAACTCTTGGCTTGTCGCAATACCTGTTGCCATAGCTCTTGTAAACATTGTTATAGCAAGGAACAGCAAGGTTGTTGTGAAAATACCTTTTGTAAGAATTGGCTTAGATCTTAAAGGCGCTTTAATACCACTGGCCTCCTCTATAGCAATATTCATCCTAGCGCAAGCAAAACAGTGTTTGGAGTCTTTTGCTCTGCTTGCAAGTCTTGCTATAGCCCTTTCAGCCCTCAACACTATAATAATGGAGAGGCTATTCGCTGTAAATGTGATGTGCTACACGCTGCTGTACTACATAGCATCTTACATGCTCTGTGGTAGCAACTACCTCTATCTCTACGCCCTTCCACTTACAACGCAAATCGGTATTATAATAGGCTCTGACATTCTGCACTATGCTTACATAAGAAGGTGTAGCAATAACCTAGTCTTAGTTATAGGTGGTGCAGAAGAGCGTGATGCTATATACCTCTCCACAGTACTTATACAATGGCTTGAGCTCCTGCGCCAAATTGTAATAATACTTATATTTAGCGTAAGACTTGTTTAGCCAGTAAAAAAGAGCGCTGATGATGTGTATGAAAATAGGCGTTGTAGCCGATAAACCCACTCCTCCATGGAGTGTTAGGCAGATAATACTGGCCCTTGAAGAGCTCGGCGCCAATGCCTTCTACATAAGGCCCTCTAACATGGCTTCCATCATTGGAGGCCATCACAGCAGCATAATCTTCACCAACACATTGAAGCCTGCAGAATTTGACGCAGTTGTGCTTCGAGATCTTGGTGTTGCGACCACCGTTGAAATGTTTCTACGTAGAGTAGACTTGTTTAGACATATGGAGCTTGAGGGGATACCCGTAGTAAATCCAATCGAATCATTTATCACTGCTAGAGACAAGTACATGAGCCTTTGCCTAATTAGCAAAGCTGGGATACCTGTGCCAAAAACAGTTGTATTAGAGGATTTCTATGCCGCAACAAAAATTGCTGAGACCTACTCTAAAGCTGTAATAAAGCCCCTCATTGGGAGCCTAGGACTCGGTGTGCTCAAGGTCGAGAACCCAGACCTAGCATATACAATAAGCAAGACGCTAACTCAAATAAAGCAACCAATATATATCCAAGAATACATAGAAAAACCTAATAGGGATATAAGGGTATTAGTAATAGGCGATGAAATTGCTGTGGCTTACTATAGAGTACAAACAGCTCCTGGCAACTGGAAGACAAACATATTCCAAGGAGCTATAGCACAACCAATAGAAAAACTGAGTAGAGAGTTAGAGGAATACTCCTTCAAAATACTAGATGTGCTAAAGCTTTACTATGCGGGAATAGACTTTGGTGAAACAAGAGATGGCTATATAGTTTTTGAAGTTAATGCCGCACCTCAGTGGAGAGGTATTCAAAAAATAACTGGGATAAACCCTGCTAAAACTCTTGCAAAATTCGTTGTACAGCTGGTGAAGAGATGAAGAGAAGCAAACCGTCTGACACGAATCTTCATGATGAAAAGCTCTCGCACTGATTATATCTAAACAGCAAATTTGGTGACTAGGTGTTGTGGTAAAAAGAGGTGTGTTTCCCCGGCCTAGAAGGTATTTTCTATTCTTCCTCTATAAATACTATGTTTTCAGGCTTGAAACCGAATTCGTCAACTAAAATCCTTTTAAGTTTTGTTCTGTGATCTCCTTGAATTTCTATTCTACCGTTCTTTGCAGTGCCACCTGCAGCAAGCTTTGTTTTTAGATACGAGACTAGCTTCTTTAAATCAAAAGCTTTCTCATCTATTCCCTCAACTACTGTAACTACTCTACCCATTTTTCTATGCTCAAGCTTTATCTTTATTACTTGAGACTCTAGCTCAAGTTGCATACATAATTCTGGCGGTAGACCTGCACACTCTAGCTCTGTTTTCATTTGCTTGCATGCCCATAAAGATTTGTGCAAAAGAGTTTAAAAGCGTGCTTCAGTAAATGTTGAGAGTAATGATGTTACTAGCAGCTTAGCGGGATTCACCATGGTAAAGTACATATGTGTACGTTGTGGAAGGGAATTTGATGAAACGCATCTAGCTGTCATGATGAATGTTAGATGCCCTTATTGTGGCTATAGGGTTATAGCAAAAGTACGCAGTAGTGAAGTAAAGGCTGTAAGAGCTACGTGAGCTATGTTAAACAGATTTTTATAACTGAAGGCCTCGCCCTTTAGAGCAGGGGAGGGGGTCAGATACCATTAATAGAGCTTTGAGTTACGCTACACTATCACGAAATTGCCAAGTGTTGCGCCGACCAAGAGGAGGCTCATACTAATCAACACCATTTGAAAAATAATTTCTATGTTTAAGGCGGAGCACCATTATGTGAGAAGAGCCGCAAAACGCCATGAATGGTGCTACACTATAACTAGCTATCGTTAGAAGGTTTTTGCTGCTTGCCTCAACGACCTCTTGATTCACTCTCTTCTATCTCTTCACTACTTAAAACACTGGTAAGCTCTTTGTATCTATTCCTCACAGTTACTTCAGTAACGCCTGCAGCCATTGCAACTTCTTTTTGAGTCCTTCTTTCATCATTTAACAGCGCCGCTATGTAGACTGCTGCAGCAGCTACTCCTGCTGGATCTCTTCCTGCTGTAATTCCTTTTTCCCTAGCTTTCTGAATGATCTCTATAGCTGTTTTAACTGTGGCTCCGCTCAACCCAAGTATGGATGCTATGCGCTGAGCATGTTCAGCAGCATCGACTATTGGTATCTTTAGAGAAAGCTCTCGTACGAGTAGTCTATAGCATCTCGCTATCTCTTTTCGAGCACTTTTAGAGAACTTGGCAATCTCATCTAATGTCCTTGGAACGCCGTGAATTCTGCACGCAGCGTATATAGCTGCTGCAACCATGCTGTCTATAGCCCTACCTCTTACAAGCTCTCTCTCAACAGCTCTTCTATATATCATTGCAGACTCTTCTCTCACACTTCTAGGGAGGTTCAGTTGCTCAGTTAACCTCTCCAGCTCATCAAGTGCTTGCATTAGGTTTCTCTCAGCTGCACTCTGAATTCTCATCCTAGTGTGCCACTTCCTAATCCTTATCATCTCCAGCCTCTTCTTCAAATCTATTTTCTTACCTGTGATATCCCTATCATACCAGTCAATAACAGTTGAGAGCCCACTATCGTGTAGCGCTATGTTTATAGGGCCTCCAGCCCTGCTCCTCCTATCCCTCTCCTCAGCTGTAAAAGCTCTCCACTCAGGCCCCCTATCAATCACATGCTCTGCTATAACCTCGCCACTATCTGCACATATCCACTCCCCCCTAACCTCATCATAAATAATGTTACCACTAGGGCAACGCGAAAGTATATCCTCTTGAGAAGGTTCAGAAGGTCTAATAACCATTGAATAGCGCCTTCTAAGTTATCCTAGTAAAAACTTATAAGTTTTTCGCTAAAATAAACAATTTAAACTTAACGCTTCCAAAATCCTTTACTTTCCTATTTCTTTATCACATCGAATTTCACAGACCATTGAGATTAAAAGACCTGCCCGCAAACTTTCATAACCACGACTTTCACATTGTTAGTGAGCCCCTGTACCTCCCCTCAGGTTAATTCACAGAAGTTTTATGTGGGGTTGCCTCTATTTGGAGAGGCTCGCTGTGCACCAGTCATAGTGCTTTTCTAATGCTCATAAGGGTGTTTGCCAGGTTTCTTCTCTTTACTATTTTAATAGAAGCTGAGTCAGTGTGTTAATCCTCTTAGCCAAATCCTTGGCCATTTTTACATACTCAAAGTCTTTATAGCTAACTATCTCAATCCCTAGCCTGTTTTGAAGTGATAGCAGTGTTCTTAGCACCTCTTCTTCTTCGTTTAAAGCCACTTCATGTATGTAAAATGTCAACATATCCAGTCTGGATAGGGAGTCTTGGTCCATGCTACGTACAGCATCTTCACTTATACTGTTAAGAATACTGTTCATCTCCACTGTGAGCTTTCTCAGTTTACCAACGTACTTTTTAACTACATCTATTGCGTGCTCGTCGAGAGGCTCTATTTCAAGTTGTCTATACCTCCTCACATGCCTGGCATGCCTATGGACTGTGGTCTCTAACAGTGATACTAAGCTCATCTTAAATCCTCAAAATTCTAGACAACTCTAATTGTGCATATACTGTTATTTGCAATACCATTTCTCTTCATGAGTTCAGAATTCACATATACATAGTCTAGCGGGGCATTTTCATCTATGAGCACCTTAAATCTAAATCTCTTCTTTCCTGCTACGCTTACCTCAACATACTCCTTAACACCTAGTTCTCTAGCTAAGATGGGTGATATCCTGGCCTCCTCCTCGCTAATGTTGTTGTCATAGAGTAGCCTTATCCTCTTTTCTCTAACGCCTTGCCGCTTTTTGCTCAGTACCTCAGATGGGGGTGGTATAACTGCTAGGAGCTTCTTTAAATCCACCTTTTCTTGAGTCCTTTCCTCTTCCTGAGGCTCTTCATCAACTTTTTCACTATTCAACTAGAAGGCCACCCTGGAAGTGGGGTACGCTAGTGTAGTTCTCTGTCTTTGTGACTTAAAAAGTGTTTTATTCCGTATCATCACTTTATTCAATGATGGGGTACCCGAGGGAGAGAATATCTACTCCCCGAAGCCCTGCATCAATTACCTTTACGAGATCAGCTATGGGCACTCTGATCTGTTTTTTTGTGTCTCTGTCCCTAATGGTTACATCACCTTTACTTGGAGTCTCATAGTCAATTGTGATTACAAACGGTATCCCTAGTTCATCAGCTTGAGCATACTTCTTCCCTATGGAATCCCCCTCTAGGTACATAGCATAGTAGTATTTCTTTAGCTCTTTGAATAGCCTGTGAGCAATTTCTTCAAGAGGGTCTCTGTCTACTAAAGGCGTTACACCCACCTTTATAGGGGCCACCCTCCTAGGAAATCTCATTACCACTCTACCCCCATCCTCACTATACGCGTACTCCAAGACTACGTATAGTAGCCTTTCTGCACCAAACGAGGGCTCCGCTACGTGTGGGATTATTTTCTCAACCCATACTTTTTCCTCAACATCTTCTACCTTAAATATTGCCTTAGGTATTTCAATACCTTCAATAACAACTCTATCCCCTTGGGATTCTGTAACCATCTTAGCCAAGGCCTCGCTACTTAAAGATGCAAGAACTTTAAACACTTGAGGGGCTTTAGAGCCAAAGAAGTTTATTACAGCATTCTTGTCATATTTTACGATGCTCCTCCTGATCACCTTCGGGGTTTTAAGCTGTCTAATTGCATAAAGCTCAGCTTTGCTGAACTCCATGTGCCTTCCCAAATCATACGTATGCCTATATGCATGCCCTGAGACCTCGAGCTTACCCCACTTCTCCACAACAACTATTTGATCAAATGTTTGCTTAGAGTAGTGTGCTCTTTCACTAGGTAGCTTCTCCTCAAAATACATTTTGTCACTTGGAACCCCAAGCACGTTCACAAACTTCTTTGCTATACACATCCAGTAGGCCAGCCAGGGGCTCAATATGATCTTCTCATTAACGGCTTCAGTGACAGAAACAGGTGTTGGCTTGTCAATGCCCTCAGCCCTATCCTCAGCTCGCAGAATGTTTATATGTTCTTCAGAGCAGTTCTCATAAATTACATCACAACTCGGATTGGAGTCGTCATAAAAGAACTCTATCTCCATAATCGTGAACTCTCTAAGCCTTATTAATCCTTGTCTAGGTGAAATCTCGTTTCGAGCAACCCTACCTATTTGAGCTACTCCAAATGGGAGCCTCCTCTTCATGAGCTCATAGACGCGCTTAAAGTTTACAAACATGCCTTGGGCGGCTTCAGGTCTTAGGTATGCTAGGTTTGATGGCGAATAAGGCCCTATGTACGTTTGAAATAGAAGCAAAAATCTGTAGACACTCCCTAGGTTACCTCCACATATTGGGCACCTAATGTCATTTTCCTTGATAAGCTTTTCAAGCTGTTCTGCTCCTAGACCCTCAGCTGATACACCAAGTCTCTCTTCCACTAAGTGGTCTGCCCTAAACGTCCTGTGGCACTGAAGACACTCAACAGCATAATCTGTAAAGCTCTCCTCATGCCCACTTGCTTTAAATACTATTGCAGGCGCTATTATAGGCGACTCTATCTCCACAACAAAATCTTGGTGTTGCTTTACAAAGAACTCACGCCAAAGATCCACAATGTTACTCTTAAGCAAGACTCCGAGAGGGCCAAGATCGTAGAAACCTGCTTGCCCTCCGTAAATTTCGTACGACTGCCAAAAGAAGCCCTTTCTAACTGCGTAGTCAATTATTTTATCAAATTTTGATGACATTTTAGATCACTCTACACATTTTCTATATGCTTAAAAATTTATAGCATTAAATGCTCTTACTGAATTGTGTCAATTATGACTGGAGCAGAGCACCTTTATATAAATCCCATTTCAGAGAGGTATCACTTTCTGGGATTTAGCAGACCTATGAAAGAGACAATACTCGCTGTAGTAGGTGCACCTCTAGACATGTCAACTTCGTACAGGGGAGGGTGTTCTGATGCACCAAGAGCTCTAAGGGAGGCCTCAAAATCTCTAGAACTATGCACAGCATTTACAAACATTGATATGGAGAGGGTGGGCTTCCACGATCTTGGCGATGTCGTGTTGGCTCCAGGTGATGTACTTGAGTCAATGAGTAGAATAGAGCAGGTCGTGCAAGAAATTTTAACTAACGAAAAAAGGCTGCTCGTTTTAGGTGGGGAGCACACTGTAACACTTCCATCTTTTAAAGCACTTGCAAATAAGTTCAAAAGGCCCTGCCTAATAGTCTTTGACGCTCATGGCGATTTGAGGCAGGAATACCTAGGGTCAAAATACAATCACGCAACAGTCATAAGGCGCGTCGTAGAGGAAGTTCCACACAGAAAAATAGTGATTATAGGTGCTAGGGCATTAAGTAGAGAAGAAGCAGAATACTTGAAGACAGTTGATGGCAGTAAACTAGAGGTGGTAAGGATCATCGGCAAAGTTTCTGAAAAAGACCTGAGTAATATAGTCAAAGCAGTTGAAGAGTGTAGAGGTGCGGCAAAGTACATATCTATAGACATGGACTTCTTAGACCCTGCTTACGCCCCCGGAGTTCAAACACCAGAACCCCTGGGTGTAACACCTCTAGAGTTACTAGAAGTCCTAGGCAGGGTGATTGATGGTAGTGTTCATGTTGTTGACCTTGTAGAAGTGACACCACGCTATGATCCAAGTGAGGCAACAGTGTTTCTAGGGGCTAAGATTGCTGTAGAAGTAGCTGGCATGATACTTAAGCACATGAATGTAGAGGCAGAGTGTTGGTAGCCGGGCGGGGATTCGAACCCCGGTCACGGGGGCCAGAGCCCCGCATCCTTGGCCGCTAGACGACCCGGCTACGCGTATCTAGTAGGTCTACAAAGTAGTGTACCAGCTTATAAGGGTTTCCGCAAAGGTAAAAGTGCGTTGTGAAAACGAATGCAAAGTGCTTAGCGTAACGCTGACAAGTGGGATTGTGAAGCATGTTGAGAAGCTAGAGTATAAAATCTATTACTAGAACAGGACGACGTGACGTTGCTCAGAATCCGGAATGAGCACACGTAAATACACTAAAGTATTTATATCCTCTTCGCTATTTAGGCAACTGAGCCACAAATCAATAAGTTTCGCGGTGTGAGTATCTTGTCGAGTGGTGTTATAGAACCTGGGGAAATGCAGTTAAAGGTTTCATTAGCTGAAGAGAGCATTATTGAGAGTATTAGAAATGCTATTGCAAAATCTGTGGAGATTATTAATGATGTGAATGATGTTCTGGAAGACTTCCTTGCATCGCGCTTTGAGTGCGCTAAGAACAGGGTTCAAAAGGCTTTAGCTACGTACGCCAACTGCAAAGAAATTATTGGAGCTGCTTATCTGCGTTTTGCGCGAACTTCTGCAATATTGTTACACAATCTTCACTACTTAAATCTGTTAAACTCTCTCAACTCAATGATGCAAGGTATTCACAGAATGTTGGTGCATTTACTCCTCATAGATAAGAGCGTGGTAAGCAGTGATGAAAAGGCTGCTCTAGGTATTCAGAGATTTGTAACACTTTTAACCACTTATTTGAAAACTTCCCTAGAGTTCCTCAATGCTTATCTTTCACGGTCTCCTAGGTCTGAGGAGCTTTTGAACCAGCTATCTAAGATCTCAAATGACTTAGAGGGCTACATTAGGGACCTAGCAGTCAACGGTTTCCATCTCAATTCCATAATTCCGTTAATGCTAGACATGGAGTTCTTAGCTTACTCAGCCACAAACTTATATGAGGCAACACTATGTCTGTACCTAGCCAAGAAAAGCTAACGTTTGAAGTATACGTAGTTGGCTGGAAAAGCATAGTGATGAATGTTGAGAGGTCTGCGCAACTCTTTAAGATGTTTATAGGTAAGCCTCTAGGCGTTTCAAAGCCCGATCCAAATACTGTGTACAAGGTTCCTCTTGTGCTCTCCATGTATGAAGCCCTTTACCTGTGTGAAAAAGGTGTTACTGAGCCTATACTTAACACTAAGAAGATTGACTGCAAAACCCTAGAAGAGTATTTTATAAACTTGATGCCAAAGTTTAAAAGGAAGTACCTGGTGTTCAAGGATCTTAGGCAACGAGGTTACATAGTGAGAAGCGGTATGAAGTTTGGAACGGATTTCACAGTATACGAGCTTGGACCGGGCCTTGAACACGCTCCATATGTTGTTACAGTGGCTTCAGCATCAGATCGCCTCAAGGCTGTTGATATTGTCGGGCTTGGGAGGCTGAGCCATAGTGTTAGGAAGAGGTCCGTGCTTGCTATAGCAGATGAGGAAAGGGGTTCTGTGAACTATATAGTTTTTAAATGGGTTAAGGTATAGCTCCTCTTGTAGCACACCCCAATCACATTGCATTAAAACGGTGAAGTTTTTGAAAGATGATAGAAATGGGCTAAAGCAGCCCTTTCAACGTTTTGACAAGCATAGGTCGCATCCCCCTAGCAAAAGAGAGGAAAGGTATGGAGGTAGAGGGGGACGACTAGAAAGAGCTGAGAGAGTGCAAAGACCTCAACCAGCTGAGAGACAGCAAGAGCTTGTACCCAAGCCTTTAGGTATTCACTGCAACCCTACTTGCCCATTATTTAGATGCGCTAAGAAGGCCCTAATAGTAAAGCTTGTCAGTGGTAAGCCTGTTGCTTGGTGTACGTGGGTAAACGATGCGTGCATTGTTCATAAATGCCAGTACGCCTCTTGCACCACTAGGTACCTGCTACCCGATGGAAGGTGCCTTGCCGCAGTGAAGAGTGGTGATAGGGGAGAAGACGAGTTTATGAAGGAGCTCGAAAAAGCGGAAACTAAGGAGAATTTAAAGAGTTTGCTGAGCCGTAGAGGACTTCGCAAGGATCTGGGTATAGAGGAGGTCTAGACCCTCTCCATCGCTTATACAGGTCGTGCCTAATACTAAGCGCGTCCAGTGCCTTACCCACTATAAAATCAACTACATCTCTAATACTCTGCGGATAGGTGTAAAACCCTATAACAGCTGGAACTATGTAGATGCCGAGCCTAGCAGCTTTAAGAAGCACTGAAAGCTCCACAACACCTAGTGGGGACTCCCTCACAACTGCTACTACAGGTTTCCTCATTCTTAAACCAACAAGAGCTGCTCTAATGATGAGATTTTCAGCAAGGCCGCTGACTATCATTGCCATGGTCTTTATAGTTGCAGGTGCTATTAAATAGCCGTCTAACACATTACTGCTACTACCTATGTCGGCGTCAATATCACTCTCCCTGTAGATAGCGCTGGAAAAACTCTTCAGCTTTTCAGAAAACCAGCCCCTATTTACACACTCATAATCTGCTACTGTAAGAGCTTCATCAGAAACTACTGCGTACACTTCGTGACCTAAGCCCTTCAAAACCTCGCCAAGTCTAAGAGCAATGACACATCCACTAGCCCCTGTAACGCCTAGAAGAAGCTTCATAGTGCATCAGACCTGCGCGAGCCTATCATAAAATCAACCCTTTCGAGCTTCATCATTTTTAAGTATGGCGCCGGGGGGAGGATTCGAACCTCCGACCACGGGGTTAACAGCCCCGCGCTCTACCAGCTGAGCTACCCCGGCGCCTGCTTAACAAGGTTGTCACTTAATGCAGTGTTTTGTGAGGCTAAAAGCTTATATCACTACATGTCTTTCTTCTGTTGCAATAGTTTTCCTTAGCCTTATGTACTGCACCAGTATTAGGCCGTAGAGAGGTGCTGTAAGGGGGTCTGTGTTTATTTTTACATGGGTTAGTTTAGGGGTGGGAGGAGCCTTTGTTACCGAAAGCGCTTCTCGGACTATGTGCTCCTCTGCTGTAGTGTAGAACAGTGCTGCGGAATTCGCAAACCTCATGTACATGCTCATCTTGTCTACTGTGATGTGTGGATACCCGAGGTCGCTGAGCTCCTCACCCACAGTTACTAGCGAATGCGTTGTTATCACCATACTGCACTTCTCCGCTGCTTCAATGGCTTTACTGTACAGCTCCACAACCTCTCTGGCTATGTTAGAGAGCTTTGTCTCTCCCTCCATCCTCTTTATCCTTCTGGACTCAGCTCCAATGCGCAGGCCCAGCTTTATGTTTGCTAAGCTAATTGACAGCCTATACAAACTGTCATCAAGTTCCATAGCACCCCCACCTTCCGCTACCACATAACCTGTTGCTTCGCGAAGGGGTTTTGATAGCAGTGCATAGGAGTCTATGCCTAGAAGTCTAAGTGCTTGGCGAACCCTATTGACACACCCTTGGCTTTGAGGAGAGGAAAACAGTAATGCATGCTCGACAAAGTCGCTTATGTATGGCAGTAGCGTGTTGTGAACGTAGTCTCCGCTCATAGTCATTACATTTGCCCTCCCCAGGGATATCCTCAGAATGGTTTCTAAATGCTTCGCTAAACCCTCTACAGTGCCACAGTACACTATAGCTATACTGCTTTTACCCGAAAGCTTGTCAGCAAGCGCGTTGACAACAGCTTCAGAAGTATTTTCACTTTTTTCCAGAAACCTTACCAAGGGTTCTAAAAGCTCTATGACTCTTCACCGTACTCCTCCTCGTGGAGGAGCTCCAGGAACACCTCCTTGTAGTACTCCTCTTTTTCTTGTTCTAACTCCTCCTTCTTCCTACCAACCCTCTTACCCTCGCTAATAACTGAAGTTGTCTTAACCCTGCCTGTAGAAGACGTTTGAGCACCTATGGTGTACTCCTTGCCCTGGGGTAGAATTTCGTACCCGCATTTGTTGCACCTCAAAGCCGTTGTGCCATCATCTCTCTTTAGAGGCACCATAAGACCTCCGCATTTTGGGCAGAACTGCATCACTTTTACACCAAATCTACCTCCTGATGTGCTTTACAGCTCTCGCCTTTCTAGGTTTATAAGTTTATATCTGTGCTCAGGGTCTAGTGCCTTCTTCATCGCTCTGCTCTGTGGTAATACCACTCATCATCTCCGTAGCTTAATTGCTCTGTACAGCTCTATAACCCTTTTGCTAAGCTCCGCAATCCTCTGCTCTAGGCACTCACTGCAAATCACAACACCATTGCTAAGCACTACAAGAACCCTGACCCTGCCCTTTCCACAGCTTATGTACTTCACATCTCTTACTAATCCCGCCTGCGCATAGCCCTCTATGTCGTGTAGTGAAGAGCTCTCTTTGCACACACTTGACATAGCTCTTCACACTCAGATCTTTTCTATAGGCTCTATGCCGAGTACCTGCAACCCCGTTCTTAAGACCCTATTTACAGCATAAGCTAAGAGAAGCTTTGCTGCTCTCAGCCTCTCCTCTTTTTCAACTACAATAGGCTCTTCATCGTACCACGTGTTGAATTCATCAGCAACTCTAAGTAGGTATAGTGCAAGTGTTGATGGGTCCAGCTCCCTGTAGCTCTTGTGCATAACCTCTGGAAACTCTGCAACCATCTTCACGAGCCTCCACCTGCGATCTGCAGCTACGAACGCCCTGTCCATGGTTTCAAACAGCTTCTCCCAGTTAAGCTCTACGCCTACTTCCCTAGCCTTTCTAAATATCCCCTCTGTCCTCGCATAGGTGTAGAGCAGGTAGGGAGCGGAATTCCTTTCGAAATCAAGCACCGAGGCCCATGAGAACTTCACTGGTCTTGTTGGGGACACGAAGAGTAGATAAAACTTTACTGCGGCTACCCCAATCTCCTCGGCCACAGGCTCAGAAACACTGCCCCTTTTCTCTAGCTCGGCTAAAACTCTTCTCTTTGCCTCATTGAGTATTTCATCTAGTGTTATAATCCTGCCCCTTCTAGAGCTCATCTTCATACCCTCGACATTGACTATCTCATAGCTATAGTGAATGAGGTTCTCCGCTTCTCTTGAGTAGCCCATGATGTAGAGAGCCAACCTCAGCTGAGCTTGTGGAAGGGTTTGCTCTGATGCTATGACATTTATCACCTTATCTGCGTTGAACTCCTTGAATTTCTTTAATGTGTAAGCAATGTCTCTAACAGTGTAAAGTGTTGTCCCATCGCTTCTCTGAAGAATTAGAGGCGGTATCTCAAGCTCCTTTGGTATGCCTAGCCTTTTCCTCAGTTCACTGCTATCCACGGAACTAAAGTCAAGGGCTAGCGCACCTTTATGTACTGCTACTTTCTTTCTCAGCACATCTAGAACTCTCTCCACATCGCCACTCCACACCAGGTCGCTTTCCCAATCCCACACCTCTATCTCTGCTCCAAATCTCTGCAGAGTTTCTTTAAAGCCATCTATGCACGCCTCAACCACTTTTCTTATAAGTAGCACAACCTCTGCGTCACCTTTTTCATAGCCTCTCATAATTCTAGAGAGCTCTTCCTCAAAATCAACTCCCTTAAGCTTTTCCGAAATCTCGTTAAAGACGTCTGGCGCCGCTTTCCAAAGCCTTGTGGCATCCGCCATGAGCTGGTCAAGCTCTTCTTGAAGTCTCTTAGCCTCCTCCCCTGTCGCAACACTAAGCCTCTTCTTAATGCTCTGAATCTCTGCTACTGTATTTGTTATTGCATAGACGAGCCCTACCCAGTGGTCAGGCTTTACACCGTTAGGTATCTCTACTCTCCCAAGCAGCTTAAAGCCTAGGGCTGCTATCGCGGTCTGCCTACCAACGTCGTTTATGTAGAACCTTGTCTGCACCGCGTTTCCAAAGGCTCTGAGCACCCTGGCTATAAAACTGCCAAGCGCTGCGTTTCTCGCTGCCCCTATGTGTAGGGGGTGAATGGGGTTTGCAGAGACGTACTCTACGACTACCCTCTTTGGCTTCTCCTCTCTGCAAATACCGTAGTTGCTATCGCTCACAGCGTACTTTAGTACTTTTGAGGAAAACTCTTCCCTATTTAGGAAAATGTTTAGGTATATCCCCTTCAGCTCTGCCCTTGCAACAAGCTCACACTTTTTCACAGCCTCGAGCACCTGCTCTGCTAGCTTTCTATCAATGCCTGCCTTTGGCAACACTATAGAGAAGTCCCCGAACTCCTCTCTAGGAACCTCAAAGCCTCTAGCGAGATCCTCTAGCGGAGCCCCAATGGCTCTGGCTATGCAGAGCCTCAGGTCATTAACAGCGTTAAGGCACATAGCTAAGTCACGCCAAATTGTACTAGAGGATCTTCAAAGTCTATTGGCAGGGGCTTTCCCGTAGCCACAATTTCATCATACCTCCTCTCCAGAAAACTTGTAAAGACTGTGCAGTTTTCAAACCTGCCATCAAGTGTACACCTCTCACCTAGCTTCAAGAAACAGAACCTCTTTTTCCTGTCATAGAAAGGGCACAGCTTGTGATGAAGCTTAGCACTCCTAATCATCTTCTGAACCCAGACCTTCTTAGGATCTTTCTGCTTTTCACTAATCTGCTGAGCCTTATCTTCAGACGCCATTTGGGCTCACCTCTAGTTCTGTAAATGGGGGCTAGAGAAAAAAACATATCTACAGAAAATACTCTGGGAAACCACCTCGATGAGCACTGCACAAGCCCGCTTATACCCGGCCCCCACACCCCCAAGCTGGCGTCGGGCGATTGGGAGCGGTGGGCTACACCCCTCGGAGCATATGCTCCTTGGGGCATTCACCCCCGCCCCATCAACCCCGTCTTCTACGGGAGCCCTCCTCCCGGTCAAAGCCCGGGAACGGCCGCCTCTTTTCGGGGAGGGGTTCCCGCTTAGATGCTTTCAGCGG
>CAZMQK010000017.1:0-29513 GCA_964568685.1 uncultured Ignisphaera sp.
CCATGCCTCCAGAGGATGTGGTTTAGGGTAGTCAACGGCAAGCTAGTGATGCACGTGCACATGAGGAGCAACGACGCATTGAAGGCTGCCTACATGAACATGTACGCCTTTACAGAGCTCCAGAAGCACATTGCTGAGAGCCTAGGCGTAGAGGTCGGCAGGTACATGCACATAGCGGACTCCTACCACGTCTACGAGAGGGACTGGAAGTGGTTTAAGGCATTTGTTGAGCAGGTCAAGAGCGGCGAGTCTAGGAAGAGGTGGAGAACAACAGAAGAGTACATGAAAATGGTCCAGGTGTTGAAAAAGTAGCCTAGGGCTATTTCCAGAGTCGAGGTAGCCATATCTTACCTAAGGCCATTAGAAGAGTTCAAGGTGCTGAGCACGCGGTCCCCGTACAAGGTCTGTAGTTGAGAGCTCACAGCAATTACACCAAAGCTCTTTTCCTCATTTTAAACTCTTAACCATGGGTAGGGGTAGGGCACTCTCAGCTGGGTTGAGAGGATGCGTGGAGATGTACGTTGAGGTCTTTTCAGTTGGGGAGATACTGGTGGATGTGATACCTGTTGAGCCAGGGCCCTATTCTGATGGTAAGCTTCTCGAGGTGCATTTGGGGGTGCTCCTGCAAATGTTGCAGTAGCTATTGCCAGGCTGGGCCATAGAGGGGGTTTCATAGGTGCTGTGGGCAGCGACCCTTTTGGAGAGATGCTAAAGGCTTTTCTCGTAAATGAGGGTGTTGATGTGAGAGGAGTTGTGGTTAAGAAGGCCAGGACCTCGCTAGCCTTTGTGTTGCTTCGAGAGGGTGGTGAGAGGGACTTCTTTTTCCACAGGCTTCCATGGGCAGAGACTGCAGATACAATGCTAAGGCCTGAGGATGTTGACCTAAGCCTTGTTACAGAAGCCCACGTACTCCATGTATCAGGAGTCGCAACAGCCTTTCCACCGCTCTCTGAAGCTGTCTATGCTGCTATGAGGCATGCTTTTACCGCAGGGCTTCACGTATCTTTTGACCCAAACTACAGAGGTGATATATGGGGTTCTGGTGAAGGGGCTTTGAAGGCTATGGAAAGGTTTCTGAAAGTGACAACGTTACTCACCATGGGCTTAGACGAAGCTGTGAACATGTTTGGCTCTGAAGACTATAGGGCTGTGGCTGAAAGGGTTATGGAGGCCTATGAGAACCTGCACTATGTGGCAATTAGGCTGGGGAGGAGAGGAGCTTACGTTAGGTCTAGAAAGGGGGAGGCGTACGCACCTGCATTTGAGGTTAAGGCTGTGGATACAACTGGGGCTGGAGATGCGTGGACAGCTGCCTTCATAGTTTTTCACCTACTGGAGAAGAAGGATCTTGAACTAGCCGTTAAGCTCAGCAATGCTTTTGCAGCTCTAAAGCGCTTGAAGAGGGGAGCTGTAACGGGCATTCCCAGGAGAAGAGAGCTTGAGGAGTTCGCCAAGAACCTTGGGGTAGGGCTAGGGTAGGAGCAGAGGTGTTGCAGAGGCTACTAGAATCCACGCAGGTGTTGGTACGCCTAGTGCTAGCGGGGATGAGAGGATCTTTGCAGGGCCATAGCGTAGTGTAGAGTACACTGCTACACCTTCTCCAAGTGCTAGCGAGGCCAGGGCTTCCCACACATTTTTCCGCTTTTTGAATAATGCTGCTAGCTTTATTGGTGCCAGTGGGAGTAGGTAAGCTGATGAGGCCACTGAGAGCTCCGCTACGTAGCCAACCTTAAGTAGTGCAAATGCAGCGGCCATGACAAGAATGGCTGTAGCGACAATATTTGCTATCGCCACGGATTTTTTCTCTCTAGGGCTAGTGACAGCCTTTTCATAGAGCTCCCTGGAAATAGCGCTTGCAACAGAGAGTGCAATGGAGTTTGCAGTTGAAATTGCTGCGGCTATTATGGATGTGAAGACAGTTGCAGTCAAAATGGCGTGGGCTTTTGATAGAACGTAGGGGGCTACAGCATCCCTATTACTAGCAAATTGCTGCACCATGTCTAAGCCACTTAGGTAAGCCCTATAGCCGAGTCCAAGCATGACGCAGATTAGCGTGTATGCAAAGCCGTACATGGAGAAGTACTTTATCATTCTCTTAAAGGCCTTTTCATCCCTTGGTATGTAGAGCCTCTGCACAACCTGTGGATTGGTCAAGGCAAAGAAGAGCCAGGGTAGGGTCATTCCAATAAACATTTGTGGGCTCCACGTGAATGACAAGAGGTTTTGCCCTTTTGTCAAGAGCTCTGTAAACTTTGTAGCGTCAATGCCGCTTGACGGTAGGAGGAACGCGTAGAGCCATAGAAGTGCGGCTATAGAGCTTAAAAGCATCCACGCCCCCTGATAAGCATCTGTTGTTGCAATACTCCAAAGACCTGCGATACCAGTCCACAACGCTGTTATAAAAACTGCAAAGAGTACCCCCACTTCAAAGCCTATGCCAATGGATGCGAACACCTCCCCAACACCCTTCAGCTGAGCCGATGTGTATGGGACGAGGGCAAAGAGGTAGAGCACAGCAATAGCAACCCCAAGAACTCTTGAGTTGTAGAGCTCTGCAAGCATATCAGTTGGGCTAACCCAGCCCCTCTCCCTAGCCATTCGCCACACAAACACACCAACAGTGGAGAGAAGCAGTACTGTAGAGGCTAGGTATGCAAGCTCAAAGCCGAGAGCGGCTACACCAGTAGCGAAGGTTAGCCCAGCCAGCCCTATCATCATGAAGGTGCTGTAGGTTGTAGCAGCATAAGTCATAGCGGAGAGGAATCCGCCAACCCTGTACCCACCAACAAAGAATTCCTTAGAACCCGCCCCCAGAAACCTCCTACTATAAACAGCCACTATACTACCCCCAACAAAAAACAGGATGAGGGTAGCTATGAACTCTGCAATCACCTTTCATCACTCTTCATAACCTTATTGAGAACTCTAAACCCCATAGCTATTGAAATAGATGTAAGAGCGCACCAGTAAACCATTAGCAAAGAGCTGTGTAGAGACACTAGCGTGTCTGAGAATGGTTTATGCATAGGGATGAAGAAGAGGGTCATTAGAACTAAGTAGAGAATAGCATATGCGGAGCCTCTTCGCACAGCACCCTACCATAAAGAGCTTGCTTAGAAGCAAACTAAGGATGACGTGTCTTAAAAGCTTTGCTATTTAGCTAGCACGCCGGCTGTGTGTAGAGGCCTGCGAAGGCAATTGTAGCGGTGGGATTAGAACTAGAATACTGCACCAATTCATCAGCTTGAGCAAGAGCTCTCCATCTAATAGCTTTTCACATCCTCTAGAATTTTTAAAGCCTTTTCTTCAAACCTTTTCTTCTCTATAATGTACTTATCATGAGTTCCATCACCAATAACGATGTCCCCTAGCATTGCAACAACTCTGAATATGAGCACTCTACCTCTTTGCTCTAGAAGCTCTGCTCTAACTCTTACCCTTGTCCCTTGTGGAGCGGGGTTTCTATGCCTTACACTAACCCCCGTCCCAACAGCTGTGAAACCCTCTGGCAAGAACCTTTCAATGCACTTAAAGGCTGTGACTTCCATAAACATTATCATGCAGGGTGTTGCTAGAACCTCTACAACCCCTGTTCCAACACCCTTAGCAACATGCTCTTCCCTAACCTCATAAACGTCCTCACATGCAATTCCACTTGGTAGTACTACGGGTATGTCCTCTCTAACCATTTCTAAGCCCTGCTCAGATCTGCTATCGCAAGGAATTAAAAGACTTTTATTCCATACAAAATTCACTACAGGTAGCGCTTTAAGCAAGGTGAGGCACTCTAGCTGTGGTGCAAAACTAAGGGTTCTGCGTACTGGTGCCAGCTCATGAACTACATTGTCACGCACACAGATACTGATGGTGTTGCGGCAGCTGCTCTCTACACTTACCTCACGAGGGAGAGTAGTAGTATTGTTTTTGCTGAGCCCTATAACTTGAAGAAAGTGCTGTACAAAGTGTATAGAAAGAGGCCAAGAAGTGTGGTTGTACTAGATCTTTCTCCAAATACTGACACCATGGACTTCATAGTGGGGGTGGTGCAGCTACTACGAGAGAAGGGAGGAAGTGTAGCTTGGTTTGACCACCACTTGTGGGAAGCTGAGTGGCTTGAGCAACTGGGCAAAGCAGGGGTTGAGCTATATGTGGATAGAACCACTTGTGCAACTGGTGTTGTGGCAAAGCATGTAAAGCCTTCTACAACTGTGGATCAGAGGTTTGTTGAAGAGCTTGTTAAAGGGGTATGCGGAGCTGATTTATGGAGTTTTGACCACCCCATGTCCCCCTTCTTCATGAGGCTTGTTAGGAGAGGGGATGAGGATAGCTGGAGGCTTTGCGTCTACAGCACATTGTCAAGGGGTGTTACGTGGACGGGGGAGTTTGAGGAGAGAGTGGTTGAGAGGTTTGATGAAGAGGTTGTTGAGCTCAGCAAGCCTATGCATGTAGAGGTACTTGAGGTAAATGGTGTGAGGGTAGCTGTAGTCGAGAAGAGTGAGAAGGTTGAGAACAGCATTCTAGCCGCAAGGGCGATGGGCATGGCTAAGGCGGACGTCGCTGTAGTTATCGATAAGAGTGGTAAGATTAGTTTGAGGAGTAGAGGGGTTAACGTAAGGGACTTGGCAGTGGCTCTTGGTGGAGGTGGGCATGCGCAGGCCGCTGGTGCGAAAATAGATGTGCCGCTATCCATAAGGATTGCAAGTGCCTTGAGGAGCAAGGCTCTCGTAGAGTATGTTGTAAGGGTGCTGATAGAGCACGCAGATTACGTAAAGAAGCTGTAGAGTGTGTTACTCAATGTTGCAGCTACTCTACGCTTTGCTAACGCTAGCCTCAGCACTCTACACACTCCTGCTCCTTGCATACATACTCCACAACTTTCCATGGCTATTAGACAGAGAGAAGCTTGTTGTGCACCAGGTTACGCTGAAGAAAAGCGATCAGCCCATGGTCATAGTCTCAGACTTGCACTTTGGTAGTAGCAGAAGTGTGTACAGATACCTCTTAGCAATACTAAGAGCTGTAAAACCCAGAACACTTGTTATAGCGGGGGATCTCGTAGATGAGAGGATGCTAATGAGTGAGAGAACGCTAAGGCTGTTGAAGACGCTCACCATCTGTGCAAAAAATGTGTTCTACACCCCCTCCTCGTCAAACCACGACCACGCGCCAAAGCCAACATTCATATCCCTAGAGGAGAATGGGAAGAGGGTTGCGATAGCCTCACCTATACTCAAGCTCTGCGTAGAGGGGTGCTCTAACTGCCTATACATTACCCACGGGGATTACGCGTCTCGCAATGGTGTTATAGCACACTTCCTAGAGGAATTTGTACAAAGGCTCTTTCTAAAGCCGTTTATAGGAGTGGTTTTGAGGAAAAAGCTGGGTATTAGTGATGGCAGCTGGGTAGTCTATGGGCACAGCCACAAAGCCTGGTCTTCGCATGCTTGGAGGGCTGTGAACACAGGTTGCTGGGTTAGTAGAATTTATGAGTCTACGCAAATGGCATTAGCTGTAGCTACGTGCAGAAATGGCGTTATTAGTGTAAAGCTACTGAAGCCTAGCTAAGGGTAGGGGTGGAGAAAAAATAATTGCTCTACTTGGAGAGAATAACTTCAAACACATCTCCATCTACATCATCTACTGTGGGTATGCCAAGCACCTTAGCGGCTCTCTCTGTAAGAGCTGCTACATCTGATCTGTCAAGTAGCCACAGCTTGTACTTTCTCTGCCCAGCCATCAAGATCTTGATGCCTGTAGCAAGCCTTGTGAAGTAGGTGTAGAGCCCTATAGCACCACTCTTCAACAGCTTCTCAAACCTTTCACTACCGTACTCAACGACAAGCTCTGGAGCTGTTACAAAGAACTGCTCTGGCTTAGCCCCATACTTCTTAGCAAAGTCTGGTGGCAGAGCACCTTTCTCTGCAAGCTCTTGGAAGTACTTAGCCTTCATAACAGCTAGTATGGGTGCCCTAGCCACTGCAATAGCCTTTACATAGGGCTCGCCACCAAAGTTGCTCAATGCGATAGCCTTCACAATTTGGTGCTCTGTCGAGAAGCCTCCAGCCATTGCAATGTCTGGTACGTACATGCCCTTCTTCTTCAGCAAGTTGCAAGCTCTGAGAACCCACGCCTCCATGTAGAGCGTTGGCACACCGCTTTCATTCATCATTGGGACTGGTGACATCCCCGTACCCCCACCGGCACCGTCAAAGGTCACGCCATTTGCCTTAGCCTCTGAGGCGAGCCTCATTACAAACGCTATGTCTGCAGGTCTGTATGTCCCTGTCTTTATCCAAATCCTCTTAACGCCCATTGACCTAAGCTTATCTATCCTTTCAAGGAAGTGCTGTGGGTCAGGCTTACCAATCCTGCTGTGTCTCTCAAAGCTCTTTATCACGCCCATCTTGAAGGCTTCTTGCACATTCTTGTCCTCAGGATCTGGTATGACTATGTATCCCCTCTTCTTTAGCTCAATAGCTCTCTCCAGATCCCTTACCCTAACCTCTCCACCAATGGACTTAGCGCCCTGCCCAAACTTCTTCTCTATTGTATTCACCTCGAGTTTAGAGGCGGCGTAGATGTCTACGCCGAACATCTCGTCCTCTATATTGTTCTGCACACCAATGTCACCGTACTTGCCATCCCAAAACTCTCTGTAAGTCCTAACCCTGAACTCCAAATCCTTAGAGTACGCCACTTGCCCATTTACAAACACTGCCTCTCTATCCATTCCACAGACGTTCTCCCCTACAACTATTGCAGTGCCAGCTATTGCAGCTCCATAGGCGAGCCCCTCCCAATTCTTCTTAGCAACATCTGTAGAGCCTAGGGCTGCTATAAATACAGGTAGCCTAAGCTCTACTCCACCAAACCTTGTTGAAGTATCAACGTTTTCAAAGATCATCTTATCTGGCACAGGCTCTACTCCAAAGACTTCTGATAGCCTTGGCATTAGCTGCACGTCTGACCAGTCTAAGCCATAGTCCTTATTTGCAGCAGCTGTGCTAAGACCGAACTCCTCTGGCTCTGGGTACAGAACCTCTCTACCTCTAAAAGCAGATTTACCGATGTCGCAGAGCACTGGGCAGTTGTAGATGCACAGAGCGCAAATACCACTAAGAGGTGTTATGTCTGTGCTCCTAGTTCTAGTACCCGTTAGCAAACTGCTATTTTCTGTTGGCAACTTCTTCTCAGGCATGCCCTACCTCACCACATGTATATTTACTAACGTCCTAGAGTTACATTGAACTAGGTTAAAAAGTTTTTAGTGCCTTAAACATATTTATACACGCTTATACTTACATCAAGATCCTAAGCGGCTTGAGGTATTCTGGCAAGCCAAGACCTTGCAGAGAGTTGTGAGGCAGGGATTTGAACACCTTTAAAATGTTTTGCAACCCCTTAGCCAAGACCAGCGACGTCATTTCTTCAGAGCTGCCCGTGCCCATCAGCTGTGCAACTTCAGGTGCTTGTGCTGAAAATAAGGTTTTATATCTATGTGTGAAGTATTTTTAGTGAGGGATTGCCCCCATGCCCTCTAATGTTGATAGTAGCTCTGAAGAGAATTTGGCGGTGATAACTGTTATTGGAGCTGATAAGCCTGGTATTGTCGCTGGGATAACACAGGTTTTAGCTAAGCATAATGTCAATATCGTTGACATTGCGCAGACTGTTGTAAGGGGTGTTTTCAGCATGATCATGGTTGTCGACCTCTCTACAGGGGATATTGATTTGCCTAGGTTGAGGGAGGAGCTTACTGCAAGGGGCAGGGAGCTGAGGGTGGAGGTTAGCGTGAATCACATAGCTGTGTTTAGGGCCATGCAGAGGGTGTAGCGCTTGCCCAGGATATTCACTCCTGAGGAGATCGGAGAAGTCATTGAGATGCTCTTGTTCCAAGACCTTGACATAAGGTCTGCAACGCTGGGCATAAGTGTTCAGGAGTGTGCCTCTCGAAGTGTTTTTGAAGTTATTGAGTGTGTTGAGAAGAAGGTGTATGGCTATGCTCAGAGGCTGGTTAGGGCAGTAGATAGGGTTGCGAGTAAGTATGGTGTTAGGATAGTTACAAAGAGAGTTGCCTTAACCCCTCTCTCACTAGTGCTAGAGCCCTTAGCCATGCAGAGCCTCGACAAGGCTCTTGAAGCTGGCGTAGAGATAGCGAGGGCTGTGGATAGAGTTGCGCAAATCACTGGAGTAGATTACGTGGGAGGCTACGCAGCCTTTGTTCACAAGGGCTTTACAGCTGGGGACAGGGTTGTAATAGAGACGTTTCCACAGGCGCTGGCAGAGACCCAGACAGTTGCTAGCATGGTTAACCTAGCCTCTACATACACAGGGATAAACGTTGATGCAGTGAGTAAAGTAGCAGAAAAGGTTTTGGAGCTAGCTCAGAGGACGCCTAAGGGCATTGGTTGCACGAGGTTTACAGCAATGGCTAACGCTCCAGAGGACAACCCGTTCATACCAGGGGCATACCACGGCTTTGGGGAGCCAGAGGCTGTTGTAAATGTTGCTGTAAGTGGCCCTGGGGTTATAGAGGCTGTTGTTAAGAGGCTTAGTGAGAAAACTGATATGAGAACTCTGCACGACTGTGTGAAGAGGGCAGCATTTAAGATAACGAGGCTAGGGGAGCTCATAGGTAGGGAGGTGGCTAGGGAGGTAGGAGTTGAATTTGGGATTGTCGACCTCTCTTTAGCACCCTCGCCAAAGGTTGGGGATAGCGTTGCGAAGATCCTGGAGGCAATGGGGCTAGAGGTTGCAGGAGCACCTGGAAGCATAGCGGCTCTCTACATACTTGTAGACGCTGTGAAGAAGGGTGGAGCAATGGCGACATCTAGCATAGGTGGGCTTAGCGGAGCCTTCATACCTGTGAGCGAGGACTGGGGCATGACTCAAGCAGCTATGAGGGGTGCTATAACCATTGATAAGCTAGAGGCTATGATGGCAGTATGCAACACAGGCATAGACATGGTGGCAATACCTGGCGACACCCCGCCAGAGGTGATAGCGGCTATGATAATGGATGTGATGGCCGTTGCCATAGCTCTAGACAAGGCGCTAGGCGTAAGGATAATCCCAGTGCCCAGCGCTAAACCAGGGGATGTAGTCGACTTCGGCGGGTTACTGGGAGCAACAGTCGTCATACCTGTACCAAAATACAATGTGAAGCAGTTTGTTGAAAGGGGAGGCCTAATACCACCACCAATAAGGAGATTAGATAAGGGCTAGGGGCGAGCCCGCTCTCCACAAGATCACGTCTTCAAAACACTCACACTTTACAACATCCTTACTAACTCTAGTAGCACATCAATGAACTGAGGCTCCTTATTTATTGTATGTCAAGTTTTCGTATATAGCAATGTTGTGTTCTTAGAGTAGAAAAGTTCTCTTATGTTTTTTAGTGGTGTTGTTTGTTGTATGTACTCACTATGCTTTACTGAAGCTCAGCGCTGCTCAGCACACCCTCAGGGGCTTCGCAGCCCCCTGCAAGCAAAGGACGCTAAGCAAAACTAGACAAAAACAAAGAAAAAGAACAACCAGAGGCAATCAGGTAGGCTCTACGAGTATGAGCAGTACTATAGAAGCTCTGCTCTCTTGCAATGGTCAGCGTGTTTACCATAGGTGTTTGCGACCTGGGGGTGCGCGTACCCCCGGTCTTAATCTACATAGGCAAATCTGTGATCCTAGTCTGCGCCCCTTCTCTCAGGGTTGCTAAGCTCTAGTTAGTAAAGAGCTATTCAAGCACACTCTGCTTTAGCTTAGGAAAGAGCGTAGGGTGCTATAGGCTCTATAACTCCTCTACCATTCTCTTCACATATTCAACAACCTCTGTTAAGGGCCCCCACGGTTCGTAGAGGTCCATTGTGTAGTAGGCTACTGGTATGGGGAGCCCTTGGAGAAACTGCCTCATCCTATCATCAGCTACTACTATAAGGTTTTTAATCACTTGGCATACTTCGCGAAGTTTTGCAGCTTTTCTAACTCCATACTCTCTATTCCAGTAGTTCACAACCTCTATGAAAATTGTTTTGCCTGCCTCCTCTATCTTCAGGTCTGGTATGTAGACGAGGTCCTTAGCTTCAACAGGTTGTGTAACCCTTGATACATTTAGTCTTAGCACCTTTAACCTCCTGTAGACATAGGTATCAGCGCGAGTGTCGAAAACTGGTGTTGGTGCACTTACTCGCTCTACAGGTAGCAGGGGCTTTACATGGCTCGACAAGAGCCTTACATACATGTTAAAGAACTTTGTGCCTATGAGCACATCCACACACCAATACTCTCTACAGCTATAAAGCTTTGGAAGCACTGTTGCCAGCACATGGTATAAGCTCAGCCCATACTCTTTAGAGGGCTTGTTGAGGAGCAGCCTAGGACCATCAATATTAACCCTATAGCCATCACCAACCCTTCTAATATCGTAGACCCCCCCATAGTATTTAAGACCTCTTCCAAGTAGCATGAGCACCTCTGCTGAGCTACAGATATTGTGAAAAGTTAGGTGTAGAGAAGTGCTGTTAGTGAGTATAGAGTTAAGCACTCTGCTGTTGAACTCCTCAACAACTTTTCTCACACTAGGCTCCTCAACCTTCTTCAAAAAAGCCATGTCTCTGTAGGTGCACCACATAATTGCATCGGGGTCTAGCAAAATCCCCTCCGCCTTTAGGTACCTCCTCAGAGTTTGAGTAACCCTAAACCTCTTCTCAGGTGGGGCAAACCCTTTGTGCACCTTATTCACCACTCTAAACAGCTTTATTCTCATAATCTTCGGATTCACACCAGGGGGAACCCTAGCTACAGCTGTATAGAACCTGCTCTCCATAACAAGCCTCAGCAACTTAGCAAGCTTTTCATTCCCAATGCTGATCACAAGCTCCCTCCAGTCAACCTCACCAACAGTCTTCCCCTCCACACCCCTGTAAAACGATATCAAAGCCTCTACAACACTTCTATCCCTTACCACATCTAGGTACCTAGGGGTGTAGGCACCCCGAATCCTAATCATAGGCACTTCTGATAGGTCAAACTTCACGTAGCACCCCCAGAGACTTTTCTAAATCAGTAAAAGAGTTCTTCAGCACACTAGGCCTCGCTGTGAGCACCTCTATTAAGAGGGCCTCTCTCCTCCTAGGCATGATCGTGCGGGCAACTCTATCAACATACTCTTTATCAGAGGAAACACCTCCCACAACTATCGCTATAGAGGGTTGAGGCGCTTCAACATATTCATCAAGTAGTGTGCTGGTAGCCAAGATCCTTATGGCTCCGCGGTTGAACATGTTCATATATGCTCTTCTCTCGTCATCAGGTATCTCAGGTAGTATTGCGGGTACTATAAGCTTTCTCGAAAGCTCTCTTACGAAATCCTCATACCTAGAGAAGACCACTATAGGGTCATCGCTAAACATGTTGAGTAGCTTGGCGACAACCCTGATCTTCTTCTCAAATGCTAGCACTATTTCACGCGCCCTAAGCCTAGCCCTAATGGCCTCCCTAGCCCCACTATCCTTAGACGCGAGCTCTAAAACCATTGCAAGCCTTCTCCTAGGCTCTCTTACTCTAGGCAAGGCACTTTTGCAAAACTCTGCATAGATTTTCATAAGCTTTTTCCACTCCTCATACTCTTCACTAGAAAGCCTCGTGTAAACCCTCAGAACCCTGCACCTAGGTAAGCAGCCTTTTTCTAAAAGCTCATTGAGGCTAGCGCTAAAGACCACAGGCCCTATCAGCTCTGGGTACAGCGTATGGAGATTATTATCAGCATACTGACGAGATGTTAGCCCAAGCCTGTGGGGAGCTGTTAAACTCTCCAAAACCTCTCTATACATCTCTGTCACAGCAATTTCACACTCATCAGCTACGACAAGGCCGAAGTACGATGAGAGCTTTGGGAGTTTGTGCAAAGCCAAGTCGTAGGTTATGACAGTTATCTCGCCCAGCCTCTTCACACCAGCACCATAAACCCCTACAGAGCTTTCAGGGACTCTAAGAACACTAACCAAAGCGCTATACCAGTTGGTGAGGTGATCTACTGATGGCACTAGGATGGCTGTCCTAACGCCGAGCTCGTGAATAGCCTTTAGCGCTAAAAGCCTCCTCCTCTCTGGAACTGGGTGTACTACGACGCCTCTATAGCCAGCCTCCTTCCATAGTGCATAGGCGCCCTCTAAACAGCTATCAAGAGGTGTGGTAAAAGAGGTTGTGAAGGAGGCCTTGTAGTTCAAGTCAAAACCTAGCTTTACCCTAAGGCCAAGCCCCTCTGCGTGTCTCAATATAGTGGGCAGGTCCTTAGCCTTTGCCACATAGGACTTGAGGTGAATATCGTACACAATTATACCATCACTTATTAGGGGGGATATCATGCTGTTTTTCTGTGGGTAGACTATGAGAACACCCTCGTCAAGCTCTATGAACATGTGGAAAGGCTCTGTAGCTACTTTTTGCAGAAAGTGTAGTATCCTTGGGGGTATGTAGGACTTCAGCTCCCTGCTCAAGAACTCTACTGCTTTACCTAAGCCGTAGTGAGAGATCTTCGCAGGGTTTAGCCTGTAGACCCAGTAGCCAAAGACATGGTCATAGGCTACAATATCTGCTAGCATGTCCAGCTCCTTAAAGAACCTCTCATTCTCCTCACTACTCACCTTGATGAAGAAGACCAACGCTCTACACCACTAGCCGCAGATTTAACCAAGCGCTCTATGACATCCCCAACAGACCTAAGCCCTAGCTGAACCCTAAGCGCCTCTAGCTCCACAGCAACACCCCTGGGCACCTCTATAACAACAGTTTCAGAAGAGTCAAACGATGGCATGTCGCTTAGCATACTCACTGCCTCACTAAGCCTCTCTTCACTAAACTCAACACGGTCTAGAACGTCAATCCCAGAATCCTCAAGGCTCTTCCTAATTTCTAGAGGCGTCTCTCTTCTTGTGACTAGTAGCATTTTTCTCGGTTTGTACGTAGCTTTGTAGAGGAGAACCAGCTGGTGCTCCTTGACTCTCAGCGAGGCCCCTTCCTCAACCCTTTTCTCGACATCAGCCCTCCTAACCCCCATAGCCTCTGCCAAACCTTCGAAAAGCCCGTCTATCCACTTAGACCTCCACTCCTCTGCAGTAAGAGGCTTTCTGAAGTAGCCCTTGAGGTCCCTAGCCCTCTTCCACCAATCCTCAAGCTCCTTAAACTCCACAATAGCATCAGGCCTCTTTATGGGTGGGCTACTAGACAAGTCAACAATGTCCATAACCCTACCGCTGTAGACCATTAGATCAGGCCTCAGTGCTGTGTAGAAGCTCCACACTTTTTGCAAATCACTTGTGTCCTCCCAGCTCAGAGGCCTAGGCGCTTCAAGAAAGAAGCTCAGGTAGCCTTTGCCTATGTTAAGCAGTATGAAGTTCGGCGGTATCACGCCAAGCTTCTGCTTCCCACTCCTATCGAAGTTTAGGTACCTGTTCTCTGGATAGGCTATTGTGTAGCCCATTTCGCCGAAGAGCCTCATCATCGTAGCGAGAGCCCAGAGCTGGTAGCACCCCCTGAGATTTGTCCTCAGGGAGGTGGTTATAGCCCTAGAAGCCTTTTCGTAGAACTCCTCAAGGCCAATGCTATTCCTCAGCAGGTCATAGGAGTAGTTGAAGACCTTCTTCTTAAGGTGCTGCAGGGGGTCGGCAATAAAGGAGGAGAGCTCCTTGGGTAGCGTGTAGCCAGAGATGCTTAGCACCTTCAACGCATTGTCTAGCGCTACCCTGGCCTCAGAAATCCACTTATAAGCAGCACTCAGCTCAACCTCAGCCAAGCTCTTCACAACACACAGCCTAAACTTCTCAAAAAGCTCTACACCTGCTACATTAGAGAACCTAGGCACCTTACTCTGGTCAACTCGAACAAGCCTCCTCAACTCCTCAAGTAGATCAGCGAGGTTACACTCCATAGAGCATCTCTAAATGGTACTGCTAAGAAGGGTAATAAGCCTAAGAAGGTGCTCTAAATGCGTAGGGCTGTGGCTGTGCTCAAAGCCCTCTCAATGGTTTTATGCTTAGCACCTCAACATTCTTCAGCATGGGTGTCTTTGCCTCATTTAGAGGCTCTTCACACACAACTCTATTCACTCCCTGATGCCAAGGAGCCGCTACAACACCTCTTGAAATGCCTTCAACAACCCTAGCCCTAAGCACCACCTCACCACATGGTGTTTTCACAATCACCTTCTCACCATCTGAAATGCCCAGCTCCTCAGCATCAAGCCTGTTTATCAAAATGGATGTGGCCTCAGAATCAGCCCCATTGTTTAAACACAGAGAAGTGTTGTAGCACCCGCTCAGCCTATAGGTCACAAGCCTAAAGCCATTAAACCTGTCGACCATGGGCGCGCAAGCCTTGCTAAACCGTGCTCTACCTGAAGTAGTTGCAAACCTGCTCGCGTATAGAACACCATCGCTACACTCCCCGTAGCAAGGCCATGTCAAGCCGTCTTCAGATGCCTTTAGCTTCTCTGGTGTGATGCCCCTGTATATCGCTACAGCCTCATTTACCTCTCTCAGCACATCCTCTGGCGAGTCGTACCTCCTCCAGCCCCTTAGCCCAACAGCATCCCCAAGTAGAGTTAGAAAGAGCCAGTCAGGTATTGCAGAGCCTGGGGGGTCAAAGACCTTGTAGGACCACCTGACCCTCCTCTCAGAACTTGTGTAAGAACCCTCTTTCTCAGCCCACTTAGCAGTTGCTATCAGAAAGTCTGCGTAGCTAGCTGTTTCACTAAACCTGACATCACTCACAATAACGAGCTCCGTGTTTCTCAGAGCCTTTGCCACGAGCTCTGAGTTTGGGTAGCTCAGCACAGGGTTTTCACCCACTATAAAGAGAGCCCTTATCTTCCCCCTGCTAGCGGCCTCAATAACCTCAATGGCTGTGAGCCCTGGTTTAGCTGGAAGCCCGTCAGCATTCCACAGCTTCTCTAGCCTCCTCCTAGCCTCATCATCTTCAATCCTCTCGTAGCCAGGTAGGTACTCTGGGAGCGCCCCCATGTCGCAAGCCCCTTGCACATTGTTTTGCCCTCTAACAGGGTATAGCCCACAGCCCCTCCTACCAACGTAGCCTAGGAGGAGTGCAAGGTTTGTAATAGCCTCTGTAGTTCTCTCTGCTAACATCTGTTGCGTTACCCCCATGCCCCACAAAATGGAGCCACTGCCAGCTAGTGCAAAGCTTTCAGCAACTTTACTTACAGTGCTCCACGAGATCTCCAAAAGCTCTTCACAGGTGCTGGGGGTGTAGGGCTCGAGGCTCTTCACAAACTCCTCAAAATCCTCAGTCCTCTTCTCTATGAACTCCCTGTTGTGCAGCCCCTTCAACACGATGGCTTTCGCCATGCAGTTGAGCAAAGCGTAGTCTAAGCCAGGTCTCCGTAGCTTCACAAAGACGTCAGCTACTTTCGCAGTTTCGCTCTCCCTAACATCAACAACTATGAGCTGAGCACCCCTCCCCTTAGCCTGTAGTATTATTGAGGCTAGTGGGGGGTGCGATACCACAGGGTTGTAGCCTAAAATGAGAATTGCTCGAGAGTACAGCAGGTCTTCAAAGGGGTTTGTCTGAGCACCAAACCCCAGCATCTTTGCCAAAACCCTAGTGCTAATCGCGTGGCACAGCCTAGTGCTGTTATCTATGTTGTTACTACCAGCAAGCCTTGCAAACTTCTGCAAGAGGTAGTTCTCCTCATTAGTGCACTTGGAGCAACCTAGAAAAGCTATTGAGTCGCCTCCGTAGACCCTCAAGATCTTCCTCAGCTCAGAAGCTATGGAGAGAAATACGCTACCCCAGGGGGCCTCAGAAAAGCGCTCCCCAATTCTCACGAGTGGTGCAAAAACTCTGTTCCTGTTTAAGAGTGTGCTTAGAGAAGCCCCCTTTGCACAACTACCACCAGAAGTGAAACCAGTTTCCTTATCTATGTAAATAGAGCAGCCAAAGCCACAGAAATTGCAAACAGTTCTCAGCGCACCCACTTGAGGCCCCGCCTATGCTTTAAGACGCTAGGGCTAGCTTTAAGCACCTCATTTGCATAGGTCATGCAAATTTGTTGTGGGGACCCCTCAAGCTATTTACAAGGTTATGGAAAAAGCCTAGCTGTAATGCTGAAGAAAGCAGATATTCTGGACATAGTGAGAGATTTGTAGCAGAGGTGTGATGAGCCCTTCATGCCCTGAGCTGTGATGAGTGCTGGGAAGCCTGATGAAGTGCAGAGCTCCTGAAAAATGGTATAGAGATTACGTAGAGACAGTGCACTCTTATAACGCTATAGCTGAGGGCTACAGGTTTTGGAGGGCTAGGCCGTGGCCCATAACTAGGGTTGTTAAGGGAAGAGTAGTGCTAGATGCTGGCTCAGGGCCTTGCACAAATGGTGCTGAAGTTGCTTTGAGAAACAGTGGCTATGTTGTGTGCCTAGACATATCAAAGCCCATGGTCTACTCAGCTAGGGGGCTCCTAGAGAAGTGGGGGGTTCTGGGGGACGCTGTTGTAGGGGACGCTACAAGCATGCCTATTAGGAGTGGCTCAATAGATGCTGTAGTAGCCATAGCACTTGTCCACCACTTACCAAGAGAATTGCTGTGGAAATTCCTTATTGAGGTGCACAGAGTTCTGAGGGTGAGGGGAGTGATGCTTGTGACTACTTGGCTGTGGAAGCAGAAAAGGTTCTTGCTGCAGACGATCACTAACTACGTTAAGACTCTCGGAGGCTTACTAGGCTACCCAAGGAGGTACGTCGTCTACTGGAGGACGAGAAGGGGGAGGTTCAAAAGAGTGTACTATCTATATACAGAGAAAGAGCTGGTAAATCTCATCACCAAGGCCTGCCTAAAGGTGGTCTCCCAAGGCCTCGTAGGGTACCTGAAGAGAAGGAGCGATAACATATACACAGTGGCAATTAAGAGCTAAGCAGTGAAAAGCGTGGCACAAGTATGTAGAAGAAAGTACCTGCACTTCATACAAGGAGCAAGCCATTGGCACTAGCTGGGCACAGCTTTTTCACCACTTGAATGAGGCTGGGAAGCACTGAACATTTGGGAACTTATACGCCACGCCTCCTAGGAGAGGTTGCACTACAACTCCTCTGAGCTCTTTCATTTAACAGCTCGCCGACACTCACATCACCTAGCGCCTGCACTCCCCCTGCTGAGCACTCTCACTGGCAGTATCGCGGCTTACGCCAAGGCCAGTGAGTTATGTGAACTACTTCAAAGGCGCACTAACCTATTATGCGTACAGCAGGTCTTGTCATGTATAGGGACCTGGGCTTCCTGATGGCATGTGTGACTGGGGGAGAGGGCAGATGGAGGAGGGCTAAAGGCGATGCAGCGCCCCTTGTGATTGGCTCTAAGCCAGAGGTTATGTACAGAGTTAGGTTGGCGGAGGGGCGCATCAGAGAAGCTGAGGAAGTGCTTTAACAGCCAGAAGAGCTGTCAAGGTGATTAAGAATACCTTAAGAGGGCTGAAGGCGGTGCCCTAGAGAGCCCTCCTTATGCATAAGCATTGCTAGAATATGTTGTTTAGGCGCTCCGCACCCTTCTTTGGCTAGACCTGCGTTAAAGCCTAGTAGTAGTGGTGTTTTTAATGAGAGTTTAATAGCGCACCTCTTCACAGCCACATGCTTCGTGGCTGAAGCTTGTATGGATTTGAATGTCTCAGAGGGCTTTGTTGAGGTAGAGGGTAGGTGTCCAATACTGATTACAGCTCTCCACGGCTTTGAGGCAGATTCTTACAGATGCCTTGTAAAGGCTATTAGGGCTTATGTTAGGGTGCTGGGGGTTTGTCAAGACCCTTGGTGCTCATGAAGAACTTAACAGGCTTCTTAAACACAGCTCAGCCGTGGACTTGCTCACATGGAAAACAGTGTTTAAGGTTGGTGTAGCTGAAGAGCTCTCTGGGCGGAGCCTTCATAGCGCACTTTGGTGGACCGCTAGTCACAGAAGCCTTTGCAACAGAGGTTAAGAGGAGTTTGCGGCTCTGCGGATCTGCAATACCTAGTGTGGTTAGGGATGCTATAAGAGCTGCCAAGGAGTGCCTTGAAGAGCTGGAATTCGCAATAGTGCTTAACTTCGTCTCGCACCCCAGGGTTGGGGGAGGTCAGCCCGCGAGCTCCTTCACCATGTAGGGTGAGTCGAGTAGCCTTCTATAGCCGTGCTTCCTATAGTATTCTCTTGCTCCTACGCCTGAGAGCACAAGGATTTTCCTACAGTTAAACTCGTACCTAGCCACTTCCTCAGCTGCTCTGAGGAGCCTTGCCCCCCAGCCCTTGTGCTGCCACGCAACATCATCGCGCTCTCCTATGGGTACCTGGGCTCCGTACACGTGAAGCTCTCTTACAATACCTGTCCTACTGTCCACCTCTGGTCTATGGGCTTTTTCAGAGGGTATTCTCAGCCTCAGCAAGCCTACGAGAGCATTGTTTTCAAGGTCATCAGCAGCCAGAAACACCTCCACTCCTCGGCTCGCCTCATAAACCTCCTTAGTTATAGCAACACGCTCTATCCTCACACCTCTGAACATCTCCTGCCTCCCAACCTCCCTAAACCTGATCTCATTTACCGTAACCCCCTTCTCCAGAGCCCTCCTCTCAACAAGCTCCCTCAGGTTAGCTTTTCTAGGCCCTGCAACTATTATTGGCGCTGGTATATCCCTCTGAATCCTCATCACCCTAACCCACTTAGGCAAGTACCTGTAGCACTCTGAGATGAGCTCCACAGCCTCCTCATCAGATAGGGGCTTGTAGAGGCCCCTTCTCCACAGCTCATAGAGCCCTGTACCCTCAACAACGAGCGTTGGGTATATTTTAAGCATGTCAGGCCTGAAATCAGGGTTTTCAAAGAGCTCTCTACACATCTGCACATCCCTATCAATGTCAGAGCCTGGGAGCCCTGGCATAATGTGGTACACGACCTTAAAGCCCGAGTCCTTGAGTATCCTCGTAGCCTCTACAGAGTCCTTCACACTGTGCCCTCTGCGAACCCTCGCTAAAACATCATCATATATGCTCTGCACCCCAATCTCGACTTTTGTCGCCCCTAGGTACAGCATCCAATCAGCATCCCTCTCCCTAGCCCAGTCAGGCCTAGTCTCAAGAGTTAAGCCAACAACCCTAATCTTAGCAGTCTCATTCCTAGCATGAGCTTCCCCGAGGCTCGGTAAGACCCCGGGCCTACCCTCTGGAAACCTGTTGAAAGCTTCAAACACGCTTGTGATGAACCAGAGCTGGTAGTCCCTTGGGAGGGCTGTGAAGGTGCCGCCCATTACAATGACCTCTACCTTGCTTGGCCTGTGCCCCATGGAGAAGTACTGCCCTAGCCTCAGCCTAACCTGCTCATAGGGGTCAAAGCCAGTGTGCAAAGCCCTCATCAGAGCGGGCTCAGCACCTATATAGCTCTGCGGGGTTCCAAACTCAGGGCCCCCAGGGCAGTAGAGGCACCTTCCGTGAGGGCATGGGAATGGCTTAGTCATAACAGCAACTATTGTCACTCCTGAGAGTGCTCTCGTGGGCCTCACGACTCTCTGATGCGCTATAGTCATGCTACTACCCTTGTGCAGAATGGGGGAAACCGCTTTGCGTAAAGCTGTGTAGGTGTATAAGTGTTGATAAAAATAGCTATGGTTGGAGTAGCGCTAGAAGGGCTTGTAGGAGAGGTAGTCCACAGCATAGCTTATCCTTATAGCTCTGCTAAGCTCATCTATAGCAACCCAGTCCTCGTGGCTAAGCCTCCACCCAACAGAATTAGCGAGCTCCTCTACTTGCTCAGGGCTCTTAGCACCTGGTATTGGGACTACAACAGGGCTCGCCATAGCGAGCCAGTTGAGAGCTACTTGCGTTGGAGTCTTACCATACTTCTCACCCACCTTCTTCAGGAGCTGGACAAGAGCCCAAACCTTCTCAAAGTTCTGTGGGTGAAAAACAGCATCTCTTGCTCTAACATCTGCAAACTTGGGGAGGTTTTCTGGCGTGTACTTGCCTGTCAAGGCACCCTTCGCTATTGGGCTCCAAGCCTGGAGCGTTATCCTATGCTTCTCAGCGTATGGTATCACCTCTTCCTCGGCCCACCTCTCAACAAGGTTGTACCTGTGCTGAAACACCTCGACATCCACCTTAGAGAGATAGCTCCTAAAGCTCTCCACAAGCTCCACAGGGTAGTTGCTCAAGCCGAGGTACCTCACAAGCCCTATGCTAACAAGCCTCTCCAAAGCCCTAGCATATACTCTAGTCGGGTAGTTGTGCCAAACAGGAGGCCAGTGCACGAGGAGGCCATCTATGTAGCCAAGGCCAAGAACTCTTACAGAGTGAAGCACACTCTTCCCAATATCCTCTGGGTTCAGAAACTCTGGCACAATCTTAGTGGTTACAAACACCTCGTCTCTCTTAACCCCGAGCTCCCTCAGCGCCTTACCTAAGGTGTTCTCGCTAAGCCCCATGCCGTAGATCATGGCGGTGTCGAAGAAGTTCACCCCAAGCTCAACAGCCTTAGCGACAACGCTCTTCGCCTTTTCGTACTCTGTCAACCCCCACGCTTCGCTAAACTGCCACGTGCCTAACCCTATTCTAGAGACTCTCTCCCTTGTCTTACCCAAGTTGGTGTACTCCACAGCACAACACCACGAGGTGTAGCTAGCAGAACACAATAAAAACGTTTGCATTTTGACACGCGGCTCACTTCACCAAGACGAGACTCGCACCCTCCACTGCTGGGGCTTTGCCATGACTATAAAGTTTATAAGTGGGCTACAAAAGTGCGGGGGTGTGCAGAGAACATGGGGGTGCTGGAAGTGGCTACACAACAGCAGATTCCTGTTGGCGAAATAGCTAAGAGGGCTTCAGCAGCTATCACTAGAGTAGTGCTGACCATAGTGCTCTATGTGCTTGTTTCAGCAGCTGTGCAATACCTAGTGGTGGTACTGCTACCAGACTACGGAATTGTTGCGGTAGAGTACGTGGTGTACGCACAACTACTACTAGCCCTACTCTTCGGCTACCTAATAGTCAACGGCATTGCGATCTTCTTCTACTGGACTGCGAGGGCAAAGTATGATCACCCAACGGCTGTTGCTGTTAGAAACGTTGTGAGGATTGTTGGCATTGGCGCAATGGTTGCTGCTATAGCTGGTGGTGTAGCTGGCGGAGCTGCGGGGGTCGCCCTAGGGGGCTTTCTAGGCATGGTCATAGGCTTCGCCTCCCAGCAAGTACTTGGCCAGGCTGTAGCGGGGCTCTTTCTACTGTTAGCAAGGCCATTTAGAGTTGGCGACGCTGTTGTGGTGGCTGGTGAGGATGGTGTTGTAGAGGATGTTGCAACGCTTTTCACAACAGTTACTAAAGCTGATGGCGTGAAGGTGCTGATACCAAACAGCGCTATAATAGGTAGCAAGATCTACCTAAAGCCGAAGAAGCAGGGCTAGAGCTCCTCTAAAACATCTATGATTTGGTGTAGCTCCGATATGAGGGCTAGGCCGAGGTCCTTTAAAACAAGCCTACTTTTTCTCCCCCTATCTATGTGAATAGCCTTCATGCCTGCTGAGAGAGCCCCCCCAACATCCTCAATAACGCTATCACCGACGTGAGCAACGCTGCCCGGATCCACGTCCATTTGCTTAGCGAAGAGTAGGAAGATTCTTCTATCAGGCTTGTTAATCCTAGTCGCATCGGAGAAGACCATGATTTCAAAGAACCTCGCCACCCCGAGCCTCTCTAGCAACCCTCTTGTGTATCTACTGCTCCAGAAGACGGTGTTCCCCACTACGCCCATTCTAAAGCCGAGCTTGTATAAGAGCTCTAGCACTGAAATAGCATCGCTGTAGGCAAGGTGCTGGGGGTCTACAGTGGAGAGGGCCTTCTCAATAGCGCTCATAACAACCTCGTGAGAGGTGCCAAGCTCTTGAGCTAAAAGCGCCTGAGACTCTACAACAATATCAAACCCATTTATCTCACCAAGCCTTCGCCTCTGCCTACACCTATCATAAACCTTGTGAACAGCCTTTTCGACGCGAGGGCTCTTCTCTAACTCTATTTGCAAAGCCCTTGCAAGCTCTGCAGAAAGCAATGCAAACATCTTCTTAGTGTCTAAGATAGTGTTCCACACATCAAAAGATATTACCTCAACAACAACCATACCGCTGAAAACCCCAGTACACAAAACATCTTTGCATCACCAAGATTATATAAGTGCTTAGGAGCTTACAACAATAAAGCCCATCCCCCACACTACCCAGCTGCTCACACATGTATTAAGAGTGTGCTCTATTAAAAGTGGAGAGCACCCTTGGGGAGAGTGACTGAGCCCTGTAGGAGGGGTTCAAAGCTCCCTGATGCCGGCCTTGGGGTGGTTGTGGCGGGCTATATCAGGGCTGTGGCTATGCCGAAGGCAGTGGCTGTCAGCATTATTAGCGTGGCTGCGTACTTCAATGCCATGGCGACCTCCCCGTAGACTATCCTGCTCACCGCTATGGAGGTTATGGCTGAGATTATCAGAGCTGATATGTAGTAGAGGGAGAGCACGTACCTAAGGTCTATGGCGGCCTTGGCGAGGGGGGTTGCGAGCGCCATTCTGGCTATGTATGAGAGGAGTAGTGCTGTTACAAGTGCGCTCATGATGTAGGCTACGACTGCTAGTATCAGTATGGATTTGTAGCCCTCTAGCCTAGCCCTCCTAAGCTCCTCCATTCTCGAGAGCTGGAAGGAGAACTTCTCTGCAGAGGTAAGCACTTCTGCAACCCTACCCCCACTCTCCACACCAACAGGTATAGAGGAGAGCACAACCCTCACATCCCTAGGAGCATTAGAGAATACAGTTTCAAAAACCTCGAAGGGGTTGTAGCCAAGCTGTATGAGCCTTGAGAGCCTCAGCACATACCCCTTCATAGGGTCGCCAACAGTGTGCGCAGAAAGCTCAAGTGCAGTAGCAATGGGCGTGCCAGTCCTGACATAGGATGTGAGCACTGTTATCAAGTCTGCTACCTGCTTTCTCAGCAAAGCTCTTGTGGCAACACCTTGCCTTAGAAACACGTAGGCTGCGAGTAGCGTGAACGCTATTACAAAGCCTGTTGCAGTGTAGGAGTCGGGGGTTAGGAACACGGGTATGGGTATGTAGGTGCTCCTCAAGGAGAAGGCAACGCCCCTGAAGCCCCTGAACCACGCAACCCCGAGAAAGCTTGACACTGCTGGGAGGATTAGAGCGGGGGTGGCGAAGCCCAGTACTAGAAGAGCTGCTGCAAGCACAACTTCCCTAACCCTCGGCATCACGGCCTCACCCTAGAGACAATAACATCAGCTATAGTGACTATAGCTGCTGAGGAAATGGGTACTAGGATAAGGGTTGTGAGAACCATGAGCGCCTCAAAGGATATGCCCGCTATGGGGTATATTAGGAGGAGAGCTGCTGTAGAGCCCACTAGTATGGGTATCATCAGGGCTATTGCTACGTACACCTCCATAAACACGTTGAGGGCCTCTACAGACCTCTCAACTCTTATACCATACCTAGTGACATACCTTTCGACAAGGCTCCACACAACTTGCGCGACACTCCCCCCGATGCTAATTATTGAGGAGAGCGAGAGGAAGAGGTCCCTGAGCGTAGGTGAGGGGGTGATTTCAGCAACCCTCTTCAGAGCCTCATCGACTGGCACCCCAACTTTTACTAGCGAAGAGGCTAGGTCTAGCTCTACTGAGAACACCTTGTAGTCCCCCCCTAGAACCCTTGGCAGAGCCTCGAAGACCTTGTACACGCTTTGACCAGAGGCTGTGAGGAGGGCTAGGGCTGAGAGTAGCTGTAGAGCCTTTGACTCGAGCACCTCCCCCCTATTCTTATACACAGCCACGGGTAGGTATATTAGCACTGCTGAGGAGAGGGCGGGGGCAATGACGAGAGCAGCTGTTGCAGAGACCACTAGGGAGATGCTCAGTGGTAGCACTCTTAACAGTACTACAAGTGCTAGTGAGAATAGCGCAACAGAGGTTGCTAAGAGTATTCTCGAGGAGGTGGCCACGTACCTCTCAAGGCTTGTTGAAATGCCCGAGCCCATGACGTATGCTTCAAAGCCCTTGGCAAGAGAGGTTAGGTAGAGCTGGAGGAGGTGTTTGAAGGGTTTTGCAGCTATGTCCACAGCTCTAGAAATACTCTCTCTCAATCTCCTCAAAGGTTCTGAAGGTGTAGGGCTCTTTGACAAACTCTACAGCCTCTCTATAAGTCTTGTCCGGCTCTCTCCTATATCTTCTTACCAGAGTGTGGAGCTGCACAATGTCGAGGTTCATCTTAGCAGCGTATAGCAGTACTGTTGCCCTCTTCCTCAAGTCATCAACAACATCCTCATACCTAATCAGCAGGAGGTCTGACACATCCCTTATGAGCCTGCTACCCCTCAAGTTGAAGCGCCATGTGTCCTCTTCCCTACTCCACCTACACATGAGCTTTACGGAGAGCCTGTTTTGCGTGGGGTCGTAGCCCTCAATTTCGTGTATGTGTGTAGCCCTCCTAATCACAGAGCCCTTGTAGAGAAGCCTCTGCACCTGTGTCAAGAGCTTTGCTGTGGCTATCATCGAGGGGGGCACGTTCATTGGGGGGGTGAGGAGCCTTCTGATGAGAGAGGCAACGTTCTCAGCATGAATTGTCGTAAGCCCCCCATGCCCTGTGGAAACGGCTTGGAAGAACCCGTAGCTCTCCCTAGACCTAATCTCACCGACTATGAGGACATCCGGTCTTTGCCTCATAGCAGACTCTATCTGAGCTTGTATAGTCACACTCTGCACAGATGCATCACTACTAAGCCTTGTCACCATGGACATCCAGTTCTCGTGGAAGGGGAGCCTAATCTCCTGCGTGTCCTCAGCAGTAACAATCTTCATCTCAGAGGGCAGTAGCATAGCAACAGCGTTGAGTAGGGTGGTCTTTCCAGAGCCAGTTGGCCCATAGAATATGATTCCCTGCTTATTCTCAGCTGCAAGCCATAGCAGAGCAGCAACACCAGCGTCAACCATGTTGCTGTTTATCAGGTCCACAATGGAGTAGGGGGACTCCCTGTACTTCCTAATGGTGAAGCTGTGCCCATGAGTGGATACAACGTCTAGCACAATGTGGACCCTGTAGCCCTCAGGCCTAATAATGCCCTCGACAATGGGCTGAGCAACAGAAGCCTCCCTATCAGCCCTGTAAGCAAGCTTCCTCACAACAGTCTCCAGAGCCCTAGCATCAAGCCTCCTATTGGTCTCAATCCACTCAAACCTCCTGTGAAAAACGTGAATAGGCTTCTCAACACCATCGCAAGTGATGTCCTCGATCTCAGGGTCCCTAACAAAGGGGTCTACCTCCCCATACCCAACAAAATCCCTGAGCACATAGTATGAAACAGCGTCAAAGCCCTCCTGAGAAACCCTAGAGCACCTCCTCCCAAACACCCTCCTACACACCTCGACAACAAGGCTCTTGACATAGTCATAGCCCTCGTCAAAAGTGAAGAAACTTGAGAGCCCCTTCAAAACACCAACATCAGAAAAGATACTCTGATAAACAGAGCTCCTCAAAGAAAAGAGGAAAGAGTCTAGATGAGGCTCTTTAACAAAGTAGCGAAGCTTGCCATCAAAACCACTAGCAATAACAACCTCTACAAGCTCCCTAAACCCAACTCTATACCTATCAACAACCTCAATAAACTCAGAATCAAGCATAGACCAGAGCCACCAAAAAACTAACTATAAAAATAAATAGTTTAAAGGTTCTTCTCCCAAAAATGCTAAGCCGCTCTACGGCGCTACAAAGGTGTATGTAGCCTCAACACCACTAGCAGTAACAACCCTAACCCTATAAGCATAGCCAGGGTCTAGCTCCGATTCACTTACTTTTACTTCTTTTACTTCGCCAGGACCTATTGTTGGCATCTGTGAGGTGCTTGTATTTGATGCTATGATTATGTTGCTGGTGTCAAGAATGTATGCAGCTGATATCTTGACCTCTACGTTGCCTATGTTCCTAACATAGATTGTCACGGTACTATCTTTAACTTCTACTGCGTCTATTCTTATTCTCTCGTTTAGTGCTCGTTGTTCTGCTGGTGTTGTGGAGGCGAAGCCTGATACCCATAGCCACAGCATGACTCCTGCTGCTACTGCTATTAGCACTAGGATTACTGTTGCTATTATTGGTGAGACTCCTTTTCTGTGTAGCTCCACGGGGTTTCTCACCCAGTGGCTAGGTGTTTTTGCTTGCTTTTCTCTTTGGTTTCTTGTGGCGACTAGTTGTAGAAGCTGTTTGTCGTGTTTTTGCTTCCCTGTTCAACTCCTTTATTTCTACCTCTGGTCACCGCGGCCTCTATGCACACAGTTTGATTAATTAGCGGGCTAGGTGCTGTAGCTTTTCTGGGGGAATCTGTTTTGCGTGGTGTTAGTGAGTATACTGCGACGCTTATAGTGGCTATAATCACTCTTGCTGCAGGTGCTGCTATCTTCATCTATAGCTACGCCATTGTTGACTCTTACTATAGTGCTCTCCTCAGGGCCTCTGAAGAGGTTGAGCAGGGCTCTTCTGCAGCTATTCTAGCCTCTTACATAGCGCTCCCTGGAACCCTCGTTGTGATAGGCTCAACAGGCTCTAGCCCAGCGACTCCTAGGGCTGTCTACATAAACGAGTCTCTGGCGACAGCCTGCTCGCTCTACTTCAACAATACCTCTGTTAGCCTCCCACAGAGCTCAGCGACACCCACGCCCATACCCCCCTACACAGCCTTCGTCATTAAGTGCCCTGTGGGCTCGGCTACAGAACACGCCTTTGTAAAGCTCGTGTTCGATGGGGGTGAGGCTATTGCCAAAGCAGGTAGAATTGGCTAGAGGTATATCAGCAGTAATAGGAGCGGCAATACTCCTAGCGGTAATGATGCTCTTCGCAGCTTTCTATATTGTAGCCCTAGACAAGCTCGCCACAGCCTCACAAGAGGCTTTGAAGAGGGTTAGCGAAGCAGGGGCGTCAACAGCAACACTAAGCAGTGTAAAGGCTGTGTGGAGCTATGACGGAAGCAACGTGGTTATACACATGGAGAACCAGGCCACGAAAACAGTGCTGGTAGTGGCAATAGCAATTGTGTATGCAGATGGCAGCTACACAGTGGCGTCTAGAGCAAATGGAAGTATACAAGCGTTTGTAGTCATAGACGGCACAGCTACGAACAAGCTCCAACTACCACTAGGGGTGCCCCCAGCAAAGAGCCTGACAATAACCATGGACGCAGAGGGCAAGAGGCCCATCTCAGCATCAATAGCCATAGAGGCGTCTCCAGTGGTAGCCGTAGTGGCAGCAGAAAAGCGAGGTCAAGTGCCAGTACCAACTGCGAGAGCTGTAGGCATAGAGCTGGTAGCGCCGGGGGCGACAACTTGGCTAGGGAAAGCAGCCATACCAACGACAAAAAGTGGTACGACTAACAAGAGCTACCCTCAGCACCTAGAGTCAATACCAATAGACTACACGATAGCTAGGACAGGTAGAGGTGCTGTTACATACACTGATTTTGAGGTTTATCCTGTGCCCGGCTGGACTGCTAGGGGGGGTGTGTGGTCTAGTGCTAGTGGCTATAAGGGCGGTGCTCTGCGGGGTGCAGACAATAATGGCGGTCTGGGTGGCGCTTCACAGTACTACTACAATACTGACTTGTCTCAGCAATATTCTTCTCTCTGGGTCTCTGCAAAGACTAGGCTTGTTAGTGGTGTTGGCTTCCACGGCATTGCGCTACTCAATGGCGGGAGAAACAGGCTTTACGCAATAGTGGTTGCCACAGGTGGTAGGGTGGAGGTGTGGAGCTACAACGTTGAAGCGAGAAATGGTTGGCGGCGCCTCGCACAAGCAACGATTCCTGGCTACAGCTCAGCTAACTGGTACACAATAGTTACTAGGTATGCAGTTGCGCAGAATGCTGTGAACTTCTATGTGTATGTCTACGACACGAGTGGCAATCAGGTGGCGAGCTTAACAACATCAAGTACGCATGGAAGGAGATTTACGCCAGCATACGTAGGGGTTATAGTAGATGGTGTGACAGCTCTCTTCGAAGACTTCATAATATCAGCAGCAGACCCTAGGTACGTAACTGTGTCAGGGCTTGGAGGAGGCTATGTGGTTGTTATCGACAACCTTGGGGATACCGTGGGTTCTGCAGCTAATGGTGCAAGTGTCTCTGTGAGTGTTGTGTCGGATATTGTTGTTGGCACAGGTGTTGATGGCAAGATTAGGGTTTACGATTCTAATGGGGATCTTGTTGCAGAGTATGTTGCTAGTGACTGTATCTTAGGTGGCGATTCGTATGCGCTGTACTCAAGGCTTTACTCTGCTAGCTTTTCTGATGTAGCTAGCCTTTCGAATGTAGTACAGCTTTTCAGTGCTAATGTGAGCCTCTCCTTAACTACAAACACCTCTACCACGCTAGACCTGTACGTCAATGGCACTCTAGTTGTGAGTAGAGATGTCTCTGGAGGCTTTAGCGACTCCATACCCATTCCAAGCAATTTGCTGCAGGGTGCGCAAGTGTTTAATGTGACGCTTGTCCTCAAGGCTTTGAGCCCATTTCAAGTCGTTGTAAGTGTGTTGCAGGTGAGTGGCTTTGGCTACTTCGAGGACCATGTCATTGATGCCCACCTCCTTGGCTCTGGCACAGAGATTCGCTTCTACAACGCTACAGAGCTTATTAGCGCCTCTAGCCTTGAGCCTCTATACAATGTCTCTACATATGTGCAGTTCAACGGCTCTGTTGCTATAGCGTATAACTCTACTAACTACGTGCTCTACATGGTTAATGGGAGTGGCGTCTACGCTTGGAACCCGCTTGGCTGGAGCCTTGAAACTGATGGCTGTAGAGCTGTGGGTCCTGGTGCTAGAGTTGAGGTTGTTGAGAGCTTCATCGCTGTCTTACCCGGGGAGCCCTCGAGCTATGTGTGTGTATACGATGCGTCTAGAGACGTTGCCTACAACATTAGCTTGGCTACTTACAGGTTCTACAGGTACACAGCTTCAGCTGTTAACGGCACATCAATTGTCTTCACAGCCCTTGATAGTAGGGGTGGGGTTGTGCTCGCCTCGCTGGACCTTCTCACAAACGAGACAAGGCAGCTAGCTGTAGTGCCGCTGAGCTGTGCAGCTGGGCTAGCTGTAGATGGCTCCAGGGTCTACATAGTTTCGTGCGGGCTGTGGAGGGGCATCACAGGCGTTGACAGGAGTGGGATTGGCGTCTGGATTTACAGTGCTAGAGCTGGGGTTTCAAACCTTGTAATAATTGCAAACACTTCTGCAGTACGGCTTTTAGAGTGCTGTGACAGAGTTGAGGTCTACAGAAACACGCTCATTACTGTTGATGCTCAGAACATCCTCGTCATCGACAGGGCTTCAGACCTTGAGGAAGAGAAGAGCGTAGCAATCTACGCTACGTAAAAGAGCTGCAGGGGCTTTAAAGCAACGGGCTAAGGCAATGTTGTGCTCTACTGCTCTAAGCACTGCACCCTTGAACCTATTTTTAGTTGTAACTGCGCC
>CAZMQK010000018.1:0-28239 GCA_964568685.1 uncultured Ignisphaera sp.
AGAAAGACAAGTACCAGCATCACTAGCATACACATACATAGACCTAGGGTAAAGCCGAGGGGTAGAACTCTAACTTAAAAACTAAGCTTTTTTTTATAAAGTAATTATTTCTGTTTAAATCTTCACCTTCCTGCTCTCCACAATTGCTATAGGTGGCCCTGCTCTCAACGTTATGTGAGAAACACTTATTTTTGCATTAGGCAATTCATGGCTGTATCCTTTGTGGTGTGCTGGGTCATGGGTCTGAATCGCCAGGTGATAGAGAGTGCTTTGCGGCTCCAGGAAATGGCTAAGAGGAACCTTGCCAACTTTAGGTATAGAATTGTTGTGCTTAGTGGTAAGGGTGGGGTTGGTAAGAGCTTTGTGTCCACAATGCTTGCCCTAGCCCTTGCTGAAATGGGTAAGAGGGTTGCTCTCTTTGATGCAGATATCTACGGCTCCTCCACTCCACAGCTCCTCGGCTTGCAAGGCACGAGGCTTCAGGCTGATGAAGAGGGGGGTATACTGCCAGCCGAGGGCCCTCTTGGGCTAAGGGTTGTTGCAATTAACCTCATAGTTGACGCACCTGAAACACCAGTTATCTGGAGGGGGCCCCTAGCCTCAAGAGCAGTTATAGAGCTTGTGGCGAAGGTGAGGTGGGGCTCTGGAGACTATTTAGTTGTTGATATGCCTCCAGGAACAGGGGACATAGCAATCACAATTGCTCAGCTCATGCCGCGGGAGACCTACACAATAATTGTAACAGCCCCCAACATTCTAAGTGAAGTTGTTGTCGCTAAGGCGATAAACTTTGCTATTGAGACCAAACTAAAGCTTCTTGGAGTAGTTGAGAACATGAGCTACTTTACATGCCCATACTGCGGCAAGGAGACAAGCATCATGGGGAAAGTAAGTGGCGAGCACCTTGCTTCAAAATATAACACAGTAGTATTAGTAAAAATACCTCTAGATCCGCGCATAAACGAGGCTATTGACAAGGGCGTGCCCTACATAGTAGCTGATAAAGAGGGGGAGGCTGCAAAAGCCATTAGGAGACTAGCTGAAAGAGTTGTGAAGATAATTGAGAGTATGGGTGGTGAAGAGGAGAGCTAGAGTAAAATAGTGTACCTGCTATTCAAAGCATGCTCTCCTCAGCACCTCTAGCTAAATAAGCCCTGGCGCCCCTAGGGGCCGGGTTCTGCAGGTGTTCTTCATGTTGAGTGAGCGGCGTAGCTTTTCCACATAGGTTTAAAGCTATTTCCTGAAACGGAGGTGAATTGGGCGCCTCGTCATGTTGTTCAGAAGACCTGCCCAAGTTGATGCTGTTGTTAAGGTGTTTGCACTAAGCGAGCTTTCGCTCCTCTATATAGAGTCTAGGGATGAAAGAGAGTTTTCAGTAGCGGTTAATAGGGATTGTGAGAAGCTTGCTGTGGTTTTAAGGGGTTCCGCAAGAGTTAATGGTGCACAGCTGGGCACAAGGGATGTTCTCTATCTCCCCAAGGGGTTTGACGCTGTAGAGCTAGTGCTTGAGAGAGGAGCTGTGGTTTACATACTAGAGGCTATTGCTTATGAGAGTTACACACCCTACATCAAGAGGTTTTCCGAAGCTCCATACACAGACGTAGGGGATGAGAAGTCGCGTAGAAGAAGGTATATCCTAGTGGGTGAGGGGGACCCTGCCTCAAGACTGCTAGCGGGGTACACAATTTGTTGCCCTGGTTGCTGGGGCTCCTATCCTCCGCATAGGCATGATGATAAGTACGAGGTGTTCATATACTATGGTGTAGAGCCTGGTTTTGGAGTGCAACTCATTTTTGATGAACAGCGCGAGGAAGCCTATATTGTAAGAGACTTTGATGTTGTGTTAGTTGAAAGAGGCTATCACCCCAATACCTCAGCCCCTGTCAATGGGTTGAGCTACTTCTGGGTCATGGTAGCCAAGGAGCAAAATAAACGAAGTTTCACAGCTGTCACACACCCCCTCTACAGGAGTTAGATAGTGGAAGCACCTCTTCATCGACCTGTGCTAAACTAGCTATTACAGGGGAGAAGCGATGTCAGCTTGGTTATGAAGCTCAGCTGTAGGCGCGCTTAAAAGAAACGCTCTACCTGATCTTGTCATTAATTAGTTGAAAATGTTTGATAAGCTGAGAATACTTATAGTACTACTAGATATTTAATTGTCGCTACATTCTTTGGCTAATAGTGCTACCAAGCACTAGTAATGCCTATGGTGATTCGCTGATCATCTCTACTTTTGCTAAGAGCTCTTGCGCATCTCCCCCTCTTTAACCTGTTCATAAACAAACTACTTCAGGAACAATACCGTAGCCTAGCCACAAGCTCTTCCTGCAGATTCAACAAGCCCCCATATCCTCTTAGTATTTGCAACTTCACTATTATAGAAATCCTCTATAGCCTCTACAACACTTTCCCAGCCTAATTTGAGTTTTGGTATTTCAAGAAGCTGAACGGCCCCTCTATCACTGAATATAAGTAAATATCCTCATAGCGTGCCCTATTTCCTCCTCTGCTTGTACAAGGGGTGGTGAGCAAAGCCACTAAGAGGGCTACAAAAAGTGTGTGGCCATCGATAGGCAGACAGAATATTGAACATTACACCTAACTAAACCCTAAGCTCTTTAAAATGCTTTGTCCATATGAGAACCGCGTTCATAGCTGTTAAGTGTTGCACACTAAAAATAGGCTCAATAACTAAAGAGCACTTATGGGTGTTAGTATGAGTAAAGAGGCAAAGAAAGAGAGTAGCGAGAAGCAAAGGAAGGGGTCAGGGTGTAGAAGAAGGCAAAAGCAGTAGTAGTGTTACCGATTTTAAAGTTTAAATAAAATTTTTCAATTCTGCTGACTGAAAAATAATCTCAATAATTTCTATGAAAGCATCAGCACCTCTAATTCAGCTTGTGAAGTACTTTAACAATATTCCTTTACTTAAAGCACCTCTTCACTTATTTTGCTACACTCTACAACTCTTCTACTAGGCGTAGGGTGTGCTTGCTCACGTTTTGCACTGCTCTACATAGGCAATGGCATCAATTTCTAACTCTACACCTCTAGGCAGATGCGCTACACCAACTACACTTCTTGCTGGAGGGCTCACTGGGAAGTACCTAGAGTAAATCTCATTGAATTCAGCAAACCTACTCATATCCCTTAGGTATACAGTGACCTTCACCACATTATCGAGGCTCCCCCCAGCAGCCTCCACAATAGCCTTGAGGTTCTCCAACACCCTCACAGCCTGGGCCCTGAAATCCCCCTCAATAACATTACCAGTAGCTGGGTCTAGTGGTATCTGCCCAGATATGTATAGCCATCCGCTAACACATACAGCTTGACTATAGGGACCCACAGGCTTTGGAGCCTTATCCGTGAAAACCACGTTCTTCAAAGCACTTCACTAGCTTAGTTTAGTAGTCAAACAAAGTTAATATGTTATCGCAGTAAGAAACGCCTGCTCCTAATTTCGGCTAAAGTGCTCTCCAGTATACGAATAGCATCAAAATTTTGAGTATAAGCGTGCTCTCTGAGCGCCCTAACACAGTTCCCTAAAAACGAGATTAAATGCCAGCCGTATTACTAAACCAGTGCTTAAAACCGTTGCTATAACCCTTAACACGTTGAACACATTCATAGTAGTACCAGCTAGTTCAGCAGGATTCCATGTAGCGCTCCCAAGGTTTAGTGGGCGCATTGGATGAGCGCCTTTGGGGCGGGAGAGGCTATTGCTTTACTAAGCCCTCCCCAGTCATGCTACTGTCGTGTTAGGGAGCACTCTAAAGTCTTTTAGAATCCACTTTAACCTCGCCTTCCCATTCGATGTCCTTGTGCCCCACTCAGTGCCTATCTCCCAGTCCATTAGGTAGAGCTGCGACAAGTCCACTGTTGCGTACTTCCTCATGGCCTTTATGAAGAGTGTTGGGTCGTAGGCTACGTGACCACACTTCATAGTCCAGCTCCTTGGTTTAAACGCTATGTACTGCCAGCCACCCCACGGAACGCTATCCATTCTCCACACCTCCCACTCAACCTCCATTTTCTTTCCATTCACCACTATAGGCAAGACTTCTGTACCAACTATGCCCCCAGCAGGTGTTAGGTTTTGGTTGTAGAGCCAGACCATGATCTCCACATCACCAGGCCCAGCTGCTGACGGGCTCTCTGCAACTTCTCTTCTAGTAATCCACGCATCAGCCGCTATATTGAGGTTTACAGCTGGGTCCGCATACTCTAAGCATATGTAGAACGAGACTGTGAAGGGGTGTAGTTCAGAGAGCTTTAGGGGGAACTTGAGCCCAGCCATGGTTGCGTAGTAGGGGTACCAGGGCTTTCTCCCAACATATATCTCGGGGTAGCCATTGACCCAGTCAGCGGGTTCAACATCCTCAACATCTATGTCAACAATCATTGTGTTAGAGCTGGCATCAAACAGAACAAGCTGCCTCCCTCTAGACGTCTTTACTTTCCACGGGTTTACCTCTAGAACAACCTCAGCAATACCATCGCTATTGATGTCAGCTGTGTAAAAAATGTTTGGGTATTTAGGTGAGGAAGATAGTACAACAACTTTACCCAATTCTATAGCCACGCAAAACACCGCAGTTGGCTACTAGAAAGTTTTAGAAGTAGAGTAGTATAAAAACACTTGCCTAGTAAAAACCATGCAGTTTAGTAATGGAGTGGAGAGCTCTAACAGGCAACTTATCTTAAACTCATTGAGCACCCTATTATACCCACAGCAGCCCTTCTTTGAAGGCGTCTTAGTGTCACAAGTGTTGCTATGCACGTGATTAGGAGAGTTGCTGAAACTACTTTAAAGAGTTGCTTATAGCCAAGAACCTCTACAGCAGGTCCTAGTACTACATTTGAAGCAATGCTCGCTAAGGCGAAGCTAGAGCTAGTTAAACCCATTGCTGTCCCCCTACCCTCGGCATCAACCACTTCTGCAATGAAAACTGAGGAAGATGTTATGTAGCTTGCCCACACAATGCTGTACATAGCCATGACCAGTGCAGCGCCTATACAGCTCTTCACAAAGGTGTTTGTATAGAGGTAGAGAGCCATGGATGCAAGGCTAGATGAGTAGATGTAGAGGGTGTTTTCAAGGTGCAGAAACCTGCTTACAGCTATGATAGTGGGTATTTCAAGCCAGCTCGCTAAGCTCAGAATAGCTGTAGCCATCTCCTCTCCCAGCCCAGCAACATAGGCGTAGTACTGTGGCACATACACATTTTTAACAACGTCTCCAACCATGAATAAGAGAGATGAGGTGTATAGGACAAGGAACCTGACATTTGTCAAAACATTAGCAAAAGGCTTTGCAGAGAAACCTTTTCCACTCCTAGTGTTGGTGTTGCTGGAGGGGGCTATGGATATGAATAGATGTATGGAGAGAGCCAGTAGTGCAAGGGATAATGCGAGCACTATTAGGTATATAGAGGCTATGCCACAGTGCTTAAGCAAATAGCCTGCGAAGACAAGGGGGAGAGCCCATCCAAGAGAAGCACTAGCCCAGTACCACCCCATTGGCTTACCCAAATCACCTAGGCTTAAATCAGCTACTAAGGCATAGGAGGAAACGCCAACAGCACTACCACCAAAGCTCAGGAGAATAAAAACAGTAGCAACACCGTATATATTTTCAGCGAACAAGAAGCCCAGAGCGGAGAATAAAACCATTGCAATGCCGCCGATGAGCATAACCTTGTGCCTCTGGCCGATGGCGTCACCCACATAACCCCATAAAATCTGTGAAACAAGGCTAACAAAACTTGAAGTAGCTGTTACAAAACCAGCTACAGCAGCCCCCAAACCCCTGCCAACAATGTGTAGGGGGATGATAGGGTAAGTCAGGCTAGAAACAGCCATAAGCAACGCATTGGATGTGTAGAGTACGCAAAGTTCTCTAGACCTAGGCAAGGCACGTCACGTAGCAAGCATTAGCAATTCTCTAATGACCCCCTATTATAAGCTTAAACTGTGAATGTGCAGTACAGCGCCAATACCATCAATGGCTGTGGGTACTAGTCTAGGCAATAAGCAAATTGCTCAGAATAACACTTATACAAACATGATCAATTTTAGCCAAGTCAGCAATGTTTAGCTGTATAGGAGTCAAAGTGGTAGGCATGTATGTAGCAACACCTCCTCTACTACCTGTAGAGCCTCATTGAACCCCCGCTGCTAAGTATATAGAGTACAACGAGTAGCGCTATGAGAAGAGCTACTGCAACGCCTATAGCTAACTGCTTTCTTCTTCCACGCCTCCTCTTCCACACCTTTACAGGTATTTGCACGTGGGCTGAGGCCTGGGTTTGTGGTTTTTGGTGCTCGGCTTCTGCATGCTCTATATAGAATGTTGCTGGTCTTGTAACTTCTAAAGTCTTTTCACTTGGCTTTAGCTCTCTTAACACAGCTAACAGTGGGTCTGCGTATGTAGCTAAAGGCTTGTACCTAGGGTTAGTTGAGATGAGGTACTCAACGATATCAGTATAGCGAGTGAGGGGCCGGAGAGAGTCTCTAACTTCATCGCACATCAAGATCTTTTCAAATGCTTTTCTAGACCTAGACTTATCTCTCCACACATCTTCGAGTCTAAGAACAAGAGTTGTGAGCTTAATTAGATAGCCATCAACTGTTGAAAGGTTCTTAGCCTCATTAACAAACATCTCTACAGACCTCTGGGCAATGAGAATATCATTGTCAGAGACATGCGTTGAAAGGCACTTCACTTAAATCCCCAGGAGGCCCCTTTGCAAAAACGTTTAAAAGTGTAGTAGGCTGACAATGCTTAGAGCTCCTCCTTCCTAGAGCTCTTGAGCTCATGCGCTGGTGAGCTCAAGCGCCTGCACTATTCTCTGAGCTACTAGTTGCGGGCTTACAGCTATGACTCTCACACCGGCTTTTCGAAGCAATTCTATTCCTCTGAGCTCCTCTGCCGCCACCTCTAGTTGCCTAGCCCTATACACATCGATGAACTTCTGCGGCAAGCCGTGGGAGACGTCATACGTTACTGTAATGGGGGCCACTACATAGACTCTGTGGCCAAGCGAGGAGAGCTTTATCACTAGGTCTAGTAACCGCTCTGTATTTGGAGTGGTTTTGGTGAATATGAATATGAACGCTCTCTCCCTTGGAAGCACGGGTAAAATGCTGATCAGCGCAGCACTCCAATTAACCTGGTCCTCCTCTGTACACAGTGTGCAGAGGCTTACGTTTGCCAAAGCCTCTAAAACTCTTGAAAGCCCCTGTCTACCGTAAACAGGCCCACCGAAGACCACAGTACCATACTCATTTACAACTGCAGCTGTTTGCAAATAGCCTCTAGACGCAGCGTATCTAGCTATAGAGGCGATAACTCGTGCGCTATGCTCTACGGGAGTCGCCTTCGGCACCCCTGTCCACATGTCCCTAGAGGAGTTGATTACGTACACAATGGCCTGGTAGCTCTCCCTCTCAGCCTCCCAAACCGCTAGCTTCTGCCTAGTTGCATAGATCCTCCACACAACTCTCCTCAGCTCATCGCCGGGCCTATAGTCCCTCACATCATAGAACTCTATGCCCTCCCCAGGCCTCCTCGATCTGACTAAGCCAGAGCTCCTAGTGTAGAGATAGAGCCTCTTTAAAACAGTAGCCTCTGTTGACGGTATAACCCTGAAGCTGGAGCCTTTCCAAACTACAAGGGGTTGCGATTTGAAGAGCCCTAGGAAATCCCTTACAACAAGGGTTAAACCATCTATTCTATGCATCCCCACCCTAGCGCCAAAAACAAAAACAAGCTCTGCTACACCTCTTGAGGGGACCGTGAGAATACCTGCTTTGCACCCTTTCTCAAGCCTCAGGATAGGCTCATACCCAAGGCTGTACTCGGCTAAGAGAACTGGGTATAAACCTCTATTCACAAGCCTAATTCTAACAACAACAGGCTCTCTATCTGTAAGAGCATCTATCGATGCCTCTACCTCTAGCCTATTCACAGCCCCTATAGAGAGCCAGAGGTGAAAGTACATAGCAATCTCTAGTGCTAATAGAGTAGCTGCAATAGGGAGAGCCCCTGGCTCAATAAACACTGCTACTGCTATGACAAGAGCTGTTACAGCCATATATGCAGAAAACCTGTGCGTAGGGTTAATCATATGAGGTTCACCCCCATCCTCTCACTAACTCTCTCACCAACTTCATCAATTAAGCTCACCAACTTCTTAACGGCTCTACCCCAGAAAACAAGTAGTGGAAGCCGGCTCTTGCCAATAGCCTTCCTATGCAGTTTCAAAACCCACTGCAACTTCTTGTAGGCCCTCCTCCTATCACCAAGGAGCTCAGCTAGCGTATCTAAGGAGCGTTCACTCCAAAGACCAGAACCACTGTAGAGCACTAGCAGGGCGTCAAGGGTTTGGCAGAGAATGGCAAAGTCTTGCTTTGAGAGCCTTACCTTACCACTAATAACGCTCTTCTTAATCTCTGCAAAAACACCCACCTCCTCCTCGGCCTGCTCACTAAGCCTAAGGTCGTGAAAAGTCCTTGCGTTGCGCATTAGAATCTTGTGGATGACCAGTGTAAAAAAGAAAATGAGGATAGCGCTGGCGAAACCAGTTAAAATAGTTGTGAGTAGAGAGCTCAAGAGCTGTACTAGTGGTGGCAGCCATACAGAGGGGTGCAGGAGAACAGCTAAAAGAGAAAGCACCACATAGATAAATGTGGTGGGGTCCCTAACCAGCTCCTGTAGAGAGTATGCGGGGTTTGAGAGGAGGATTGCCGGCGAGAGGCTAGTGTAGTGCATGGCATCGAACACAACAGTGCAGCGTGGATTACCCTCACATAGGTATGAAAGGAGCTCTCTTGCAAAAGCCATGTACCCACTTTTATTCGAAGAAAGGACTTGGTTTAGGAGCACAGAGCCATCGCCAATGGCAAAAACATCAACACCACTAGCAACCTCCTTTGATGCAACAACAAAGGCGGTTCCACACTCATAGATCTCCCCACTAGGGTTTGCAAGGCAGAGGATAGCGCTTTCTGAGCGTGGATAGGCATAGCCTATTGGAAGCCCCCCAGAGACTGTGGATGCCTTGTCAAGAACGATAGCATGGCTACTCCTAATCATTATCTCTGCTAGCGGGTAGGGCGAGGGCAAAGAGTAGTTATATGCAGACTCATTTACCGCGATGACGGGGGCGGCGGTTGAGACCTCTAGGACCCTATTACCATTAACTCTTATGCTGGAGTTCAGGACCTGGAGGAGGGGGTTTGAATATGGAGACTCATCTGCTACAAGAACCTTTAATTTTGAGCACCTCCGCTTAAGGAGGCTGATGATAATTTCTGCTTCATCGCCTCTAAATGGTATCTCTGGAGATATTGTGACGAAGACGCAGAGCTCTCCACTGACCTTCTCTAGCTCTTTTAAGCTATAGATAATGGCGGTGCTATAGTTTCTTGCGGCTAAATCTACCAGCTGTGATGTCCCTAAGGTCATCGGGTTTAGGGGAGAGGCACCAACGGGGATGCCAGATGCGGCAGGGCCTTTTTCAACGAGCGCTAGTAGCCCTATAGCTACGAGCAGAGCTATGAGCGTTATTGGTACATACGCTCTCTGTCTAGGAGCCTTTTTCAGCTGCGTAGACATATACTGCAAGCCTCATTATGTAGAGGGATGTGGAGAGAAGTGCAAAGCCTATGAGTGCGGCGAGGAGTGATGTTCCCACAAGACCCCTCTCCATGTAGCCTATAGAGGCTAGGAGGAGGTATGCTGAAAGCGCTAGTACTGCTATTGAGAATACGGGGAGTAGGTACATTAAAGACCTTCTGAACTTAGCTAGAGCACTCATGGGGCTGCACCAACGAGTCTAGATAGAGTGTTGATAAGGGTTATAACCGTATTGCCAAAATCAACATAGCTCTTCTGAATAGCCTCTGCAAGCCCTTGGAAATCTGGTGCTAAGAGTGCTCCCCAGCCGTGGTAGGGAAAAGCGAGTTTAACAGCTGAGGCGTACGCTAGGGCCAGCATGGCTAGAGATGCTACTGCAAGCTTTTTCTCACCCCCATAGAGCTCAGAGAGAATGTCAAAGGAGCGGCATAGAAATATCAGCAAGGCGTAGGCGACTGCTGAAACCCCCATCCTCATTAAATTACTTAAGTTGTTTAGCACATCGTGTAAGAGCACGTCAAAAACCATTGTGTATATAGGGCTGTAGAGCACTAGGGCTAGTGCCATGTACATAGGCCATCTGAATACAGGGGTAAAGATAGAGTCTATCTCATCCTCATTCAAAAGCTCTGATAAAGCAGCTGAGGGGGTGGGAGCTATAGCTATAGCCGTAATCTCGCCAGCGGCTTTAGCAACTTTATACGCATAGAGGAGGGCTGCTAGAGACATAAAAATTTTCGTAATGGGCGAGGTCATGATTGCGTAGAGCTGGGGGTTTGACTGAGGTACTCTAGTAAGAGAACCTATAATTGCGCTTACGACAAGGGTTACCACAGTAGCTATAGCTGTGCTCACAGCCACTACAGCTAGTGGGATTGGCACAGATTTTGCGATATCCTTGAGCCTAGCTCTAACGCTAGTGTGCTCTAACCCTCTGTAGCCAGTGACTATAGTGTTTAGCATGAGGTACGCCATGAAGAGTAGCAGCTGAGTTAATGGCAAGCACGGTTTCACGCATGTAAATGCAGATAGTATGACAGCTATAGCAAAGAGGAGAGTGTTGCCTGTGGCAAGAGTTGCTAAAGCTAGTAGTGATGTGGCGAAAGACGCTAGGAAGCTCGGGTTATACACAGCGATAAGCATGGCACTGAAACCCCCACTTAAACTCGCTAGAGCAGTGCTAATGAACATGTAGATTTCTCTATAGAATGCTAGTAGGACAAGGGCTCTGCCAAAGGCTAGCAGAGTAGCCCTATGCGGAGACCATGGCATGCTCCAACAACCTCCTAAAGCCACTTAGAATCCTTTGGCCAGCCTCAGCCCTAAAACCATACCGATACACCTCATAGGCGAGAGTAATGTCTTTAAACACCTCTGCAACCCTCGGGTCAAGCCTTTCACAAACCTTTGCCAAAAACTCTCTATGCGTCTCTGAATCAGCTTTCTGCATACCAGAAATGGTGGAGACTATGTGAACAGAACGCCAGTAGGCCTCTAGAACGCTATCACCAATATGCATCGCCGGCGCTCCTCCTATGCGATGGATTTTCAGCCTTTTGAAAATGGGTCTAGCGTACTTTCTTCCAAGTAGTGCAGCTAGGGCTACGGAGCCGCAAATAGCTATAATAATTAGGGTGGTGAGGGGTATTGGAGGGAGGGAGAGCCTTAGCTGAGGTATAGCAGGTAATGCTACAAATGGTAAGTGCAGGCTTGGGAGACCTGGTGCAGGGATTTCAGCTGAAAACTGCTGAGGGCTTTTGAGAGCTGGTAAGGGGTTGCTCTGCGCTACTTCAAGACCTTTCAAAGCAGAGAGCGTTCTCAACACTATTTCAGATGTGTAGGGGTTCTGAGTAGCACTTGCTAACGCTTCGAGAGCCCGAAGTGCTAGTAGCTCGTCGACAGGGCTTAGGGCTCCAGACGTCTTTAGGCTATTCAAATAGTTTAGAAAGGCCTCCACATCCTCAGGGCTTAGGGCTCCCTTGCCTGCTAGGTTAAGAAGGCTATCGCGTAGCTCAGGGTTGTCAATTCTCTCCACAGCTTCTTGAAAACTCAGGTTACTAAAATCCTTTAGCTTCTCAGCATCGCCTCTACTCAACGCACTGCTCTTTGAAAGTTCGAGAATGGCGTTCTCCACGTCACTTAGGTTAACAGGAGGTGAAGTTGGTAGTTGAAAACCTTCTACACTCTGAGGGAACCCCGGTGTATGCCTATCAGCCTCACCAAGAGCGTTAATAGCTGTAGTGCTCAGAGTTGCAACAAGGGCTAGAACTAAGATTAGCGCTAGTAGCACCACATTCTTCAAGGCTTTGGCACCGGGACCCTTGATAGAACATCCTCTACAACCTTATCGGGTGTAACCCCCTGTAACTCTAGCTCTGGCTTCACTATAACCCTATGTGTAAGAACAGGGATTGCCACAGCCTTAACATCGTCTGGAATCACATAGTCCCTGCCACTGGTGTAAGCCCATGCCTTAGCCATTTTAACTAACGCTATAGCAGCTCGTGGAGAGGCCCCCAGCTTTACAGCTGTGTGCTTCCTCGTCTCCTCAACTATAGAAGCCACGTAACTGAGTACAGATTCCTCAACCTTCACACTCTTAACATTCTTGATCTCCTCTAAAACCTCCTCACGAGTAACGCTAGGCTTGAGGCTCTCAATAGCCTCTTCAATCTCATCAGCGCTCCTCATAATCTTGACAAGCCCTTTTGTGGTTGTGTAGCCTGTGACAACCTTTATCAAAAACCTGTCGAGCTGGGCCTCTGGCAGTGGGAAGACCCCCTCCATCTCTATAGGGTTTTGCGTGGCAATAACTATGAAGGGCTCCTCAAGCTTGTAGAGCTCCCCCTCTATGGTGACCTGCCGCTCCTGCATAGCCTCTAACAATGCTGACTGAGTTCTCGGAGAGGCCCTGTTGATTTCGTCAACTAGAAGAATGTTTGTAAATATGGGCCCCTTCCTCAGTACAAACCCCCCAGCCCTCTGGTCATACACGTAGTACCCTATTATATCAGAGGGTAGGAGGTCGGGGGTCATTTGCACCCTCTTGAAGGAGAGCCCAAGAAGCTTCGCCAGGGCCTTAGAAGTGTAGGTTTTTGCAACCCCGGGAACCCCCTCCATAAGTACATGGCCTCTCGAGAGAAGAGCAGATGTTATAAGCCTCAGCTCTCTCTCCTTTTCAATAAGCACCTCCTTATCGATAAGCTCTCTCTTAATCGCGTCAAATATGCCCATAACCATCATCACAAACTTTTCTCTAAAACACAGTTCATTACTTCAACTTTATAAGTTTATAATACAGTAATTTGTAATTCAACTGTATTTCAAAATGTTTTCCTCGATTTCAACTAATCCAGCAGCTCTCCAAAACTTTCCAATAACCTCTTCAAGACCCTGTGGCTTTCTCTCAGATAGCCACAGCTCTTTGTATAGCTTAGCCAGATCGATGTAGTCAGATGTCATCACCTTGCTGTCCAGCGCCTTGAGGCACGCCTTGTAGAACTCTCTAATGAATTGCAGGTCCTGAGGTAGCGCAATACTTTCAGACTTCATTACCGCTTCCTCTAAATCCATTCTAACTCTCTCAAAAAGCTCTTGAGGTAAGTACCTTCTGTACATGTTCATTGCCCTGGTCTTGAGCAGTATATGCTTTGGTAACCAGAAGCCCCATCTACTGCTGTACTCATTGACGACTGTGTCAACCTTTCCAAACACCTTCCTCACCTCGAGTACAGCCCTATCCTCGCCTGTGAGAGCCAGCCACTTCTCCTCCCAGTTGCCAACACCCTCGGCAATCTCCATGGCAGCTAGTATTAGTGGGTAGAGATGTGAAAACAGGCACTCACTTCCATCATCACCCCATGCTGTCACCAAGAAACCCTCTACAGAGGGCTCCCCTCTTGCAACAGTCAAAAAGTTTCTCAAGTTCTCTAACGCTGTCACGTAGTCTGGGTAAAACCTGCTCCAATTCCACAGCCCAGGAGCTACAACCTGCCTTAACCCCATATTGCCAAGCTCCTCTACAGACTTTTTAAAGTGCTCTACACCCCTAGGTGTATAGTCCCAGTTAACTACAACAGCATCTCTCCAAAGGGGGCTCTCCAAAACCCTCCTCCAAAGACCTCTCTCACTTTCCCTAAGATACGCCGCTGTGATCATGTCTCCCCACACCATTGGTACTCTGCCTCTCTTCCTAACAACCTCTACCAGCAACTTTGTGTACTCCTCGTAGAGCCTAGGCCCTTCAAAAGCAAGTGTTTTATCAAGGCTCTTGCCTCTCCCAAGAGCCCAGGTTTCATCACCACCAATGTGAACGTACTTCGATGGGAAGAAGTCAAGCACTTCCTCAAGTAGGCTTAAGCCAAAGGCCCTGGCCTCTTCACTACTAATGTTTAGCACTCCCTCTGCAGGGTTGTGCCACTCACTAAGCCTTGTGTAAGGGGGTAGTGAAAGTATGTTCTCCATGTGCCCCAGGAGCTCTAGAGAGGGAAACACTTCCACACCTAGTGCTGCACCATACTCTATGACCTCTCTAAGCTCCTCTCTAGTATACCTACCCCTATGAGCGCCTATGTCAGGGTACCTCTCCCATGGAAACAAGTCCTCTAAGTAAAGCCCTAGATAGTTATACTTCAGCAAAAAGAGCCACCTCAACAACCTCTTCAAGGTACTGACCGTAGGTACTCCACCTCTAGCAACATCTAGGTGAAAGCCCCTGAACCCAAACCTAAGCTCCTCCACAACCCTAATCCTGGGCATCTTACCCCTACCCTGAACAACAAGCTGTAGAACCGTTGCGAGAGCGACATTCTCATTGCCCCAAATCCTGACAACACCCTTCTCAACAGCAACACCAGTCCCTGTACCGCTAACCTTCTCAATGACCCAGCTGCCCTGGGGGACACCGAACTCCCTAGCTAGGAACTTTGAAAAGTTGGAAAAACCATCAAAATCATACCACGTGCCATCAAATTCTATGAGCTTTGGCTCAGGAACTATGTAAATACGATTATAATACATACTAGGCCACCATATGATAAGCAACGCCAAGAGTAAATAAAGTGTGTAGACCTGCCTCCAAGTCTACTGCTAGTGGTGAGCTTTGCTTTTTGCTCACTGTAGTCATTGTAAAAAAGCCTGCTTAGGACGTGAGAGCTCTCTGCTCTGAGCCTAGGTGGGCTAGGTGTAGGCGGGGGCGCCCACACCATTGCGATCTACAGCCACCCACAAACCCACACCAACACCCCGTGGGGCGAGGGCAGAAGCACTTAGACTCAACAAATGCAAACCAATGAAAATGAGCGCCTAGGGGCGAACGAGTTTTGCCCCTCTTTAGATACGCAACTAAGTGCAAAGGAGAATTACATGCTCATCTTTCTCACTAGGCGCATTACCTAGAACATTTAAAGCTGTTTTAATTACACTCATTTCAACTAAGCTCTTTAGGGAGGCCTAAGTGCTCAACCCCAGCCCCCCTCAATGGCTTGATTATCTATAGAGTCATTGTGGGCGATCCAAACGCTGTGAGCACCTGCTTTGCTAGTGAAGAAGAGGTTTGCATTAAGAGCACTTGTGGACCTTGAGGAAGCCAATCTGCTATGAAGTAGCAGATGAGCTTACAGCGCATCTCTTTGGAGAGCCTTTAGCAAGCTCTTAAAATCCTTGTTTAAAAGGTGTGGAGAGGTTTGAAGTGTACTTACAGTAAGCTCTCTAAACTTCATAGTTACACAAGCAAGGCCCAACCCATGGTTATGAGAACTTTCGTCACGTTTAAACTCATTTAAGGCTACATCAAATTGTGTAGCGAGGCTAAGCTCTTTGTAGCTAGCTTTGTCATTACTAAATTCATTGCACTGCTATAAAGCATTAACATGCACATAGCCAAGCCCTTATAGTTATGGAGATGATTTATAGGCTCGCCTCACGGGATTTGAAGAACCTTCAATTCCCCATTCTCATCTACCGTATAAGAAACCCAGCCTTGCTTACGCGCTAGGCCCTTCATTCTCTTCACAAGAACTGCTGTAGTAACCTGGCCCTTCTCAACACCACTGCGCTGTGTAATTACCACACCATCTACGCAATGCTCAATGTGGTTAAGAAAGTCTTTAGCTACTTGTGTAGAGGTGTGTAGAGATGCGAATACCATGACCTCCCTTACCTTAGAGATGTTTGCCCTCATATCCTTTACGTACTCAGCTAGCTCCTCGGGTTTGTAGTAGCTAAGAAACTCATTTAGAGAATCTATTATTAAGGCCCCTCTACCAACGATCTTGCTCTCATCTAGGACACCAATTATGGTGCTTATTGTGTGATGCATGTTATGAGGGTCTACCTCAGCAATTACAGACACATGCATTTTCCTGTGCTCACCTCTCACTCTATAGCTATACCCATCTATTATGAATAACAGCTCCCTCTTGACATACTCAACGACGTTGAGGTTTAGTGCTGAAAAGAGCTGCACGACAGTCTTAGGATCATCATCTAATGCCATGTATATCACGGGCTCTCCATTCTTTAGCAGCGACTTTGCAACACTTGTTAGAAGCATGCTTTTACCAGAGCCCCCTTCACCAGCTATAATAATGAATGAGTTTCTGGGGATACCTTCTGGAAATATGTGCTCAAATAGCTCACCAGAAAGCTTTACAAAACCCTCGCTTAATGACATAGCTCTGCGCCACAGCTACAGCTTATAAGTAAGTTCTGTACACATATAAATTTGACTTTTCAAGACAATGTTTGCAAGCGGAGCTGCTAAGTGCAATGGTATAGAGTTGAGGGCGGTGTGGGTGTTCTATAGTGAGAGGTGTTATTGTAGAGAACTTAGTGAAGTCTTACGTGAGTAGAGGGGGGTTTAAAAAGAAACGCGTTGTAGAAGCCCTTAGAGGTGTGAGCTTCTCTGCAAGCAGTGGTGAAATTCACGCACTCCTAGGCCCTAATGGCGCTGGAAAAACAACGCTTATCAAGATTCTCGCAACGCTTCTCCTACCAGATTCTGGTGTGGCATACGTAGAGGGCTACAATGTGGTTTCACAGGCTGATGATGTGAGAAGGGTAATAGGTGTGGTACTCGATGTATCAAAAGGCTTCTACACCTCGCTAACAGGTTTTGAAAACCTAGTGTTCTACGCCATGCTGAAGGGCTACACCTACTCCGATGCCAAGAGGAGGGCAAGAGAGGTTTTAGAGCTAGTGGGGCTCTGGGATATGGGTGCACACAATAGGCCCTACTACACCTACAGCCTTGGTATGAGGGCGAGACTATCAATAGCAAAGGCCCTTTTGACAGACCCAAGGGTGCTTCTCCTCGACGAGCCCACACTTGGTCTAGATGTAGAGAGCGCAAAGATGGTGAGAAGGCTCATAGTTGATCTAGCAAAGGAGGGTAGGACAGTGCTAATAACAGGGCACAACATGTTTGAAATAGAGCAGATAGCAACGTCAATATCGATAATAAATGGTGGGAGGATAGTTGCTTCAGGAGCTCCGCAGGACTTGAAGCAAAGGCTTGGGTTACTTCACAAAGTTGTGATCAGAGTTGAGGGTAGGGCAAGAGAGTTTCTGAGTAGAATCTCAAATACTATAGAAATTAGCAGTGCTGTTGTTGAAGAGCTTGGCGGGATCTCAAGAATAACGTTCTACGCTAAGGCTAGCAGAGAAGATGTTATCCAAGCTGTTTTAGAAGCACTTAGCCTACTGGGTGCCAGAATGGTGGATTTCGTATTTGAAGAACCTACACTTGAGGACGCATACATAGCTGTGGTTAGTGGTGGGCGTAGTGCTGAACGTAGCTAAGGCCATTGTCTACAGAGAGTTTGCATGGTTTAAGAGGTTTTTATCTGACTACGTAGTCCTCTGGGTACTCCCACTGCTATTCTCTATAGGAGTAGTGTTCCTACCAGCATCATTAAGTAGCCCTACAGCCGTTGTGAAAAATATGGGCATGCTGTATGGAATTGAAATGGATTTGAAAACCGCCTACAGCATAGCCCTGATGTTCACAGGTGTAATAAATGTCGTAGCTGTGACGATAAGCGATGTGATGGAGACGCTATTTGCTGAGTTTAGGTTTATGGAGGTCGGCATCATGATTTTAGAGGCGACAAGGTTTGCAAAGTATATAACCATTAACGCTGTTCTGAGGCCGCTGATCATGACACCCCTTGTCACAGCGTACATGGCTCCACTTCTACTGTATCTAAATGGTGTTGAAGGACTTCTAGAGTTTCTCATTGTAGAGGCTATCCTCATGTTCACATCAGTTGCACTAGGGCTTTACTCAACTATTTTTGCTGTACCCCTAATCTTTCACACCAATGTGTCAAGGCCCTGGTCAATAACAAGCGTCTTGACTCCCGCAATTCTAGCGGGTGCGGGAACCTACATACCCATAGAGCTTGTCCCCCGAGTTCTTAGGCTCGTTGCTTTAACCACCCCTGTTCCAGAGACATGCAAAGCGCTGTACACAGTAGCTTCAAAGGGGTTTCCACAAGCATTACCAACCTTTGGTGCTATTCTCGCATTCTCTACAGCGCTATATATAGCGGTCTCCGGGCTCTTATCAAAAAGAGCTGAGGTTAGGGTGAGAAGAGGTTGAGTATGAGGAGAGTGCCCCACTTGATTTACATAGGGTTTCAGCTAGCTAAAATGCATGTGACAAGCTATGCTGCGTCCATCGTTAGCTCAGTTCTATGGTTTACACTGATGTTTGTTCCTACAATACTCTTTAGCGGTCTTAGGGAACAGGCTCTACTCCTGCTTGCACCAGGGGGCTACGCAATGGGCATAGCAATGTCAGCTATGTGGGTCGCAACAGAGTTCCTAAGGTGGAATGTGTACCACGGCCTCACAGATCTTTTTCGAGAGTGTGGATTAAATGTATTTCACTATCTTCTCAGCAACTCCATTGTCGATGTGGTTTTCACAGGTTTTATAATCTACTCCCTCTCCATGGTAATGGCGTCAGCCTACCTAGGAATAAGCATAGCCGCCATACTACCTGCGAGACCTGTGTACATAGCCCTAGCAACACTCCTAGCAGTACCAGTCTACTTGCTAGTGGGGACCCTTATAGGCCTCTTAATGGCCTCTACAAACATAGGTGGTGTTTGGGTTAACATAATACAGATACTTACGATATTTGGTACTGTGGTGCCGCCAAAAATCTTCCCAAGTCCCTGGATTGCTTTGGCAAATCCTGCAACTATTGTTGCAGAGCTCTTTAGGGCAGGGTATGGCACTAATACACTACCCCTACCACATCTCCTAATCATGGCACCTCTACTCATCATAGTGTACACCGTTGCTAGCATGTGGATAGGGTTACTGTGTGAAAAGAGGGTGGCTAGGCATGGGATGGAGTATAGGTACTAAGAGGCTTCCACTAGGGTACCGAACTCCCCTAGATAACCTAGTAATACCAGGTGTTGAAGTAATTGAGGTCCTTCACAAACACACCCACATCATAAGCCCTACACACCCCTCTAAATGGGCATGAATAGCACTTGGGCTCCTCTTGCATGCAAGTACTTCTGCCAAAAACCCATAGGAAGTCGTCCAGTAAAAACACGTCAACACCACTCTCCCTAGAAACAGCCTTAAAGCCTTCTCTAACACAGATCCTTATCAGAGCATCTTCATCGTGTGTAAGTTCATAGCCGTTCAGAACTTTTTTAAAGAGAGCCTCCTCAAGCTCGACAATACCAAGCCTTAGAGCAATTCTAGTTAAGTGGTTGTCTACAGGCACATGCAGGTTCTCTACATCTCTTGGCTCAAACAAGCCCCTGTAAAACAGGAATTTGACTAAGAGAAAAGCCTTTTTCTCTACAGGGTCCTGGTATGCCTTAAAGACCTTGAGAAGGTCCAAAAGTCCGTAGCCCTCTGCAGCCCTTAGGTAGCCTCTAGGGATCTGAAGCATTGCGAGTGGATTTCCATTGTATAGTGAGAGAAGCTTTTGCCCCAGGTCTCTTAGGAGGAGAGCTCTAAGCCTAGGGTCAGGAGGACTTGCATCACCTATAGTGAGCCAGGCGACAACCTCATCCTCTGTAATCCTAGCCAGGTTCTCGGGGCTGAAGAACTCTGGTCTCTCACCATACACCATCATACCGAGTCTGTACAGGAGGTCTGCACCCCTAATCCTCTTACCATTTAGCACAGCTTCGTAAGGCTTTCCAGGCCTACTCAACCTGTGGTCCATAGCCACCATGACTAGGAAGTAGAGGGTGGCCATCTTAGGAGGGTCTGAAGCTGGTGGGTAGTACCTAGTGTCAAAAACATTGAGCTTTGCAGACCCCAGGTCAAATCTCTTAAGCGTGTCGCTAATGCGTAAAACCCTCTCCATGTTTATGAGTGGCATAGAGCACCACAGCTAGGAGATGCACATAGAGAGGCTTGCACCATGGTGTTTACGCAGCCCGCTCCTCCTTGAAGTACACCTCCCCCAGCGCCCTGGGCGCAGCAAGCTTTTTGTGCAGGGGTGTGCTGTACACCACTGTCACTATCGCTATGGAGGCTATGTAGGGAAGCGCATTAACTATTTCTGAATGCACTCCATACAACAGCTGTAGTGCGTAAGCAGAGGTGTAGAGGTAGCCGAAGGCTAGTGCTATTGGATATGATAGTAGTGGGTGCCATGTCGAGGCCATGGCGAGGGTTATTGCTAGAAAGCCGTAGCCCCTACCAGTGTACTGAACCCACCCACCCCTGTAGACCACTGCATATATGTAGCTACCTATGCCAGCCAAGGTGTAGCCTATGGCGCTAGCCAAGAACCTCACTCTCCAAACTCTAACACCAAGGTGCTCAGCAGCCCTTGGGTTAAACCCACATGCCCTTACAGCCATGCCTATAGCAGTCCTGTAGAGGATGAGCCATGTGAAGAGCACTACGAGGATGCCTACTGAAGCAAGGACTGGTGGAGGTAGCCTGAGGGTGGCTATAGTTGGGGTCTTCTGAAGCCTTAGCCCTATCAAAGCGCTTAAACCGTAGAAAGCTATGTTTAGCGCAAGCCCTGTGAGCACATGGTAGGCGTGGAGAATGTTTATGAAGAGCATGAATAGAGCTGCAAGCACTACTGTTGTGGCAACAGTGACTAACAAGCTCATGATGGGGGCCATGTCAACACCCCACAGGATTATAGTGTGGCTAAGGTGCTGTGTAGAGACAAAGGCTACTGCAATGCCCACCGTGATGATGCCGTCGAGCGCTAGGTTAATAACGCCACTCCTCTCAACAACTATGTCGCTCAATACCCAGAACACTAGGGCTACAACCAGAGGGTCTGTTAAGACTCTTGCGACTTCCTCTAGCAGGTCTTCTTCACCTCAAGACAAGCTTGTACCTAGTTAAGAAGTCTGCAAGGAGTGCTAGGGTGAGGAGAGAGCCCACAATAGTGTTTGCAAGGGCATCGCCAATAGCAGCGCTACCTATTTGAAGCCCGAAGCTCAGTATGTATAGCGCTGCTGTGTAGTAAGAGGCTGGTATCAGTAGCAAGGGGTTTAACCCTCCGAGCCAAGCCAGCATTATTGCGGTAAATCCATAGCCACTCCCAACTATAGGCCCCTCTACAAGCTTTCCGTGGTATACTAACAGCTTCACACCACCAGCAAAGCCTGCTAGAGCCCCTGACAGTAGAAATGCTATGAGGTAGAGCCTCCTACTCGAAACACCTATGAGCTCTACAAAGCGCGGGCTCGAGCCTAGGGCACGCAGAGCAGCCCCCAGCCTAGTCTTATAGAGGAATAGGTATGCAAGCAAGGCTATCGCTATGCAAGCGGCTACCACATACCATGAGAAGCTGTAGCCGGGGGCCATTGGGATTCTCGCCTGCCTGGGCACCATATCTGTTGTCGGGTAGCCGTAGACTGCTCTCCCCCTCCAAGGCCCCTTAACCAGGTAGTTCGTGGTGTAGTACGCAATAAAGTTCATTAGAAGTGTTGTGAGGGCCTCATTAACACCTCTAAACATCTTGAGAAGGGCTGCTGGCAAAGCCCAGAGAGCGCCAAGGAGAGCTGCAAAGATGATTGATACTACAGGAGCCACTATCTCCTGGCTACCGAGAGGTGTGTAGAGAGCTGCGAAGGTAGCCCCAACAGCACCCATGACCAGCTGCCCCTCTGCCCCAAGGTTCCACGCGTTTGCGCTAAATGCTATGCAGAGCCCCACGGCTATTGGTAGTAGTGTAGATATGTAGACAAAGACGTTGAGGTTTACAAGGCTTTGCAAAAGCGTTGCAAAAGCTATGTCTATGCGGGTTCTCGTAACAGTAGAGACCAAGGCTACAGCTATGAGCATCCCCAGCAGGATTACAAATACCTTTGCTAGTGCGGACATAGCCATTGGTAGCTCTCTCCTAACTATAGCTACCCTAGGCATGCACCATAACCCTCTCTATAACCTCTCTGTACCCCTCTAGGTCAGGCCCCTCAAAAACCCTCACAATCCTTCCACTCACCATTACACACACTCTTGTAGAGGCATGCAGAGCCTCCTCCAAATCCTCTGAGAGGAGGAGGACTGCCGAGCCCGCATCCGCTAATCTCTGCAGCATGTTTAAGGCGAGTACCCTGGACTTTTCATCAAGCATCCTAGTAGGGCTGTACGCAACAACAGCTTTTGGTGTGGTTAGTAAGAGTCTTGACAGAGACACCTTCTGTACATTGCCTCCAGAGAGTTTTGCAACAGCTACAAGTGGATTGCTTGGACTCACATCAAGCTTTCTTGTCACAGTCTCTAAAAGCTCTCTAGAGACCTTGGTCTGCGAAAAGAGCTTCATGTTTTCAGCAATAGTGAGCCCCATTGCTACCCCCTCTCTAAACGGGTCTTCAGGCACGTAGACAAGCCCCCTTCTAACTCTTTCACATGCGGGCATGTGAGTCACATCAACACCGTTGAGCCTCACTCTGCCCCTAGAAACTCTCCTCAGCCCCACTACAGCCTCCCCCAGCTCCTTCTGGCCATTGCCTGCAATACCCACAATAGTCACAATCTCGCCAGCTCCCACAGTGAGTGTGACACCGTTTACAGCAGGCTTGCCATACTCATCAAAGACAAGTAGGTTTTCAACAGAGAGTGCAGCAGGCTTTTGCGGCGCTCCCTGGGTAAAGCCCTTTGCAATTCTTGTCAAGTACTCTTCAGAACCAAACATTGCTTGCCTAAGGGTGGAGGCATCAACACCCAGTCCAAATACCCCAACAACGCTCCCCCTCCTGAGGACAGCAAACCTATCCCCCATTTCAATAGCCTCCCCAATCTTATGCGTTATGTACATGACGGAGCTCCCTTTAGCGCGAAGCCCCTTAACAATGTTAAGAAACCTCTGCTTAAGCTCTCGAGGAAGGTAGGTCGCCGCCTCATCGACTATGAGAAGTCTGGGCCTCGCCATCAAGACCTTTGCGAGGTCCACAAACTGCTTCTCCGTATAGCTAAGGGTGTGGACCCCCCTATCAATGTCTACAGTGATGCCTAGCTCGTTTAGAAGAGCATAAAGCCTCTTCCTCAAGTCTCTCGACGGGGGCTCTCCAAGGAACATCGCAACGTTCTCGAGAATGGTCATATCGTCTATTAGCTGAGGCCTCTGACTCACTAAGAATATGCCTTTCCTCTTTGCTTCCATAGGCGATGAGAAGACTATTGAAATGCCCTCGACTTTGATGTAGCCTTTGTCAGGGAAGTAGAGCCCGTAGAGTATTTTAGCTAGTGTGGATTTTCCAGAGCCGTTCTCTCCAAGAACAATTAGAACCTCTCCTGGGTATACATCTAGGCTGACATCGCTAAGAGCAATAACGTCTCCAAACCTCTTACAGAGGTTAACAGTTTGAAGAAATGGCTTTCTCATCTCAATAACCTTTCAAGAGTGTTTAAAAAGTGGTTTTGTTTTTAAATTATCATATCTTCCCCTGGAAGGCGACCCAGGATAGGAAGAAGTCCATGTTCCACAGATCTTCATGTGTAAGCCTCTCGCCAGGCGGTATGTACACCTCAGTACCACGCGGCTTTCCTCTGCAGAACCTTGAGTAGCCCTCGTCATGGATGCAGTAGCCCCTTAGAGGCCCTGTGAAGGGCTCGAAGCCTGGGGCTATTGGTGCAACTGGGACGTACTTAGCACCCGTAGGCACCTTCTCTACAGACTCTAGCAAGTGTGTTATCGCCTGCCCCTGTAGTGGCTGTAGTAATGGTGCTTCCTTCATCTGCTGGTACCTCCTCATCACCAGGTCGTAGGCAGAGAGCTCTTCCCCTGTGAGGACGTCCTTGACCTTGACGTTCTTGAGCGCAGGTATGAACTTGGGGTTGATGTGCATTATGGTGCCATTTGGATATACATGGGCTCCCAGATCCACAGCACCAGTGTTTAGCAGGTACCAGTAGTCGACGTTTTCAAGGTTGTCAGGCCTGTATATACCCGCCTTGACCTTGGCCAGGATGTCGACGTATATAGCCTCCCATCTCACCAGTTGCCCACTGACAACAACATCTGGCCCCCACTCATACATTGGGCTGTAGTGGCTAAATACATACACCTCCTTACCCTGATTGTAGAGCTCTTGAGCATACTTGACTGTTTCTGTAGAGTCTTCTGTAAATATGAGGACGTCCACACCAATCTGCTCAACAAGGGTTCTAGCAGCAGCCCTAGCCTTGTCAGGGCTGAACCACTCACCAATCTCTATAACGTACACAGTTATGTCCTTGCCGAGCTGCTCACCAACCTCCCTAGCGCCAATAGCAAAGGCATTTATATGCCTCACGACCTCAGGAATGGTGTGAGCAGCTATATAGCCTAGCTTACCAGTCTTCGTGAGGGCTCCCGCCATCAAGCCGTTGAGGTAGTACACCTGGTAGAGGTCGGCGAAGTAAGTGCCCATGTTCCTCCACCTCTTGTAGCCAGAGCAGTGGAAGAACATGATGTTGGGGTACTGCTGAGCCTTGTCAAGGGTTTGATCCATGAAGTCAAAGCTTGTTGTGAAGATTACGGTGTAGCCTTGCCTAACAAGCTCATCTATTGTAGCAGGCGCTTGATCAGCCCTAACATTCTCGACATAATTTGTCTCTAGCCAGTCCTTGAAGAGCTCAGCAACAACCCTCCTACCGACGTCATGCATGTAGCTCCAGCCAAAGTCGCCCACAGGCCCCACATAGATCCAAGCAGCCTTGATCTTCTCAGGAACTGTGTAGGCCACAGCCGTTGTGGTGGCTGTTACCGTAACAGTGGTGGTAGCCGTGGCTGTGGGAGTTACAGTTTCTGGCGTAGCTTCAGCAAGTGTAAGAGGAGTTATAGCTGACGTTACTGTCGTGGTCACAGTCTTTGTAGGTGCTGTGTAAAATCCTACAAAGAATCCCGCTACTATGCCTATGACTAGGAGCACTGCAGCTATTAAGTAGCTAGGCACTTTAGTCATTTGTACACACCATGATGGCTTATTGCGCTAATCCTTAAAAAAACGCTTTGTATAATGTCCATGTATTAATTTACATAAGCTAAGCAATAGCTTAGCCACGTTAGGTTGTGGTCTCAGCCTACTTGTTGCACTTATGCGAGGGCGGAGCTCGAGATATGTAAGCTTATAAGGCTCGTGGGGGGACTGCGGGATGTCTAGAGTTAAGTGCATTGGGTGAGCACAGGCTTTGGCTAGCGGTGTTGTTAAGGGTGTTGCTAGAGTTTTTGTGAAGAACCTTGGCAAAGAGGTTGAGGCTAGCGCTGGCAAGACATTTCTCGATGTGCTGAGGGAAGGCGGGGTTCCTATAAGGGCTGACTGTGGTGGTATTGGTGAGTGTGGGAAGTGTAAAATAGTCGTTGAGGGGGGTGTTGCCACACCCTTATCAGAGGCTGAGAAGAGGCTTTTAAGCGAAGATGAGATTAGTAGGGGGGTGAGGCTTGCTTGCCAAGTGAGAGTTGTTAGTGGAGAGTATGCTGTTTGGATTCAATCTGAAAGCCTTTTGCAGAAGTATAAATCTGCTGATGTGGGCTTTGAAAGAGAGGTTGGTTTAGAGCCTGCTGTTAAAAAGGTTTTTGTCTCAGTTAAGCCTGCTTCTCTAGAGGATGTTAGAGCTGATTTGGAGAGGGTGTTAGACGGGGCCTCGGAGCACATAGACACTAGTAGCGTTGATGTTGATTTGCATATTGCTAAGAGGGTTTCAGAGGCGCTGAGGAGTGGTGGCTGGTCTGCAACCCTGGTTTTCTGGGGTGGTAAGCTTCTCGATGTTGAGCCTGGGGACACTAGGGGGAGGCTCTATGGCGTTGCTGTAGACATCGGGACTTCGAAAATTGTACTACACCTCGTGGATTTGAACACAGGTGAAACAGTGGCTATTGAATCTATGCAGAACCCTCAGGCAAGCTTTGGTGCAGACATAGTGTCTAGAATAACCTACGCAATGAGGGGCTCTGAGAACTTGGCTAAGCTACAGCAGCTTGTTGTAAAGGCTATAAACATGCTCATAGAGAGAGCCGCCTCTAAAAGTGGTGTAGATAGGAAGTGGGTGTACGAGGCTGTGGTTGCTGGGAACACAGCTATGCACCACCTCTTCCTCGGCATAAACCCAGGCTACCTAGGGTTATCACCATACGTACCAGCTGTTAGAAGAGGGGTCTATTCATACGCTAGGGAGCTGGGGATAGAGATTAACGAGAGGGGCATTGTATATGCTCTACCTGTTGTAGCAGGCTACGTGGGGTCAGACGCACTTGCAGATGCTGTAGCCGTAGCCCTTGATGAGTGTAGGGAGCCATGCATGCTAGTAGACATTGGCACTAATAGCGAGATCCTGCTGAACACAGGTAGAGAGGTACTTGCTTGTTCAACACCGGCAGGCCCTGCTTTTGAGGGAGCCTCCATATCCTTTGGCATGAGGGCTGTGGCTGGAGCTATAGACCAGGTGTTTATTTACTTTGACAAGTCCCTGGGGGACTACAACGTGAGGTACAGTGTTATTGGGGGTGCAAAACCTGTTGGGATCTGCGGCTCAGCCCTCATAGACATTGTAGCCCACCTCTACAGGCTAGGGGTAATAGACTTTCGTGGGAGGTTCAGAGAGGGTGTGGAGTCTAAGAGGCTTGTCTCAGAAAATGGTAAGAGGAAGTTCGTGGTAGCGTGGGCTAGTGAGACAGGTGTAGGCAGGGATATAACTGTTGATGGAAGAGACATAAACGAGTTCATACTTGCAAAAACAGCAATTGCAACAGGAGTAAGCGTTCTTCTTAAGCACGCAAACCTCAGCGTTGAAAATCTTGAGAAAATCTATGTAGCAGGCTCTTTTGGCACTTACATAAACGTTGAGAACGCGATGGAGGTGGGATTACTGCCAAAGACAAGCCCGAGGAAGTACATCTTCGTTGGAAACACAGCTGTAAGTGGAGCAAAAATGGCTCTGAAGTCCATGGAGATCAGGAAGAAATTTGAAGAACTCGCCAAGAAGATTAAGTACTTAGAGCTAGCAGCACACCCCCTATTTAAACAAGAATTTGTGCAAAACCTCAAACTACCCTAGCGAAACCACCCCCAGCCACCAAACGCATAGACTTCACATCCTCAGGCCCTTTGCCGGACCCCATGCTGACCGCGGTGTTCAGAGGGAGCTTGGAAGACAAGGTGAGACACGCTTAAGCGCCTATGAGTAGTAATGCTTTGCAAAGCCGCGCCTTTCCTTTGGGCAGAAGAAGTCTATGGGATGTTTTAATTCAGCTATAAATCTCATTACGTTAAAAGCCCTACCCTAAGCTCTAGGTATAAACAATGTGTAGGATCAAACTGCTACCCGCATTGCTCATTGTGCTTGGTGCTACAGGAGTTGCTGTAAACATTACTCTAGGGAGGGCTGTTGGAGCCTTTTCGCATGGGGCTATGCTGGCCCTTGGCCTGTCTTAGCGGTATCAAGGCTTTTGTGTATTAAAGAAGGGGTTGCTGTGCACCTTGACCATCTGAACTACAAAGCTTAGTGGCCTTACGCTTTTTTGCTTAGTGCAATGCTCTTTAGTGCTGGTGCCACTATGGTTGTTCACGTGCCGCACTCCCATTCTTTACCACACCACCCTTCTGGAGGAGCTGGGGAGAAGTGTTCGCTTGTAGAGTATGTTGTTAAGAAGTACTATCTGCTTCTTGCACTCGTTGTGATCGTAAATCTCTTAGCAATTCCTGTAGCGTTCTTCATAGGCTATTCATATGGTCCTAACACTTTGCTTTAGGCTCTACTTCTCTACATACCCTTGACATTTGTTCACGAACTTGTGCACTACATAGTTGCTAAGAGGAGGAGCCCTGCGGTGAGGCTACGCCCTTCGCTACATGGCGTTATAGTGGTAGACTACGTGAGGCTAGAGTACAAGGACTTCATGATTGGTGTTTCAGCCCCGCTTATAGTAGTTCAACTACCCCTTACACTACTCTACCTAGTTCTCAGCCACCCCCTGCTCCTCGCCCTAGCCCTGTTCCACGCACTGTCATCGCTTGGAGATGTGACTGGCATTGTGTATACACGCATATTTCACAAAGGAGCTGAGCTCCACGTGGTCTACAGCGAGAAGGGGGCTGTAGTCGGCTTCATAGCTGAAGAGCGGGATAAGTGCAGAGCAGTATTTTACGAGGTATGGGACTAGC
>CAZMQK010000019.1:0-27340 GCA_964568685.1 uncultured Ignisphaera sp.
GCTCTACTGCTCTAAGCACTGCACCCTTGAACCTATTTTTAGTTGTAACTGCGCCCCGCGGCTCGAGCTCAGCTAGGCACATTGATGTACTGTAGCAGTCTTAGAGTACGCATATTTCAAACCATTGCTGGCTAGTGCTATGCTTCACTAGTTGAAGCTAGCGCATGTAGAGCTCGCCTCTATAGATAGCTCTATGAGCACAGTGGCTTCGGCTGTCGTGTTTGCCAAGTATATTGGGGGGCACCCTAGGTGTTTAGTACGTATAGCCATAGGTTCATCATCTGTTATCAGCATAGCGTTGTACTTCTTGGCCACAGCTATGAAGTGGGTATCGAAGCCGCTCGAACTCGCTTTGAGAGTTGCTTTGATAGCTAGATCCCTGATCTCCTCCTCGTAGACTATGTGATAGTTTTCCGAGGTTTTCAGAGGTTCAACTACTTCTCTAAATAAAGAACTTGAGTCTAGCCTATGTTCTTAGTTGTCTAGATGAAGTATCTGTGAGGGCTAGCTGTTTAGTGTTTTTAATTTCTCAAAGAGATGTCACCTAGCTGTAAGCTAGCTTATCAGCGTGGTTGCAGTAGTATATGTTGAGGTGGGGAGCGTGGCTAAGATTGTAATTGTTGAAAAGGACTTTACGGAGGTAGCCTGTGAAGTTAGAGTGCGTTTGCGGGAGAAGCTTAGAGAATAAAGATCTAGTAGAAGAGCTTGTTTACAAGCGTAAACGTTTTGACTAGTAAGAGAGTAGTTGTCTATGCTTTCGTTATTATAGATCTGTATGCAACACCTAATGACAGGAGAGCTTCTATAGCTGAGGAAGTAATGTCGTGGGTTATAGCAGGTTTTGTAGAAGCTTGCGCTCCTAAACTGCTGGTAGTTGAAGTACTTAGTGTTTTAGCTCGCTATCTCTCTGAAGAAGAGCTCGAGCTAGTTGCATCATCCTTTCCCCAATGAAATTAGTATCGGAAGAGGTATTCTATGATGAAGCTGTTAGAATAGCTCGAAGAACAGGTTCACGTGCTGTAGATGCATACTACATAGCCACGGAATTAACAATCAACTGGATGCCATTAACGAATGACAGACGTCAGAAGCAAAACGCCAGAAAAGCAGGCGTAGAAGCATATTACCTAATAGGAGAAATAGAGATTGTTAAACAGAGCATGCCTTCCTAAAAAGTGAATGATAGCAATGTTTATAGAATAAGCAACATTTTGCATCTAATTGATATATTCTCGGTAAAATTGCTTGCGTCTACATACTGAGAGCTAAGGTACTGGATAGAGGTATGACCTGGCATATCGTGTTTCAGTTAATAGCTGTTCTGATAGCGTTGCTTGAACGTCGTGTATGCCTGCATGGCGTATCAGCTATATGCCTCTGATGCTGTTTTGGCACATGTTTAGAGCCCAGTTGCCTGGGGTTTGAGCCCCCGCGGCCCCACCAAATGAACTCATACACTTAACTCTCGATATGCTACACTACGTAGCGTGGTACGATACTAGAATGTGGGCTTGCATCAGTCGCTCGACGGCTCATCAGGACTCAGTAGAAGCGAATTCATCACTTACAGCACTCTACGTGTATATTACGAAGTTTAAAAGTGCTTTTGTTTAGCAGGAAGCACGCTAGCCCTGAACTTAGCACTTCTCTACTTGGCAAAATCTTTTTACTGCCTCTACTACAATCCTTAGCTTCTCTATGGATATCCTATACTCCTTCTCTTCATCCCCAAGGCTCCCTCTCAAGCCTCCAAAGCCGCAGTCTCCTGATACAAGGTCTACTCTGCCACCAGCCTTGCTGTAAACCTTTGTAAGTATAGCGAGAGCCTCTTCAATACTTTCTATTCTTAGGCTAGAGGTCGAGACTATTCCTGGTGAAATGACTTTGTTGTGTTGCTCGAGAAGACTCTTATTTAGCAACTCTAGGTTTAAAGGCGTCTTGAAGAACTCGAAACTCAGGTACTTCACCCTATCAACTCTCGCAATGATGTCTAGTAGCTTTGGGTTAAGCTGCCCACAGACATGTATACCCACTTCAGCACCCTCAGCGGCCTTAGCTATGCTACTCAAGACCTCTACTACACTATCCTCTGTCCATCCATACAGAACCCTTCTACCTATGAACAGGCTTAGCGACGGCTCATCTATGAAGACTATGCCGTACCCCAGTGAGCTCATGTAGCGTACTAAGCTTGCCACAAACTCTCTGAAAAACCCCATAGTGATGTCTCTATTTGCGAGTACTGTTGCTTGAAGCCCTCTAGAGATATCTTCGGATAGGTACACCCTTGACGCTAAGGTAAAAACGCCAGTAACAGGCCCTCTCAAAGCTTTGAACGCCAACCCCTCCCTAGATATAACCCCAATAGCTATTTCAGCATCATCAATCCTAACCCTAGGTGGGCTAACCTCCAGATGTTTTAAAGTAGAGAAGTAGGAGCCCCTCTTACTATAAACAATGCCTAGAGCTTCTAAGGGCTTGAGATAAATGTCTATAAAGGACCTTAGCTGAGGGTACGTGGGGACGTCTAGGCCAATTCCTTGCAAATCCCTCAAAACTCTAGCAATATTCTCTCTAGAGTAAGATAGTGGAAAGCTACCGACATGACTTGATCTCATAATCTAACACCTTTAAAAACAATGATTGTGCGAGATACCCTATATAACTTATCGCTACCCTAAAGAACTTTACTAAGCATTTCTAGCACCTATGGTCTTAGTATAGAACTCTTTTTTTGAATTGCATAGAGAGCTATTGATGAAGTTACGATATCGGCTGATGATCCTGGGTTAACACCTTTTTCCGCAAGCTCACTATCAAAAGCCTTTACAATGTCTAAGCACCCACCTCGATTTGATAGACACATCTTAAGGATTTCTAGCGCCTTTTTAGAGACGTGCAGAGCTGTTTCAAAGCCATGTTTTCTAATAATTAGCGTGTCTACATCGTGTCCAAGTTGGTAGAGGTAGGTCTCGACAACAGCTAAGTTCCAGTTCCTATGTGTCTTAAGCCTCTGCTCTAAGAACACGGCATTCCTAAGGGATCTCGTGTAGCCCTCCACCACCTCTTTGCACACAATATCGCTTTTAGCGCTATGGGTTAGCACATCCCAAAGCCTATAGCCTCTAGACAAAAGCTTTTCTCTGTACTCCTCATCCCAAACATTCGGCACACCCCCTGTTTCATCAGACCTCCTTATATAACTTGGCGAGGCAATTCTAATAGCACTGTAAAACTCTACAGAGTCCAGAGCTGTCGAATAACTATGCAACAAGTCCTTTACAGCCCTAGCTACGGCAGCTGCATTTAGGTCGCCATTCCTACACAAGATAAAGCCACTGGTAAGTGCCAGTGGGTATAGGAGAAGCGCTGAGCCTAAACACGTATTTCCTCCTCCAGAAACCCTTCGAGACTCAGCAACAGTAGCTTTGATGAGGTCTCCCACAAGCACCTTGGGGGCAAGGCCTTGAGCAAGCCTACACCCTCTTAGAGCGGCTTTGAGCATATGGTATTCAGCAACAATGGCTGACACCAGAAAATCCTCAAAAAATGTATCGCTAAAGTCCCGTAGCCTATGAACATTGCCAGGCTTTGGATACCCAGCAACCTCTAGGGCTATAGAGGAGGAGAGCAAGTATGAGACTGCCCTGAGGCTTTGCATTGGTATGCGCCGCTTTACCAAGAGCACTACCCCGTGCCCTGTACCCTTTTCACACATGTGGGTATAGCATCTGAGAGAGTATACGTAGGAGTATTGGCCTTACAGGCAAGCGTAGAGATAATTTTTAAAGCAATTGATAGCTTGGCTTGCTTTCTCGGAGAAGCCCTTTCAGCTGATTTTAGCCAGGGCTTAGAGTACCTTCCAACGAGACTACCAAAATCCATTCCCGCTAGCAACACTTTTGAAGGTCTAAATGCGAGAGCTAAGGCGTATGCCCTATCACCATCAGTAAACCCGCCGACATTTACTATAGGATAGCGAGGCTCTACTTGTGTTGTCACTGAGAAGCTCCTTGTAAACCTTTTCAATTCATTAACAAAGCTCATGAACAGCTCGACGTTATCCCCATGAACATGAATAAATAGCTTAGAGCCCCGAGTAGCAGCATAAAAAATGGCATCTACATCGCCATCCAGATCAGACACGATGATGTGGGGGATAAAGCCTATTTCAACAAGAGCTCTAGCGGCTCCATCAGCTACTATGAGGATTTTTTGCTCCAAATCCCCCTGCTCCTCAAGGACCTTTAAGTGGGTCTCTAGATTGGGGCCAGCTCCAAATACTACTACCTCTCTTCCCATGACCATAGCTCTACAACTTTCTATAGGCGGGCTTATATCGCGTACAAGTGTATATGCAAGTAGTGTGGCGATTTCATCAAGCTTCCTATCTATGCCTAAACTCTTGATAATCTCAAGGTAAATGCTCCACCACTCCGCAAAACTGGGTAAAATTGATATGAACTCCCTGCTGTACATGACTCTATAAACACCCCTGCTACCTCTCTACAGCTACTTCAGCTCCCTTGTTTCTCGCCTTAGCAATCATGTACTCCACCTCTACACCCTCTGACCTCAAATCCCTTAAGACCTTTTCACAGAGTCTTTTAGCCGTAGTATGACCTTCTACAAGTCCGTAAACTGTTGGCCCCCAGCTGCTCTGCCCCACTCCCTTTACGCCGTGGCGTAGCATAGTTTTCACTATTGTTTCTGCCTCTTCACAGCAAAACACCCCTCCTTGGTACTTAGAGAAGTACTCTCCTACAATAAATTGAAGCTTTGTTAATGCTTTTCCAAAGGTTTCAGCATCTCTCCTTAGAACTGATGGTATCATGTGGAGGAAGACCAGCTTGTAAAGCTCAAACTGGGTGTCCCTTGGAAGTTCAATAGGAGTGTCTAGAGCTCTTCTCTCGCTAACTTCATCAAGCCCCCTCTTCTTCTTCGGAGTGAAGATAAGAAAGCTCCACTTTTTTGGCAGCGGGGCTTGAAATACAGGCTGAGGTAAATCCTCTACAGAACTAGGGCATGCAACCCTACCTTCTGTAACCCTTCTTCCAGAGTCTACAACAAAACCCCCACTTTCAAACGCCGCTATACCTACTCCAGAGTCTCTACCTCTGCACAGCTTTACAGCTATGCCCCTAACTCCATAGCCTAACCCCTGCAGCTTTGATAAGGCGTAGGCTATGGCTAAGACTGTTTGAGTGGTGGAGCCTAGGCCTACATGCCTTGGAATAGCGCTTACAACCTCTATACCTATGCCGCGCAAGTCAAATACCTTCTCTACAGCTCTTATACAATCAGTTATGTCTACCCCTGCCCTATTCAATACCTTAAAACCTCCTTCGCTATGCGTAAAAACTCTTACAGTAATGCTAGGCCTGTCTAGCGCTACTCCAATACTTCCATAGGCTATGCCATCTGCTAAGAAATTGTAAAAGCCCATGTGAAGCCTTGCAGTAGCGTGTACAAGTACCTTCACTTGACTGCACCGCTATTAAACACTCTATCTAGCTCCCTTATGCTGTGCTTAACTCTGACACATAGATTAAATGGGTGTACACTTTCAAAGCTAAGCACCTTTACAGTAATTTTAGAGTCTGTGCTAAGCCTGTTGCGAAACTCTTTGTACAGTATGTACATAGCCTCGCGAGCAATATCTTCAGCGAACTTTGGATTTTCAAAAGCCCTCTTAACCAACCTGTACTCCTGATCCCTCTTCAAAAGGCTTTTTACAGGAGCTGAAAAAGTTGAAAGGAGTGCTTTTACAGCTTCACCAAGCCCTAGGTTTATGGAACTTAGAGAGTCTATGTATGCAAAAAGTAAAACTCTTTGAGAGTGTGAGGGAGTGTTGGGTACTACCGTGTTCTCTAAAAAAGCATACACTTGCTGAACACAGGGGCACACTGATACGCCTTCGAGGCCTACGCCCACACTATACCTCGCACCCTCTTCTCTGTGCATCTCAACACCCACATGTACGTTTACTGGAAGGGCGTCTATGTCTTCTGAAGTAAAGAGGTGTACTAGCTTTAGCTTGACATTAGCTTTAGAAGAGTACTCGTGTTTTGCGAGGAGTTGTTGAGCAGCTGCTCTTAGGATGTGCTGTAAGTCAGGCAAGTCAAGGTAGGTCGCGCCGTTAATCAAGTTCAAAACAGCTTCAACACTTCTCGAGACGTGAATACCGCGGAGGTCTCTGCTAAGATCTACACACGTCGTTATTGTTCCGAGCTGGCACTCTACCTGGCTATCACCATTTCTTAAACAGACCTTGACCTTGAGATCCCGCACACATACTCTATTAATTGCTAAGCGCATCGAGGGAGGGTCTCTTTGTACATCGGGCAAGCCATTCTTAATAGCTGTACACCCCATGTCGGGTAGTCGCACATGTAAAGGCAATGGCTATGCAGTACTGACGTGCTCTGCCCATGGCTACACACGGTGGTCTCTATGTTAACTTCACTTGCTACTGAAGAGTGAAATTCGACACTTAATTAAGTTAACTGTGTAAAAGCATTACACTAAATAAAGTTTTATAAAGTTTTAAATAGACTGCCTTGACTTGGTTAGCGAATTTGGGTACTCACGGTGTTTTAAGCTTGGTTGAACCTGGGGACATAGCTTTAAAGTATTTCTCTCCCAAAGTGAGTGATAGAGAGCGTGCTGCTTTTGAAGCCGGCATAGCGCTCGGCATGGCGGTTCACCAGTTCTCTGGTATACCGATTAAGTTTACTGAAGAGGTAGAATTGCTTGAGAAGGTAATTGAATATGCCATAACCTCTCAACCTTTCAAGAAAAAAGCAGTTGTGAAAATAAACATTGATGTGCCTAGCGACGGCAATCCCTATAGCTATTCAACACTGCGCTCGAGAAACCTTGACATACTAGTTATTGTTGAGTATGGCAAGGCTGTTGTAAAAGCCAGGTTGCGGTACATACCTGAGCTAAATTACTCACTAGCCTACATAGAGGACATTCTGGAGAGAGATGAGGCTACGGAAGCAGAGGAGAAAAAGTAGGTGTTTAGTACATGAACAGAAAGTGCAAACTTCCATACCTGGGTTTTTCTTCAGATACGTGGGGAGAGGTAGTAGTAGTTTTCTTTAGCGATAACAGTGTTGTTGGATTAATGCCTCTGGGGCTTAGACTTTCAGAGGGTTGTACCCTAGCTGGGAGACTGTATAGAGGGTCTAGGCTTTATGATTACATCATAACTACGAGGGTTTCAGAGCTTCAGTGCAATGTATGCATAACTGAAGAGCCTCAGCTTTTCTACCTAGCAATTTTCGAAAAAGACAGAGCTGCCAAGGTCTTTGGAAAGTGTGCATGCCCTAAGAGATTTTGCGATGCGTGTTTAATAGGGTTGTGCAGGTTTCACTACATAGAAGGAGAAGATGTTGCAAGGCTTGTAGTTAATGTAGAGAAGGTGTACTTTCGCAAAAAGATCCCAAGAGTGTTTGTAAGAGCTTCTGCTGCCCTTGTAGAGGCTTTAGTATGGCTCACAAAGATGCCATACATGAGGTGCAACGAAAGTGAGGAGGCTTTGAAGAGAATAGAACTTTTAAAGGAGGTTGTTTACAGGTCTACGCAGAGGGAGCGCTATATAAAGCTTATAGAGGCTATATATGCTAGGGCAAGAAAGCTGGTGAATAGCAGTGAGAGTGCTAGGCGTAGACCCAGGGACGAAGACATTTGACGTAGTCGCTATAGAGAACGGTGTTGTAAAGGCTGAGAAAAGTATTGATACTACAACCATAGCTAAGAATCCTGAAGTCCTGATAAGCGCTATTGAGGCTTGCGAAGCCGATTTTATTGTTGCCCCCTCTGGCTACGGCGTTCCTGTGACTAGGGGAGACGAGGTTCTAGACCCGCGCAGGTTTGCTATAGAAGTGCTGCTTCTCAGTACAGAGGATGACATTAGGAGAGGTGTTGAGGCGGGGGAAGTAGGCATATGGGTTTATGATGCGCTAGCTAAGGTTGTTGACTACCTAGTCAAGAGGTTTAGCGACAGGGTACTATTCCTTCCCTCAGTAATACTACTTCCAACAGTTCCAGCATACAGAAAGCTGAATAAGGTGGACATGGGTACAGTAGACAAGCTTGCCGCTACATTTGTTGCTACACATAGCTACAGCCAGAGAGAGGGGGTGGATTACAGCAATGTCAATATTGTGGTTGCGGAGCTAGGGTTTGGATACAATGCTGTAGTAGCCGTTAACAAGGGTAAGATTGTTGACGGAATAGGCGGAACATGCGCATCAGTAGGAACCCTAACTGCAGGCTCCCTCGACCTGGAGGTAGTTGTTAGGGTAGAGCGGTGGGATAGGTGGGACGTGTTTCACGGAGGTCTGTTCCACTATGTAAACACGTTTGACATGAGTGATCTTGCAAAGGCGTTTGAAAGAGGTGAAGAGCCCTTGGCTTCAGCATTTAGGGGCTTTATAGAGGCCGTAGCAAAAGACATCATGAGAGCCCTTGTTACAAACCCACGTGCAGAAGCAGTAATGCTAACTGGTAGGCATAGTAGGTTAGGGCTTGTCAAGAAACTGTTGCAAGATCTTTTAAAGGATGTAGAGCTTTTGTATGTAGACCCCATTAAGGGTGCTCAGATGAGTAAGGAAGCTGCGCAAGGGTACGCAGCAATAGGTGAAGGCATTGTTGGAGGTGTTTTTAGAGACCTCGTAAAGCACATGGAAATAGAGAAGGCCTGTGGAACAGTAGCAGATTACTTAGTGCATGAAAAGTTGAGAAAGTTTAGGGAGTGGATCCAAAGCACGTATAAAGCTCTTGTTACACACCCCAAGCTTTGTACCACATAAAGAAAAGCTGTTATGACTTGCTCAACAACATTTCAATTTTTTCAACTATTTCCCAAGGGCTTTTAACCACTATAACGTTCCTCATTTTAGTCAACTCCTCTATGTTCTCCAGGTCAATTGGTCTTGGAATCAATTTTATTTTTTCCCAGCACCTAACAGCTCCGTATGGACATAGCTTTTCACATAATGCACAGCCAGTGCATTTGTTCAAGTCTATCCTAGGCCACCTGTCAATTACTTCGATAGCTTTAGTAGAGCATTTATTAATAAGTTGACATGGATTACAGTTCACTGAAGAACACACCGCTCTGTCTATATAGCAAGGGGTCTCTGTAATTATGTGCCCTTCTTCATTTGGAATGTCTGTGGGAAGCACTATAGTTGGCACAGAGCTCTTTCCAGCTTGCGCAAAGAGAGCTGTGGCTACTGTATCTGCAATTCCGTGCACAATCTTTGCTATTGTATTAGCTGTAGCAGGTGCTATGACCAATGCCCTGTATCTCCCTACATTAATTCTACCAACATAGTACATTCCTTCGTCACTGATTAAGAACTCTTCATAGTATCCTCCTGGAGAGACGCTTCTAAGCCTTGGTAAAACACCGAAAATTCTAGCTACTTCATAACCCCATTTAGTCAAAAACAGCGTTATTTTAAGTTCAAATCTTTCCTTCACGTACTCTAAAACACTTACACACTCTCTGAGGTAAGCTCCGCCACCAGTTACGACCCAGGCAATAGTGTTTGTTTTCATAAGCTTTACCAGTTATGTGAGTGTGAATATAAAGGCCCTAATTTCAATAAATATGTTGTGTTTGCTTGTAGGTGTTAGAGGGCGTGGCTAAAGTACTTATTGTCACGGGAAGGCTCGCAGAGCCTATTATAAGAAAGATATTAGCTGAGGTGAAAACAGAGCATAAAGTTGATGTTATTGTTACGCCAGTACAGGTAGCAGCCTTTCTCACAGCTGAGTATGTAGCAGAGCACCTCAAGCAATGCAATGTAAGAGATTACGACTACATACTGCTACCAGGTCTTGTCAGAGGTTCTGGAAGAATTGTTGAAGAGGCTACCGGTGTAAAGACTGTTAAGGGTACTGTAAATGCCTACGACCTTGTAGAGATACTGACACTGAGTGATTTAAGTATACTGTCTCCAGATGTTCCTGCTGATGAGGTATTAGGCAACATTATTGAGGAGAAGAATAGGGAGATTTTGAAGCGTGTTGAAGGAATGCTAGCGAGTGAGAATAGTGTAGCTGTTGGAAAGATAAGGGTTCCTCTAAACCCCCCACCAATTAGGGTAGCTGTAGAAATTTCAGAAGCTCATACACTAAATACAGAAAGGCTAGTTAAGGAGGCTACGAGGTATGTTGAGAGCGGTGCTGATGTAATTGTGCTTGGCTTTGAAGCCCTTTATTCACATGCTCAAAAGGTCTTTGATGTTGTAAAGGTGCTGAAAAGAGAAGTTGATGTGCCTATAGCTGTAGACACATCGATACCTAGTGAAATCAACGTTGCTCTACAGGCGGGAGCAGACATGGTTATAAATGTTGACTTGACTAACATAGATAAAGTCATGCACGTAGATAGAGAGGTAGCTGTTGTTACAATTCCAAGAGATCCTGTAACCAATACTATACCTAAGGAACCTCAGGCTAGGGTAGAGATTCTCGAGAAGGCTGTAAATACTATCAAGAGTAAAGGGTTTGAGAAAGTCTTTGCAGACGCCATCTTAGAACCTTTTTGCCAAACCTTTTCATCGCTTTTAGCATACCACATGTTCAAGCAGAGAAACCCTAGAGTCCCTCTATTTGCTGGAGTAGGTAATGTAACAGAGCTCGCAGACGTTGACAGCGTTGGTGTGAACGCCTCTCTTGTGATGTTGCTTCAGGAAATAGGGGTCAGCATGGTGTTAGTAGTTGAAAAAAGTGTGAAGACCATGGGCTCAACACTAGAGGCAAAAATAGCCTCACAAATGGCTACACTTGCGTACTACAAGAGCTCTCCACCAAAGAACTTAGGAATATCCTTACTAATGCTAAAAGATAAGAAGAGATATGATGAAGAGACTGATGAGGAGTATGACACGGTTATATATGCAGTTGGAGAGGAAAAGCCTTATACTCTTGATCCTGTAGGAGTGTTTAAGATTAGGGTAAATCATAAGCTTGAATGTATAGAGGCCTTGTATATTGGTAGGAAAGGCAGGATTTTGATTAGGGGTAGAAGTGCGAGGGCAATTCAGCACGAAATTCTTGAAAGGGGGCTTGTTTCTCAACTTTCACATGCAATGTACCTTGGTAGGGAGCTTGCAAAAGCAGAGATAGCTTTGCAATTAGGTAAAAACTATGTGCAGGAAAAGCCTCTTTTCTCAAAACCTAAGTACATTAAAATCTGATACTCTTTCAAAGACTTGAGGAGATAGAGAGCCAACATTTACAAACCTTCACTACTTAATGTAGAGCTATACTACATAAAATAGCTTTCTATAGAGCTGTGCCATAGTTTAAAACCATTATACAACAGCTTATAACTCTGCATACACTAAGTCACCCGATACAATAGGTGTTTAAGAGTTCAATGACCAGTAGCTTAGCTAGTAAACTAAGTTTTGTGGATTTTGGTAGCATATGCAATGGTTGTAAGGTGAATTGCTGTAAGAAGTTCTATGCTGTATTGCTACCAGAAGAAGAAGAGAAGTTTAAGGGTGTTGCATTTAGTGTAGAAACTCCTCTAGGCTATGTGAAGGCTATTGGTGCTAAAGATGGTAAACCCTGCCCCTTTTTAGATGAGAAAGGGCTTTGCAGTATTTATCCTGAAAGGTCCTTTGATTGCAGGCTTTGGCCAATACTACTCTACTACGACTTTAACACAGGTGAGAATGTGGTGTACCTAGATTTAGAGTGTCCAGCTGTAGAGAAAGGGCTTATAGACAAGGAGTTTGTCGAAAAGGTTATAGAAGTTTTAAGGAGCATAAAAGTAGATGAGGATTGGCTTAAGAAGTACACGCTTGCCCCATGGCCAAATAGACTAAAAGAGGTTTATAGATTTAAGTGAATTCAATGTCAATGCAGTGCACCATTCCATGCATAGAATACCTTTTTACAAATTTCTCTGCAAATATTGTGAGCACAGGGTCTTTTGTCATTGAGACAACCGTGTAAACAATCTTTGCAACATCTTCACAAGTGTTTGTGTACATCTTCAAAAGTCTTTCAATATTGCCATCCTCAATAGTGGCCCAGTGCCAAATACCATCACTTTGAAACATGTTTATGTGGCTTGGGAAGCCGTTTCCAAAACCATAAATCTCTACTCTATTGCTTGGGGAGACCTTTATACGGAGGCCGTGCCCCCTACTTTCATCAAAGAACTCTATGAGGTTTATTTCACAACCGTTTTCACACCTCTTAATAGAGATGATCTTTTGGGACACGATCCCGACCATTTCAGAGTCTCTATGTGAGTTTTTGTAAAAAAGGATATTACCTTTTCGCATATTTAAGAATTTTATATGCTTTACTGTCTCATTTCTCTAAATTGGCTATGAAAAAGCCTTCGCTATTATCTATATGTGGTAGTGTCCTTCTAACACTATCCCAAATGGAGTACGCTCGGTACCCCCTAGATGCTGGTATTGCTGGGTCTACAAGTCTGTGTTCAACACCCTTCTTCAATACATACTCTATCACCTCCTCACCCTCATCTGGTAGTACTGAGCAAGTTGCGTAGGTCACTCTCTCACTATACTTCAATGCATTTATTAGCAGACTTCTCTGAATCTCACTCATCCTCTTGGGTATACCACTGTCCCTTAAGATAACCTTTACCGCTGGGTCCTTAGATAGTGCTCCACTACTGCTACAAGGAGCATCAATAAGTGTAGCATCTGAGCGCCTGCTTAGAGATAGAAACCTGCTATCCCCTAAAACAAAGTCAACTCTACTCACATCAACACCATACCTCTGCAGCAAAAGTCTCATAACCTCTAACCTCCTTCTAGATAGGTCTACAGCTATAACCCTAGCCCTATTCTCTGTTAATTGCATTATCAGGGAGGTTTTAATTCCTGGTGCTGCTGCAAAATCGTATATGAGCATACCTGGCTCTGGTCTAAGCGCTATAACGGTAAGCACACTTGCTTTGTCCTGCACTATTATCGAACCGTTTTTAAATAAGTCAAGTCTCCTAATGGGAGCCCTGCTCTTAACAATTCTCACAAGAAAGGGGATGCCCTTCTCAGCCTCATAAACAATACCATTTTTCTCAAGTTCGTGCAGCGCTTTATCAACATCAATTCTGAGAGTGTTTATCCTTACCCACACAACCCTTCTGTTCATAGCACTAAGCATGTCAACAGCTTCATCAATAGGCATCACCTTTGTCAGCCTATCAAAAAGCCACTTTGGGTAAGAAAGCCTTGCCCAGGGCTCTTCAATACTCCCTAAAATCTCGTCTATACTGGGCACATCTCTTTTAACACCTTTTCTCAGCTTTGAATCTACCTTCCTACCCTCCTCAAGAAACCAAGTATACAAAAAGAGCCTGGCAAGCATTCTATGGCTATACCTCCTGACTTTACTACCCCTCTCAGCAAGGTAGAGGAGCATGTAGTAATTTGAAATAAATTTCAGTGCTAGCTTAAACAAAAACTCTCTATCTAAAAGAGCTTTACCACAGCCATACCTTTTACACACATACGAAAATGCTCTTCTCGTACTAATCCTCTTCTTCTCGATAACGTAAAGAGTATTCGCCAACACCATTGCTATGCTATCGACATTCATAGCTCTTCAGAAAGATGTTTTGAAAAAGAAATTAAAAAGCTTCAGCTGTGTATACTTCTTGCCAAAACCCTCTTTGGATCCTTTAAAAACAGTACAAAAAGCCATATTACTAGTGCCACAAGGAGTAGGGAAAAGCCTAATAGTGTAGCCTCAGCACTAATCTCAATAAATTCCTCACCATTTAAATAACTGTAAACGGCATCCACAAAGCTCATTACTGTAGCTCCCCAGAGTATTGTTGCTAAGTAGTTTAAGCACAGATTCTCCCCCTTCGCCTTACCGACATACCATAGAGCGGTAGTGATTACTGCAGCATAGCCTAGTATTAACAACCACATATAGTGCGCACCTTAACTAAGCTTTTTAACCAGGAGCACAAAAAAAGGCTTTCTGGTGTACCTAAGTGGCGTGCTTCATAATACCTTCAATACTAGCTATAGTGGTGTCCATAGTAAAAAGAGTTGCAAAAAAGGTTTCAGCAAAAATTAATTTGGGATTGCTAGAGGGTATGCTGTGGGGTGGAGCAGGCATCTTAGCATTAGAGCATGTATGGCACGGGGAGGTTGTTCCATGGCCACCTTTCTTAACGGCTATGCAGAGCTCAGAAGAATGGGCTACAGCACTTCACGAAATGGCTACAGTTGGTGTTACTATGGCTTTAGCTACAGTAGGTGTTTGGGGAGGGGTGCTGCTATTTGATAAACTAGCTAGGGTGATGCAAACTCATAGAGTTGCTATTGAGAAGAAAGTGGTAACAACTCTTTCCACAAAGTGAAGGCCTTTTAAATAAGTAGCCCAAGCCCCCTCTATTTTTGTTGCATTAATTCACGTTCTTATCATACTAGTAAAGTATAAATGTTCTCAAACAGCTTTATCTCTTGCTACCTAGGTGATAAGATAAATGTGCCTAGGGGTATTAGCAAAAGTTGTAGAGGTTGGTGATGTGGTTTCTAAGGTTAGCTTAGGGGGTGTGGTTGTTGAGGTTGTTAACGGTGTTGGCGATTTGAAGCCAGGTGACATTGTCATAGTGCATGCAGGGCTCGTTATACAGAGGGTGACTGTTGAAGATGTGCTTAACAACCTCTATGCTATCTATGAGCTTCAGAAAACACACTATGAATTCAATGGTTTTAGCGAGGGGGAGGCGTGTAAAATGGCTTTAGAAGATGTTAGGAGGCTGGGGGCTGAGCTTGGGCTAGATCCAAAGCTAGTTGAAGAGGCTATGAGAGACTTTAGGGAAGAGGAAGTGGTGAGGTTCTTTACATAGCTTTAGCAGTGTGAATAGTTTCAATGCTTTACAAAATACATGAAAACCTCTCTGCCATTGAGGACCTGCCTCTCGCCTATCTCTCACTACCTGAACTCAAGGCCATGCTCTTAGCTGATGTGCATCTCGGCTTTGAGGAGTACATGGCTACAAAGGGGCTGTTTCTTCCGAGGCTTCAGCTCGAGAAGGTTATTGAGATTATTGAAAGGGGTTTAAGCTACGTAAATGTGGACGCACTGGTAATTGTTGGCGATGTCAAGCACCTATTCGATAAGCTTGGCAGAAAGGAGTCTAAGGATCTCAGAGAGTTCCTGACCTACGTCAAGAAGAAGTTTAGTAGAGTCATACTGGTTCGCGGAAATCACGACAACTTTGTTTACCCACTTTCTCAGAGATATGGTGTAGAGTTTTATGAGAGTTTTCAAATAGGCTCAGCACTCTTCATACACGGCCACAAAGACTTTCAGCTCGACAACTACAGCACCATCATCATGGGTCACGAGCACCCAAGTATAGTTTTAAAAGACCCTGTTACTGAAACAGCATCAAAGTTTCCATGCTTTCTCAAAGTACCCTTACAAAACAACTCAACCCTGGTAATACTTCCAGCTGCTGGAGCATACCAGTCAGGCACAGCCGTATCCACCTCAACAGAGAGTTTTCTCTCCCCCATTGTGAAGAAGTACGGCATCCTTAGAAACGCAATACCCTATGTAATTGTTGAAGCTGATGGCGTGTACGAGCTTCCAACACTTGCAGCTATAGAGGAGCTTTTCACCATGCTCTAGCCCATGATTTAAAAAGAGCTTATAAACTCTATTTAAGGTATATAAGTTCTGAGTTTAAAAGGAAGTTCATTGAGTGTGAGACTATTTCAGATCTAGATTCCTACTATAGGCAATTCTATGAAAAGTACTTAGTGAGTTTAAACAATCCATTCATACAGGTTAAAGTCGAGAACATAGTTGCTACTGTAACAATTGGGCAACCCATAGACTTAGAGTACCTTGACAAAGCGTTGCCCAATGTCGAGTACGACCCAGAGCAGTTCCCAGGCCTTGTACTAAGACTTGAAGCCCCGAAAGTAACAGCGCTTGTATTTAGATCTGGTAGGATGGTTGTAACAGGGGCTAAAAGCACACCTACGCTGATAAAAGCTGTGAAGAAGATTATAAAAATGCTTTTGAAGTACTACGTAACCATAACTACTAAGCCAAGAATACAAATTCAGAATATAGTGGCTTCTGCTAATCTTGGTGCAGAGGTGATGCTAGAGAAAGTTGCCTTCCTACTAGAGAACACCATGTATGAGCCAGAGCAGTTCCCAGGGCTCATCTACAGAATGAGCGACCCTCATGTTGTTCTCCTCATATTTAGTAGCGGTAAAATGGTTATAACAGGGGCTAAGAGCGAAGATGAGGTGTTTCTAGCTGTAAGAAATGTTTACATGAAGCTAAAGGAGCTCGGGTGCTTGAGGGAGGTTAAGAAGGAGGAAGAGATACTATCTGAAGAACTTGAGGGTATAGAAGTTGGGAAGGCGAAGAAAAGGATAACTCTAAGGGACTTGGAGGTCTAGAGCTGTAGAGGAAGCTTTTACTTTGCAAACACGCTCATCTTAGTACAACATCAATGCTCTTTTTTACTATAAAGAGCCCAGATCTTAACAGCATCAATATCTGCTCCCGTTATCTTTTCTCTAACGAGGTCTATCTTTACAGCAGCTGGCACAGTTACCCACTCTCCTAACAATATTGCTTCACCAATGTTTAAACCAGGTAGCTCCTCCATAACATCTTGCATAACTGGCTCGCAGTACCTCGATATGTACACCTGGTCCTCTGGGTGAACAATTCTGAGAATAGCCAAGTTACCAAGTTGACTCAGTATAGTTGGGTCTAAGCCTCTCGGTCTCTGTGAAACCATGGTGATGCCTATGCCAAACTTCCTTCCCTCTCTAGCAACCATTGAAGCTCTTTGCTTTGTTGCTGTCTCCTCCCCTACTGGTACGAACACGTGAGCCTCTTCTATGACAACTATGATAGGCGTGGGGAAGCCTCTTGCACCATTGCTCCACACACTTGCTTTTCTAGCTTCTAAAAGCCTTGAGAGCCAGTGTGCTATAACAGCGTCAGCGTGATTCAAGTGGAGTTCGCTAAGGTCAACAGCATTTATTGCGCCTATCGCTATCCTTTCCGTAACGTCACCAGAATCTTCTTTCAAAATTTTCCTCAAAAAACCTTCATAAACATTTACCGCGTCTAAGACCTTCTGTGCAGATGTGCCATACCTAGCAACCTTTCCCTGAACACACTTCTTTAAACTGCTGAAGAAGTCTCTACTCAGTTCCACATCTACGGAATCCAGGCACTCCTTTAAAACCATTCTCTGCCTCGTCGCGTTTCGCGGTATGTTCAAAAGCCTTGAAAGCTCATCTAAAGTTAGTCGTGCAGGATCCAACACAGGTTTGATGACAGTTGCACTCGGTAGAGACAGGTACTCGCCATGGTAATCAAATATGACGGTTGTTCCACCAAGATCTGAAACTCTTTTTGCAAGTAATGCAACGAGGTTACTTTTACCCATACCAGTCATGGCAAGTATTCCTAAGTGCCTTGAGACAACCTTATTTATGTTTATCCTAACCTCTACGTCGGGTTCTCTCAAAAGAGTGCCCACTCTCACATGGGCTAGAGTACTAGGTGTAAACACTCTTTCCAATATTGTTTTTGGAGCCTTGTAGACCTCTGTCCCTGGAGGTGGTGGAACGGGCGGTATGTGGAGCTTTGTGGAACTATTGTCTACTGAACCAAGGATCTTTATCTTACCCCTGTGGTAGAAAAGCCTCTCCCCCACTCTAATATTCTTTACAAGTCTCTCCACATCCCTAGGGTCCACAAGGTCCCTTGATATGACCAGGCTACCTGTTATTGATGTGGCTACGAATGCTAGTACTCTATAGCCGTGGTACTCCATGTATAAGTACTCCCCCATTGCTAATGGTCTAAAAGCTAGGATCTCGGCTTCATAGGGCTTGGCTTCACCAACTACATAGCCCACGATCTCGCTTTCTCTACTTAGATTGACTTCAAAAAGCTCTTGTAGTGTCATGCGCTCACCTATACAGGTTCTCTGCTATAGGGGTCTTCTAAAACGCCGAGCACAGCGGCTATTCTCTCCACATCACTATTACTCACTTTAGCAACTTGATCTGCTCTCATTAATGGGTATGGGTATCCAGAAACTGTAGCTACTGAAAGCACGTCTATTAGGTGTCGAACTCTCGGCTCTACGGGCTCATCAAGCTCCCCTATTAGCTCAACTCTGTAGACTCTTGAGTACGGCTCAAACCTTGCATAAGACATGTAAATAGACGCTTTGAGCCCTGTCACACTCTTCATGCTATGCATAAATATTTTCGTAGCTGAGGCTATGCCCATATGCTTTGACTCAGCTAAGTCCAGGGGCTTTGTATAACCAGGTAAGCCCCCTGTGTACCTCTCAAAGTAGTATATATCCCCCTTCACGAAGCCCAGGACATCCTTTGCTGTAGAGTTTTTAGAGAGGAACACAAATTTTCGCGGGTAAAGGGAGAGTGTTATGAGGAGGTTCTTCAACACCTCAGAAAGCCTAACCCCCTTGGAGTTGAGAAGCTCGTGCTCGCTCTCCAGCATGGCTCTCCTCAGCTTTGAGAACATTGCTATAGCACTGCCGTCGACAAGAATTATGTCTGCAAGTGTTACAAGCTTTATCATTGTCTCAACTTCTCTAGCTATTGATAGCAGTGAAAGTTCGTACTCTATGTTGCTAGTGGATGCCACATCCACATCAACAACGCCATTGCACTGCTCACCCCCCCTAGGCTCAACCAAAACCCATGCAGTATTCTGTATGTAGAGGGCATATCCTCTGAACTCCTTGTAGTTATAGCCGCTATCTATAGCTACAATACTGAGCCTTTTTGCATATGGGTTGTGGGCGCCTCTATATGGTATCCACAGCTTCTTCACCTCTCTAGCAACATCAATACTTATTACCTCATCAATCTTACTCCTCAGAGAACCAAAGAGTACTAGTGCTGTATCTAGTGTTTGTGTCAGCACGTATATCAACCAGGTAACACTGGTAAACTACTACTGTATTATCTAAACGAGTAGAGGATTATAAGGGAGAGAGGTGCCCGAAATTAATGTGTAGGTGGTGTGATTGGAATAGTAGAGTGCAATAGTGCATGCCTGGATACTGTCAAGGAGATCTTGAAGTCGTCAGTGGGGTGGTATCACTCATACTTTGCATCGACATGTGTAGAGGAGGGTATTTGCAGAGTGCTCATAGCAAGTGAAAGTGGTGTGGACATAGGTACCGCAGTGTTTTACGAGGCTTTAACAAAACCCTTTCCAACCACAGTTATATACTATGTCGCTGTAAATAGTGCTTTTAGAAGGCGAGGTGTGGGTAAGGCACTTGTAGCCTCAGTTGAGAGCTTGTTTGATGATAATAGCAGGGTCTTCCTAGCTACAACGAGGGAGAGCAACACTCCCTCTAGGAGGTTGTTCCAGGGGCTGGGCTACGATGAGGTGTTCATAGAGCTTCTCGAAGGCATGGTTGCTGAAGTTATTGAGAAGCTTACATGCTCTTACGAAGATGATGTGGTTCTGTTCAAGGGTGTGAAGGATATAGGTGTTTTTGCACATTTTCACGAAAACCTGATTGTAGCTGAGAAAACCTGGGAGAGGGTGTGCTATGGGCCTTGGAAGCGGCTTAGAGGACCTTAGCTTAGCACTGTTTAAGCACCTGCTCTAGTACTATACGTTTTAATCTTCTTAATCTTCAGAGCTTTACTACAATGCTACTCTACTTTGAGAACCACGTCAGCCTTAAACTTTTTCCTAATCTCTTCCTCAACATGCTTTACAAAAGAGTCTAAGTTAGTAGCACTTGGGTTTCGCACCTTCACTGCTATATCACCGTGATATGCGTCACCAAATACTCTCCTAATTCTAACTCTCTTCACTTCAAACCCTAGTTCTGAGAGGTATCTTGAGATCTTTGAGGATACCTCCATCTGGCTACAGTCGCTAATAGTGTAGACAATTTCATTTAAATTACTCCACAACTCTACAACTAGGTATAGCGTTAGTGCTATAGCTGTGACGTAGTCTATCCAGAAGCTTATGAGTATACCACCAAGCGATGAGGCTACTGTTGCAAGCCCCTCTATGAACTCTATTGCTGTAAACCTTGCGTAGTAGATTGTTAGGGGCTTCTCCTTTCTTGACGTGGCTATAGCTAGCGCGTAAAAAGCCATACCTATGGCAGCACACGCTGGTGCGTAAATTGATATTGTGTAGGGTTTTCCAAAGTAGCTAGCAATGTCAACAACTACTACCCCTAAAACAAATGAGTACAGCATGAGGGTTGCTATAGGTCCTCCGAATGCTAACCTCAGATGCCCGAAGGGATGGTCGTGATCTGGGGGCTCAAGGCTCTTTCTATAGAAGGTGTAGATGAGGGCTATCGACAGTGTGTTGGCTATGGAGGTCAGGGCATCTACATAGACTGATTTAGAGCTCCCTAAAACACCCCCCAGCACCTTGAAGAGCCCAGCTAAAAAGCTTAGTGCAATGCTTAGCTGAAGCCATTTTGTTGCATGCATTGCACTTCACGGCTTTAGTAGGGGCACCATCTTGATTAAGCTCAGTGTTGCTACTAGTAAAAAGCACTACTAGCTAAACACTGTGCGATAATCAGAGTTACAGGCCTCCCTTCTTCAACACTTCTCTAGAGAATGCCACTAAGGCTGGTACAAGGTCTTTCAACACGCCTTTCCAAGGGCTCTCACCTCTTTTATACAGCTCTAGGTACTGAGAAACCCTGTCCTGCTCTTCATCAACATAGCCTGTTATGATCCTTGCAAACGCTGGGTCTAGCACTACGAAGAGCACATGCTCTACAGGAGCAATCCACACACCCTTGTCCTTAGCCTTGAGCAGCGCCTCAATAACCTCTCTATCACTAGCATCCTCTCTTAAATCTAGTAACGCTGCGTAGTGATGATCTATGTAGTGTAGTGCAAAGAGAGCCTTTGTTTCGCCATCCTTAGAGCAGATATAAAGCCCGTACTCTGAGGAGTCAGGTAAAACTGTGTGTGCCTCTTCAGAGACCTGGCACCCGATGTTCTTCAAATACTCAAAAAATTTGACACCGTTGTGCACAGTTATGAATGAGACTAGCAATCGGTGCTCACTTGTTAAACTATGTTAATTCATAGAGTTTAAGAATTTTTCACAGAGTTTTTCACTAAGAGTGTAGGTGAAGCGCTATGAGCGTGAAGATGGCTGATGTTAGTGGTAAAGAGGAGGTCAGTAGAGAGGCTGTCGCTATGGGGTGTATAAGGCTTAGGAGGGAAACTATTGAGAGGATTAGAGGGGGCGGGGTTGAGAAGGGGGATGTCGTGACGGCAACGTCTGTGGTTGCCATAGCCTCTGCGAAGTTGACCCACGTGCTCTTACCATTCTGCCACCCAATTAAGATAGACTATGTCGAGCCCAGGGTCACTGTAGAAGATGACGGTGTTTGTGTAGAGGTGTTAGTTAGAGCTAGAGAGAGAACAGGGGTTGAGATGGAGGCTCTCACAGCAGTTGCTATAGCACTTCTAAATGTGTGGGATATGGTGAAGAAGTATGAGAAGGATGAGAAGGGGCTGTACCCCTACACAGAGATTACAAGTATACGAGTCGTTGAAAAAGTGAAAAAGGTGTAGGATTGAAATTAGAGGGGTTTCACCACTTCTTTGGCTTGTAAAGCGGGTGCTCAACAACATCCTTTTTACTCAGTATCTCCTCAATATTTGGCTCTCCACTCATAGCCCTCTTAATAGCTAGCTTAGTAGCCTCATAGTTGTACTTAAACACCTTATCAGGGTCTTTTGCAGCTGGGTGAATGAATACCCCACATATTATTACAACGTCCTCAACAACGTCCTTGGGGATGACGCCCTCTGCAACAGAGTCAGCAACAGCTTTAGCAACAGCGTACTGGGCAGGGCCAAATATTAGCCCTGCTTGCACTAAATTCTTAATAGTTACCTTAGGCACTATTAGCGTAACAGGCTTGACCAGGAGGTTTGGAGTGAGTACAGCAAATAGCTTTGTGTGTCCATATGTCTGGTGCGCTAAGCCAAATGCAAAGCCTATGCCAGCAGGACCGTCCTTGTCCCCTATTATCAGGTCTATGTGGGCAATCTCAGGCTCTTCACCAACTAGTGCCTCTCCAAATCTCATGCCAATTTTGGTCATAGAGCTACCCCATATACTCCCTACTAGAACTCATATATAAGTGAATCTGAAAGTAACTGCCTCTAACTCTAAGTGCTAGGCCTTCGCTTGCTCTACCGCTTAGTGTCAGCTAGGGGCAGCATGTAGTCTCCTGGGCCCCCAAGGTAGAGCCTGTACTTCACCTTCCCACTTCCATACTCTACCCTCTCTAGGGACCCCCTCGCCAACACCACCTCGCCTTTCTTTGCAATTTCATTAAACCTCCCTCTGAGTGTATATATCTCCTCTATTTCTGCCTTAGATCCTCTGATTATCTCTTCAACACTGACTCTGTATCTACATGGGGTGTATATGGACTCGCTGTCATCCTCTATCCAAAGCCTCGCCTCAACAATGCCCATTTTCATACAAGTGTAAACACCATATACATCATCTCCCCGGGGTTCTCTAATCAATCTTATGAAGTACTCCCTGCTCTTGAATAACCCCTCTAAAACCCTTCTGCTCTCTAGTTCTGCAAAGGCTTTGAATGCCATGGGTGTTTCAAGGGATCTCTCTTTATACAGCTTTTCAAGGGCCTCTTTACCATATCTCCTAAGCCCTAGCTTACCCTCATTAATAGCCTCAGCTAGAAACCTATACATTCTCAGCGCATTGCTCTCGCCGTAGACAACAAGGTCTATATCTGAGTCATGAGTATAGAGGTCAACAAGTATTGAGCCCGAGACTCCAACACCCCTAACCCCCCCAACTTCGTTAATGAGCTTTAGGAGCTCCTTCGCATCACATACTACCGGGCTTGAGCACTCTTCGCTTTTCAGAATTTTTGCAGTTTTTTCAATTGGGTTGTAGAGATGTCTAACATCATCTAATCTCACTATTGGTATAGGTCTGTAGCAGTAGTAAGAATCTATTGTGACAAAACCTGGGTACTTGCTAAAAATGTACTGCAGCTGTTGCTCAACACCTGCAACCTTAGCGTACCTAAGGCCAGAGGGGTGTAGTCTTTCACCAGATTCGCTGGGTATGTACTTCGGGAATGCAACTACAGATTTGGGCGGATGTGAAACTCCCTTGACGTAGAAAATAGTGCCGTCTTTTAACATGAGGTAGTAGCCTTCAACTACACCGAGGCTCACTTCAAAAACCTCTAAAACCTGTTCTAACTACATGTTTTGAAGCTGAGGAAGGTATTTAGCTTTAGCAATTTGTGTTCAAAATGAGCAAGGTTATAGGGGCTTCAAGAAACAGGCTGTACATCTACGTACATGGCATGCCCCTTGTGGGCCACATCGCTTTTGGTGTAATAGACAGGGGCACGAATATTCTTCAAGTCAGGCCTACAACTATCTGCCCCTACAACTGCATTTTCTGTAGTGTTGATGCGGGCCCCTACTCTCGCTATAGGCAAGCGGAGTTTGTTGTTGATTGGAGGCATTTAATTAGGTGGGCTAAGCTTGTTATTGAGGCTAAGGGTGGCGATGTTCTTGAAGCCCTTATAAATGGAGTTGGCGAGCCTCCTACACATCCAAATATAGTTGAGATTGTAGCAGAGCTCAAGAGGATTACCCGAGGGTTGCTATGGAGACCAGAGGCTACACACTAACACAGAGTCTTATTGACGCATTGAGTAGGGCTGGTTTGGATAGAATGAACATAAGCATTGATACTTTGAATGCTGAGAAGGGCTCCTTCCTCCAAGGCGTTCCATGGTATAGTGTTAAGAGAGTCAAGGAGCTTGTAGAGTATATAGCTAGGGAAACTAGTATAGATGTTCATCTAACACCTGTCTGGGTACCAGGAGTGAATGATAAGGACATTGAGGAGCTTATTGAGTGGGGTTTGAGAATAGGTGTTGGAAAGAGGTTCCCGCCATTTGGAATACAGAAGTATGAAGTGCATAAGTATGGCAGGAGGGTTCCAGGGGTTAGAGAGCCTACATGGAGAGAGTTTAGAGAGTTTTTGAAGAGGCTAGAAAGTAGGTTTGGCATACCACTTTATTACAAGAAGCTCGACTTTGGGTTTAAGTATACAAAGAGATACCCGATAATGTATGGCCGAGGAGAGCGCCTACACGTAACCATAGCCATGCCTGGGTGGTTGAGGGGGGAGGTTATAGCTGTAGACAGCAACTCTAGCACTCTCATAACTGTGGTTAATATGGAGTGGCGCCAAGAGATTGTAGGTAAGAAGATCAGGGTAGTGATCTTAGAGAATCAGGACGGCATATACATCGCAAAGCCCTTATAAATCAGTTAAGCAACGCTTAATAGTGAATGATGAATAGCCGCAATTGCTGATCATTGATGAGAGGGTGGGTTGCTGAAGCAAATGCTTTGAACTACCACTGTGGAGCTCGAATTTGTCTCGCTAACTCATTTCCACTTTGCACTTCTCTCCCTCCTCTGCTCTGGTTTTGCAAACCTCTTTAGATACTGCAATAGCGAGCTCCTCTGGATTTTCAAACACCTTCACCTCTGCTAAGGCACGAGAGTCTATGTGAGGTGTGAGTAACTCTACTTTATCACTTGAAAAACCTGATCTCAGTATGTATACAGGCATCCCCTCAGCATAGGCTGTGACTATCTCTTGTATAGTTCCACTCTCTCCCCCCAGCGCAATTAAGGCGTCGCAGGATCTCACCATGAAGACACTCCTAACTCTATAACTCGCCCCTGGCTTAATCACAATGGCGTTTTCAGGAAACACCTCACGCTCCTGCTCACTAGGGGTAACTATAACTACTGGTAGCCCTAGCTCCAGCGCTTTATCAACTACGTGCTTCATCAGCCCCCAGTACCCTCCAACAATCACTGCAAACCTTTCACAAAGCCTACCCAACTTCTCCATAACTACGAGAGTCTTTACAACAGAATCCCTGGGTGGTTCACCACTGTAAGCGGCAAAGCATAGTTGAATCAAGGCTGCACCACGCTAAGTCTCCTATTTCTAGCGTTTTCTCTCACACTTAGATTTATTGGGTGTACGGGGTTCTCCCCCTTCAGAACCCTGAGGATCTCCTCAGCCACAGCTACAGCCATAGCTCTTCTAGCTTCTTCTGTTAACCACGCTATGTGTGGTGTTAGTATAGTGTTTTTCAGCTTTGTAAGCCTATTATTTGGCTCCAGAGGCTCTCTGTGAAATACATCTAGTGCTGCACCTGCTATTCTACCGCTTTCCAGGGCTTCTACAAGCGCCTCGTAGTCTACTACAGGACCTCTAGCTATGTTTACTAGGACTGCTGACGACTTCACTAGCGATATCTCCCTTCTACCTATAAGTCCCCTGGTCTTTTCTGTCAGCGGAACAGCTATAATTATGATGTCTGAGCTCTTTAACAACTCATCTAGTGAGCAATACTCTGCACCAAGCTTTTTCTCCAGCTCAACCTTCCTTTCAATATCATAGTACACAACCTTCAATCCAAATCCCTTGGCTCTCTCAGCAATCCTAGACCCTATTCTCCCGAGCCCTATGATACCCATCACCTTACCCCTTAAGCCCATGCCTACAAAGACCCTGTTTTCAAATGGATTATCGAACCAGTTGCCAGACCTCACAAACTCATCAGCATCACAAACTCTTCTAATTAAGCATAGGAGAAGCGCCATGGCGTGATCTGCAACAGCTTCGAAGAGCTCTTCAACAGGCGTTATAGTAACCCATATACCGAGCTTTGTGGCGCTCTCAACATCTATATTATCATATCCAACACCGTGTCGAGCGACTATGAGGAGCTTTGTGGCGCTCTCTAACACCTTCTTAGTAAAGGGCTCTACACCCATTGAAACTACAGCATCAAAATCCCTGATAGCTGTTGCCAACTCCTCTTCGCTACTAAGCCTCTTAGGTGCTGTAACAACTTCAGCAACTCTACTAAGTACTTCAACACCAGCACTATGTATTGGTGCTGTAAGTAGCACCTTAGGCTTCTCCACGAAAATCACATGTACTATTGTGCAAAGCGTAAGGTTAAAAGTGCTTTAAGACCACAAGCTCGCTGTGATGCATATGCCTAGGCTAAAGAAAACTCTGAGAGAAAATGGCGTGGCTTTGGGAACTTGGATAACGATAAGCCACCCAGATGTTGTCGAAGCTATTTCCACATTACCGCTAGACTGGCTTGTTTTTGACATGGAGCATGGGCCGCTAGACATTTCAAACCTTGAGGTACTTCTAATGGCAATCAAAAGCCCGGATGTTGCGCCAATAGTGAGGGTTCCTTGGAACGACATGGTGGCTATAAAGAGGGTTCTAGATGTGGGGGCAACAGGGGTGCTAGTCCCCTGGGTAAATTCAAAAAGTGAAGCAATTAACGTTGTGAAGTACTCTAGGTACCCCCCAAATGGTGTTAGAGGCGTTGGGCCTAGGAGAGCAGTTCTGTACGGTGCTGTGAATTTCCTTGATTATTACAATAAGTTCGAGTCTGAAGAACTCGTAATAGCAATTCAGATAGAGACGCGGGAGGCTCTTAAAAACATAGAGGAGATAGCGAGTGTCAAAGAGATAGAAGTCCTCTATGCGGGCCCAATGGACCTCTCAGTAAACCTCGGAATTCCTCTGCAGTACAGCCACCCAAAATTTGAAGAGGCTTTACTCAGTGTTCTGAAGGCGTGCAAAAAATTTGATAAAGTGGCAGGGATACACGCGTTTGGCATGGACTCAGCAAAAAGGTATATGCAAATGGGCTTCAGATTCATAGCCCTAATGACGGATATAAGCATATTGAGGAATTCTCTTCTAGAAGTGCTCAAAGCCTTGAAGCACGCATAGATGCAAACGACATTTAATGCATACACTCTCTCTACAACACGTTGGAGCTTTAGTGCAAACAGCTGGTTACAATGCGTCGTGGGATTTGACAAAGTCTGGCGCAATTAACTTGAGGGCCTCCTGTTTTCCAGGACTTTCAATAGCTTTTTCTCATGATACCCCATGGGCTTTGACATGGTCCTAGGGTAGAGCACTAGATCCTCTCCACAAATTCTTGAAAATCTTCTGCACACACTATTGACATATGCTTTCACACCCTCCTTCTGCTTCACCACATCTACTCCTAACTCTGTAGAAATCCCATAGTGTTACCCTCAAAACATAGTCCCATTTTCACGGAGTGCTTATGTAGAGTGCTGTAGGCACTTACCCTAAGCCCTTCCGATACTCTAACGAGAGGCTTTAAACCCATAAC
>CAZMQK010000020.1:0-25007 GCA_964568685.1 uncultured Ignisphaera sp.
TCCCGTCTAGACTCCAAAGCTCGTTTACAACCATCTGCACTGCATCACGGTACATCCTCAGAAAGTCTAGAAGCTTATCATAGCTACCCTCGGGGACAGCCCTCATCCTCAGCGTCTCGACAACTACGGGCTCTTCACCCCTCACGGAGTAGCTCACCTAATAGTCATATTGATAGAATAGCTTATAAATGTTGCTGGCAGTATTAGTTAGTGGTGATGGCGTTGACTAGGTTCATATATGCAGAGTGCACAGTTGTAAAGTTCAGGACAAAGCCGTTTACAGTGGCACTATACCCACTAGCAAAATACCAAGAAGAAGTAAAGCCACTACACGGCAAGAGAGTACACGTAATAATCATAGCAGAAGACTGAAACTCTATATAAACCATCATAAACCTATATGAAACCCGAAACAGTTGCGAGAGGCAAGTATGAAGCTTGTGTAGTGTAGAAGCTACCACTAGCATTCTCTTGCTAAACACCTTTGCGCTCTGTTGATGAGGTCAAAGGCCTCCGCATATATGTAGCAAAACAGCCCCTGTTCAAGGGGTTTAAGTTAAAGGGAGCTAATTTGAAAAACATGTGCATAGTTTTTGCATAGTTTTTAAACTGCTTTATCAACTACCCTAGGCTTGGTGTGTAAACAAGGTCTTTAGTATGTGCCACACTTCTTAACTGCCTCTATAACAGCCCAAATATTCTCAATTCTCGTTGCTGGTGGTAGAGGTGCCCCCTCCACCCATTAGCATGAATCCTCCTGGCTCCTTAACATCATTCAAAAGCTTGCAAGCTTCTTCAATCACCTTCTCCCTAGATCCAAAAGCAACCACCGCTGTTGATATGCCACCCCCTATGACAATGTGATCACCTATAGCCTTTCCGACAACCCTTAAATCAGTTCTCTCAAACATTCCATAGGCTCTCCCCTTCGGTAGTAGTAGCTGGCTAGAAGCTTTACTCTCATAATATAGAGACATATTTTTACACTTGGTTTAAGTGTAATAACTGTAAATATTTAAGCTCATCTTATGCATGAATGGCATGTGGATGGGCTAGCCATATGTACATGAGGATAAAATCAGGTAAACACAAGCTATGGTAACTCAGGGTACTACTCAATTCTCCCAAAGAAGCCTATAGGCACTACAGCTACGCACCATCGCTACAGAGCCTGCTGCATGTGCGCAGAATTCTCACTATTGCTATTGGGTAGTGCTTAGCTTTATTCATATCACTCCACTTCACCTCATCAAATGATGCCCTGTTTAGACTCCTCAGCATTTCTATTGCTGTCCTCCCCAACCCGCTCATAACGGCTCTATCAGCTTTCTTAGCTACCTCTAGGAGTAAGCAAAGAGGGTACTGCTCCCCTGCGTAGGCCACTATTGTTGGGTATAGTCTCACCCTTCCCCTGAGTAGGAGCCTAGTTATGAAGCTGAGCACCCCTAAGTCAACTACACGCCTGTATTCAGCAGGCCTCGAAGCTATGGCAATGCTCTTACACCTCTTGAAAACAACCATTCTATCGCTGTCTATCACCATAACGTTTGCGTTTACCCCTAGCCTCTCCGCCAAGGCCTTTCTCACACCCTCCGCAACTCTGCTCATGTTGCGCATAGGTATCGCCACGTAGTGGTAGGGGAGGTTCGAGGCGTCTATACCAGCTTCTGAGACAGGTTTGAGAAAGTGTAGTAGAGAGCCGTACTTAAGGGCGAGCTTTTTGTGCTTAGCTAAGCTCTCTAGAGGAGTGCTCCTCAGAACCTCTTCTACAGTTAGTAGCGAAAACCTCCTGAGAAGTGCAAGCCAAAAGCTGTTTAAAATCCTCGTAATAAGCACTGCTACTGGGTCTAGTGGGACGAGCTTCTCGTCGTATATGGAGCCAAGAGCTATTAGAATGGGCTTCTCTGACACAACGACAAAGTCTCGGTTCTGAACCACAGGCTTCACAAGCTCAGCGACCTTTGCATACACATCTGTGCCAGGATACCAATAGCTACTCCTAACCCTAATTACCTTAAGCAGTGCTCTGCACCTTGGCGAGAAGTGCCACACAATTTTAGCTATATAAACAATAAAAACTTTTATTATGTGTTATATCTATACGCCTCACCTGGAGGTGTGGGACTTGAGTCTGAGACTAGGCGAGGCAGTTATTGAGGACACGTTTGCAGAAGCATTCCCAATGTACGCAACGAGGATTATTATAACTGCTGTGAACAGAAAATGGGCTTTAACTGCAGCTAGAGTTGCTACAGGCTTTGGCACATCTGTTATCGCTAGCCCTGGAGAGTGTGGTATAGAGGCTCTCCTCTCGCCAAAGGCAACCCCTGATGGCAGGTATGGAGCGGCAATTCAATTCTACCACTACGACCCAGCAAACCTGAAGATAGTGACCATGGCTAGAGTTGGCCAATGCATTCTAACAGCACCAACCACAGCAGCATTTGATGGCCTTCCAAAAGCGCGTAGGAAAATGGCTGTGGGAAGGGCTTTGGCTAAGTTTGGAGACGGCTTTGAGAAAGAGGATGACTTGTACGGTAGAAGGGTTTGGAGGATTCCAGTTATGGAGGGGGAGTTCATAATTGAGGACACCTTTGGCGTTGTGAAGGCTGTTGCTGGGGGGAACATACTGATCTTGGCTAGGAGTAGAGAAGCTGGGCTAGAGGCTGCAGAGAGAGCTGTCAAAGCTATTAGGAGGTATGCGAGGGGTGTTATAACACCATTTCCAGGAGGCATTGTGAGGTCTGGGTCAAAAGTAGGATCGCTCAAGTACCCAAAGCTCAGAGCCACTACAAACCACGTGTACTGCCCAACACTTAGAGGCATTGTTAAGGAGACTAGGGTCCCCCCAGACGTCAACAGCGTCTTTGAAATAGTTGTAAATGGGTTGAGGAGAGAGCAGGTCTTGAAGGCTATGGGTGTCGCCATAAAGGCTGTCGCCACAGTCCCCGGCGTTGTTAAGATTGACGCTGGTAACTATGGTGGCAAGCTAGGCCCCTACCTGCTGTATCTGAAGGAGGCTCTCGAGGTGGTGAAGGACTTAGAGGTCAAGGTGTGACTTTGTGCCTGGAACACGGTTTATACTTAACACTGGTAGGAGCTTGCCCCAAGGAATGTACATGGAGAGCGAGGGGAAGTGGTCTGAGAACTACTTTAAAACTGTTGTAACTGTGGAGATGAACCCCATTGATGTTAGGAGGCTTGGTGTAAGGGATAGGGTGAAGATAGCTCGAGATGGCTATAGCCTTGTAGCACTTGTAAAGCCTAGCGATAGGGTCCCAGAGGGCACAATATTCATACCAATGGGTCCTGCGGCTAACCTTTTAATTGATGGGGATACCGACGGTGTTGGCATACCATCGTTTAAAGCTGTTGAGGTTGAGGTCAGCTTAGCTGAAGAGCCTGTGGCAACACTTAGAGATATTTTGAGGGGCTTGGGGGCTAAGAACCTAGATGTAGAGGCTTTGATGAAGGACATCCCAGTGCAGAGTGGGGAGAGGAGAGTTGTTGAGAGTGTTTCATGCCCGTTTTGCGGAGATTTGTGCGACTACCTCAGGGTGGAAGTCGATGGGAGTAAGATTACGAGGAATGTTGGTGGGTGCGCTATATCCATAGCTAAGTTCCTTAATTACCACAAGCACAGGGTTTTAGAGCCTTATGTGAGGAGAGGCGGCGCTCTAGCTAAAGTTGACTTAGAGACTGCTATAGGGGAAGCAGCAGAGATACTGGCGAGAGCTAAGTACGCTCTAATCTATGGGCTTTCCAATACGTGTGTAGAGGCTGTAGAACTCGCAGTGGAGTTAGCGGAGATTCTGAGGGGTGTTGTTGACAACACCTCTACAGTGTGCCATGGCCCAACAGTGCTAGCAATACAAGAGGTTGGCACAGTGGCTACGACATTTGCACCAGTGCTACACTTAGCAGACGTCATAGTGTTTTGGGGTTCAAACGCTAGAGAGGCTCACTCAAATCACATCACTAGGCTTGTCATGGCTTTGGGCAGGTTTAGAAAGGGTAGAAAGGATAGGAAGCTGATAGTCGTTGACCCTCGAAAAACCATGCTCGCTGACATGGCGGACACCTTTATACAGGTGGAGCCTGGCAAAGACCTTGAGCTGGCCACGGCGCTTAGAATGGCGCTGAGGGACTTGGATATTGAGAGCCCCAGCGTAGCTGGGGTTCCAAGAGAGAGGGTGTGCGAGCTTGCAGAAGTTATGAGGACAGCGAGGTACGGCGCAATCTTCTTTGGCATGGGGGTTACGCACACAGGCGCAAAGCTGAGGAATATCCAGGCTGTAATAAGGCTTGTACAAGAGCTCAACGAGTGGACAAAGTGGGTGCTACTACCAATGAGAGGGCACTACAATGTCACTGGCGCTAACCACGCCTCTCTATGGTTAACAGGGTACCCCTACGCTGTTGACTTCTCCAGGGGGTTTCCGAGAATGATACCAGGGGTTACAACAGCTGTTGACCTGCTCGCAAATGGCGATGTCGATGCGGCTCTCATAATTGCCAGCGACCCTGCTGCGCACTTCCCCAGGAGGGCTGTTGAGCACCTCTCTAAAATACCAGTAGTTGTAATAGACGCTAAGTGGTCTCTTACAGCAGCTTTTGCAGATGTGGTAATACCTGCTGGCCTCGTGGGGATAGAGTGTGAGGGCACTGCTTACAGAATGGATGGCGTGCCAATCTACATGAAGAAGGTGGTTGACCCGCCGCCCAGTGTCCTATGCGATGTCGAGCTCCTTAAACGCCTTATTGAAAAGGTCAAGTTGTTGAAGGGGTGGGGGGAGTGACCCAGATTATAGTTAAGAATGGGTTTGTCATAGACCCGTTAAACAACGTTAGAGGAGAGGTCATGGATATAGCGATTAAGAGCGGCAAGATTGTCGACATTAAGGAGGTGGACGAGTCAAGGGCTATTGTGATAGATGCTAGAGGCAGGCTTGTGATGGCTGGGGGCATAGATATTCACAGCCATATAGCGGGGTCCAAGGTGAACATTGGAAGGCTTATGAGGCCTGAAGACCACTACCTTACCAATGTCGCCCACAGGCTACCTCATAAAAGAGCTGAAACAGGGCTCACAGTCCCAAATGTGTTTAGAATTGGCTATGAGTACGCCAGAATGGGCTTCACACTTGTGGCAGAGCCTGCCACCCCACCAATAAAGACTAGGCACACGCATCACGAGCTCAACACAATTCCAGTAGTAGACAAGATGGCCTTCGTATTGGTGGACTCCAATTGGCTTGCCCTGGACCTGATTAAGGAGGGGAGAAGGGATCTCCTTGCAGCGTACTACGCATGGCTACTGAGAGCTACAAAGACCTACGCACTTAAGATTGTTGACCCGGGCTCTGACGTTGCGTGGGTTATGAAGGGGCTGGGTCTTGATATAGATGACCAGATCCCTGAGTACGGCTTTACGCCTAGAGAGCTCATTAAGGCTGTTGGTGAGGCTGCTCAAGTGCTTAACATTCCCCACAAGATACATGTTCATTGCAATAGGCTTGGCTATCCAGGTAACTACACAACAACGCTGAAGACCATGGCATTAGCCAAGGACATTACGAGAGTTAGCGAAGGCCTGACTATGCATATAACTCACGTGCAGTTCACAGGGTATAAGGGAGACTCGTGGGCTACTCTAGAGAGTGGTGGTGAGGATATAGCTAAGGAGCTTAATGCAAATCCATACATATCGCTAGACCTTGGGCAGGTAATTCTCGATAGGCCTGCAACAACAATGACTGCTGACGCGCCCTTCGAATTTGTCTTATACCACCTTACTAGGTGGAAGTGGTGTAACAGCGATACAGAGGTTGATGCAGCAGCTGGTATTGTGCCCTACAGGTACAAGAGCAAAAGCTATGTCAATACAGTTCAGTGGGCAATAGGCTTAGAAGTTGCGCTACTGGCTAAAGATCCTTGGAGAGTGTTTATAACTACTGACCACCCTAACGCAGGGCCGTTCATAGACTACCCGAAGATATTTGCATGGCTTGTCAGTAAGAAGGCTAGGGAGGATGTGTTGAAGAGGGTTAACCAGAGAGCGCTAAGGAAATGCGCATTGCCTGCCATAGACAAGGAGTACACGCTTTATGACTTAGCTGTGATGACCAGGGCTTCTCCTGCAAAGCTCCTGGGTATAGAGGAGTTCAAGGGGCACCTCGGGGTTGGCGCAGACGCTGATGTTGCAATATACGACATTAATCCAAGGGAAGTAGACATAAGCAAGGATTATGAGAAAGTTGTCAAGGCGTTTAGAAGAGCGTGGCTTGTGATAAAGGATGGAGAGGTTGTGGTTAAGGAAGGCGAGGTAGTGAAGACGATGTACGGAAGGACACTTTATGTAGACCCAGAAATACCTGCAGATTTAGAGAAAGAGCTGAGCAAAGTACTTGAGGCTAAGTTTAAGGAGCTTTACACTGTAACCCTAGAGAACTTTGTAATTAAGGAGCATGAAATTGCAAAACCCATGAAAATTTCTGTAAGGACTTACTTAAAGTAGGTGGTGCTCTATGCCAGTGACCTTTACCCTGAGGCTAAAGACCTCTCCCACGGTTTTAGTTGATGCAAGGTGGATTTCTACAGATAGGTTTGCTGGTAGAGCTATTGATGAGATAAAGAAGTTCAGGATCCTAGAAGGAGGCTGGGAGACAGCTCTAGGAGAGCTCTTTGATGTTACAGGACCTGAAAAAGCTCCCGCAGACCCAAAGGAGATAGAGATAGTAATTGAGAATAGCTCTAGTAAGCTGTGTTACATAGGGTATAAGATGAGTGGAGGAAGGATAGTTGTAAAAGGTGATGCAGGGCACTTCATAGGGTACAAAATGCGTGGTGGTTCAATAGTAGTTCACGGAAGTGTTAGAAATTACCTGGGGTGCAAGATGAAGGATGGAAGCATTGAGGTATTTGGAAACGCTGGCCATAGGGTTGGAAGTAAGTTACAAGGCGAGAAGCCTGGTAAGGGAATGAAGAGAGGGACTATAGTTATTCATGGTAGTGCTGGTTCAGAGGTAGGCTGTGGTATGGCTGGCGGGATTATAGTTATTGAGAAGAGCGCTGGTAACCTGGTGGGAGACTTCATGACTGGAGGCACCATAGTTGTTAAGGAGGGTGCTGGGGTTGACCCTGGGCTTGAGATGCAGAGTGGGAGGATAGTGGTGGGAGGGGTTGTTAAAGGCATTCTACCGAGCTTCTACGTAGATTCTTACATACCGTCACTTAAAGTAAGGGGTATAGAGTTTAAGAAGCCGTTCCTAAGCTTTATTGGAGATGCTGTTGTTGGTGGAAGAGGGCTGCTACAAGTGTCTTACGAAGACAATAAGAAGCTATTAGAGGTCTTCAAGAGCTTGTTAGAAGAGGTGTAAGGCATGGTCCTATCAATGAATAAGCTCTCTGTGCGCATTGCTAAGGAGATGATCGATAGGGAGAAGGAGCTGGGGTTGCTAGTGTCTGAAGTGGGTAAAGCAAGCGTTGTAGACGCTGGCGTCAAGGCGCTGGGGGGCTTTGAGGCAGGGGTCCTCGTGTCAAAGATATGCCTCGGAGGCTTAGCAAGTGTGTCAGTAACGCACTTCACTATTGAAGACCTCTACCTACCTGCAGTTGCTGTATCCACAGACCACCCTGTTGAAGCTTGCATGGCTTCTCAGCTAGCTGGCTGGAGAATTCAGGTGGGGGACTTCTTTGCCAATGGGAGCGGCCCTGCAAGAGCTCTTGCTAGAAAGCCGAAGAAGCTCTTTGAGAGGCTAGGGTACTCTGAGGCCTCTGACGAAGCTGTGCTTGTGCTTGAGACAGAGAAGCTCCCTACAGAAGCTGTCGTAGAGTACATCTCTAAGGAGGCTGGGGTAAAGCCTGAGAACCTCTACCTAGTGCTCGTCTCACCAGCAAGCATAGCTGGCTCTGTACAGGTGAGCGCAAGAATTGTGGAGACAGGGCTCTTCAAGCTTGACGCCCTTGGCTTTGACCTAAGGAGTGTGAGGCACGGGTTTGGGGTATGCCCAGTTGCACCTCTGCAGGGAGACGCCCTCGCCATGGCTGGTAGAACAAATGATATGCTACTCTACGGAGGGATTACATACTACTTAGTGGACTACCCAGCTGACTCTAAGCTAAAGGAGGTTGTAGAAAAGGCCCCTAGCTCCGCATCTAAGGACTATGGAAAGTCCTTTACAGAACTAGTTAAGCAGTTTGGCTGGGACTTTCTGTATAAAGTAGACCCGTCAATATTTGCACCAGCAGTAATAGTTGTAAACAACGTTAGGACTGGGGCTCTGTTTAGATCAGGTCGTGTGAACTGCGAAGTCCTCAAAAAGGCTATTGGGATCGCATAGTGAGGTAATCTAATCTAAGTTGAGTGGCGCCTTTTTCACTTCTTTGCTTTTTCCACAACATACTTCGCTATCTCCATAGCGATGTCCACTTCCGGGAAAACTGCTTGAAGCCCCCTCCAACCAGGCTGGCTATTAACCTCAAAGATGTAGTACCTGCCATCTGCATAGGCGAGGTCTACGCCGGCGATGTCGCAGTGCAGGGCCTTTGCAGCTTTTATAGCCATTTCCTCAGCGACAGGGTCCAGCCTATCTATCCTCTTCGGCGAACCCCCTCTAGCCACATTCGTCTTCCACTCACCAGCAGGTGCAACTCTATACATAGCGGCTAGCACTCTGTCTCCAACTACAAATGCCCTTATATCAACACCTCTATGCTGTATGAACTCCTGTAGATAGGCTGTATGCCTAGTGAAGGTGAGGGCTCTCACAACCTCCCACAGCACATCCCTGTCCCTAACCCTAATCCTCGTGCTCCCATGCCCCCTCGAGCCAAACATAGGCTTTACCACTAAGTAAGGGGTTTCCCCGAGAAGCTCAAGGGACTTTAAAGCTAGGCTAGACCTCTCTGTCACCAAGGTCTTGGGGACAGGGATGCCTGCTGATAGGAGGGTGACTATGGATCTAAACTTATCAACGCACTTCTCAATAGCCTCTGGCCTATTGAATACAGGTACTCCGTGATCTTGGATAGCGTATAGGAGGTCCACTCTGAAGATGGCCTGATCTAGGCTGACTCTACCAAAGGGTCTAACAACAATAGCTGAAAGAGTCTCGAGAATGTCCATACCATGCACAAAGAGCCTGAGCCTGTTGCCCACATGCGCTACAATATCGCTGAATCCAAATGGCACTACCCTGTGGTTGAGCGCTTCAAAAGCTCTTATCAAATTTGCTGAAGCCCAGCTGCTAGGGTTCCTCGTTACAACCCCTATGATCATGCTTTCACTCTGGGCAAAACCCTGTGGAAGCCGCTGTAAATAGAGTACCTGTCCCCCCTAATATGAGCTATTAGTGTTGTGTTGCATCTTCTTGCAACCTCTACAGCTTTTCCTGTTGGAGCCCCTCGAAAAGCTACTATGGGTATGCACACAGAGGTGGCTGTCTTAATCATTTCCTGAGCTGCTCTAGAGGACATTACGAGAACTGTTCTGCGAAAGTCCACGCCTTCGCTATAAGCCCTCCCTATGAGCTTAAGCAGAGCGCCAAGCCTACTCACATCCTCTACAAGATCCAAGAGCCCCCCGTCTACGGTAAACAAGGCGGCGAAGTGAAAGCACCCTGTCTGCTTAAACAGCTCAGCTCTTCTCTCGGCAACGCTAAACATCTCAAAGACCTTCTCAGCGCTAACAGCAACATCATCACCATATTTACACTCTCTACTAGCGCCAGGCGCTGCATAGAATAGCAGTACGTTGCTGCTCTCTACAATTACTTGAGCTTCTGAAATGTCAAAGCCCTTGACTAGAGCGCAGCCCACCCCCAGCTCTCTCAGCATACTTGGTGCTGTGCTTATTCTCAACACCTCAACACCATCTATGTAAACCCTTGCCTCCACCTCTTCAGCAACACTATCAACACTCTTCTCAAGTGTGCCACCTCTAACGAGGTACACTTCGCTTTCTGATATCATGGTTCTTCACAACTCGTAGCGATGCTCAGATGTGAGCAGTTTTTAAGCAAATTTAAGCTTTTTAATGTCGCACACGTGTGTGTAGAGCCTATGGCTAGGGGGTTCAGGGATAGAGACTTTGTGGAGAGCTTTGAAGGCCTTGTGCTCTGTGTTATAGGTAACGTGCATCCGAAAGGCAGGGTTGTGAGCTACCTAAAGTACGTTAGGGGGATGGAGTCGAGTGTAAGGGTTAAGTGGTCTAGGGACGGGGTTCAGTATGGGAGGATACTGCCATTCTATAGCGCTACTGGTGTGAAGAGTGTTTTAGAGTGGCTTAGGGAGAGGCACCCTGAGTACGTGGTTTTCGATAGGTATAGAGGTGTAGAGCTTATTGAGGCTCCTGTGAGCAGCATTGCAAAGCACTACAGACCTGAGGAGAGGTTAGGTGAGATAGTCAGGGAGCCTAGGGATTTCCTTGAGAGGCTGGCGCTAGAGATAGCCTCTAGAATCTCTGAAGAGTCGGGGGTTCCCCTAAGTAGCTTTGGTGTCACAGGCTCGATACTCCTCAAAATACATAACCTACAGTACTCAGACATAGACCTCGTTGTATATGGAGTTGGAAACTCCTATAGGGTTAGAGAAGCTTTGAAGAACCTATACAGCGACCCAAGCTCGGGCTTCTCTCTACCAACAGGTGAAGTGCTAGAAGAGTGGGCTAGGGACATAGCGAGGGTACACCCAATATCAGTTGAGGAAGGCATGAAGCTGTACAGCAGGTACAAGTGGAATAGGGCTCTCTACAAGGGGAGGCAGTTCTCTATACACCCAGTAAAGCTTGATGAGGAGGTGAGCGAGGTTTGGGAGCAGAAGTTGTTTCAGCCAGTAGGTATAGCTACTGTGAGAGCCAGGGTTGTAGACGCTGGGGACAGCCTGTTCATGCCCGCCATCTACAGGGTGGGCAATGTGAGGGTTGTTGAGGGGGCTGAGGAGGCTGGGAGGGTCAGCCTTGTCGTAAGCTACGAGGGGCTCTACATAGACATAGCGCGTGAGGGTGAGGAAGTAGTTGCCAGGGGGAAGGTGGAGAAGGTTTATGACACAAAAAGCGGTGAAACTTACTACCAGCTCACAGTGGGGAGCTTCGAGGCCCAGGGGAAGGACTTTATAAAGCCTGTTGAGTGGCTCAAGGGCTTTAGGTAAGGTGCTTTGCCTACGCCACTCCCAATGGTATGAGCACGTATACTGCCAGGGCTGAGAGTATGGCTAGGGTGGTGAAGAGCGTGTCCCTCCTCCCGAACTTCAGGGCTCTGTAAAACGTTCTCTTACTGCTATACCCAAACCCCCTGAGCTCAAGGGCTTCCGCAAGGTCTCTTGCCCTTAGGAGTGAGCACACAAACGCTGGTACTATTATGGCGTTGAGCCTTCTGAACCTCTCTAAAACCCCTCCTTTCTCTAGCTCTAAACCCCTAGACCTCTGTGCATCGTAAATATCGCTCAGCTCGTTGAGTACTGTAGGTATGAACCTCACTGCTATGATCAGAGTGTAGAGGTAGACATACCTAAAACCCATTTTCACAAGGGCGTACACAAACTCGTAGGGCGTTGTTGATAGGGCTACAGCTGTTACAGCCACAGCTACTATAGCAATCCTCATAAGCACCTTGACCTGCTCTAAAACAACTTCACTAATGCTCCCCCCGCCAAAGGCGACAGAGAAGAGCACTACAAAGAGTGCAGTGAGTGCAATGAATGGCGCAAGCCCTGTGAGCACGTGGAGAGTCTTTCTGAGCGCCCTTGGGCAGGGAGACGCTAGTGCATATGCAAAGCCAAGCGCTGCTAAAAGCCTTGTAATGCTGCCTACAGAGGCCATGGCGAGAGACGCAACTAGGTAGAGAAGCTTTGCCCTGGGGTCGAGCCTGTGGTAAAAGCACCTAGCCTCCTCATATGCTAAAGCACTTGCAAAGCGCTTTAGAAGAGCCTTTTCAATAGCCATTGCAACACCTGCGCAAGTACTCCACAAGCTCACGGCTATTCAAAGGCCTAGGGACCTTCTCTGAGCTGAGTAGCTTCACAAGCTCCACTACTTGAGGTGGTGTGAGATGAGAATCTCTAAGCACCTCTGTGCTGTAGAGCACTTCCCTAGGGCTGCCGCTGGCAACCACCCTCCCACCAGCCATAACAACAATCCTCGTAATGGGGGCTAGGGCCAGGAACTCCACATCATGCGATACAATAACAACTGTCTTCCCTTTCTCAGTGACCCTTGTCAGCATCTTCAGCAACTCCAGCTTGAGGCTATAGTCTATGCCAGCAGTAGGCTCATCTAGCACAATAACAGGGGGCTCGTAAGCTAGCACAGATGCTATAGCAAGTCTCCTCTGCTCCCCAACAGAGAGCTCATAGGGGGAGCTTTCGGCAAGGTCTTCAAGACCAAAAGCCCTCAGCACCTCTAAAGCTCTATCAACACAGTTTCTACACCCAAAGTTACTCAGCGTAAAGAGTACTTCGCGTAGGGCTGTTCTCTCAAAAAACTGGTGTAGGGGGTTTTGAAGCACCACCCCCACACTCTTTGCTAGTTCAGCTACAGTACTAGACCTGGTGTCTTTTCCAAGCACTGCGACCCTGCCTCTCCAAGGCTTTAAAAGCCCATTGAAGTGCTTTATCAGCGTCGTCTTGCCAGCCCCATTAGCACCCACTATGGCTACAAACTCCCCCTGAAATATGTTCAAGTTGATGCCGCTCAAAGCCACTCCTCCGTTTGGGTACTTAAACCACAAATCTTCAACAGCTATCACGGGGCTGGGGCTGTGCAAAGAGCTACTGCTGTTATCATTGCCTAAGCCATTAGTGCAGGCTCTTCTGCACTTCACAACAGCTCTCTCCAGAGCCTCAATAGCTTTAGAGTCAATTTGTAGGGGTGGGGGTCTCTCGCCGAGCTCTATAAACAGCCTCGATATAGGCGGCACTTCAGCACCAACCTCTAGCAGCTTATCAATAGCTAGCGCAGGGCTTCCATCAAATAGCACTCTCCTGTTTAGTACTACAACTCTATCAGCATACCTAATGAGCTCAGAGAGCCTGTGCTCTACAACTACCACAGTAACCCCCCTCTCTCTGCACAGCTTGTGGAGAATTGAGATGAGTTCTCTAGCCCCGCGGGGGTCGAGGTGAGCCAGGGGCTCATCTAGTAATAGTATTCTAGAGTCTAGGGCTAGCGCACTAGCTATGACAACCTTCTGTAGCTCACCACTAGAAAGTGTGTGAATAAGCCTCTTTCTAAGGTGCTCAATCTCTAGAGCCTTGAGAGCCTCATCAACTCTCCTACCTATTTCCTTAGCATCGTACAAAAGGTTCTCAAGGGTGAATGCGAGCTCTTCTTCAACAACAACATTAACCACTTGGTTCTCGGGATTCTGTATTACAACCCCCACTCTATTCACAATGGCTCTAAACCCCTCTGTAGCTACATCCACTCCCCCGATCAGCACCTCCCCATTCAGCCTACCGCCATAGATATGTGGTATGAGCCCTAGGACTACCCTCACTAAGGTTGATTTCCCTCCACCAGAAGGCCCAGCAATCACCACGAACTCTCCTTCTCTAACCTCAAGCGACACCCCCTCAAGTGCTGGGGCTGTTGAAGATGGGTAGAAATATGTCACATTTTTTAAGGCTATGGCGCTTTTCATGAAGAGCACTAGCCTCTCTTATACAGATGCTTTACGTGAAGGTTTTCAGCAAGCCCAGGAACCCTTGAAACAGCCTCTATGAGCGGAATTGCGACTGCGAATGCTACTAGCCCCTCTATAATGTACTCAGCTAAGTAGAAGAGTGGGGAGACGAGGTACAGTGTTCTAACATCGCTAACCTTAACTATGCCGAAGACACCTTGGTAAACCTGTGGAAATGCGAATATCGTGCACCCAAAGGCTTTATCAAACTCTCTGCTAACAAACATCAGTAGGTAGAGCGCCACATAGTAGCGCACCTCACCCTCTCTACGCAGTAGCCACACAACCACTGGTATGAGGACTAGGGCGGCTATCTTGTCATAGAACGCCACTATGTATACATACCAGTGCTCTGACACTGGGTTAAATGGCGGCGCAAACAGAGCTGTAACAAGCATGGCCATCATTATGACTGCTGAACCACTCCACCTCTTCTCAGTTAAAAGCCCTGCCGCAAGAGCTGAGAGAGGGGCTGCGGGTATGAAGGGGAGTGAGTAGATACTGGGTGTTGTTAGGAACTTCAGAACATTTCCTGTGAGCACTGCTACAAACCCTGCTACAGGCCCTAGTAAAACCCCTAGGACAGGGGAAAGCGCTGCCCCAACCTCCATTTCTATCTTAGGAGCCCCGACAACGGGTACTCCTGGTAGGAATAGCAGCATGTAGTATACTGCTGCCCCTATTGCAGCGTAGGCTACTGTATACACTGTCCTAGGTCTACGCTGTGACATGCTATTCAGCCTGTGTTAAATGTTACACAAGAAAATATATACTTGTCTGTGTGGAGACACTACAGTGTGAGTATGAACTGCGTCGATGGGTTTTACCCAGCTGTCCTATTCCTCCCTGTAAAAGCTGAGGATAGGGTTAAGTTCATAACACTGCTATTCTCATCCCCAGCTGTAATTGAAGTGCTCAACTTGTTTAGGTTTGGTGAGGAGCTCTGCCAGAGGAGCATTGTTAAAGCGCTGAGCCACAGGTCCAATAAGACTGTGATTGAGGTGCTCAAAAAGCTTGTTTCACTAGGGCTCTTAGCTGAAAGCTTTAGGAAGGTTGAGAGGGGTGGTAGAAGGGTTAGGATAAAGTGCTACAGCCTTACTGAGATTGGAAAGTGGTATGCAACTCTCTTTAAAGACCCTAGGGAGTTTGAGCCGAGCGCTCTACATAAGCTACTGGAAGAGCTCTTCGCAAAGTTCGTTGAGAGGTTCACAGGTCTTGCTAAAAGAGTTGGGTTTAGTGAGAAAGAGATTTTTCAGCATGTACTAGCCAACGCCTTGGGTGTCTACAGCAAAAGGCTTTACAGAAGCTATGACCTAGTAGTCTTTGGCTCAATAGCCTGCGACATATACCTCTCTCACAACCTAAAGGTGTTCTCTGGAGGCTCTGGGGCGAACGTAGCCTTTACAGCATCTCTACTAGGGCTAAAAACAGCCTTGGTGACAGCTGTCCCCCTAGACCCCCTAGGGGTTAGGCTAGCTGTAGAGCTTGCTGAAAGTGGTGTTGACGTGAGCTTCTCGAAACCACTACAAGGCTTAGGCACAGTAATTTGCGTAGCTATTCACCAGCCTGTGGAGAAGCCTAGAATTGAGTGCTCATATGATCCCAGAAGCCCCCCTGTGGCAACAGAGCTTACACCAGGAGTTGTAGAGGCTTGCTCTAGAGCAAGGGCTCTCTACCTTGGCGAAGGAATTGGGAGGGTGTTTAAAGAGCTACTAGAAGCTGTTGAGAGAAGTAAGCTTGTTGTGTACAGACCCTCTACACAGGTATTCAGGTTTAGAGAGGCTTTTGAGGATTTCCTAGCGGTGCTAAGCTACAGCCCCCTGCTGATACTAAATGAGGATAAGGCTGAGGCCCTGAGGGAGAGGGGGCTTAGAGTACCCCAAGACCTGTTTATGCATGGTGTAAAGAGCCTTGTGGTAACCCTGGGGCCGTGGGGTGCAGAGCTCTACAAAGCACCAGATGCACAGCCAAAGAGGCTACGAGCGCCTCAGGTGGAGGCTGTGGACCCAGTTGGGGCTGGGGACGTATTCTCAGCAACACTTATATACAAGCTGCTTGCGGGAGCTGGGCTTGAGGAAGCAGTTGAATTCGCCGTTAAGGTAGCGTCTCTATCCACAAGAGAGCTTGGGCCTAGGAAAACACAAGTGCCGAAGCTAGTCAAGGCGCTCTAGAGCTCATTGAAATTTAAAGCCCTTTGTGCAGAGGAGCTTTTTGGTGACTGGGATCTCCGATTCTGATAAGTGATGAGGCCCCGCAGTTAGGACCCCTAGTCTTTGTCCACCCAGAGAAAATATGCTCTGCCGCTGAAGCCCTCTTTGAAGAACTGGTGCATAGCATGGCAGTGGGGGCATGTGGTGAGCCCGAAGACCACAACAACAGTGTTATTTGAGAGCATATTGCTCCAGAAGTCCTTGTCCCGAGCCTCGCCAACGACAATGGCTTTCAGCGTTGCGCTACCAGCTAAGCCAAGCCTCACCTGTAGTAATCGCCAGACTTCGCTCCACTCACTAGCACTAATACTCACGTTTTTGTAGGTAGAGGTTCCAAGGTATAGGGGGGCTGTCAGAGTGCTCACACCGCTGTTATCTGCCTTAGCGTCTGTGACCTCCACTACAAGTGCGTGGGGGACAGCCCCAGCAATATCTAGTGGTACACCGCTTTGTAGCTCAGCTTCGTAAAGCTTTGTAAAGATAGCACTTGCTGTAACTCTGCTCTGAGAAGTGTAGTGCACGTATATAGCTAGGGCAAGTATTATTGCCACTACAGCTAGGAAAATGGCTATGAAGGGCCTGCTTCTTTTTCTACTCCTTCTCTTGCCCCTATTCTTAGCCATGTGCACCACAGCAGTAGATAGTAAGTGTTAACCCAGAATATGAGCTTTTGAAAGCATCTCGTCGCAAACAGCTCTACTCATTATCAGTGTGCTTACAGCTATGTAGCCACCACTATTAACTACTGAACATCTGCTTGCACTACCTTTTCAGCTATCTCAGCAATGCATCTTGCTAGCTCGCTTTCTCTCAATACAAATGGCTTTTCCAAGCCCCTCCTCCATATGTACACCTTGTACTCTGCGCCACCATCCTTGTGCTCTAGCTCAAACCTCATAACGAGATCCGATATGGCTGCATTCACTCTATACATCTCCTCGCTGATAATGCTCCCCATTCTTATTACAAGCTTTTGCCTATCCTTTAAGTAGTTTAACTGGTTGTAGAGGTTCTGCAAGTACTCTCCTCTACTACGCATTACCGCCCAGAGCACGTCTACGCCGTGGAAAGCCACAATATCATCGTCTTCTGAAATTATAGTGAGTTCTTTGTGAAGTAACTCGCTTAAGCTATATGTGAAGGGGTTTAGGCTGTGTATCCTAATTAAATTGCTTGCGAGTCTTTCAAATCTCTCCTTATCTATGAGTTCATCAAAGCTTCTGTGTATCAATAGTCTTATTAACTCTGGTGGGTAGAGGTAGGATATTACATGCACCTTCATTTTGTTTAAAACTGCTACCCCAAAGAATAATGGTATGTAGTTCAATGGCCTTGCGTCTGGTGGGTACGCTACGTAGATCACCATGCTTCTGTGGAGGTGGCTCAGCGCACCCATTCTGCTCTTCATCTCTTTACAGGGGATCTCTATCTCTCTCCCCTCTCTAGCTATCTCCTCTAGCACTGGTGGTATGTACACCGTTATCCCCTTTCCCTGCTGTATGGAGAAAGGCATTTCCGCTATGTGCAGTGGCGCCTCCCTAGCCTTTCTAACCTCAACACTTCTTGAAACTAGCCCTCTCTCAATGCTGTGCCTGAGGATAATCATAGCGTCAACTACGAACTCTATTGCCCCTAGCTCAACGCGTTTCCTCCCAAATGGGAGCTCAGCTACAAGCACAACAACTCCGCTTACAAGCTTCGCTAAGTTGTAGAAGTAGTTCTGGAGCCAAGCCCTCTTCGCGTAGTCGCTTTCCACAGCCTGGAGTAGGGGGTTTATGGAGTCTATAACGATGATGCTGAAGTTCTCTGCGGAAATAGAGTTGTTAATCTCATTAGCAATCTCACTCACATCTGAGTATAGGGGGAACTTGACGAATTTAACAAGACCATTTCTTTCAAGAGACTCAAAGTCTATGCCCAGGTTCTTCATGTTGCTGAACAGCTTCTCCCTATCTTCTTGAAGTGATACGTATAGGCACTTATGCCCATTGAGAGCGTTGTAGTAGCATATGGTTGAGGCAAGAGTAGTCTTACCAGTGCCAGGGTTGCCAGCGACAACAATGGTTGCAGGAGGCCTCATGACATCGCTGAACAGCTTGTCAAGCCCCTCAACACCAAAAGCAAGCCTACTGCCCATCTTCAGCACCACATGGCTGCAAGTCATCTATACCATCTTATGCGAGCTACAGTTTATATGGCTTTATGAACCACCACGTCAACCCCTGCTAAGAGCTTAGTTGCTCTAAGTAATTAGCACTAGCTTTAAATGCATTAGCACCCAACCCTCTTTCACACTATAGAGTGGTTATGTTTAGAGGAGCGCGTGTTCAGCGAAGAGAAGCCCCAATGCAGTTGTAGCCAAGGGTGGTGCTCTTCACAGTAGTGATGAGGGTTAGTGCCCTAGCCGCTGGCGCCCAAGGACTGAGGGGTGGTTGCCCGTGCATTATCTTTTGGTAACTAGGGGTACTTTGAGAGCCTGCGCGGGCTTCTCCCTCAGCCACTTCATCTCTGTCAGTGGGTCATCGGGGGCTACATTGGCGGGCACCACTGGGCCCGCCTTACGGGGGACTAAGACTAAGCCCCCGCCCCTGATGGCCACAGAGCCGTCATTGGAGCGGGAGAAGAGGTTTAAGCATGCAACATACTGAGCGTTAGATGTGAAGCCGCACCTCCTACACTTGAACACCTCCTTGCTCGCTCTGTTCCCTCTATCAGCGTGACCGCAGACTGGGCAGGTGATTGAAGTCTTCTTTGCATCGACCTCTACTACGCTCAACCCGCGCTCGTAGAACTTGTAGTCAACGTACTCTACGAACTTGCGGTAGGGGAATGTTGCCAGCCTGCTAGTTTAGTTGCCTGCTCCTCTTCTCACTGCGGAGATTGAGGTCTCCGAGTCTCTCCCTAACCAAGTCTGCACTGTGCTCTCTGGCAATCTCTGCAAGCAACGTCGTTATCTTCTTCAACCTATCTTCAACACGCGTTTACCCGCTAACGGTACGTGATGGTGTTTGTGAATACTTGTAATTCCGCTAGCGGGGTTGGCCCTCGGTGCGGGCTCACTAGCTTCACCCGCACTTCATGGGGCCCCGTCGAGCCCAACGCCACGGGGCTCCCATCTGGGCTGAGGTATCTCAGCCCAATGTTGACTGCGCCAACGACGTCTCTCTCAAGATAGACTCCATTTATTCTTGCTACTCTCAGTACCAGTTTCACTACTTTAGCTCTCCTAGCCCCCTTCACCGCACTGCGGATCACCAGGGGCTTGAAGCCAGTAATTCTCGCGCCTGTTAATGGGTCTCTTGAAGAGGTGCCTGCTTCAGAGACTCTAACGACGTGTACTGGTCTCTCCTCTAGTAGCTTAACTAGTGTTGAGGGTTTGGGTCTGGTGAATACTTGTAATTACCTGTGAATGCTTGTGATTGGCTTCTTCATCCCCTCATTCCTGTTTCCCCCGCTCCCTCTGGCTTCATTGTTCACTGCGGGGGCTCTTTTGGTTTTTATGATTATTTGTTTCGTTTACTTGTTTTGTCCTAGTGCTCTCACTGCTATTAGGTATGCTGATGCTGTGTGCCTGTCTAGTCCATGGGTCTTCATGATCTCGGCGTGCTCTGGCGAGCTCGTTGTCCCTTTCGGGTCTACGAGGAGCACTTTAAACCCGTACTTAAGCGACATCACTATAGCGTGTTGCAGTAGCTTCCTCTTCGCAAACTTAGACATCTTCCTGTTCGCACTCCTGCTTCTCGTGAACCTCCGCCTCTTGACAGTAAAGAGGTTTTCGAAGACAACAGCTCCAACCCCGTGCACGTAGCAGTACCTGAGAAGCTTCGCCAGCGCTCTAAGCCTCAGTGCTTTCGCCTTGCCTCTCGGAAACCCAGGCGATGTGACCTCTGGAAACCACTCTGTCCTAGTGTCTACGAGCCTCCCGTACTCGTCGATGATTGCTAGGTTTATCCTGTCGCTGTTTAAGTCGAAGCCGGCGATTAAGCTACCTTTGGCTTCCCCCTTCTTGAAGTGTTTTAAATACAACTCTATCGGGACAGATACGTGGAGGTATGCTTTCCCATCTCTAAACACTATTTTAGCCCTGTAGCTCGCTCTCTTCTGCTTTGCTAGCTCTACGAGCTCCCTCAGTAGCGGAGTGTGCTCCTCTTCAAATTGAGCCCTAAACACTAACCACGAGCCCTCGTATGGGTACTTGACTTTCACGAGCCCAGTGTCTTCAAGCCTAATGTTCCTGTTTCCAAGCCTCGAAGACTCGCCATCGCTGACTATGAACAGCTTTCTAATCTCGGCTTTCCGCGGGTTGCCACCTGTAGCTATACAGCCCTTAACGATTGCTTTAGCAAGCTTGAACGCTGAATCTGCATAGGCCTTGTTAAGGGTTTTCCTGAGCTCTTTGAGGACAGCGCTGTCTTCTACGCCCCTAGCAATCATCCTAACTGCTACCTGCACTGCTCTCCTAAAGCTCCAAGCTAGCCTAGCGAGCTTCATGTAGTCCTCGCTTGAAACCGGTATAAGCTTCCCCGTTATTGTCGCGTACTCTACGAGCGCGGATGCATCGACAACACTGCTATTTATCTGGCACTGTGACACGTACTATCACCTCTCTCCTGTGGAGGTGCTTCATCTTCTCACTAAGCTCCTTGGGTATGTAGATGCAGAGCAAGCCGTGGCTAGTCTTTGAAACCCTAGCGTGAAACACGTACTCCTCTGGCATATAGCCACCAAGCTGAACTACTACAGAAAAGCTTATAAGTTATTCTGTAAAAGAATATTATTGGGTAGGGATGAGCTCGATGAGCTAGGCGAGGGGGACTTTCGTGAAGCCGTCTTCGGCGTAGGGAGCACTATGAAGCCCTAGGCAACTATGGCAGACGCGCTCCCGTAGCCGGGGGCGGCAGACCCAGAAGCCGTTGAGAGGTAGGTGGTGGGGAGCCGCGAAACAAGTAAACATGAACGACTATGAACCACCACCTACCGAGAAACGGCTCTTAGGGGAGACCCCGGCTCCCCCGCATACGCGTAGAGCGCTCTGAGCCAGATGTTCACTGCTCCAACGAGATCTCTATCTCTTGCAAGCCCGCACCTCCCGCAGACACCAAGTCTGTGAGTGTATGTCAATCTCTCCCCGCACCTTGGGCACCTGGAAGAGGTGTCTCTAGGGTCTGCAATTATGATGGGGACATCGTACTCCAACGCTTTAGAGATAATTGCGTGTTGCAATCTCCTATACGCGAACATCGCAAGCTTCCACACTACTCTATCGCTCTTGTTGCTCAAGGGCTCTCTAAGACCCTCCAGCTCCTCTACTGCAATAGCGTACTGCTTTCTCTTAGCGTAGAGCACTACCTGCTTAGCGACTTTTCGGCAGTAGTCAACAACGATGCTCCTAGCCCTCCTGTGCAGAGACCTAATCCTGCCCAGTATGTTCTCGCTATACCTCCACCTCTTAGAGTACTTCTTCTGTAGCTCTTCAGCACGCTTCTTCTTACTGAGAGCGTCTATAAACCTAGCCTTGAGCCTCCTAACATCGGAGCCGTCGTACGCTGTAATTGCTCTCAGGTTGACGTCTATAGCAATAATTCCTCTAGGAGCATATGGCTTATAGCTAAAGCGGGACTCATACACCTGTGAGCCAAAGACTTGTTTACTAATCAGCTTCAGAGCGAACTTTAGTCGGCTTCTACCTCCTATAAATTTCGAGTAAGGTCTTTTATCTATGTGTGTTTCGAAAAAGATCTTTTATGCCATTAAATCAAAGCTTTACTAAATACTAAGGGTATATACTTGTAACCACGAGTGCTTCTATGACGCTGATAGCAGATATGATCCCCTGGCAACACTTCCAAATAAGCACACTACAATATTGGGATACCTCCATCAAGTGCTCGAAGAGGTTTTCAAAGAAGCTCACTCTCTAATAATTCTATTCACGAACTCCATTATCTCCTTAACACGAACTTTATAGAGTCCTTCGGCCCCTTCCTCGCTACATCTCTAGCAAAATGTCTCGAGATGAGTACATCTTTAAGGGCATCTAGCATGTGCGAGCCTCAATAAACTTTCTAATACCTCTAACACCCTGGTTTGTCAGACTGTAGATAACTTTTAACAGTCTCTCAACGCCACCTATTCGCAGATAGTCAATATCACGTTTCAAGAGCTACGTTCTTAAGTAGAGTTAAAAATTCGGCTTAAGACAGAACTGCGATATCATGAAACTCTCGCAACTTACACCCTGGCTGTAAGCAGAAACCTTTTAGATCTCTCTGCAATAGTAGCCATATTTGTCAAGCTACTAAAGTCGCGACCATTCTGTACGATGGCTCATTTGGTGTTTATGCGTTAATGTGCCAGGACCGGTTGCACGCGGGTACTGCACTTCGATATATGGGTATGCAAGAACCAGCTCTATGTACCCTGTAGCGTTTTCTGCTTGCTCTTTGAGCGCGTATAGCTCAATGATATACTCTAACTTAAGCACCTCTCCAGGTTGAAGCCTTGTCAGGATATCATATAGTTCGCGGTACATTTCTATTTTATCTTCACTAAGAGAGATGAATAGAGGGGTAAACGGGTCGTAGCACTTCTTATAAGAACTTCCAGTGAAGATATACTGTATTCCACTAAAGCGCTTACCATTAATAACGACGTAGGCTTCAAGCACTATTAGTAGTCTTTCACTAGCATTAAAAGAGAAACATAGAGGAAGCCCAAACCTTATTGAGAAGAAGTATGGATTACTAATGGGGGCAGAGATAAATTCTGGTTGAGGCTTTTTGAAAAACCCAGCAGTGATGTCTTCTGGTAGTGTGAAATTAATATCTAGTACCCACCTCCTAACTAAGTGAACTTTTATTGGAGATCTAGGTAACGGCTCTGTGGAGGATATTGCAAAGTATTCAAGATGCTTACTCTCATTAAGATACTCTACCGGCAAAGATATTGTATCTTGTATAAACATGCAATAATATTGAATAAAGAGCTCGTCAAAATATGTGTCATTTAAAGTTCCATTTACTCCACACTGTAAAGGCCATTTATTGTATGAAAAGATAAGCCTGTATCTACTTAATTCCTTCTCTCCAAGATATGGAAAACCTAAAATCATGGAACGATCTTCTAAGCCCTGATGAAAGTACAGTCTTATAAATAGAAATGACATTAATAAAAAGGCAGATAAAATTAAGAGGTAAAAAATCTTTTTATTCAAGCTTAGCCACACCTCATTTCACGGCTGGGAAATTATAGGCACGTAGTTGCCAATACCGATTTCGCGAATGAACCTTGTTCCGTCTTTTAACACTACTTCAACAATTATCATAGTAGAGTAACCATCTAGTCTTCGTAGTGTAATTATATCAGTGCCGTGTAAAATTGAAGCTGGTAATAAGCTCTCAGTGAGCTCATTACCCCATTCATAGTCCTGCTTATACCAGATCTTCCAGACTACACTTTCAACCTTGCTATATACTTCAGGCAATATGAACACCATAGCCTCGTTACCATTAAAGTAAACTTTAACGATCTCAGGTTGAGTCATAATATAGACTTCACGCCACGGTTTTCTTATTCTATAAATTTCGCCCCTTATTGGCTCTACAACAACCTCTTCTAGCATTATAACATATTTAGCTTCTTCACTATCTATAGCATTGGCACTTACATATGGTCCATATGGATCATATGGTGTAACACTGAAAGCCCATATTGGAGTCGGCTGCGAGCTTTTTAAGTAATCTACCCTCCATATTGCACAGGCTCTTTGCGGTGCTTTAAAAAGATATTTTGCACGTACTCCCGTTTGGCTTAGTAGATGATTTTTCATAAGGCCATTAATAGATATGGGCCCTATTGAAATTCCAATATCTATACCGGCTTCAACCGCATTACTTCTAGTAATGGTGAAACTCTTAGTGAATCCATCACAATACCCAAGTTCTAGATCTGTGGAGATAAATATGGGGCAAACAGTATAATCACCGGATCTTCTACAATTACCATATTGGTCACATATGACCGTTACGACTTTAAGACATGTATCATCTAGTGTATCGCCTGGTTTCTCGTAATTTGTGCCCCACCTAATATTATCAAACCACTGAAGTACTTCAGCATATGTTGAGCATACTCTTACCTTTGCAAGTACTGCTTCTGCGGCATTTCGTCCATGATCCACGTATGTTGTTTCTTCCCATTGGAACTCTTCATAAGAGGATATTAGGCTACCAAACTGCATCTTATAGTAGAAGAAGTTTGTGAACTCAGCTTCGCCATTCCATGGCGAATTCACATTTAACACTATTACAAAAATATAATCTTCACTGCAAGAACTTGATGAGTCGTCAAAGCTGAGAATAGCATGAGTAGAAAATGATAATAATATTAGTAGTGCTACCATTAGGTAGGTAGTTATGATTCTAGGTTTCATTTCCAGATTCACCCAATAATTAAATAAAAGGGTTAGATTTATGAATTTTACTAAGGTTATAGATCTAAATTGTTCAAGTACATATTTACCATCTCTATGGATCAAGGTTGCTCAAGTAGAATAGTAGTAGGAAGTAGCATGAGACGTAACACTGATAATGAAAACCATTCAGATCATGTGGGACTATAAGCAGGAGATCGATCTTTTCATGTCTCCGGGGAAGAAATTCAAATTCTCTAGGTATTTCTCCACGAGGACTCCTCTCTTTAGAGACTCTGCTTCTTAAGTCTTGGCATATTGTTGTGCTGTGCATGTTAAATCTATTAAATTTATATTAGTGGTTCTTGGCGTGTCCTTAAGGATTGAATGCGACTTTGAGCTCGCGAATGGCTTGCATGGGTGTAAAAAGTTGAATGCCGAGTTGTACGTGTTGTTAGCATCGTTTGCTGTGGTGTTTATTGCCGAGATAGCTGATAAAACGATGATCTCAACGATCATGTTTGCTCTTCACAGCGGCTCTTACCTTGAGGTGTTTTTAGCTTCGACAATGGGGTTTATACTAGCCAACGCTCTCATCGTGTTGTTTGTTTATGCTTTGAGGCTGCTAATGGATTTTTCAATCAATGGTAAATTGATTAAGCTGAAGAGGTTTAAGACACCACTGAGGAAACTCCTAACGCACAGGAT
>CAZMQK010000021.1:0-22693 GCA_964568685.1 uncultured Ignisphaera sp.
TGTCGAAACCATTTTACGTAAAATTTGAAGTACCAGCTGAAGTAGCTGAAAAAGCGTACCAAGCACTGAAGAAGGCTAGAGAGTCAGGAGGTAAAATTAGGAAGGGTACAAATGAGGTTACCAAGGGTGTTGAAAGAGGTCTCTGTAAGCTAGTACTCATAGCAGAGGATGTGGATCCGCCAGAGGTTGTCGCTCACCTTCCTCTACTTTGCGAGGAAAAGAAAGTACCATACCTTTACGTACCCAGTAAGAAAAGACTAGGAGAAATGGCAGGAATAGAAGTGGCAGCAGCGTCAGCATGTATTATGGAGCCTGGGGAAGCAAAGACAGAGCTCGAAGAGCTTGTAGCTAGGTACCAAGAATTAAGAGCAAAAGTAGGTAAGTAGCGGTTCAGGTAGCGTATTGTTGCAGAGAATTACATGAAATTAGAATTGAGTATTTTTTACGCTAAGCAAACCCATCTTGTGTATTGATTTGCTACCTCCTCACAGTTAGCTTCCTAGCCTCTCTCTCAGTTTCTCTTAGTATGACTATGTCACCAACTCTCACAGGTCCTTTAACGTTTCTAGTCAGAATTCTTCCCCTATCTCTGCCCTCCAAAATCCTAACCCTCACTTGAATTACTTCACCTGTCACTCCTGTTCTACCAATTATCTGCACAACTTCAGCCGGAAACCCTATTTTCTCAACAACATTGATCTCATAATCCTTACCCTCTACAACAACGTTTACCATGTTTTAGCACCTCAATTATCATTAATTATTATGAAAAGAGCTTTTAAGCTTTAGCAAAGATAAAGATAGTTCTTAAGTAAAATATCTGGTGAAAGCGTAGTGGTTTCAAAGCACGTATGTAGCTTTTGTGGCAATCCTATTGAGCCTGGTACAGGGCTCATGTTTGTAAGAAATGATGGCAGTGTAATGTGGTTCTGCTCAAGTAAGTGCTACAAAAATTTTAAGATGGGCAGAGACCCAAAGAAGCTGCCGTGGACTAAGCTATATCTAGGTAAGAGCAGAAGGTAAGCTAGTCGCTTTCTAGCATTTTAAGTAGTAATGAGTACTCAACTTCCCTCACCGCCTTGATTTTTAGGATCTCTTTCAGAGCTTCAACGGAATCTTGTGTAAGTACGTTCTTAAACTTTGTAACAAGTGTTTTAGCATGGTCAAATGGAATGTCTGTGTAGAGCACGTCTCCTTCATCAATATGTCTGCCAACCATAACATTACCTTTTATTGATATTGCCACCTCCTGCCCTATTTTAGCTTCTCTAACTGGCTGCCCCATGTGCTGAATTTGCATTACCTCGCCCACTCTCTTACCGTCTGCTCTCATAAGTGGTACACCAGCTCTTAACGAGCCTCCTATTACCTCTATGCCAACAATTGCAGGATCGCTCCTACGGAACACAAAGCCTGGCAGTATCTTTATTTTAGCTGGAGGCACTAACTTTTCGAACTCCCTTTGCATCTCCATTTTCTTTTCATCTTCAATCCACTGAAGATACTCCTCAACGAGCCTATATATTATATTGCTTGAGAAAACCTTTATCCCCTCTTTCTTTACGAGCTCCTCAGCCTCGGGTAGGGGCCTCACATTAAATAGTAGTATAACGCCATAGTACCTACTGCCCTTTGCCACTATTGAGGCCTCTATAACCTCTCTCTTTGTCAAAGGACCTACATCAGCTAGCCTTACTGGTATACCTTTTCTACTGAGGGCATTAACCACAGCCTCCAATGTGCCAAGGGTGTCAGCCTTCACCACCACTCCATTGACATCCTTTTTAAATCTTACAGCCTCGACCTCCTCTAAGACCAGCTTCTTGTACTTTTCAACCTCTTCTTCACTAGGCACGACATATAGTGGTGACCCTGCTATAACTTCTTCTAGATTAGGTGCAATAATTCTAATACCTGCTGCTGCAGATACCTCTTCAACTGTTTTTAGTTCTGTTTTTGCAACTCTTATATCAGTCACAGTCTTTGGCATTAGTATCGCTCTAACCTTTGCAACTATAGGGCCATTTATTCCTGCTAGTACGATAAGGTCCTTCTCCTTAATAGCACCATCGTAGAGAATAACATCTATGGCAGTACCGTAGCCTGGCTGCTCCTTGACCTCGAGTACTACGCCTTTGCCAGGGCCCTCGGCATGCACAAGCCTATCACCTATATACTTCTGTGCTACTCCTGCTACTACTGCAAGCAGTTCAGCTATACCCTCTCCAGTTTTTGCTGATACAGGTACTATGGGCACTACCTTTAGGAAGTCCCTAACTCTTTCAAATACATCAGCTGTCACGCCGTAGCTAGAAAGCTGGGCTATAAGCTTGTAGAGGGCACCTTCAAGTCTCTTTATAGTTGCAGGGCCCTGCTTCTTTAAGCTCATAGTGATAGGCTCATCAGCATTTGGTCTCCAGCCAGGGGTCTTGTCTATCTTATTAGCAGCAATGACAAAGGGGACTCCTCTAGACTTTAATATTTCTATGCTCTCCACAGTCTGGGGCATGACGCCTTCGTTAACGTCTATAACTAGTATCGCTATATCAGCAACACTACCACCCCTCTTCCTCAAATTAGAGAAGAGCTCATGGCCAGGAGTGTCGACAAAGAGAAGCCCTGGTATTGTCAATTTAACAGGTATAATTTTCTTAAGCGGCTCTATCACCTTCTCAATAACCGATGTAGGGATATTGCTAGCTCCTATATGTTGCGTCATCTCCCCAGCCTCCTTTTTCACAACAGCAGTACCCCTGATTTTATCTAGTAGGGTGGTCTTTCCATGGTCTACATGACCAAGTACGACAACGATTGGTTGTCTAAGACGCTTCTTTTCGCTCACTTTCTACACCAATCTTAGTGTAATTGAGATAGTGACTATAAAACTTGTATTGAGAATAGCTAATTACGAAATTTCAAAATAGCTTTTTAGGTCTCATTTAAAAATCTTGCAGAAGAGCCAGTAACAAGGGTGCTTAAAGCTAATGCCAGATTTCAAAATAGTTGTCTCAGACCCTACAGTAAAGGAAGTTAGGGTAGTGCCAGTTAAAGTTGTTGGGGTAGCGGATCTACCATATAATGAGAGGCACAAGGAGCAGAGAGAGCTTGTACACTGCAAAGCTAATCCTAAGCTAGTGGAGATGCTGAATCCTGTGCTTAGAGTGGTCGTAGTTAGGATATGGAAGAATAGGGCTAATAATGAAAAGGTGAATATAGTGGCTAAAGTGGTTGAAGATGCTTCATTAGACATGCAAACAGTTCTTGTCCCAGAAGCACTCTTGCGCGAAAAACTTGGGGTAGCAGAAGCCATAGGAGAGATATTTCGAGCTCCTGCATTTCAAATAAGGGTTAGTGGGGCAGAGGCCTCTAGGCTTGTTGGACTGAGGATAGGCGACAAATTTGATGGCTCACTAATAGGGCTTAGCAACGTACAACTAGAGATTAGAGGGGGGTCGGATTTAGCAGGCTTTCCAATGCGTATTGACATTAGTGGGCCAGTGAAAAAATATGTACTCCTCTCTCAAGGGCCGGGCTTCAGACCTAAGGAAGATGGTGAGAGGAGAAGAAAGCTTGTTAGAGGAGACACTATTTCAGAGGACATTGTTCAAATAAATACTGTTGCCATTCTGTCCAAGAGCTAGAAATGTTCAACGCTTTTAATAATACCTCAACCTGGGTGTCTATGTGAATAACGAAAAGAGGATGGGTATACCAAGTATAATTATAGGTGTTGTGGGGCACGTTGACCATGGAAAGACCACTCTCGTCCAGGCCTTAACAGGCATATGGACTGCTAAGTATTCTGAAGAACTAAAGAAATCCATGACCATACGACTCGGATATGCTCAAGGCTCTGTACTCTACTGCGAAGGGGCGGAGCCACCATCGTCATATATAATGCATGTAGACTCCTGTCCACATGGTGTAGAGCCAAAACTTTTGAAGACAGTCTCATTTGTTGATGCACCAGGCCACGAGATACTTATGGCTACAATGCTCTCTGGAGCATCGCTAATGGATGCAGCAATACTCGTCGTGGCAGCTAATGAACCTTGCCCTCAGCCGCAAACGATTGAACACACAAAAGCACTTGAAATTCTTGGTGTAGAGCAGGTAGTGGTAGTGCAAAATAAGATAGACGTGGTCCCTCTTGAGAATGCTCAGGAAAATTATAAGCAAATTAGGGAATTCCTAAAAACAACGAAGTACTCTAAGGCACCAGTAATTCCTGTAAGCGCTCTACATAGAGTAAATGCTGATGCTGTTGCTATGGCTATTGCTAGGCTATTTAGAGAACCAGAGCGGGATCTGGGAAAGCCAGCGATAATGCAAATTGCGAGAAGCTTTGATGTCAACCTCCCTGGCACACCTCCAGAGAAGCTTGTGGGGGGTGTTGTTGGAGGTGCGCTTATGAAGGGGGAAATCAAGGTGGGGGATGAGGTTGAGATAAAACCTGGTGTAAGAATAGTGTCAAAAGGAAGAGTTACCTATGAGCCTTTAACAACAGAGGTTACAAGCATTAGATATGGAGAAATAGAATCAAGTGTTGCTAGACCTGGAGGCCTTGTTGCATTGAGGACAAAACTAGACCCATCTCTCACAAAAGGCGACGCCCTTCGAGGGCAGGTCTTAGGGCACAGCGTGCCTGATGCTGTGCAAGATATTAGAGTCGAATATAGGATGCTGGATAAGGTGGTCGGTGCGAGAGAAGCGATACAGCCCCCCAAGCCCAAGGTAAAAGATATAATAACGCTAATCATAGGCACAAGATATGTAAATGCAGTCATAGAAAGTGTAACTAGGGATGTGTTTGAAGCAAAGCTAAGCGAGCCTACCGTTGTGCTAAAGAAAAGCAGAGTTGCAATACTAATGAAAATTGGAGGAAGGCTCAGGCTAGTTGGCTGGGGGGTTCAGGTCTAATATAAATCTGCTATGCCTACCGTAATCACAAAATCACCCATTTATGTACTGCTGGCTGGATATGGGAATAGGTGTGCTACACTGCTAGCAAAGCTCAACTTCTCGGGCTAGAGATGGAGAGAAGAGTTTATTAGTCCTCTCAGCACAGCCATTCTTTGTGATAAGCATTAAGCTTTTGAGCCTTGGGTCGCTAGGGGCGATAGACCAATACCCAGCATGGTGTTGACCCCTAAAGAGGGGGCAACCCTAATCCTCTCACGCTAGCGTAGACCACTGCGCTTCAGAGAGGGGAAAACTGTGAGAGTATGGGTGTGGCGAGATGATGAAATGCGTTGTTATTTTAGATACAAGTGCTCTTTTTATAGTAGCAGAGAATCTCGCCACACTTGACAGTATTTATGAGACTACTAGCGAATGTGAAGTCGCTGTTATAAGGAATGTTGTTGAGGAGTTAGAGAACATAGCTAAGAGAGGGCGTGGCAGAAAAGCACTCCTAGCAAAGTGGATTTTACAGAATCTGATACCAAAGTTCAAGGTCTTGGACACAGGTTTTCAGGGTCGGGCTGACGATGCTATACTGGATTATGCTTGTGAGCTTATGAAGAGGGGTATGAGGAGCATAGTGGTCACATCAGATGGGAAGGTCAAGGAAAGGGCACTGAGAAAAGGTATCGAGATTATTGTTTATAGGGAATCAGAGAAGGCTTTTGAGATTCTCTAGAAATCTTTTAAATTTTGAATTCAAAAATATTGAGCAATAGCTGGTGGCATAAGCTTTGTTCAGAGTCTTTAGACTTAAAGACATTGTTAGAGTAGATCCTGCTAAGATAGATAGACCTTTAGAAGAAGTGGTATTTGAAGAACTGAGAAAAAAGTATGAAGGTTTGAAAGACAAAACACTGGGCATAGTAGTAGCAGTAATAGATGTTAATGTGGATCCCATGGGCTATATACCAATAGGCGATGGCGCTCCATATCATAGTGCAGAGTTCACAGTCCTAAGCTACGCCCCCATGGTCAATGAGGTTGTGGAAGGCACTGTCGAGACTGTGGGCAGAAGTGGAATAACAGTAAACATAGGGCCTATAGAAGGTTTTGTGCACATTCAGCAAATAGCAGACGATGAAGTCATTTACGAAATTGCTAGAAACGTTATTATGTGCAAGAATACAAAGAGGTTTATAGCACAAGGAGAAATGGTAAGAGCACGAATAACTAGCATTTCACTGGGTACCTCAGGAAGGCCGCCACGAGTTAACATGACTATGAGGCAACCTTATCTAGGCAAACTTGACTGGATCTCAAGGAAGCAGTAAGCTCTGTACCGAATACATGATGAGCCTTGTAAGGCCTGAAAAGTGATGAAAAAGGGCTTCTGAGTACATGGTGTGGATTAGTAAGAGGGAAATAGCGTACTACATGATATTGAAAGAGGAATTCAGAGATAGGATTTTCAATCTAGGTGAAGCAATAGATGTGCTAGTGTTCTTTGGGTCAAAAAAAGTTGCTAGAAAAGTCATAAAGAACCTAGTGAAGAAAGGCTTTATAAAGAAAGTTGATGACTTAAACTACAGAGTGGAGGAGCTAGAAGATGCTCTCAAAAAATTACTTTACGAATACATTAGGCAAAGATTTTATAAAGCATTGAAATCCAGAGGTTATAGTGTTGCTGTTAATAAGGAAGGTGGTAATATAATTATTATATGTGAAGATGGTGTAGAATTAGAGTTGCCAGTGTTATTGAGTAGACTTGGCATTAATACAGTGAAGTGTAAAAAATAACTGCATTAAAGAGGATTGCAGTGTCGTATTTCTTATTGCATTGTTACTACAGTTACTCTTTCTTTACAACGACAATCTCTATTGTTGAAACTCTGCTCTGTCTACCATCACTACTTGTAATGGTTTGGCTCCCTATCTTTATATCCTTTACTTCTACCTTTCCTGGTAGGAATCTGTTTCTCACAATCTCTATTGCGTCAACAGCTTTGCTTATTGCTCTTCCCCTAGCCTTTATTATTACTTCATTAACTCCCTGGTTTAGCAGCGTTAGCATAGCTAGCACATAGTTCATCACAGGCTTTTTACCTACAAGCACAGTATTTGCAGATGGTGGTGCCTGTGCCAAGTTCCATCCCTTTGTCTCTCTTATCTCTTGTTTTCTTAATTACTATTGCATGAGTGGGAATTAAAAGCTTATTTGTCACATCCGAATGGCTAAGCAATCTATGTGTTGATGCAGTTAGCGTGGATTTGAAGATATGGTTTAAAGGTATTACTAGAGGACAAGGCTCTTACTGCTTTTGAGTATTTCCCATTAGCGATTAAAGGATTGGCACTGGGAATAAAATTGCTGGAGGTAGTGTACAGAGCGCTTCGGAGTAGTTGTAGGAATTTGCATAGTGAAGCTGGAGTTGTTAGCGTTTGTGGTATTGATGGTTCCGACAGCTCCGGTAGTAAATTAAAAGAGCTGTATAGGGTGCTGGAGAGAGAGGTTGAGTTCTTTAAGAGGTTTTTCAAGCAGTGCACAGATTATGAAATGTGGTCTCTTCAGGAGTATTGGAGCAAGAGGCTTCTTTCCGGAGAGTCGTTTGCCCTCATAGCTCCTACAGGTGTTGGTAAATCAACACTCTTAGCTACTTATGCTCTCTACAAAGCCCTTATTTACGGCAGTAAGGTCTACGTAATTACACCCACCAGGGAAATAGCTAAACAAATGTACGTAAAAATAGTTGAGTACTTGGAGAAAGCGAAGGGTTTGGGATACGCGAGTGCCAATGATGTAAGGGTTTTGTTCTACGACTCGTCGTCGAAGAACATCGCCCTAATAAAGTCTGATATAATTAATGACCGCTTCAGCATATTGATAACATCAGCCGCATTTCTGTCGAGAAACCAGGACTTGTTAGCAGGTAAGAAAGTGGACATAGTTATAGCAGACGACCTAGACTCTATACTCAGAAACTCAAAGAGCGTTGAGAAGGTTTTGCATCTAATGGGGTTTAGTGATGAGGTAATAGAGGTGGGGCTAAAACTTGTTAAGTCTAGGCAAAGTCTCTTGGTGGCGAAGTTCTCGAGGAATCAAGACACAGTAAACGAGTTGCAAAAACAGGTTATGGAGCTTGAAGCTTTTATGCGAAGCAAGCTCTCTCAGATTAGTACACAACTCATTGTGGCCTCTGCTACAGGAAGATTAAAAGGGCTCAAAGCCCTTCTACTTAAGGAGCTACTCGGATTTGATGCTGGGGCTATTTTTGAGTACCTAAGAAATGTAGACGACTTTTACAACAGTATTGAAAACATTGATAGGATTATTGATGTGATTAAAGAAGCCGGCAGCGGCATAATCTTCGTAGCGACGCTGTATAAAGATTATTTAAAACGTCTAGAAGAGCTATTTAGAGAAAGTGGGATTAGGTATGCTATTGCCAAAAGTGGTAGCAAGGCTGTTGACAGGTTCAGAAGAGGGGAAGTAGATGTATTGATAGGAACAGCATCTTACTATGGAATACTTGTTAGAGGTCTTGATGAACCTCAGAGAGTAAGGTTTGCAGCGTTTATCGGAGTGCCACATATAGCAAAGAAACTTGACGAGTCTTTAAACAACGTGAGGACAATGTTCACTGTGTTAAAAGCACTGAAGAGTATGGGATGCGATGTAGAGGAGGAAGTGAAGAGCATAGTTGAGGTTATACAGAGTAGCACGCCTGCAATGCTAGCACTTTATTCAAAGGCTTTGAGAGGTTTGATAGAACCTCCCGACAACTTATCTAAGTTTGTAGAAACTTTGAAAAAGGTAAAGAGTAGAATTGTTGGCGAAGTGCAGCGGATACTTCGTACGAGAGAGTACATAGTTATAGAGAACTACGGCGTCATTACTAAGACCTCAAACAGCATTTACTTAGTTAAGCCAGACCCCTACACATATATTCAAGCTAGTGGAAGAACATCTAGAATGCTTGGGGGAAATAAGACACACGGTATAGCAATTGTGTTTGAAAGGTATAGAGAACTTGTAGAGATACTCGAAATGAGACTAAGAAAACTAGTTTCATTCACAGGCTTTAGGGAGTTCAAAGAGCATTTGCTTAAGGAAACCGTTAAAAAGGTTTTGGAAAGCAGAACCTCTTTAAAAACTCATCAAGACGCTCTAATTGATAACATAAAGCCTGTACTCCTAGTAGTAGAATCGCCTACTAAAGCCAAGACCATAGCATCCATGTTTGGGAAACCAGCTAAGAGAGTTTTTGGAGACGTGATAGTTTATGAAACAGTAATACCGTTAGAAAATCAGGTATATGTAGGAATAATAACAGCTACTAGAGGGCACATAACTGACCTTGTTGTCGATAAGGGCTTCCATGGGGTAGAGGTTAACGGTAATGAATACAAAGTAGTGTATGACTTTATTACAAAGTGTAGAGACTGCGGTGCACAACATGTTGGGGTATACGAGTCCTGCCCATACTGTGGCTCTATAAATGTGTACACGTCGGCAGTAGCATGTCACGTGCTACAAAAACTGGCCTCAGAAGTAAGCTCAGTATTTATTGCAACAGATCCTGATACTGAGGGCGAGAAAATAGCGTTTGACGTATATAACCTGCTGTTCGAGTTTAATAGAAGTATATACAGAATGGAGTTTAGCGAAGTTACAAAAACAGCTGTTCTTAAAGCCCTTAGAAACCCTAGAGGTATAGACGTGAACAAGGTGCTAACGCAGATTGTGAGAAGAGTTGCTGATAGGTGGATAGGCTTTGAACTAAGCATGTACTTGCAAAACGCCTTTAATAAGCCATGGCTTGGGGCAGGCAGGGTGCAGTCCCCAGTTTTGCTATGGACTGTCAATAGATACAAGGAGTACAACTCTAAGCGAGGTTACGCTATTGTTGCTAAGTGGAATGGATATAGGTTTCAGATATTTCTAGGGCGCGTTGATAAAGCTAGGGCAGAGGGAGTGGCTAGGAGGATAGCAGAAGAAGGAGCTAGAATAATTGATGTTGTGTATGAGGAGAGGACAGTAAATCCCCTCCCCCCGTTTACAACAGACACTCTAATATCTGAAGCTAACACATTTTACGGCTATACAGCATCTAAAGTGATGGCCCTAGCGCAAAACCTCTTTGAACTGGGCTTAATAACGTACCACAGAACAGATTCTACAAGAGTTTCGTCAGTTGGCATATCTATAGCTAGGGAAGCCCTAGATAAGCTAGGCTTACTCAAAACGTATTGTCCAAGGACTTGGGGAAATGATGAAAAGGCAGAAGGAGCTCATGAAGCCATAAGGCCCACGACTCCATTAAGTGCTGAGGAAGTTGTTGAAGCAATAGTCAAGGGTGACATAGGCGTTTTGACTAAAGTCTCAGGCGATCACATTAAGCTTTATGATCTTATATACAGAAGGTTTTTAGCAAGTCAAATGAGTCCTGCAAAAGTAGTTTACGTCAGAATGGTGCTAGACGCTGAAGGCCAAAGGGTCGCGGTAACACTACCTGTAGAAGTGATTGAGCCAGGCTTCACAGCACTATATCAATTGAAGCTCTATCCCCAGTTCAAAAACCTTAGTCCAGGGCTCATTATAAAATTTGATGATGTTGAAGTAGTCCAGGCCTCAGAAGTAAGGCTCTATAGAGTTGCAGACCTAGTTACGTTGATGAAAGTTCACGGTATTGGTAGGCCAAGTACATATGCAAAAGCCATCGACAATAATCTAAGGCATGGGTACATAATCTTGAGTAAGAGAAGAAAGGTTGCTATACCTACGAGACTAGGGTGTGAAGTCGCAGAAGTGATAGAGAAGGGCTTCGCAGATATTGTGGGAGTTGATGTAACAAAGAAATTAGAAGAGCTAATGGATGCTATTGAAAAAGGGCGATTTGATGTAACTCAGGCATTGGATAGCATTCGAGTTGTTGTGGAGACAATATGGAATAGAGGGATTCTATCCCCCACCTATAGCGTGGCTATGGGTATTGGCAGTGCTATTGGCACAGCAAATGAAGTACATGGAGCAGCTTAGAGTAAGGAGGTGGTTATTTGAAGCAATTAGGGACATAGCATTACCATTAAAATTATTTGACTTCACCAATTCCTGCAGTACTAGAACTTACGCCTAATAAGGTACCTATCAGCAGTGCCCTCAGCAGCTTTTCTCCTAATCTGGTGCTCCTTTAAGAACCTAGCAACTCTTTCTGCTAACTCAGCCTTGCACTCGCCACAGAGAAGCGCCCCAGATTTGCAAGAGCTATACCTATCTACCAGCCTCTTGTCGTCTTCCTCAAATAGCATCTCAAACATTTTGAATACGGGGCACATATCGGGATTACCGCCATACTTTCTCTGAAGCTCTGCTGTAGGTTGCCCTCCAGTAAACGCTCTCATAACTTTTTGCATGGCTACTTCTGGCAGATCTGTTGTGTATATTGCTGTTTCAGGCTTAGATGAAGACATTTTACCTCCTATACCGAGTCCTGGTAGTAATTTGTTGTGTAGCTGTGCAGGCTTTGGATAACCAAGCGAGGGTGCAAGATCTCTAGCTATTCTCCAGTACGGATCCTGATCTATGCCAGCTGGTATTAGAACCTCAACTCTTTCACCATATAAATGTGTTGGCAGAAACGCTACAGACATTTGTAGGGTTGGGTAAAATATCATGCCAACATTAGTTGAATCTGTAAAGCCAAAAGTTGCTCTCTGTGTGGAAAACGTGATTTTCTTAGCCACCTTAATTGCTATTGGATAGAGGAAGGAGATATCTTCAGAATCTATAATCACATGAGTCTTTGCAGGGTTGAGCCCGAGTGCTGCTAAGTCAAGAATGTTTTCATATGCAAGCTTGTTGTACTCCTCTAGCGACCCACCTTCACTATGCCAGAACTTTTCGTCATCAGTCATTTGAAAGAAGAGCTCTAACCCCATTTTATCCTGAAGCCATTTCGTGAATATCCACGGGAGTATGTGACCCAAGTGTGTGTGTCCAGAGGGACCCCTACCTGTATACAAAGCGCATCTAATACCAGCTTTGTATGCCTCTAAAAACCTGTCAAAGTCTCTGTGTGAGTAAAAGACGTAGCGTCGAATCATTAAATGTAGCTCTCCTGTTATACTCCTTAGTAACTCTACTTCACTTTCAGTTAAGGGCTTGGATCCAAATATTTTTATAAGCTTATTATAATCTACAAACGCCTCTGCTTCCCACGGGGTTACATAAACGCCTTCGGACCCCACAAACATTGATCACCAATGTGTGTAAGGTTTTCATACTCTGAATTATGGTAATATAGCAAAGCCTAAAAAGCTTTTTAATAAGATATTTACAGCAAAGAGTACCATAAGCGCTCCCAAGAGTGCCATGAGAACCCTGTAGCCTTTTTCGCTAAGGAGTCTTGTCCCGCGTCTAGAGGCTTCAGCTACTAGAGAAAGCCACGCAAAGTCTATCCATACATGGGCAGGGTACATGATGATTATAGAGGCTATGCCCAGCTCAAAAATCCGTGTTATGAGGGATAAACCTACGCTTATCCACCATATAAGGAAGAACACGTTGAAGGCTGTAAATGTAAATCCCACAACGATGGGGCTTCTAGACACTTTACCACCGCTTTTAGCGTTTTCTATGTGAAAACCTTTGAAAACATCGCGAAATATCATATAAGCAAAGTATAGAATTATAGCAACACCTGCGCATAGTATGAGAACTTTAAGACTCTCCAAAAATATCTTCATAGTGTTAAATGCAACAGTGAGCATTATTACATACGGTAGCTCAAACATCATGTGTCCAAATGCTACAAGTGCACCACTCTTCCAACCACCTCTAGCTCCAAGAGCCATAGTTGCAATAGTTAATGGCCCAGGGCTCAAGGCTCCTGACGGGGAGACTACAAGTGTTTGCAAAGCTAATGATGCTTCTGGGTTCACGAATTACCTCCTGGATACATCAATCCACTGAAAAGAGGCCATGTCGTGAATGAACTGCGTTATTATGTCTAAAACATGGTGTAAGCACTCCTCATCGTCACCAAGCCCCTTCTCGCTGCAAAGCCCCTTAACAATGTTCCATCCACTGGCATCTTCTGTAAGAACAGTTACGCAACCTTCATTAAATCTTCTACTAGGTGTCTTATATAATGCGATATAGGCTCTGAGGCTGTTTAGCAAGTCAAGAAGGCGTATCATTCTGTACCTAGCAGTACACACGTCAAGCCCGTAGAGATTGTAAAACGCTGTTCTCTCAATAGCATCTAGTTCTACAGCTACTCTAACACCATCTTCTGTCCTAAATATTCCCCTATCCTTCAAATGTGCAGCACCTAGCTAAAACTTAAGTGAGATAGAGTTGCCCTACTTTATTGATAATACACGAAGCCTGTGATCAACATATAAACTTTTTTGAGCATCACGTCTTAACTATTCTATGAGAGTAACTTAAGGTGTAATTGCGTGGTGGAGACAGGAGTAGCTCTATCTGAAGAATTTTTAAAGTTTCTGCTGGCTAGAAGAAGTATTAGGAGGTTTAAGGCTGACCCAATTCCTATAGATGTAGTGAAGAGGGTTTTGGATATAGCTAGGTACGCCCCTAGTGCAGGAAATAGACAGCCATGGATATTTGTTGTTGTTACTAACCCTGAAGTAAAGAAGAGCCTCGCTAAGATACATAGGTGGGCATACCCACTAGAAGAAGCCCCCATGGGTATAGTAATTGCATGTGATAAAAATACATCACCAGACTCTTACCATGTTGATTGCGCTAATGCCACAATGTACATTATGCTAGCCTTACACGCACTAGGTCTTGGTAGCGTGTGGCTTCAGACACTTAGAAATGTTGAAGAGATTCAGAAGATACTTAACTTACCGCAAAACTACATACCTATAGCCATGCTTGCAGTAGGGTACCCCGCAGAGTCTCCGATTCCTAGGCCTAGGAAAGAGCTCAGGGAAATAGCTTTTCTAAATACCTACAGTAACCCGCTATCCTAAGCCTTTTCCGATATTTCAACCCTTTTTTCAACCTCTATTACCAGGGGCTCTACAAAGTTTAGTATTTGTGAAGAGTACCTTGTCTTCCCCCTCAAAACCCTTATGAGCCTCACATTTTCACTAGGGTCAAATGGCAAAGCCCTAATATCAGCGAGCTTAGGATGTGCATAGAATACATTGTCAAAGACAGGTGATCTGAGAACATCTTCTAGCTCCCACTTCATACCATAGGACATGTAGGCCTCTTCAACAACTCTTCTAACCCTTCTCCTATAAACCTCTATATTCGCTTTTTCAACAGTTCTAAATCTTGTTAAAACAGCACCAACAAAAGGTGGTTTATCATTAGGCGGCAACCCTCTAATATCTCTTATTAAAAAGTATAGTGCTGTTAAAGCAAAGCTTGTCTTAGTCACTGGGGTTATCAAGGCATTAGCCATTTTTATCAGAGGCCCTATCAACCCGTACATTTGTGGCGGCAAATCTAGGACTACATAGTCAAATTCTGATAACTTTTCAACAATTTCTCTCCTTAATGAATATACTCTCTCTGCAGGTACGATTAAGTACTTCGCCAAACCTATGTACTCAGGTTTTGAGGGAACTATAGCTAAATTCTCAGTGGCTTTATAGATAATGGGCTCTCCAGAGCCCACAATCCATTCGAGAGAGAAAACCTTCTGCTGAGCCTTAGCATAGCCAAGAATCTTTTCAAAACTAGTTGGGGGGATGAAGACCTCAGTGATATTAGACTGCGGGTCGGCATCAATAATCAAAACCTTCCTACCAAACTTCTCAGAAAGTGTTGCAGCAATAACGCTTGCTAGTGTTGTCTTGCCAACACCCCCCTTGTAATTGGCTATGGCAATAACTCTAGTCACAAAACTTCACTTATTGAAGCCTTCTCTTAAAAGATTATTAAACTTTCATGAAGATGTTGTTATGGTATATAAACAGCACTCTCGCTATAATGATTTTAGCTCTATAGCATATTTCAGCAAGATAGCATAGATAATATTGAAACAATTTTGCGCACTTCGTGAAGGGCGATTTCACGAGTTAATTTAATTGCCTAATACTAATTGAATACTCTGGAGTACGTTTACTATGACCTATGCAAGAAATTGAGGTAGCTTATTCAAATGCTTTACAACATTATTCGATTAAGTACTTCGATTTAAGCTTATTAGAGCTCTCAAGGCTCTTTAATAGGTGTGAGGCCCCATGACGAAGGCTAGTGTGAGTGGTGTTTTAAGAATACTACTGTATACCATAGTAACATTTATAGCTACAGCACTACTCACAGTTGAAACTCCTGCTACTGGAGGATATTTCAACTTAGGTGAGGCCGCTATATATGTTATCGCATACTTAGCATCACCATTAGTAGCCGCTATTTCAAGTGGGCTTGGCCCTGCCCTTGCTGATCTTGTTCTAGGCTACTGGTATTTTGCCCCAGCAACGCTTGTCATAAAGTTCTGCGAGGGCTTTATAGTATCAAAGCTGCTCAGGGTTCTAAAGGTGGGTCCTAAGAGAGGCCTAGCAGTAATCATTAGGGTAGTAGCACTGTTTATGGGGCTTGGCTTAGCAAGCATCATTATACTCAAGCTATCTCTTGGTGGTGGTGCAACTTCTATAGAGGTCTCATGGACTCCGACCTATGTTTTTGGCTTCTTAGTATCTATACCACAACTAAAAGTGGGGGTACCATCCTATGTATGGATAGCCATAGCGTTGACATTCATCGCCATAGTCTCGCTATATGTGGCTGTGCTTCATAATAAGCCCTACGCTGTTGCAATGGCTCTAGGAGGCTTGATAATGGTTATAGGGTACTTTCTCTATGAGTACTTCGTGTCAAATCCAATCATACTTGGGAGAGACCCCATGGGAGCAATATTTGAAATACCTGTGAACATTGGGCAGTTTATAGTGGGGATAGTCTTAGCGCACCCTGTGGTGCAGTTTATTGAAAGAGCTCGCAGCACTTGAGGTTAAGAACCTATCAGTTTATGCAAATTCTCAAACCATCTTAAGGGGCATAACTTTTTCTCTTGAAAAAGGCGAGAGGCTACTCATAGTTGGTAAATCAGGCAGTGGAAAAACAACATTATTGAGAAGCCTCACGGGAATAGCTCAAGAGCTCTTCAAGCTCTCTGTTTTTGGTTCTGTGAGCGTGTACGGGGAAAAGGTTTTAAACAGTGTTGAGGCCTCGAAACATTTTTTCTATGTGCCTCAAGAGCCCTGGTACTCCATAGCAACACCCTATCCTATACTTGAACTACTTTTTGACAATAGATGCAACATGTGTTTGAAATCTATAGAGAATTTTGCTAGAAAACTTGGGGTTTATGAAAAGCTTTACGAAGCTTCCACAGACCTTAGTGCAGGAGAAGTGCAACGTCTGGCCCTTCTTCAAGCACTTGCCGTAAAATCTCATACTGTTTTAATAGATGAGATCACATCGTACCTCGATTCTGAGGCTAGGAGGAATGTAGTAGAGGCTGTAAAAATCATTTCAGAGCAGGGTGTAGCAGTTGTTGTTGTTGATCACGATGTAGAGTTGTGGCATGGAAGCGTAGACAAGGTGCTGTACATTGAAAGTGGTGTTGGCAAGCTTTACGAGGATCCTATGGACACGCCTATGGCTTTAGATCTTAAGAGGCTTAGAAATGAGCTTAAGAACTCAAAGCATGTAGTAGAGAGCTCCAGAAGTACTCCAGTGCTCGTAGCAGAGGGGGTATGGTTTAAGTACCCTGATGCTGCTGATTACATACTAAAAGACGTGCATGTCACGATACACCCACATGAGGTTACATGGATTAGGGGCGGATCTGGAAAAGGAAAATCAACACTACTAAAGGTATTAGCAGGAGTGCTGAAGCCTAGTAGAGGGTGGGTTAAGAGGTTTACAAAGGAGGTACAGCTAGTTTCAGAAAACCCGCTTCACTATATTTCAAATCCTACTGTTGGAGAAGAGCTGCAGTGGGATACAAACCTTGCGATGCTTATAGGATTAGAGAGCAAGCTCAGCACCCCTATAACACTTTTGAGTAGTGGAGAGAGGAGGAGACTGGCAATAGCTTCGGCATTTCGAAAACAGCCAAAGCTACTGCTTATAGATGAGCCTACAGTTGGCCTGGATCCGTGGAACACTATAGCGGTGGTCAAGCTCTTATCATTGTTACAGAGCAGGGGCTCTGCAATTGTTGTTGCAAGTCACGGTGAGGAGTTTGAATGCATTGCTTCGAGGATAGTGGAGGTGTGAACACCTTGCCAGGATTATCAAATGCTTTGTCAAGAGTTACACAACTAGTTCTTAGATCACTTTTTCTCTACGGGCTCATCGAAGCTAGAGAAGGCTCTACTTTACTTCAGCTATTGTTTACAATAGTGGCTCTAATAGTAGTAATAAAGAGCTATGTTTTTGCTGTGTGCATCCTACTAGCTGTATTCATAGTGTACATTGTTCATGGAATTGGAAAGTATCTGAAGTACTCTCTGGCATTAGCTACGCTACCAGCCCTCTGGATGGCGTTGTCAAATGCGTTAATAGTGTATTTAAGAGGCGGAGATGTTGTTAGAGCAATTGTTTCTGTGTTTTTTAGGGCTGAATCGGGATCAGCTATTGTTCTACTATTTCTACATACCTTAAATATTTCAGAGGTGTGCTTCATACTGTATAAATTATCTTCAATGGCTTCTTTTGCTACAACATTATTTTGGAGGTTAGCATCACAATTCATAAAAGAAGCCAGCGAAATTCTTTACATACACGGATTGAAAGGTGAAAAGACTTGGAAAACCCTTGCTATGCTATTCATAAGGGGAGAGGAAATGATACAGTATTTTACGGAAGGTATATACCTTAAACAGTATAACTATAGGCCCAAGGTAATGTACTCCAGCAGAGCAGTGGCAATACAAATCCTCCTACTTAGTATAGCAACGCTCTTATTATTCCTCTAGCCACACTATCTGTTTGACCCCTTGGTACTCATCCATGTTACTTTACATTTATTCACAGCCACATCAAGGGTTTTCCACCTTATCCACAGGGCTCTCAGTATCCCTATTGGGTCATGGGTGGCTGTTGGCTTAACTGCGTGGGGCCCAATCTATCACCTGCCTAGGCTTAGAGCTGAGTTTTCATTACTTAGGTGGGTTCAGAGAGGCAAATTACAGCGTACAATAACTTCATCTGTGCTAGAGCTCACCACACTTAGAGCATCTCTTAACCCTATCACTACGCGCTAGAAAAGTCTTGAAGTGTTCCTCAGGTCTCTCAGGTCTACATAGACTGCCAGGGCTCTGTATTCCCTCATTCTCTTCTATAGCTCTCTGAACGCTCTTGAAATATGCCTAGTAAATCCTGTGGTGCCGCTCATAATCTTTAACGTGATTAATAATTTCCTTAGCGGGCTCTTTTACCAAGCTTCTCTAAATCATATAGTACATTACCTGACACAGTACTGTAGCTTCTAGGGGATGCACTATATCTACCTCGTCTGGCGAACCAACTCTTGTATAGATAACGGCTCTAACTTACCTACTGACTACTCCGCCAGCTATCCTCCTAATCCTGCTCTCAGGAACCCTGAACTTACCACTAGCAGCTCTAGTAGCCTAATCCCCCTTTAACCCATTGTGAAAGAGTAGCGTGGCTAGCACAAAGCCTCTGGTGAACCTCCTCAGACCTCAACAACCTCATCTAAAACACCCCTATTGCACGAGCTCAAAGTACATTTTCTAATATTGTTGAAGAGCTTTAGATACTTAAATGTTGTGGCTGTGATTAAGAGTTCACTAATAGGCATTAGGTGTGCACCTGATAAGGTTTTATATGGCTTAGCTAGCCAGGTACTAGTAGTAGGTGCTGAGTATGATTAGTAGGATAAACATTGATTGCAGTGTTTTTGAGTATAGATTGTTAGACGTATTGAATAGGTATGTAGAGAAAAATCGCTGTGAGTGCATAGCTCTTAGTGGCGGTATTGATACAACACTTATAGCTGCTATTGCTACGTTTAATGGTATAGAGCTGAATGGTTTCTATGCTTATTATGTAAGTGGAATTCCTAGGGACATGCCCTACGTTATTTATGTTTCAAAGAAGTTAAACATACCTACAGAGTTCATCTCCATGGACTTAGAATACATAAAGAGCGCCTTAAATGATGTTTATAGGTGTATAAGTAAAGGTGCACACCATGAATTATGTGTTGAGCTCCGAAACGATGTTGTGTTTTATACTGTACTTAAAGTTGCCAAAGAACATGGATGTAGTTGCATTTACACTGGTAGTGGTGGGGATGAAGTATTTGCTGGCTATGGATTTATGCTGTGGCTACCTGAAGAAGAGTTAGAAGGTTATAGAGAGAAATGGGGTGTTGGAGGGAGGTACCCTGAGATTGAAATAGGTAAGTGCCTGGGTGTGAACGTTGTAGCACCTTACTTAAGTAAGGAAGTTCTTGAAGAGGCTATGAAGATCCCTGCAAGGTGTTTAAGGGGGAGTGGATTTGAGGGAAAGAGAATCTTAAGAAACATTCTTAGCAGGTTTGGAATGGAGTTTATAGGTGAAAGAGTTAAGACACCTGCTGAAGCAGGTGCAGGTACAGACTCAATTTGCATAACCCCTTAGGGGTGAAGGGGTTTGAGAGCACTATTAAGCTCCGGCGGAAAAGACTCGTTCTATGCATTAATGGTAGTGGGTAATGTGGACATGGCTATAATGCTTTCATACGAATTTCCTAGACCTAGCCCGCACCTAATCAACATGGGTAAGTCCATTGAAACTCACTTAAAAGCTAGTATACCAGTACTAGTAAAGCATTTGAGAAAGGGACGTGAAAAGGCTGAAACAATAGAAATTCTCAGAAGGTTAGGAGTATCAGAAATTATTGCTGGGGATGTGTATGTGGAGGACCACTTAAAGTATATGGAGGGGATAGCAAGTGAGGTTGGAGCAACTCTTATAGAGCCTCTGTGGGGGGAGGACCCAGAGGATCTACTATATAAAGAGATTGAAAGTGGATTGGAAGTGCTGGTAATAGGTTGTAGAAGTAGTTTAGAGCAATGGCTTGGTGTAGAAATAAATGAAAACAATATCACAAATTTTGTAGAGAGTTGCAAGACTAGCGGGGTGGACCCTCTAGGCGAAGGGGGAGAGTACCATACATTAGTTGTTAACAGCCCTATTCATGTTGAGAGAGTAGGGTACCAGAAAGTCTCATTTGAAAGCTATGAGGATTACTTGATAATACGTATCTTGTAGAGACGCCCTGTAGCTGAGTTACTGTGGGTAATGTGCGCACACTAGAGTAATTATGTAATTGAATAGCTTTGAGCTAAGCCTTAGAGCTAGTTAGCGTTATCTAGTAGTAATCCCCTAATAACCACTCGTTTCCTATGAAAGCTCTTCTCAAACCTGCTTTGTGCACAGCCTCCTTAGCCTTTCTTGCATGGCTTTTACTTGTTGGAGGCAAGTCTCTTAGGAGGTGGTTTGGGTGAAATGCTAGAAGCACTATAGGAGTAGCGCTATCTAATGTTGCTATGTACTCAGCAATGCTAAAGACCTCTTCTTCATCTACATAGCCAGGCACTAGCAATATGCTTACAACAAGTAATGGAATTTCCCTTCTCTCCGAAGCTAAATCAGCGACTATTTTCACATTTCTCTTTAACCTCTCAACAGCCCTTTGCCCATCTACGCCTGTAAGCGCTTGGTACACTGCTGGTGTCCAAGCCTTCCAGTCAATTTTAACTATACCCCCACTAACAAGGCTTAGCTTAGCCATTTCCTTCATAATGCCCTCATCTACGAGGCCATTAGTTTCCCAGCAAATCCTCTTCACAATACTCTTTCTCTTCGCCTCCTCAACAATTCTTCTAGAGACCTTGATTGCATAGATAATGTGAGGCCCAGGATCTCCACCAAAGTAGCACACGCAGGGTACCCTGCTCACCATGGCGGCTTCGAGAAGCTCGCGCTCTCAGACACTCTGTATCTAGCTCTAAGCCCTTTATCCACGACAATGTTTTTGTGCTCCCAGTTCTGGCAAAACAGGCAATCGAGGTTACAACCTGCAAAAAAATACTGCTAGATTGTAGTAGCCATACTCAGGTCCTTGAGCTAGAGCGAACTTGGGGTAACCAGCACCAGTATACGCAGGGCAAACAGGTGTAGCTACACAGTTAGTTGGCAGGGGATCTAAATAGTAGTGCATAACTCCATAACTAAACCCCTCCATAGGTTTCAATGCACCTCCATCATTTTTCCACACACCACAAAAACCAAGCCCATTTAAAGGAATAGAGCACATATTTACACATAAGGAGCACCTAACACCATCACTACTCGTAGGGGGCTCTGGTGGTAGCCCCAATCTCTTTCTGTACTCCCTATGCATCCTCATCACTATGGGCAAAGCCTCCTCAGGGCTCTTCCTCAGGCACTCAACGCACACACCAAGAATATCGCTAACTACTTTACTGCTCTTTCCACAAAGCTTGCAGTTGCCCATTCCAAACCACGCCCTACCTGGCCTCCTCCCCCGCCCTGAGGGGCGAGGCCTTCAGTTGTAAAATATAGCAAGAAGGCTAAAATACGTGATTTAAGCAGTAGTTACCTTGTGAATACTATGAATGACCTAGGCACGCTCTTTGAGGTATTCATAACGTTTCTAAAAATAGGTGCTGTAATGTTTGGTGGAGGCTATGCGATGATACCTATACTCAGGTATGAAGTTGTTGTACGCCATCATTGGCTTTCTGAAAGCGAGTTCCTAGACTTGATAGCAATTGCAGAATCCACACCAGGACCCATAGCGATTAACTCTGCTACCTATATAGGGTACAAGGTGTGTGGTGTGCTTGGCTCTATAGCAGCTTCAGTAGCCGTTATCTTACCACCGTTCTTCGTAATTTTAGCTGTTGCAATGGCTCTGCAGAAGTTCTATGAAAACTACTACGTGAGGAGTGTGTTAAATGGCATAAGGGGGGCTATAATAGGGCTTGCTTCAGTAGCTCTAATTACAGTTGTGAAGGGGGTTTTCAAGGATCTTAAATTCCTATCAGCAGTAGCTACAACAATTATAGCTGTGATAACATTTCTAGCTGTGGCTGTATTTGACGTAGACCCAGTTATAGCCATAGCTGCATCAGCGCTACTAGGTCTCGTACTAGGCCTTGCAGGTATTTGGCTACTTTAGCCTCTGTAGGTGTTGGAAATAGAGCTACAGGGCTTTCCCTATAAAACGCCTAGGATTGGGCAAGTAGAGCTAGCAAAATTTATTGCTGAAAAGCTTGGGAGAGATGATATAATAGTTGTAGCAGCTCCCACAGGTTTTGGCAAGACCATTTCTATACTCTACGCAATCAAGAATCTTATTAGAAGAGGGGAATTTGAGCGAGCTCTCTATGTGGTTAGAACGCGAAACGAGCTAGATTCGTTTATAAGAGAGGCAAGGCTTCTTGAAATGCGTTTTGCAGTTCTCTACAGTGGTAAGAGGATGTGTCCATTAATTCACGAAGTGCCGTTCGCTAATGAGGCTTCTCCAGAGGGTTTCTGGCTTTTCTGCAACATCATGAGAGTGCATGGTAAGTGCAGGTTCTATCCTAGGCTCCAGCTCTTTCACACACAAATACTGATTTCCACTATATCTGATTACACAGACCACTACAATATTGCTAGAGGGCTTGCTGAAAAACTTGGTGTATGCCCCTACTTTGCAATGATTGAGGCACTAGAGCATGTAGAAGCCTTTGCACTAACATACCCCTACATCTT
>CAZMQK010000022.1:0-22190 GCA_964568685.1 uncultured Ignisphaera sp.
GAAAAGGTCTTGTCTGGCCATAGGTACTCGACATAGACCCTCAGCCTCTTCAGATCCTTAGTTCTTTCACTAATACTGAGCACCCTAGTTAACAATCTCTCCCCTAGCTCTCTAGCCTCGTAATATCTACCCACAATGGAGCCCACATCTACAACTATGTGCGCTATAATTGAGTAGACATTTGTGGGAAGAGGCATAAGGTAAGCATCAAACCCTCTGCTCCTCACAGTCTCAAGCATTTTGTCGTGAACCCTTGACTGAAGAAATACTACATCAGGTCTAACCTTTTCGAGCCTATCAAACAAAATAGTGAGATATGTCCCCACAATCTCCTTACTCACATCATTTAAGTACATTCTGCACCACGGGGTTATACCAACAATCTCATCTTCTAGGCCTAGTAACACAAGTGTTTCTGTAACAGCTGGGGATAAGCTGGCGATCCTCACTACAGCTACACCATATGGATAATCTAGCCACATCTAAGTTATAAACCTTTCCCTCATCTTCATAAGACGCGCGCAGATCTTGCCGTGCCCTCGTCACCGAGGTTGCTATGAAACACTCAGTTCACTAAGTGCAGTGTGCTTTAACATGTCATAGCTTCTCATAGGTGAAAATGTTGGCAATGCCATGGCAGCTGCACGCTGTAGCTATTGCAACAACATCACCACTAACTATCTCATTTGATAGCTTTGTTGCAAAGTTCTGCAGTGGTTTTGGGTCATAACCTCCTATGGATTCTGCTAAAAGAATTGATGTTAGGACGAGAGATCTCCTGAAGTACCTACTGAGTATGTTGTTAAATGCTTTGTAAAGCTGTGTCGGCTTGACCTTCCCCGTCACAGGGCACACGCTAGGTTCGCTACAGGGTAGCCTGCATTTCATGGTAAATGGCATGTAACTTGCTACAAGCATTCCATGGGAGGGGGCTAGGTGCACTTCTACACCTAGCACCTCTAGTTCTCTCGCAATAGGCGAGATTCTGTGGAATGGCTTTACATTAAACCCCTTCCACTTTAAGAAGTTTTTCAGAGCTTCATACGCTACATGCATGGGTGCAGCAGGTACCACGTATCTTAGCGTAACTCTCTTTTCAAGAAGTTTTGCGAGAATCTCAGCGCCATCAGCTATTAAAAGTGCTGTGCCGTGCCTTTCTATTACTAGAAATTCCTCTAAATCCCTCACAACGTACTCCACGTAGTCTTTGGCTAAGCAATCACCATTGGGATCCACAACTAAAACCCTGTCAATTTTACTAAGGTGTTGCAGTGCCTTAACACCAAAATTTCCTCCACCAACAACAAGAATCAAATCCCTCCACCAAAAGCACTAATTAGCCGCGCAGTTGGTGTTAGGCAACATGTGGCTAGGCTGTCCATATAAGTTTTTAAATCTTTTGGGACGTAGCCTTAGTTACAAAAGGGCTTTCGCATGTTTGAAGTAATAGACTTCTCACATTCCTGGAGAGGGTTTGCTGATGATATTGGGCATAGGTACACACTATTCGTGTACTTCATAGCCTCCTCAAAGACCTCTACAATACCTGGCATAAGCATTGCGGGTGCCTCTCCTGAGCAAACCCTATACACACCTACACTAGATGTAGAGTACCTGGTTCTTGGCAAGCCAAAGACCGTGGATGTGATACCAATTACACCTGAAGGCATCCCAACACCAGCCATAATAACTAGATCTGCCCTAAGCCTCACTAAGGCCTCGCACCTTGTTGTAGATTGTGGTGCATTTAGAAGGCCAGCCATGCCTGTTATAGCTCTTCCTCACGCTGTTGTTGGTGGTAGAATTGATGTTGAAAACGCTCTTCCCGAAGGCTATGGCGAGAAGCTGTTTAGAGATGGAGAAACGCTTGGCCGTGCACTTGCCTCGACAAACAGCCTACTTATTGCTGGTGAATCCATGCCTGGGGGCACGACTACAGCTATGGCTATTATGGAGGCTCTAGGTTTTAACGCTATTGGCAGAGTGAGCAGCGCTTCCCCGAGCAACCCCACTAAGCTTAAAGAGGATGTGCTTAGAAAGGCCCTCACTAGGTATGGAAGAGAAATTCCAGTGAAAAATGTTTTTGAGGCTGTGGAGGTCTTCGGAGACCCTCTTCACATATCTATTGCAGGTTTTGTTTCTGGAGCTATTGAGAAAGACTCTAAGGTTATTCTCGCTGGTGGAACGCAAATGTGCTCTGTACTAGCAATTTTGAAGAGGCTGGGTCTTAATCTTAGTGGTAGGGTTGCTATAGGAACCACTAAGTGGATTGTCTCAGATAGGAGTTCTGATATAGTTGGTCTTGTGAAGGATATAGCACCTGAGGTGCCTATAGCATACACGTTACTGAGCTTCGACGATGCACCATTCGCTGGGCTGAGATATTATGAGAGAGGCTATGTTAAGGAGGGTGTCGGTGCAGGAGGCACGGTCATAACATCACAACTCGTTTGGGGGTTGCCTTTAGCCACAGTTAAAGAGGTTATTTATAGAGAGTATGAAAGAATCGCTGGGTTAGGGTATGTTAAAAAGAGTTGAAAGAGTGAATGAGAGAACAGTTTTGTTAGAGTTTTCGCAGCCTATGGAGGTTACGTCTACGGCCCCAGTTATTAAAGCTAGTGGCGGTTTTACTGATATTGTTGATGGGCTAGTTTTTCACACAGTGCCAAGAGATTTCAATCGCAAGGACATACTCAGCTTTTACAGAGAGCTACTAAAGTCTGTAGGGCTAGAGAGAGGAGTGGTATTCATAACTGCTGTACCAGTAGAGAGGTTAAGGCACGTGGCTTTAGATAGAAGCATACACGTGTTTGCAACTGTAGGGCTTTGGCCACCTGCATGCATAGAGGTAGATGAGTTATTTAACTCCTATCTCACTATATCCACAATAAACATAGCTGTAGTGGCGAACTACCCCCTAGCACGTAGCGCTATGGCTGATCTTCTCAGAGTTGTGGCTGAGGCAAAGGCTATAGCGTCTTCTGATTCCCTATTGAGATGCAAGTCTAGGCCAAGTGGCACTATTACAGATGCCATAGCTGTTCTAAAGCCATTTGACGCAGGTAGTGAAATACTCTTTGTAGGAATGAGTACTGCTATAGGCAATAAGGTGGCTAAGGCTGTTCACCAAATAATTGTAGCCGAGGCAATGGCTAGGGGCGCTGACCAAGTGCTTAAGGATGTGCTGGGTTATAGCATGGAGGAATTGATTGAACTATTCCTAAACGTTTATAGGCAGACCCCCATACCTGGTGTACTTGAGGATTCTATACGTAGAAGGGCCTACGAGTTGCTTGCGCGATTCCTCAAGGATCCCAATGTGTGGAGCTTCCTTGTAGCCTCTAGGGAACTCGATCTCCATGGAGTTTCGGGAACCATAACAGGGTTATCTAGGGAGGAATTTATGGAAGACTCCAAGAAAGTCGTGGCAGACGAGATGCTGGGCATGAGCCTCGCCACATACCTAGCAGGGGCAAAGGCTATTTTCTCGATGTACTGGATAGAGAGGCTGAAGGAAGGTGGGAGGGTGGGACACTGGAAGAGCGGCATGTTTGAAGACGATATCGTGTCAGCTTTAATAGCATCGCTATTAACACTCATACTAGATGAGTACGTGTGACTTGAGGTAATTTTGAGATGTTCTACGCAGTACAGTGCATTGTAATGGCTGGCGGGCGGGGCACTAGGTTTGGCTCTCCTACAAAGTTTTTGAGAAAGGTGTGTGGTGAGAGCATTATAGAAAGGTTGCTGAAGCAGTTAGAAAGTGTGTGCTCACATATACTAGTCACGCTATCTAAATACACTATTGCGGAGTCGAAGAGCCTATGCAATAGCTATGAAGTTGACTGCGTAGAGCTTAGCGGAGGAGGCTATGTTGAGGATCTAACAACGTCTTTAAGTATGTGCATAAAGCCTCCTGTACTTGTTTTAGCTGCAGATATTGTTGCAAGGAATAGCATTGTCATAGCTAAGTTTGTTAAAAGAGCTTTAGCAGAGCATGCAAGCGTAGTTACAGCTGTTGTTAATAAAGGTAATGGTGTGGAGCATGCCGTTGGTCTTTCCCTGTTTAAAGCACTGGGAGGAGGTGATTGGACAAATATCGCTCTTCCCCCCAACCTCATAATGGATGTTGATGATGTTAAGGACATAGAACATGCTAAAAGGGTGTGCGCAAGTGACACTTAGACTACATGGTGGCAAACCCCCAGAGGGCGTGAAGTACGATTTCTCAGTACCTGTAAACCCCCTAGGTGCACCTGAAGTACTGACAAGGCTGTTTGAAGAAGCCATTAAGCTTAGAGTGTATGCTAAGTACCCAGACTACGAGTATAGTGAGCTTAGGAATGCCATAGCTGAGTTCTATGGAATTGAAGCCGAGAATATCATTGTATTAAACGGTGCAGCAGAGGGAATGAATCTCGCAATTTCTTGTATAAAGCCTGGGCAGCTCATAGTTTTTGAGCCAACCTTTGGTGATTACCGCTACCTAGCGTACACATTGAAAATACCTATAGTCTCGATTTCGTACAGAGAGTGCGTGAATAGATTTGAACTTAATTTAGAAGCAGTTGAGTACTTAGCTAACTATGTGAAGGGCGATGCTCTGATCCTCTTATCGAATCCAAACAACCCTACAGGGGCGTATGCAGAGCCTGAAATTATTAAAAAAGTTGTAGAGCTCTTCAGAAAATCCATAGTGGTTGTCGATGAAGCTTTTGTAGAGCTGTGCGAAAATTGCTCAACTCTTTTACACCTTACTGAAGTTTACGAAAACCTCGTAGTTTTAAGGAGCTTGACTAAGGTATTTGCTGTTCCCGGATTAAGACTGGGGTTTCTCTATACACACAATAAGAAGATTTTAGAGGTTCTTGATGCTTGCCGCCAGCCGTGGAATGTCAACTCCATAGCTACTTACGTATTTTCTAAAGCGCTGGTGCATGAAGGCTCTACGCTAAGAAAGTTCGTAGACCATTCAAAGCGTGCTATTGCTGTTGAAAGAGATTTCTTAGTCAAAAGCTTTTTAGAGCTTGGCATAAGGGCTTACAAGTCTCACGCTCCCTACATCCTGCTTATGCACAGAGAGCTTACTGCTGGGGAGGCGATAAAGGCTTTAGTTAGCTTAGGTATTTATGTTAGAGACGCCTCAACATTCCCCTACCTAACACCATATCATGTAAGAGTCGCGATAAGGTTGAGGGAGGAGAATGTACGTCTAATTGAGGCGTACAGGGTGAGTGGAATTAAATAGCAAGTCTCTTGCGAGAGGCTTTAGAGCTCTTCTATCATTCCTCACAACATTACCTGTAGGCTCAGCACCTCTTAGTGAAGCTTCTAGAGAATTTCACTTAGTTAGTGTCGTAGGGCTTATAGAGGGCTGCATTATTGGATTGGCTCTCTACGTACTTCTCCATGTCGTTAAAGATGGGGCTCTTTTAGCATCACTCTACATAGCTATTCACATTGCTTTAACAAGGGGGTTGCACTTAGATGGGTTTGCAGATTACAGTGATGCCATAGGGTCTCTTAGACGTGGGGCTGAGGCCGTCAAGGTGATGAAGGATCCGAGAAAGGGTGCATTTGCGGTAATCCTCCTATTCCTGAACCTAACTCTATCCTACTCCTCTATAAGTAGCTTGACCCAGGTGCTAGACCCCCTAACCTTGCTGTTCATAGCAATTTTAATTTATGTGCTGTGCGCTGAATCAATGTATATTCTGAGTGCCTTGGGGGCGCCAGAGCCCTATGCTGGTCTAGCAAAGGAGTTTGTGGAAAGTGCTAAGAGGGCAAGAAATGTTGTGAAGAACATAGTCATTACAGTGCTAACGCTGCTCTTACCAATAATGTTCAATGTGCATTTGATGCTCATAGCCTTTACAACCTTGGCAACAGTACTTGCATGTCTAGTCATATTGCATGATGTCAGCAAGAGGCTGGGGTTTGTAAATGGCGATGCCCTAGGTTTTTGCTATGAGACTGTGAGAATTGTGAATCTGGTGATAGCAAGTGTGCTCTGTAGATATCTGTAGGTGTTTCTTTCCCCAAAACCCCTTTGAAGTAGCTTTGACTATTGCTCTGGCGCACGTAATGGACTTCCTCTACCCATATCACAGCGGGTTTATGCTGAAGATGCACCCCGTACACACATCATATACCCTTGCCCTAAAGCTAGGCAAACCATGCACATCTAAGCTTAGGGGTGTTGCAACATGGTTGATTGTGTCAGTGTTACACATGTTTGCATATGGCACAGCTCTTTTAGCCTCATGCATTGTGGGGAGGTGGCTGTGGCTCATAACCTCTGCTTACATACTCAAGTTATCTATGTCACTTAGGCTCTTACTCAGCATAGTGAATAACGTGAGGACGTGTTTTGAGAAAGGAGATATTGGGTGTGCTAGGTACTGGACTCAGCAAATTGTGCGAAGAGATGTCTACAAGTTGGGTAAAGAGCACGTTGCTTCAGCTGCAATAGAGTCTCTCGCTGAAAGCCTTGTAGATGGGTATACCTCACCTATATTCTACTTTACTATAGGAGGGCCTTTGGCTGCGCTACTACAGAGGCTAGCTAATACACTTGACGGTGCCTTGGGATTTAAACATGGCTGTTACGAAGATGTTGGGTGGTTTTCAGCAAAGGCAGACACTGCCCTCAACTTTCTACCTGCAAGGCTTTCAGCACTAATTGTAGTTGTGTACGCATTCCTTGCTGGAAGAAGGGTTACAGATGCTTACAATGTTTGGAGAAGAGATTGCAGAAAGACAGAGAGCATAAATGCTGGCCACCCTATGTCGGCTATGGCTGGAGCTCTAGGAGTTGAACTAGAGAAACCAGGTTTTTACAGGCTGGGAAACCCGATTAACGATGCTTCAGAGCCTAGGACTCTGCGCAATGCCATGAAGATAGCTGTAGCCATGGCAATAACCTTTGTCGCATTAACGCTACTGTTAAGCACGCTCATCCATTTAGCACTGCACCAATACATTAATATAAGTTTAAAGGCACTGCCTGAAATCTGTATGAAGACTTTTCCCTGTTACTAGAAGCACTGTAATCTATATGGTGTATGGAGATGGTGGTAGAGTATGAGGTGGTGCACTTTCTTGTAAGCAGATTTGGTAGAGATAGGCTTATTGATTCTCTAGACCCACGCAGGTACAGCTTAAAGACTTTCTTAGTGCCCATAGAGATTCTGCGCCCTCACGAATCTGTGTTCAACGGCATAGTTGACTATATTATGAGGGACCTCTTATCAACAGGCTTTTTAAAGTACCCTATAGTAGTTGATGCAAGAACCCTAGTTGTTCTTGATGGTCACCACCGCCTTGAAGTCCTTAAAAGCCTTGGATTAAGGTATATTCCTGCTTTTCTCATTGACTATGCTGAGGATTACGTCACTGTTTACCCACTGAGAAAAGAAATACCAGTATCAAAGACCCTGATAATAGACACTGCTCTCAGAAATAGCTTGTATCCGCCAAAGACTTCAAAACACGTTTATATGGGATTTTCAATACAGCCGACATATATACCACTAGAGGTGTTAAGAACACTTTCGCAAAATTCCTTTGCTGAGAGGTCTTACCCCCTACCCATTCTCAAACAGCACTAGTTGTTCACTCGTAAACAAGCGTTGAAGAGGCTATTTCTGGCGGCATTAAGCTGAGTATGTCATAGACATTCATAGCTATGTTTTCATACGATCTTAGGAACTCTGTAAACCAGTAGAGAGTACTCTCTTCAGCTACCCTGATTCTTAGGTGCTTTATTGTATCTCTAACAAGAGAGCATACTTTCATGTACTCGCGGAGCTCAGTTATGTCCAGCGCCTTGTCGTAAGCCTTCATAACAACTGTCTTGTACACTCCATCAATTTTAGCCACCCCCTCTTTCACAGCATCTATGTAATCCTTCGGCACCTCTAAGCCCTTTGAAATTATTTCTATAGCTGAAAGAGCCGCATTCTTAGCCTCATCACCTATACTCTCTATAAATTTTATCAGCATCCTCATATCAACAAGCTTTAGCAGGCTTCTCGACTCCATCACCTCTGGGCTTAGAATCCTCTTCCTAATTGCTCTTGTTATGAAGAAGTAAAGCCTATTTATGTCACGATCCCTAAGCGTTACCGCCTTAGCTAACTCTACATCCCTTTGCTCAAGCGCTTGAAGAGAGTCTAAGTACATGGACCTCGCTATCTTGTGCAAGTTCCTCACGAGCTGTTCTACATCCACATCCTCTGAGGCGAGCACCTTCAGTACAATATAGTTGCTGCCTGTGTCAACTGTTTCAAGCCCTAGGAGAAGCTCCTTTGCATTATCTATAACACCCTTGACCTCCTTTTCAATGTTACTAGAGGAAAGCTTTAGCGTTATTAGGTCAAATCCTCTGAGATAAGCTGTTAGAAGAGATGAGAACACCTCAGCAGGTTTCTCAACAAAAATCTCTATCTCTAAATTCTTTGAGGCCCCCGTATGCCACACATACTTTTCAAGGGGTAATACCTTAAGCCCTCCGTCAGAATCCATGAAAACCTCTACAGCTGACCCCTTATCTAAATTGTACCTCTTGAGCCATTCCTTAGGCAGCGCTACATATATGGAGCCGCCAATTGCTTGAAGCCTGTAAACTTTTTTCACGATATCACACCAGCTATTTTGTTATTTAAACTTTATTTAAAAAGTTTAAATATAAAAGGCTTAAACATAAATCTTAAAAAGAATTGACTGCACAAAGCCTAGTTAAGAGGCGAGAAGCGGGTGTCCAAAATTGAAGAAACCTAGAGTAGGTAAACAAGGCGTCGTAAGCCCTATAGAACTGGCATACCTACTGCTCTTCACAGCACTTGCAATAATTCTCCACATATTTCAATTCCCATTTCCATTAGCCACGTTCCTGACGTATGATTTGTCAGGCATACCAATAGCTATACTAACACTCATTAATGCAAGGCTCGGGGCATCTTCACTATTAATATTCTGGCTAGGTTCAGTACATTTAACTAAGGATCCAACACGAGTTGTAGGGCCTTCGATGAAGGTTGTAGCAGAAGCATTTACAGCAATACCCTTGGCAGTGGCGTTCAAGAGGTTTTCAAAAGTTCATAGTTTCGCCAAGTCATCAATCATGGCACTCATAGTGACGCTCATCAGCAGAGTTAGTGTAATGCTATTGCTAAACTACATCGTGACCCCCCATTGGCTAGTGTGGGCTAGACAGATGGAAACATTTGAAGTTGCGTACGACTTCACAGTAAGGTATTTGCCATATAACGCACTATTCAATGCCACTGTAGTGCTCTATGTAGCACCAGCTACGCTTGGAGCTTGGAAAACCATTAGACACTTTATAACAAGTAGCAAATGAGTTAGGCAATTAAATTTAGGTTTAAGAGCGTGCCTCTTCACATTCATTTTAGCGATGTATGACTAGAGGTTTGGCTGAGATGCGACAAGGAGGCCCTGATGTGGTAAAGCCTATTGTGAAGGTTAATGGACTTTGGCTTAGGTATAGGGGTAGTAAGCAGGGTAACTGGGTCTTAAGGTCCCTGAATTTCGAGGTGCAGGAGAGGGAAACTGTACTAGTTGTTGGTGCTAGTGGAAGTGGCAAAACATCTCTTATCAGGGCTTTAACAGGAGTTGCACAAGCTGTATTTGGAGCTGAAGTACGTGGTGAGGTAGAGTTATGCTTTAGGAAGCTTGATGAGTTAAGTACGTATGATATTCAGAAATGCGTACAGGTTGTCAATCAAGACCCCTATACCCACTTTTTAGAGCCCATACCATTAGATGATATGCTAAGCTATGCTGAAAGGCTCTATGGTAGTGGAGCTGAAGAGGCCGTTGAAAGAGTCAGTAAGTTACTTGGTGTAGAGGGTGTGGTGAGCAAGCCTATAATAGCACTTTCTGGTGGTCAGCTAAAGAGAGTCGCCATAGCTAAGGCGCTGATACCTAACCCAGCTATTTTAATCTTCGATGAGCCGCTCATGTGGCTTGATGATGTAACTGGTGTAGAGATGTTCAAAACCGTATTGAAGATCCTCAATAGTATGGGGAAGACTATAATTATTGTAGAGCACAGGTTTCTTCACCTACTAGACTTTGTTGATAGCGTATATAGATTGTCACAGGGCACGCTCGTAAAAGTTAGTGAAAGTGATGTTACTAAGCTAAGACAAGGTAGCGGAAGAGTTGCTGAAGGTGTGCAAGGTCCTAATGCTCCACAGAGTAATTCACATAAAGAGGTCTTGAGGCTTGACGATGTGTGGTTTAGGTATGAAGAGGGGTGGTGGGTTTTAAGAGGTGTTAACTTAAGGGTGCACCAGGGGGACACGGTAGTAATTTATGGTCCTAATGGTGCTGGAAAAACTACGTTACTTAGGATTTTAGCAGGTGTTCTTAAACCCACTAAAGGCTTTGTTAAAAGATTTTCCAAGGTGATGTACGTTCCTCAGATCCCCTACCTCTTTCTAACTGAGGAAAGTATTGAGAAAGAAGTTAGGGAGCTGTGCAGTAGTAGGATTAGAGAAGAGTGTTTTTCTAGAGGTTTTGAGCTTCTTAAGAGGTTTGGCTACAATGATTTAGATAGGCTACCCCTGCACCTCTCCTGGGGGCAGGTAACTAGATTAGCAACTCTTCTAAGCATTAATGCTATTAGCGGGGCTGGTTTAATACTTCTTGATGAGCCATTCACAGGCTCTACATACCTCGAGGCTGCCGCGTTGGCAGAAACATTGGACATATTCACAGACACGGCAAAGATAATTGTACTTAGTTCGAAAGACTACGTATCACTATTTCCAAGAGCAAGGGTCTACATGCTTAGCAATGGCACGTTGAGCCCCCTTGCTCATAGAAACGCTATCATGTTTAGCAAAGCCGTTTATGAGCTGATGGCTCCATGAGCTTCTCAAGGAATTTAGCAGAGCTCTTCATACCTCTTTACTCAGGTAAGGGATTTTCACTACCTACGAGAATAGCCATGTCTGTAGTGATGATAGCGACCCCCATTATAACTCAAACATTTTTTAGAGGGCAGAAAATCTTTGTAACAATTTACATATTCTCTCTTGCCCTAATGCTACTCTACATGTGTTGTAATTTGAAGAGGGTTTTAAGAGGGTTAGCACTGCCTTTGGTTTTCATAGCTATAGGCCTTGTTGTTGTAATGATATCCAAGCTTCTGGGGTACCCAACACCAACACTAAGAGAGCTAGTACTTTCATCAGTTAACTTAGCTACGCTCTTTCTGTCAATATCACTATTCTTTCAGTGGCTGAGTTTAAGGGAGTTGAGGTGGATTTTAACAAAGATAGGTATGAGTAGGCTAGCTAGTCTTACTACAGCAACACTGGCTTTTTTACCACTTTTACTCAATAACTATGTGGAAGCCTATATAGCAACACTAATGAAGTTTGGCAAGAGAAAAGTGTACAAAGCCGTTAATTCATTGATAATCCACACCTCTATAATTGCAAATGACGTTGCTCAAGCAATACACTTCTACGGATTACCACAAACACCTAGAGTAAGAGTAGAGCCTCCAAAACCGTTGGAGATACTGTTAGTAGTAACTACAATGGTACTTGTTCTATTCCTCCTCATAGCAACTCCCTGAGAACCGGCGCCCCTGTTATTTATAATTCCTCCTCTCCACCTAGTTTATTAATTCTAGCACCCTGCCTCTCAAGTCATAGAAAGTAGCATCAGTAATTTCTATAAGAGCTCTCTTACCTAGTGAAGAGCCCCCTACGTCTAGCACCACTGGTCTGTAGTTGAATAGCCTACCAACAGCCCTGCCTCTAACCACATCCATTTCTGTTATCCACACAAGCGCTCTTGCCCCTATGTAGTCTCTGTTTATCTTTAGCGCAACTTCTTCATATACTTTCTCTATATGGCTACTGCGGGTCTTTTTAACAGGATCTGGTACCTGTGGCATTAGCGAAGACTTTGTGAAGGGTCTTGGAGAGTATCTCGCTATGTGTACTCTATCTACTCCATACTCAGCTATTAGCTTTACACTCGCAACAAAAGCCTCTTCATCTTCTCCTGGATGTCCAACTATTATATCTGTGGCTATATGCACTCCCTCTACCTTCTTTCTCACTTCAGACACGATCTCTATGAAGTCCTCTACGCTATACCCTCTGTTCATAAGTTTTAAAACTCTATTATCACCGCTTTGCACAGGTATGTGAAGGTGCTTGTAGACTTTTGGATTTTTCAAAACCTCTATGACCTCGTCTAAATAGTTAATTATGTGCCTTGGATTCAGTTGCCCCAGCCTAATCATATAACCCCCTTCAATCTCCAGAATGGAGTTGATAAGCTCTGGCAAGGCGTACTTTCCGTATATGTCATAGCCATAGACACTGAGGTCCTGAGCTGTTATCTCGATTTCCACAGCCCCCTTCTTCAAGACCTCTTTAACAGTCTCCACAATTCTCTCAATTGGTACGCTCTTTAGGTGAGGTCTAGCAATCTTTACTATACAAAAAGAGCACTCGTCTAAGCACCCCTCGGCAACAGGTATAGAGGCTATTATGCCATCCACAACCTTAGGTAGAATGGGGTACTCTTTAACCTCACTGTGAAGTACTATTGGTTGCTCGCTTTCCACAGCTTCAACTACTCTATGTACAGCCTGCGGTGTTATGAGAGAAGAGTTTGGAGCCGCCTTCCTAACCTTAGCTGGGAGTGCTCTAGCCATGCAACCCACAACAACAAGCTTTTTACATAGCTTCCCTAGCTCCTCAATTCTCTTCAACATTCTAACCTCTGTATCGTGTCTTACAATACACGTGTTTAGAACTACTACCTCAGCTTCCTCAGGCCTTTCAACAATTTCATAGCCTCTCTCAAGTAGCGCAGTCTTCATTATGGCGCTATCAGCTCTATTAAGTGTACAACCGTAGGTCTCTATATAGACCCTCTTGGGCACAAGAGCACCACTCACAAAGAGACTACAAATCAAGTTATAAGCTACTTGTAACACATGCTTTTTGTGAGAGGTGCTACTTTGTGACGCTAAATAGCGATGAGGCTGTAATACTCTATAACTATGATTACCTATTGCACAGGGCACTTGAAAAGCTGCCAAAGAGAGACGCTGCAAAGGCCTATGACATACCCCAGCTAGAGATAGAGTATGAAGGGGATCACACCTTTGTAAAGAACTTGAGCTTTGTTAGTGAAAGGCTTAGAAGAGACCCGAGAATAATTATGAGGTTTCTGCTCAAAGAGCTTGGAGCTCCTGGTGCTCTGAGACCCGACAATAACATGGTTATATACAAGCGCATTTCAGAAAAAAGTATTCAAGATCTCTACACAAGATTTCTCGAAACCTACATCAAGTGCCCCACATGTAAAAGCTATGACACGGAGCTTGTAAGAGAAGGAAAGAAGTGGTATATTAGGTGCCTTGCGTGCGGTGCAATAACTTACGTAAGACCAGTGTAGGTGCCTGTCTTGAGTATGTACCTTCTAAGAGTGCATAATATCAATGGCAAGAAGATTCTCGCAGTATGTGATGAAGAGATCTTTGGGCATGTGTATAGGGAGGGGGATATAGTGTTAGACATATCCCCTAGTTTCTATGGTGGAAAAAGAGTGAGTGTAGAGGAGGTGGTCAACGCTCTTGACGATGCTGACATAGCTGTGATTTCAGGTAGAAGAATTGTGAGCGAGCTTGAGAAAAGGGGGTTTGCATCTAAAGAATTTGCTCTTAGCGTTCAAGGGCAGCTACACATACAGATAGTGAAGGAGGTTTTCGAGACTTGAAGAGATTTTGCGTAAATTGTGGTGTTGAAGAGTCTAGTGCGACACCTATAATTAGGGGCTTGTGCCCAAAATGCTATATAGCAATTAAGGGGCTTGTAACTAAGCCCCGTTCTATAGAGATAGGGTATTGTAGGGTATGTGGGGGTGTGAAGGTTCATGGGAAGTGGCTTTATGTTCAAAATACAGAAGAGCTTAAGGATGTTGTTGAAGACCTCTTCATAGGGTTGCTGAAGCCTTCTGAAGACTTCATACTAGAGGATATAGAGGCTGCATTCACTCCTTATGAGGATTCGCCAGCCACCATAAACTTGTTTGGAAAGTTAGGTGAGGCAAGGATTTCCCACACAATTACCGTTACAGTCAGTTGGAAAGCGTCCCTCTGCCCACTTTGCAAAAGAATTGCTGGTGGAAGCTACAGCGCTGTTGTACAGCTAAGGTATGTGAATGCTGATAGTGAGATAGAGGAGTTTATAAATAGTATAGCAATGGAGTTCGAGAAGTGGATTAGGGAGGTGAAGCCTGTGAGAAATGGCTATGACATAATGCTACTCGACGCATCGTTAGCAAAACGCGTTGCTGAGTCTGCTAAGAGAAGGTGGCATGCCACGAAGGTTGTGGAATCCTATGGCGACACCAGGAGGTCCTCCGAGGGGCAAAGAGTCTCCAGATTGTACATATCCATTAGGATACTGAACTTCAAGCCTGGGGACTACATTGTTGCTAGTGGCATTCCCTACACTGTGGAGTCTTTTGATGGTATCTGGCTTACTCTGAGAGACAGCAATGGTAAGATAAGCAGAGTACATATTGATGAAATTTCAAAGAATTTATCTAAGTATAGAATTAGCAAAAATATGTAGATTTATTAAGTTCTGTGTACAAAAGTAGTTACTTGTATTAAAGGAGAGGGTGAGAACTTATACCAAAGGGCAAAAAAGAGGAGAGCACTGCCCCAAAAGAGCTGCTACTTCCTAGTGGAGTGCAGGTTTTGTGTGTTGTAGATGAAACGATTGGCGCAGATTTCTTAAAGGTTAGGTGTGTAGACGGAGTCTTAAGAATTTGCAGAATACCTGGAAAGTTCCGAAGAAGAGTGTGGTTTAGCAGTGGTGATGTAGTACTCGTTGAGCCTTGGGATTTCCAGAGTACAAAAGGTGATATCGTACATAAGTATAGTAAAGATGAGATTAGAAAGCTCATCTCAATGAATTTAATAACAAAGGAGTTTATAGAGGGAGTAACCTGAAACCCAGGCCTCATTTACTCACTTAAAGCCTATACAGAATTTATTGAGAGTCTATGGAAATGTGACTTCAATTTCTACACCGCATTGTTTAGGCAGGGGCCCTAGGAATGTGCTGAGGGATTTGCATGGGGGATGTTGAAAGGGATGTTGATAGGGAGCTTAGGAAGAGGTTAAGGGAACCTAGGATTAGAGATGATGATCTTTTTGAGACAGTTGAAGAAGTTTTTGATAGAGCTACTGTTTTGGCATTGCTTGAGCTTAAGCAGAGAGGGTGCTTATCTAAGCTTAGTGGCGTTGTGTCAGCAGGTAAGGAGGCTAGGGTGTACTTGGCAAAGGGTAAGAGTGGTGAATATGTCGCTGTAAAGATATACCTAACAGCTACTGCTGAGTTTAAGAAGGGTATTTGGAAGTACATAAAGGGGGATCCGAGGTATGAGTGGGTGCTCTCCTTACCTACGCATAAACTCATGACTATATGGGCAAGAAAAGAGTTCTCGAATTTGAAGAGAATGTATGAGGCCTCTGTTTCTGTGCCAAAGCCTATATGTGTGTATAGAAATATCCTGGTGATGGAGTTTATAGGTGAAAATGGTGTAAGAGCACCTCTACTCAAAGAGGCTGCTGAAGCAGGTCTTCTAGACAGCGACTTTGCTGCGCAAATCTTCACAGAGATTGTGAGAAATGTCTACAGGATGTACTGGTATGCAGGGCTTGTTCACGGGGATTTGAGCGAATACAATGTGATGTTGCATGGTGACAGGGTTTACATAATTGATGTGAGCCAGGCTGTGAAGCTAGAACACCCTAATTCACACATGTTCCTCTATAGGGATATCAGCAACATAGTCAAATTCTTTAGAGACGAGCTTAAGTTAAGAACACCACCTATAGATAAGATATACTACAGCATTTTGAATAAGGATGAGGCTCAACTACAATCACCTATCGAAGAGCACGAAGAGTAGATGAAAGACTCTCCGCATATCATGAAATAAATGTGCTTAAAACACAGTTAAACATAAAGAGAGGCTTGGTGTAGTAAAGTGGTTAATGAAGATCACGGAGAGGGTTTCTCCCAAGCTACCTCAACTAATTCTTCTGTTTCTACAAAAACAAGCAATACTACAAATACCTTCACAAAAGCTACGAGAACGCAAGGGTACCTCGTCCCAGGGGTTACGAGGTTCTATGTGAAGGTGCCCCTAGAGAGAATTGGTGTGCTCATAGGTAAGAAGGGGGGTGTCTTAAAGCAGTTAATGCAGGAGACTCAAACTAGGCTAACAGTAGATGAGGTAAATGGCACCGTCATTATAGAGCCCCAGGGCCCCCAGACCAGGGCCATAGACTTGATGAAGGCGAGAGACATTGTTACAGCTATAGGCTATGGCTTTTCACCCGAACGAGCATTCAGACTTCTTGATGAAGATCAGGTGCTAATAGTAATTGACCTAAAGCAGTATGTCGGCCCTAGCGAGAATCACCTGACAAGGATTAAGGGGAGGATAATCGGTGAAGAAGGGAGGGCTAGGAAAAACTTAGAGGAGATGACAGGCACCCACATATCTATTTATGATGATTACGTTGCTATTATAGGGGATTACGAAAGCGCCAATGCTGCTAGAGACGCCATACTGATGCTCATAGAGGGAAAGCAACACTCTACAGTATATAGACACCTCGAGAGGGAGATGAGGAGAATTAGAAGAGCAAGAATGGTGACACTCTGGGAAAAGGAGCCACCACAAAAGTGATTCGATGACTGCTAGCCTACATCTAATTGACAGCATTACTCATTTTCTGCGGTAATTCACTCATTACGTGGAATGCTGAGCACCTCACCTGGAAATGAGCATAAGAGCATATAAGTTTCTGCAGAGTAAATACAAGCTTGATGAAATTTGGAGGGCCCGTAGCTCAGCTAGGTAGAGCGGCGGGCTCCAGCTAGGCTATGGGTCTTTCGACCGCATGGGATGAGAGAAGGCTGGAGCGTTGAAGGGGAGACCCGTAGGTCGGGGGTTCAAATCCCCCCGGGCCCACCACGGCTTCCACCCTCTATACAGCTTGAGAGTTTTGGGAAGCGCCTTAGAATATTTTCTATTCTATCTAGTGGCGAGGGATGCGAATCGAATAGCCTGAGACTTCTTCTCTTGGCGGGTTTATGGTAGAGAAGCCTATATAGCATACCTATATAAGCACAGCTATTTGACGCATGTGAAACAGCAAATAAATCTGCTTCATATTCAAATCTCCTAGCTACATGTCTTAGTATGAGCTGTGTAACTACATACATTATGGCAAAGGTTGCTAGTGCGACAGCCTCTTCCATCATTGTTGTACTGTTGTACATAATGTGAACTGCTATAGATGCTGAGAAGAGGAGTAGCAATAGTGCTAAGCAGAGGAGCTTTAGCCCATGTTTGAGCTTGCAGTGGGCATACTCATGAAGCATGACCCCCTCTACAACATCCCTGCCAGCTTCTCTTAGAGGACTTGTAATAGTTAGGCTTCTGCAACTAAAGCTAAAAACTACAGCATTGTAAAAGCCCACCTCAGCAACCTTAATTACCTTAAATGGCTTTGCCCCAATTCTCTTAGCTACAGATATGCTAATGTCAAATAGTGCAACATCATTTACAGGCTTCGCATAGAGCCACCAAAACCTAAACTTGATAAACCTCTTTAACACTTCTTTGCATTGTAGCATTTTGCTCACTAGCATGGCTCAATATGGTAGTGGGTATTGCTATGGTTACCTATATTAGAGGTCATATAATGGTTAAAAAAGAGTTTGTAGAGATGATTTTGAAGGGAGTGAAGACAGCTACTATAAGGCTTGGTAAAGTTGTACCAAGGTCTAGGGAAATCATTATACATGGTGGGGGTAGGCCTATAGCTAAGGCCCTCATAGAGAAAGTGGAGTATAAAAGAGTTAAGGAGCTCACAGCAGAGGATGCTAGCAACGATGGGTATGGAAGTGTAGAGGAGCTCATTAAGGCGCTAGTGAAGCTGTATAAAACTAGGATTAGAGAGGACGATATTGTAACTGTAATCAGATTTAGAGTTGTTAAGAAGTTTACAGACATAGATTTAAACAACACTTATCTGGGATTCGAACCCATAGATATTGCTAAACTAGCGAGTAGATATCTTGCTGAAGAGCTTTCAGAAGAAGAGAAGAAGATAGTTAATGCGATGCTGAGGTACAAGAGCATTAGACTTACCACCATAAAGCTTTTCGGTTCCTTGGATAAGAGACAAATCGTAAGAAGAGCTCTCAAGGTGCTTCTGGCTAGGCTCATTGAAAAAGGAGTCATTGAAGTTGATAGAGAGAAGCTCAGAAAGCTAGCTGAGCTCTCGGGTTTTTGGAAAAAGCTCTACTCTAAAATGGTACATGAAAAAGCTGGGGGCTGAGCAATAACCAGCATGATTCCTATAGCTGAGGTGCTTCACATATTCATGTGAATGAGTGTGATCACACTCCTTCAGAGATGTCTAGCATGCCACCCTTTCTACTTACAACAATATCAAAAACAACTTCTGCAGCTGCCTGCACACTGTAGCACATCACCATGAGTTTTTCAAAGAAGGACTTCATCAACAGGTATTCTTCTGATGTTTTGTATGTGGATATTACTTCAGTTTCTAGCCTACTGACAAACTTCATTGCTTCTGCAGCTAAATCTGCTGCTCTACTAGCTATATACGGGTCTCCTCTCATTATGGCTTGGAGCACTATGTCTAGTGTGTACTCCAAATGCATTTTCAGTTCCTCTAATCTTTCGCTAACAACAGCCTTTGCAATGTCTAGCAAACCACTTTTTTCACTTAATATTAGTGCTGCTTGGGCTAGTGCATCACCAATGTCTTCTAGTGTCGTTATTAAAACTCTGTACTCTGTAATGAAATGCGAGCTTTTTTGGACATTGAGTACATAGACATATCTAATAGCGAGAGCATGTACCCTATCCATTTCAAACTCGAGCTCTGTCACCTCCTTGAGATGCTCCATCGAGCCCTCCTTTATTGACGTTATTAGGTGCTCTAGCATGCTCTTTATTGTCAATATCATTCTCTGCACCAAGCCGTCTACACTATACCTCTCTGTATCAACAAAGTTATGTATAACAATTTTGTTGCTGGACTGCTCTACAATCTCAGACCCTATCAGCATTCTAACCATAGCCCTTATGCTGGATATAAGCTGAGGAAGTAAAACACCATCAGAACACTCAATGACAATCTTATCATATCCTATCACATATAGTGTGTAAATAGATCTCTGAAGCAACGCTTCATTAGTGTTCTTTGAGACAACAATCCTTGCCTCCTTTTCCCTAATACCTTTCTCAGCAAGTTTCTGTGGAACTATAATAAGGGCTCCGTCATCTCGAACCTCCATCACTACTGTATCAGATGGCTTTAAATCTACGAACTTAACCCACTCTGAAGGAAGAGACACCATAAGAGTTGATTTTCCGAACTTCTGAACCTTTCTAGTTTCAACAATTTTTGACAGGCTCATACAGCTCTATACCCCATTACTACAAAACTTAGCAAATTTAAAAATATTTATAGAAAACATAAATAGGATTTTAAAGAGCGTGTAAAGCAATTTATTCCTGAATAATTTTTGAAACATCTTGAATCTCTATCTCTATTATCCTACCATTCTTTATCCTAACAATAATGTTGTTCTCTAAGAGTATAGCCTTATCTGCCTCTTCCTCATCTATAACTATGTGCAGAGTGTCTACAGCACTATTGTATATGATCTTGGCATTTCCAAGCCCCCTCAAGCTAATCAAGTACTCCTCATCACTAGCACTCATGAGTTATCACCATCCACGTTTGAAACCTCAGCTGAGTTTATAAACTCTGTAAACATATGCATTTCAACCACAAACTCGAGCTCGATTTGAATGTCAAACCCCGAATCCACAACCAAAGTAAAAGATTTAAAACCAGGAATGGAAAACATAACGGTTGACGTAAGGGTTCTGGAAAGCTACGGTACAAGAACAATAGAGACAAAAGCAGGTATGAGAACCCTTGGAGAATACTTAGTAGGAGATGATAGTGGAAGGGTAAAGCTTGTTGTATGGGGTCAAAAAGCCTCTTCACTAAATGTTGGCGACGCTGTTGAAATTAAGAATGCTTGGGTAACAACATTCAAAGGAGAGGTACAGCTAAATGCTGGTAAAAATAGTGAGTTTACAAAGTTAAATGATGATGCCGTTCCCACAGCAGAAGAGGTACCCGAGGAAATGCCGAAATCTGAAGGTGGAGCGCCACCATCTAGGCCAAGATTTAGTAGAGGTGCCCCTAGGGGCAGGGGAAGAGGGCGAAGGTGATGAACATGGTGTCAGCAGATGCAGCACAACGACCAAGATGGAATGAAGTATACAGAAAGAAAGGTACTGAGCTAGGGATTGATAAAGGAGATTTCATCGTAGCTGCAGATGAGGAAAAAGCATACGCTCTAGCTCCTGCAGTGTACTACATATGGAATTTGTGTGACGGAGAGACAACTGTAGGGAAAATAGTTGAGAACCTTGCTGAAAATATTGAAGAAGAGATAGATATGGACACACTATATAATGCTGTAGTTGATATTGTCGATAAGCTACTGGAAGTAAACCTGTTAGAAAAAGTCCCACAATAATGTTTGCGTAGAGTAAATTTCAACCTCACCCATTTTTTATGTAGACCTTAGTTTTATACACCACAGCCTTAGCACTACTCACATCAACTAAGTGTGCTATTAGTAAAGCTAGTGAGTACATAGTGCTTGTCACTCTATCTAAATCAGTAAATGTTGTAATAATCCCTTTGCCAAACCCATAGATAACAGTGCCTCCATCTATCTTAGCTAAGTCCTCTAAATAAGCCAAGCTGTTATAGTCAAACTCTATATCCAAAAACCTTGCAGTAATGTTTTCATAGCTTAGATCTGCAAGTAAGCCCTTTGCTAAAGTAAAGAAGAGCGTGTTTTTTACAGATATTTGTAGGGCTCCTATAACCTCTCTTGAATACCTTTCCACCTTCGCCATTCCCCCACCAATGATCAGCCGAAGTTCATCCCAATTTCCTCTGGTGATACATATGTGAGGTACCCCTACAGCCTCGTCAAAATCCACTTCAAAACCCATTTGCCTCACTCTGCTACATGGTGTAGTAGTTGAGGTGTATGGTATTAGCATCATTGCGTCTCCCCAGCAAGGCTCAGCAACTCTATATGTTGCCGTAAGAAATTGCTCTGCAGACTCGCTATTGCATATAATTGCTGAGCCTGGGCCTATAGCAAAACTTCGTAGCTTGCCATTAATTCTCGTTGGTATTATTATGGGCTCCACAGCTATGTATACAGCTGTGCTATGAGCTGTGCTAAAAAGTTGCTTAACAAACTTCTCCACACTAATCTCAGTAGCAATCCGCGAGTCTACTACTATACATTCTTCAGAGATCCTCAATTTGCATCACATATCCTCATGATTTTGGTTTTTCAAAACACATTTAAACTAGGGTTCAACGTAATAAAAATTCGTGGTGGTAACCTAGTGTCCAAAAAGCCTTCTAAAGCATTTAAAGCGTGCCTAAAATGCAAGGCTCTTGTAGCTGTAGAGGTTGAGGCATGCCCTATATGTGGCTCAAAGGACTTTTCAACAGAGTGGAGTGGTATAGTAATTGTTTTGGACCCAGAGAAATCAGTAGTAGCAAAGCTTTTAGGCATAAAAACCCCTGGGAGATATGCTATAAAGGTTGGTGCATAACTAGCGTGAGCATAATATGAGTATAAAGCTAGGTTTCCAAGGGAAAATCATGAAGATAAGCAATGATATGAGCATAGCTGTAGTTAGAGAGTTTGAAAATAAGGTACTTTCAAGAGTTGAAGTAGAGCTCTACATAGATCACTTAACTAGGGGCACGCCATCCAGAAAAGAGCTTCAAAAAATAATTGCATCGCTTTATAAAGTTCCTGAAGATGTAGTTATAGTGAAGAAAATAACATCGGAGTATGGTAGAGGGAGCTCGAAAGCGTATGTGAACATATATTTAAGTAGAGATGCTCTAAAGATGCTTGAACCCAAGTACATTCTTAAGAGGCTCGGCATGGAGAGTTAGGGTGTATTGAAATGGCTGAAAAGAAGAGATTTAGATCGCAAATTTA
>CAZMQK010000023.1:0-20711 GCA_964568685.1 uncultured Ignisphaera sp.
AGTCTTCTCTGAATTGTGAACAGGTATGATTATAGTTACGTACCTATAGCTCATGTTCACATCACCACGGGGACATGTCTTTACTCATTACCTTAACTTTCATCCTGCAACTATCTTTAAGAGCTTGCATTACACATCATCTGCAAATCCATTTCACGTTTATAGACACTTATGTTAAGCCATTTTAACAGATCTCTTAATCTAGCTAAGAGTATCATTAGCAGTTGTTTAAGAGTGAAGAGTAGGGTTCTGTGTATTTTGGGCTACGTACAATATATTAAATGTTTTTTGAACTCTTGCTAGCTGGTAGCTTCTTACAGTATCGTAAAAATTGCGATCTGTGAGTAAGGTTATGATCTTTTCCGCTAAGCTTATAGGGTCTCCTGGTATGTAAAGCGTAGTTGCATCACCTAAGATCTCAGGAAGCGTTGCTGTATTCGGTGCTACTACTGGTGTTCCACATGCCATTGCCTCTATGGCTCCGAGACCAAAGTTTTCATGTCTTGAGGTCCTAACGAAAACATCTGCGGCTCTATAGAGCGGGGGCAACTTGCTGTGAGGGATCCAACCTATATAAACCTTAACCCTACCGCTTTTCTCAAGCCTTCTTAAAGGCTCCTTGACTTTATCATAATAGCTCTTTACCACAGCCCTACCCTTAATGTATACATAAGCGTCCTTCACTTCCTTAAGGATGTACTCCGCGGCTTCTTATGAAAGTTTCGAGATCCTTTTCTAAGCTTATCCTATCAATCCATAGGATAACCTTAGCATTTAAGGGTATCCCAAACCTTCTTCTAGCCTCCTCTTTAGGGATTCGCGGATTAAACAGTTCCATATCAACGCCGTGATGAATTACAACAATCTTATTCGAGCCTATCTTAGCCTCCTCACTCTGTCTAGTGAAATTTGAAGGAGCCACATAGACATCTATATAATCGTCTATTGAATTATAAACCTCCTCAGGGAAAGGAGCCGTATGGAGAACAGCTATTACAGGTTTTCCAAACGTCTTAGCCTTCTTCGCTAATTCTATGCTTAAAGAATTTAAGTGTACTATATCAGCCTTTCTCATTGCTTTCGCCTTCACAAACCTGTCTACGTAAGGAGGGATAACTCTTAATCGACGGTATGTCAGTAAACACGTTTACATTATATGAACTAAGAGCATTAGGTAGGTCGAGATTATAAGAAGTTAAAAATGAATGGTGCTTCAAAGAAAACTAACATTGTCGCATTCCACCCTTTTAACCTTGTGCAGCTATTCCTTGCATATCTTTTATATTTAGTTAACATTTATGTTTTAATATCATATGTAAACGACAACCATAGCTATTGCTTTAACAAATGTAGAGGTAGAAACCATAGACCCAGGCATCGAATACTCTGTTGATAATAAACTTCTTGTGAATGGCTGGTACCGCATGAATAGCCATTACGCAGGGGTCCCAATAGCTCTTAGCAGGAATTTTTCTTGGTGCTATAAAGTAGCGAACAATAGCCATTGTTGAGCCTATGCCATAGCTGTATTCTCCCCTCTCTTGAAGTACGAGAATTCTACCAGAATCTCCGCAACTCCTGTAAAGTGTCGCATAGAACTCCTCCTCTACAAGCTGTGTAAATGTGTAGGAGACTATATGGTCGTTCAGCGTGGGACCCTTCGTTGCCATGGGAATAGTGTAGTTCAAGGGCATAGCATTTGGTGTGAGAAGAATAAAGAAGGAGGCAATAAGTAGCGGTATTAGCAGTACATGCCTCCTGATCTTGCACAGCAGTGTTGAGAGGTATATTATTAAAATTAACTCCATGTATGGTTGTGCACCATTAAATAATACGCGTGATTGACTAATACCACCAAGTCCTATTAGTAAGGAACAGACAGAGATGAACGCGTAAAGAGCTGCTGTGATGAGGAAAAGCCCCTCTACTAGACTAGCACCTTTCTTTTTAAAGAAGTTGAACATTAATGCTATGGTTATGCCCCCTATAAATCCAGGTAGTAGCGCGAATCCTGTAAGGCAGAGTCTTGGAAGAGCACTATAACCTACATTTCTAGTGGTTAATTCAATAGCCTCCTCGCTAAAGACCCCTCTAACGAACTCCACTATAGTATTTAAGTATCCTATGAAGCTTGTTGCAAACGCTGTGTAGAGAGCCTTATACATGTAGATCGTGGCTGAAGCGAGGATTATATATAGTAGGTATTGATGTCTATCTAACTCTCCTCTATGAGCTAATAGTAATGCGATTAAAGCCAGGTAGAGAGGTATTGTGAGAGCTGAAGGATGAAGCAATATAGAGTGAATAATGAAAATAAGTGCAGCAATTAGATCTCTAGCACTAAATGAGCTATGCCCGAGGAGGGATTTTACAATTATAGTTAATGCTATAAAGGCAAGCAATTGTGAAAGAGCAGCAGGGGATTGAACAAGACCTACTAGTGGAGAGTATGGATATGAAGTCATTACTAGTAGAACTATTGCTGTAGCTAGCATAGGTCTCCCTGATATCTTCTTTGCAAATGTGTATACTGTGAGAAGTGATGCTAGACCAAATAAGCCGTACATTACGACTCCTAGTACAGGGTCATAGATATTACTACCCGTGATGTGAGTAAGCATAACTTTCAATATCGCATCTAGAGGAGCTAGATCGTAATGAGAGCCGTGGATAGACCATCTAAAGTACCCGTTAAGGTATATATTTATCATGTCAGATGTAACCTCATGTTCTTCAACACCATTAGCGATATATTTAGTGGTGAACACAAAGGGAACTATTGCGATGAACAGGGTTGCTAGCTTTGTATAAAGGGGGTTAGGAATGGTCTTACAGGTTAATAACATCAAGTAAGCTGTTATCGGTATTAGCAGTATTGCTATGATGAGAGTTAAAGAGTAGTGAAATCTCCATGCAGAGGATATCACCCCTAATAATATAAGAGCGATGTTTAAGAATGTCACTAGTACAATAATGATTTGCACCCTTCTTACCTTATTCCTTATTTCATTGCCATGAGAATTAGAAGATCGTAGAGCCATTAACAAAGATAAAATGAAAGTCGACACAAAGTTAAGCCCAAATACAAAGAACAAGTAAGTAAGAAGTGAAATTCGCTGTAATCCTAGTAGATGATTAACCCAACCAAGAACACTATCTATGAACATACTACGCACTCAACTGCCTCTATGTAGTACCCTGGCTCTATATTTATTGAATACTATAAACTTGTAACCCATATTCTTGAGAGCTCAAGAGATAATGAACGATTATACACCAATGTCTAAAACCGTAGAGCCTGGACTACAGTAAGCTTCAACAAGTTCGAGAACCTCAAGCCTTCTACTAAACTCGAGGTAAAAGCTGTGAACAGCTTTCTGATCCCCGAAGAGCTCAATAACTTTTCTAACGCTTAATAAGGCCTTCTCAGCATTCATAGAAGCTCATGAATGATGTTAATGTACCTCTTAGAGATTTCAATATAATTAAATTGCTTAACAAATTCCAGACCGTTCTTAGAAAGCCTTAGCCATAGCTCCTCATCTAGCAAAAGCCTTTCTAAAGCATTAGCATAATCTTGAGGATCAAAACTGTTTACCCTAATACCGTTGAATCCATCTATCACCGCCTCCTCAGGTATAGCACTTGAGACTACAACCGGGGTTCCACAAGCCGTAGCTTCTAAAGTCGTGTAAGGAAGTGCTTCATAGCTAGATGGAAGTATCAAAGCCTTCGATCTGCAGATCAGCTCTAGCTTCTCTTCTTCTGGAATAGCATACTTGTATTCAACTCCTTCAACTTTAGGAAGACTTGAGGAGGGACCTATAACTACTAACTTAATGTTGTGTCCTCTCGTCCTCAGAATCTTAATAGCCTCAATACTGATCCAAGGATTCTTAACAGGTCTAGTACCTATATGTACAACTATGTTCTCCCTATCATGGTGTTCCACAGGTCTACAGAGGTCAAGCTTCAATGGTAGTGGGATAACGTCACAATCTACACCAAGAACTTTCCTAACCTCATCTCTTAACTTATTGCTTACACAAATCACTTTGTCGTAACCCCTGTACAGCTTTCTCACAATTAGTAAATAAAGTCTATTTGGCCTGATAGTTATGCCGTGATTTACAACGATCTTATGTCTGAATCTAAGTGGTACTACCTCGTTTACTACAGCTGCTTCAACCCCTTCTTTGTGTAATAATCTAGATCCCTTCGACCACCAATCCCATGCAATTGCCAACCGTGGATCTCCCTCGCAAGGCCCTGATCTTAGTGTATAGATAGGCAGAGGATTATCTAAGCCATGTACCTCTTTAAACCATTCTTCAAGCCTTGCCCGATTAACACCACTATAACACCAACTCACTATAATCGGTTCATGACCTAGCTTAGCAAAGCCCTCGGCTAAAAGAGCTATAAACCTATTTACACCATCTAAGTGCGTTATATATCCTCTTCTAATCAGAGCAATTATCATGTGTATATTCGCTTTACTAATACAGTTTACTTAAATACTGATGTAATACCTCATTCCAGGTCCTCATATGCACTTTCTCTATAATTATAAGCTCATTATTGAACAATTTTACATCTGCTTCAAGATTCTCCACAACTTCTCTTGATGTTATTGCTGGCGTTTCCATAGCTAGCGCTCCTGTTATAAATATGCTGGAGGCTTCATGTTTACTGAGGGTTTATTGCGTACCTTGCTTGTGATAGTAGCCCTAGGTGCTTTTCTCTTGATTGCAGCTTTAAAAGATGTTGTCATAATTCAGTTCTTTCCTTAATTCTACCGCCACTTTATACACGGTATTTCTACTGTCTAGCCTGGGTTTGAATCCTAAAGCTTTGAGTTTATCTATTCTTAGAGCTATTCTCCCTACATCACCTGGCATATATCTGTAATGTACCGCTCCATTTCCAAGCCAAGGTAAGACACCATGTCCAACACCTTAACATCATCTTTAGGCATGAGGAATATTGTTGGTTTAATATAAGCTAAAGCAATAATACTGGTGTGCATTTTACTCGTAATTACGATATCACAAAAGCTAATTATTTTAGCAGAGTCGAGAACGGAGAGGCTTCAAGATCTTTACTATTCTTCTCTACTCGACTGGTACAGATTCATAAGATCTGATATTATACTTTCATCACTAACATCTATTATATCGTCTGGAGACCTTAAACAATACGGCACAAGCCAAATTCTTACATTAAGGTCTGTAAGAGAGTCTATTAATTATTTCAAAGACTTGAAGTATTCTTTCCATAGAGTCATTGAATAGAAGTAGTCTTTACGTGGTACAATACAGACAGTAATGTCGCGTCTCTTTCTAACAGAGGAATCATCTGGGTCTTTGTAGAGTAGTTTAATACCAAAACCAATATCTAACGCTGTTAACAGCCTATGGGATTCTACAAACTTTGCAGGAATACTATAGGAATGCTTACCTCTAACAAAAATAAGGTCTAAACGATTTAAAGACCTGATAAGTTTTTCTATGCTTAGAATGTGCGCTGAGCCCAATTTTCGAAATTGAAATAGGAAAAGTTATTAGGGATTCTTTTACAGGGGTCCTAGCACAATTGTAATTGATTATGTGATTATAGTATCCAATCATTATTGTATGTTCTCCTGTAAATCCTCCGTCGTAACTTCTCGTTATGTTAAACATTTTACATATCGACGGCCTAATATAGAACAAATTTGTAGAACTTTCAAGTAGCGTCATTTTATAGAATTCCCTGAGGACCCTGAGGATTAGCATGAAGTGAGGGGATTTGTAGCGATTCTGTATATGTGTGTAAGGATCACATTGTTTTTGCTTAAGCAAAGGAAATCCCCTTAATAGACCGCTATACAGCCTCCTAAGCATGATGCATTCAATTTCTGTTGCTTTTGCAGACCTTTTAGTACCCTGATTTTCTCCTTCGAATCAAACATTATAGGCGTAATTTTAAGAAATGCTTCAGGTTTATGTATAAAATAGATCGAGCTTCGCTTCTGAAATGTGTTTAGCCGCCGAAAAAGCTCCAACTAAGTACTGCAACGGATCTCCTAAGTTATAAGATGGAACTAAACCAGCAAGTAACAATTTAACCTCAGACATATCCATAACTTACCTACAGGCATTCCATTAGTGCGCACTTCGACACATTACCATGAACATTCTGCTTCCTTACATAAATGACTCGAATCAATTTAAACAACTTAAACATAGTGGCCTGAGTATGTAATCTGAGTATGTAATATGTTGCAGAGATCTTTCATTTACTCATTTCTTAAACGCTCTCGTTGAGTAATCGTTGATATAGATCCTCATAGTATTTAGCCATGATTTTAGACGAGAACTTTTCTTCAACGTCCTTTCTACATTCCCTACCATCCAATTTATCAACCCTTTTCATGGCTTGGCATATCTCGTCCACGTCTTTTACTAGGAAACCTGTAACGCTATCCCTAACTATCTCTACTACTGACCCTTTTGCAAAGCCTATTACTGGTGTTCCTGTAGCAAGGGCTTCTACCATCACTATACCAAAAAACTCCTCGTACTGAACGGGGTATAGTAGTGCCTTTGCTCTCGAGAGATATTCAACCTTAGTCTCGAAATCTACTTCGCCAAGGTAAACAATGTTTTCATTATCTATGAGCGGTTTTATAAAGTTCTCAAAGTAGCTACGACTAGCTATGGGCCCTATTATCACAAGTTTTTCGTTGCACCTCTTTGCAGCTTGTACAGCTATGTGAACGCCTTTCGTTTCGTCTATTCTTCCTACGTATACAAAGAAATCCTCCTTCTCCAGCCTGAATGGATATTTGGTGACATCTATACCGTTGTAGATGACCGCTACGACCTTTATCCCGCGTTTCTCCAACCTCCTCCTCTGGGATTCTGAGATAGCAACTAGTGGAACACCCAATCGTGCAATGAGATCACTTGGATCAGCATGCAACGTAAGCAGAACTGCTTTGCTGCGAAGCCATTTAATGATTGAAGTTATTAATGCTAGTGGTTGGAAGTGTATGTGGATTACATCGAAGTCTCTTGACTTTAGCAACAGCTTCCATAAGTACTTTACCTTATGCTTAACGTCAGGTCTCTTCACGGGTTCCTCAAAGACTGATTCAAACTCGTACGGTACCTCTGCATTTCTTGGCTTAACCCCTAAAACTAGGACCCTATGACCACGTCTAATCTGCTCTTTGGCCAGAGTGTCAACCATTAACTCTACTCCGCCATAACCCTTGGGCGGAGTATAGCTACTTATGTGCGAAGCGTGCAGTATCTTCATATGTTTGTCAACCTCTGCACTACTTTTGACGGTGGTTCCATTCCCATATCCTTATCCTTTTCATAGTTTTTACGGTCTATATTTATTGCATTGCGTACTAGCTAACACCTTCCTTAATGTACGTGTATTCGTCCAGATCTCGCTCTTAGCTTTTAACTCTCCCAATAGGTAGAACAGATGCCATAGAAGTAACTCTACATTTCGTTCCCTGAGAACTTTTAGCATCCTGCAGAGGTTGTATAGGGTAAACGTCTTCAGGTCAATGTAAAGTGCAAGGCCATGTGCATTGAATGCTCTTTCGACGAGCTTACTAATGTTAATCTTGCCTGCTCTATGGTGTATTGCTTTAAGTCTGTCTGTGCGTATATAATAATATCCTGCTCTAGTTATCTCTTGCGCAATATAAAAGTCTTCGCCTGACCTTAAGGACTTCATTATGTAGGGGCTTAACAGGGAGACCACATTCCTACGTAGGAGGACATGACCTGTATCCGCGCCAGAAAACCTATAGAAACCATACTTCACTATGAATTTTCTAGGCACTTCGTCTATGTTTTTAACTACCTCTATTTTACCGTAGGTCCGTATATTTGCGTATCTACTATTAATAAACACTCCTTGAATCCCCCATATCCTATCTACTCTCATCAATGGTTTTGCATTCTCATGCCATCCCTCTAGTATCTCCACATCAGAGTCTATGAACGCAAACCACTCTGTATCAACAAGCTTCATGCCAATATATCGAGCAAACCCTAGACTAGCCCTAGTCTTTATAACCACCACTTTATCTTTGAAGAATTCGCGTATTACGTCAACGGTACCGTCGGTACTATAACTATCGACCACAATGAAGTGGTGTACAAGGATATTCCTCTTTATAGCTGCGAGTACTCTCTTAAAGAAGGGCTTATTTGAATTCTTTGTAAGCATTATAACATCTATCATCACAGCATCCCAATTCAGTTGCTATGTGCTACACTAGAGAAGTTATCACATATTTTACAATCTTTTTCACAAACTTTACATTGTTCTTCGTGGAAAAGAGGTTGCTGTAGGCTTCTTTAGCTCCCTCGCTAAGCATTTCAAGCTTTTCTTCGCTATTTAAGAGCTTGAGGACGTCTTCCATGATATTGTTCCAGTTTGATATAAATGCATGCCTTTCATGCACCAGCTCTGGATGAATCGTTTTTGCGACATCAGTGGTTATTGTTGGTGCTCCATGGAATAAGGATTCTAGTAGTCTATTAGAGATGTTTCTATTGGTTATAGGTGCTACAACTAGATTTGCACCTTCATATAGCTTCCTGACGATGCTGTCTCCAAAACCTCTGCCAACTATATATAGATTCCTTGGGGGCTCTATATGAGGAAATACACGTTTCCAGTCCTTATACGTGCTCCCAGCTAAAACAACATTCATCTTCGTCTTCTTAGCTATCAGGTACAGCACTATGGCATGTGGCTTTGCTTCGAATTTTAGGTAAGGACCTGTTTTATGAAGACCTGTAAAGCCTAGGACGTAATCTCCGCGCTTTGCAAGATCGAGTATGTGGGCGTATTTATCCTCATCACCATGATTATCGCATTTAAAACCGTATGGTGGGTATAGCTTCGCGATCCTGTTTCTTAGAAGAGGGTATGTTTTGATGGCAAAGGTGTAGGTAGCATGGTCAATAGTTATGGAGTATGTGGAGTAAAGAATGTAGCCCATATTTATAGCAATGCTTGGTACAAAAATAGCTATGTCTTCATATGCGCCAAATCTAAGGTTATCTCTAAGCTTTGCAGCTCTAATACTCCATAAGCGCAGTAAAATCCTCGATCCTCTTCCAAGGACTTTACGAGCCAAAATGACAGGTAGCCTTGGTGTTGCTACTACAAGATCGTAGTCATATACATCAATGATGTTTTTAATGATGTGCTCGCAATAAATTATTTGCATAGGACTTCTGCAGGGGACTTTATATAGAGTTATATCCCATACACCATTATCGCTTCCAATACAAAGTTTCTCCACATTTACTCTAGAGTTCAGCATTACTACGTCAACTCTGCCAAGCTCACTTAGAGCCGATATAAACCCGAGCTCATGTCTGCTAAACACGTCATTAGACCCAATGTATAGAAATCTCATGGTAATGTTTCTTACTCACAGTCGGGTTAAGTAATTAGGTAGTACCTAGTGTTATAGCATTGCAAGCTCTACCTTATGTCTACTCTATGGAATTTACTCTTGCTCTTCTCCATAAACTTCTTAACAATGTCTAGAGTTCTATATTCTGACTTGCCGTCAACTATTAGAGCTTAATATCTTCGAAATTTTACAGATCTGTTTCAGTATGGACTTTAAGACCAAGTATCAATAAGTACTGTGTTGTGCTTATTGTTGAGACCTAGGACTTTATCTACTTCAGAAAAGAACTGGTCTAAGAATATCTTCATAGACCCAACTCTTTCTTTAGTTCAATAACTGTTTTATACACTGCGTTCCTGCTATCTAATTGAGGCTTGAATCCTAATGTTCTGAGTTTATCTATTTTAAGGGCTATCTTCTTAACGTCGCCCAGCCAACCCACACCGTGAAGTATTGGTTTGTATGCCTTCTTCACGTTGTGCAATCTCATAGCCTTTATTACCTCATTTGCTACTTCATCTACTGTTATCCAGTCTTCTGATGCTATGTTGTATAACTCGTAGCCGCTGCTTGTTTTTCTCCAGGCTATCATTGTAGCTTCTACTGCATCGTCAATGTATATAAAGCTTCTAACCTGCTTTCCGTCCCCAAGGATTTCGAGTTCTGAGGAGTTCTTGAGAAGCTTGTTTACGAAGTCCCATACAACTCCGTGCCTAAGCCTAGAGCCAACAACATTTGCATAGCGGAGTATGATTGCCTTTATCCCATAGAGCTTTGAGTATGCATGTATCAACGCTTCGCATGCTGCTTTACTTGCTCCATAAACTGAGACAGGCCTTATCGGAGCATTCTCGTCTACTGGTATCTCCTCAGGTTCTCCGTAAACTGAGCTTGACGATGCAAACACCATCTCTTTAACATTACTCTTCCTCATAGCCTCTAAGAGATTAAACGTTGCAACAACGTTCTCATTAAAGTGTATCTCTGGATTCGTTGTACTCACCCTCACCTCAGGGTTTGCAGCAAAGTGAAATACTACATCAACACCCTCAACAGCTCTTAAAGCTACCTGATGATCCTTCAAATCTCCTACAACAAACTCGATAGTGCCCGCCTCTAGGTGGTGCCTAAGGCTCTCAACACTACCACTACTAAGGTTGTCTACGACCCTGACCTTATGCCCCCCCCTAACGAGTCTATCAACTAAGTGGCTACCTATGAAACCCGCTCCACCAGTTACAAGGACCCCCATCCCTAACCACCGTACAGTTTCCTCAGGTAGTCTGAAACCACCTCGCTCCAAGTCGGTACACAGCTCCTCTCCTCTAGAGGGGCTTTCCTTAAGAACTCGTACACCTCCTCAGCTAAAGCTTCTACACCTTGACCTAAATCAACTATTAGCGTCCTCCTCCTATCCTCAAAGTTCAAGCCCCAGGGTTTAGCAACTACAACTGGGACACCGACAGCATTTGCTTCATTTACGCTTTGAGGATATGACTCCTTCTCTGAGAGCAGTCCAAAGAGTGCTGCACGTGAGAGAGCCTTGATGTACTCCTCGAATGGCTTGAAATCCCCAACCTCGTGAGGTATCCTAAGCTCTCTCAATACCCCTACAAGCCTCTCCTTGTAGGGACCTCTACCAAAAACCTTCAGCTCTAGTCCAAGACCAAACCTCTCATTTAGAACCTTCACAATTTTAGCAAGCAGGTCGATGCTCTTATACCTCTCAATCCTACCACTGTAGAGGACGTAGCCTTGAGGCTCCCACCTCAAATCCCTGACCCACTCCTCAACACCATTCTCAATAGGAATAGCTTTAACACCAAAATCCCTCTCAACAAGCCTAGCCTCAAGCTTAGAGACAGTGTGGACTGTACAACCCTTTAACATGTTCCTAACGTACCTCCTCCAGGGGACCCATAGGAGCCTCCTAAGTAGGGTATGGCCCGTTCCGTGGTAGTACGGGGTTACAACAACCCTCACACCCCTATTCTTCACAATCCTTAGCGAGTGTACGGTGAGAACACTATGTATACTGTGAAGGTGCACTACATCAACCCCTCTGGAAACCTCCGAGAGTACTTGCTCCAACTCATTCCTCCTCCTAGGGAAATGGTATGCACCTCCAGGGCTCCAAGTAGGCCATCTAACAATTTTCACATAATTAATCTCCTCTTCACTAGGCTCTTTAGCTCTACGATCTCCTGCTACAATTGTTACTTCGTGTCCTATTTTCACGAGTCTTTCTGCAACTGATTTAACAACATACTCTATACCACCAATAGATGGATAGTAGGATGGTGATACAAAGAGTATCCTCATAACCTCTCCCTACGCTGTTAATGGTTTTGATCTAAAGGCGCACTTGTCATTACTCTTTCTCCTGTTTTTCCCACACGATCTCCTTCGTTTGTATGTTTCTGAGCGTGGCTATTACTAGGTAAGTTTGCGTTGTTATCCAGGTTCTAAAGAGCTTAAGCGTTAGTAGAAGTGCTCCTAATGCTAGGAGGATCAGCGCTGTAGTCGAGCCTGTGATTGCTAGGTAGAGTAGTAGGAGTGTTGATGCAAGTAGGAGCCACGGGTTGGCTAGGTGGAGCCACGTCTCAGCGAGTAGCACGAGCTTGAGTTCTCCCGGTGCTCTCAATAGCCACTTCATGGTTTTAGTGAAGTGTTGCACCAGGTGCTGGGCCCTCCTGATCCTCCAGGTGTAATATTCTCTAGAGGGGACTTTCTCTGTACACCACGCGTTGTCAACGGCTATTGACCTGTAGCCCATTAGCGCTACCCTCGTGGCCGTGTTGCTGTCGTCTGCACCTATACTTGTGGGAAATCCACCAACTCTTTCAAGCAGGCTCCTCCTAAACGCTGCTAGCTCCCCGTGAAACACAGGGGTTGAGTGCTTTTTGCTCTCGGCGAGTCTCACAACATTGTAGAGCTCTCTATAACTCTCCTCAACGCTCATTAAGCCCTTACCAGCCGGTATTTTGAGGCATGTAACAGCGCCTATAGCGGGGTCGCTAAACCATGACATGGCGTTAGAGAGCGTGTTGCTAGAAGACCACGTGGCGTCAGCATCTGTTATCACGACAATGTCCCCAGTAGCATACTTCAAGGCGTGGTTTAGCGCGTGAGCCTTACCTCTTCTCACAAGCTCTCTAACTAACACTAGCTTTATGCTTGGGTTTCTATGGGCCCACTCCTCAACCTTCGCAGGTGTTTCATCAGTGCTAGCTGAGTCTACAACTATTACCTCTACTAGCTCCTTGGGGTAGTCCTGCCTGGCTATATCATCTAGCTTAGACTCTATAACCTTAGCCTCGTTGTACGTTGGGACTACGATGGTGACCCTAGGCCTGTAGCCTGGGTCTCTCTTAATGTTCCACGGTCTGTGGAGCCACCTTATCTTCAAGTAGCTGTAGTACGCTATTGGGGTGGCGAAGTGTGTGAATGCTAGTAGCAGTGCTGTGAGTAACATTGCGTTGCTAAGGTCTGTGGGTAGCATTGCTTTCATGTTTCCTAGCCACACCCTGTAGGTATCTGTTGCTTTGCTCTGCTCCTGATGGCGTCTAGGGCTGTTAGTATAAAGCTGCGACTACTCCTAGTGCTAGACCTGTCTCCGTTACTAGCAGGCCCTCTACTACGTCTCTCTGTGTGAAGTCTGCAGGCCTTGTGACCACCTCTACCCCTGGGGCAATGCGTACCCCACTAGTTGTTAACGCACCTGTCAACTCTATCCTAATCCATATTGAGCTATGGAGTGACCAGAGCGCTGGTGTTAGTACTGTAAACAGGTCTAAAGCTATGTGTAGAACGTAGATTAGCAACGCTATTGCTGCAAACCTTAGGTATTTCCTAAACCTGTAGTACACTAGGGTTAGAATTGGTGTTGTTACAAGAAGTGTTAATGGTATGCTGTGCGGCACCCACCTATGGACCCTGAGCAAAGCATCAATATCTGGTAGCAGAGCTATCAACGCAACTAAAGCTACACACCTAGGTTTTGAAACAGCTCTAGCCACCAAATAGCTAGTTAGGTAATGTGCTAGTGGATCTGGCAAGGGTGTGCAGCTCTAACCATGTAGAGGCAGCTTCTCTATACAACGACAATTGCCGAGCACTGTGCCTCCCCATCCCGAGCCCAGGGCCCCTCTCAGTGCCCCAGCCCCTAAGAGCTGTTCGCTCTTCGAGTAGAGGGAGTACAGCAGAGGGGAGTGAAGTGAGTGGGCACCAGCACGATAGCTACAGCTGTTATACCGCTCACCAGTTCGCTACTTAGCCTACTGCTTACCTCATCTTCTTCTCCAGCTCTTCTACCACCTTCTCCACATACCCTTCATCGAGGTTGTCGAAGAGCCTCCACATCTGCTGAAGCAGCTCTTTCCCCTCCGCTACCTCGAGCTTGCACTCTTCTATGGCTTCAGCAGGCCCAGCACTACCTTCCCCTCTTCGACACTCATGTAGTAGCTCTCCCCTATGAAGGGGCATGCTGTGAGGACACATCGCTCACCACGTCCATTATGAAGGTCGATAGCGCTCCTATGTCAAGCACGTAGCTCTCCTCGGGTGAGCACCAGGGGCCTTAGGAGGGGGTTTCCTCTAGTTATAAAGCCCTTTCCAATGGTGGCGAAGCCCGGGTTAACGCGGGCGGGCTCCGCTAAGCCCCTCTCATCAAATACGTACATAGGTGCCTCTCCCTGGGGGGGCTTATCTCGCGGAGTTGGTAAGAGTTAGGCTACTGCTAGTGGTATTGGTGAAGAAGTTGAGCTTCTCATCGACGCAGCTTCTACCTCGACTCAGGCTAATAGAGAGGCTTTTGAGGAGGTGGGTGCTGAACCTGGGGGTGAAGCCTTTAGGGTAGTTGCTTGAATAGCTGCTATGAGTTGTAAGTGAAAGTGGTGTAGAGGCTGTCTTTGCTAAAGAAGAGTAGCTTTAGTATTCTTGGCTTCAGGACTAGTGCTACTACACATAAGCCTGGGTACACTAATTGCGGTGCTGAGCCTAGTAGCTGTGGTGAGCCATGCCTGTAGATAGAGATGTCGTTGTGTCGAGGATTAGAGGCGCTGTGGAGGCTATCAATGAGCTCAGGAGGCTTACCTCTAAGAGCTTTGCTGAGATGAGCATTGATGAGGTCTACTCCATGAGGTACAACGTGATAGTCTTGTAGAGGCTTTGGCGTCTATATGCCTCCACGTGGCTGTTGAGCACTTTGGTCTGAGGCCAAGATCCTACGCCGAGTGTTTTAGAGAAGTCTCCCAGAGGCTTGGGGTATAGTGCTTCAGAGATCTAGAGGCTTTGGCGAGGCTCAGGAACCTACTTATCCACAGGTACTGAGCTGTGAGGGATGACATTGTGTACAGCAGCATCAAACGGATTTTAGGTGTGTTAGCGAGTTTATCGAGAAGGTAAGGGGGCTGGTGAGGACGTGAGTGTAGAGTACTATGAGGTTGATGTGGATAGAGTTGCTAAAGCCGCTAGAGATGTTTTGGAGAGATTTGAGTTTGTGGAGGCTGTGGTTCTCTTTGGCTCTGCCCTCAGGAGAGGCTTTGTCAGAGACATTGCCATAGGCATTGTGGTTAGCAGGGGGGTTGGCCTGAGGGAGCTCAGTGAGGTTGCCTCTACCCTAGAGCAGGCGCTGGGCGTTCCAGTAGACCTCGTTGTGCTTAACGATGCACCGCCACTCCTGAGGTTCAAGGCTCTTACCGAGGGCTTAAAGCTTGTTGTTAGGGATAGGGAGAAGCTGTTTTACATGGCTTCAGAGAGCTTCATGGAGCTCGAGGACGTGAGGGAGAAGCTGAGAACTCTGGGGGTGGAAGAGCTATACACGTAGGTGCGGCTCCGCAAGGGGTTTTGCGAAGAGCTGTAGCTAAAACACTTCCTGACGCCCTTTGAGGCCAGCGCCAATTGCTTCACGCACTACCTATCCCACTTAACCTCATTCGCAGGTCTTGTGTACGTGGTTGAGATTTCTGTTATAGGTGATTAGCAATGGTTAGAGAGCTTAAGCCAAGCTCTAACTCTGCTCTTCTTAGCCGTATACTCTGAGCATTGGTGGGTTGTTGAGGTACATAATGCCTGTTGCAAGTATGTACCCAGTGTTGTTGAGCACATCCTTTGCCACATTCACTCCGTTTTTAATTGCTATGGCTACTCCGTAGAGGAGGGCCCTGCCTCTGAATGTGAATAGCTCTACCTCGAGAAATATCCTCTTAACTACTTCAAGAAGATTCCTAGACCTCACACCTCCTCTCCACTTCCTCAGGGCGAGGATGAGAGCTTTTTGCTCTGGCTTTAAAGAGCTCCAAGCACCTACTCTAAGAGCTTTTCTAAACAGCTTCTCCACAACAGCTCTAGAGATGTTATCTGGGGCAACGATGCTTAAGAGAACCTCCTTCGCCTTCTCCACAAGCTTAGAACCAGCTGCGCTAGCCCTCTCAAAGTCACCAACAATAAAGCTCATGAAAAACCTCCAGGAGATAGAGAAGTGAGTCCACAGCTATAAAAACCTATCTGAAGCCACGCAGAGGAGAAGGTGATTAGGAGGGCTAAGCTCACAGAGGGTGCACAAGGCTTTGTTAATTATCTAGCACTACAAGCTTTTAACTATCTTCAACTCACCTCTACTGCAGTGGTAAGAGTGTTGTCCTTGGCTCAGAGGGTTATTGAAGAGCTCAGAGCTGATGAGAAGGTTAGGAGGGGGCCTGCATCTATTCTTAGCTGAGGACACCACTAAGGATAAGAACATTAGAGTGACCATGATGAGAAGCATCATAAGAGAGATCGCGTCTAGAGATGATATCAAAGTATTTGGGAGTGACTTAGAGACGCTGAGAGAGAAGAAGTCGGAGCACGCATAGAAGCCTTGGGAAAGGAGTTCAGAGCATATATGGATTTGTTTAGGATTGGGGTGGGGGAGGCGTTGAAAAGCTTGGCGCTAGAGTAGGCCTCCTTGAGGAGAGGCTTAATTCTCTTGACCAGGGGTTACCGGGTTGGGAGGATCCGCAGGGCTACTCATAAAGCTCTCCACAGCATTCAACATACCACAACTAGATAGCGTTAGTAGCACTACTGCTTAGAGCACCTCACTAAAGCATTGCTTGCCAGCGCTGAGAACCTCTAGCTGTATAGAATAGCTGAGGTGTCTACAGCAGCCAGCTGATGTGCCTCCCCACGGGGGGCGGGGTGCTGTGCTTCCCGAGGCCCGCCAACCTCAATAAAGCTTGTCGCTAACTCTTAGTAGTGTTGGAGGCCGCTCTTGAGCACATGTGTATGGCGAGCTGCTGTGGCTTTGTATAGTGCTGAGCTCTCCCACACCTCTCCATAGTACTCGATTTTACTGCGATGTGGTTTGAGTTGCACCCTGCCTTAGCTTCTTAAGCTCTTCCTCTATCTCCTTCTCAATCTCCTCAATAGGCTTTGGCGGTGGTGTTGTTGCTAGTGTGTACCCTATCCAACCAACAATTCCACAGAGAGCAGCTACAGCAACAGCAACTGTTACCTTTGTTAGTAGAAAGTCTATACCTGAAATTGGTGGGAAGAAGAGGAGCCAAACGTACAGAGCTATGACAATAGCTGAGGCTATTACGAGCAGAGCCCCTATCGCCCGATCTCTTGCCATTACAATCACACATCTCTATATATGCTAAGAGCTTTGTTTATAAACGTTTATGAGATGTTAGAAGAGCTATAAAGTCTGAGCACCAGGCTTGCGCTGCAATGCAGCGCCATCGCATTGGCCTCTAAAAGCCCTTGGGCACCTGTGGAGCTCTCCCTGAGCTCGCCTAGGCAAACTTTTGAGCTCTGTACTTCCTCACAAGAGCTACTACACTAATCCCAAGCGTGAAGAGAGCTAGAGACGCTACAACAGGGCCCAGCCTTATGCCCCACGGCGTGTAGTTCAAGACCAAGCCTATTAGAGGCACTACCGCTAAGGATAAGCCTATCGACAGTGCCAAGCGTTCAAGAGGCTTTAGACTCCCTCTCTCGGGGTAGAGCGCTTCAACAAGAGCGTAGCCAGGGAGGTAGAGGACGTAGAGGGTCCCCAGAAAGTATCTCAGCACTGTGAGCTGTGGGACAGAGCTAGTTGTGTACACAACTACCAGTGTTAGAAATACGAGAGCTGTGGTTGTCCAGAACCAGAGGGAGTAGTCTAACCTCATTGCAAACTCAACAAGTGTTTTAGGCGGCTTGGGGTCCACGAGCCTTAGCTCACCAGACTCAACCTTTTCATACACTTTGCGCAAGGCCCTCCACAAGCTCTTCTCACCAAGCCTCCTAACATACTCTTCAAGAGTGGTCTCCCTCCTCATAGCCCTACACCACAACGCTTATGTGATAGTGGTTCCACCTACCAGTGTAGCTCCACCCACCCCCAGACGTGCTGTAAATCCAGAGCTCAAACACTAATACCACGCGGTATTCGCCACGCAGAGTGTAGACGGGGGCAGTGATGAGGAAGAGCCTCTCCTCTCCATCGCCTAGCACAGCTCTCCACTCCATAACAGCCTGCTCAGGAGAGGGGCTTGAGCTATTTGGTAGACTCTCGTTAGTCGCCAGCTTGTAGACAACTTTGAAGTACGCTGGGTGCCCAAGGTGGTTTGCCACACTAATGCACAGCCTAACGCCACTACCATTCACAGCTGTTGCTGGGTACCCACCTATCTTGCACTCCTCATTCAAAAGCCCAATAGCTGTAAAGGGCTCTGGATTCCCAGGCCCTAGTGTGAGCGCTATGCCTAGTGCTGAGGCCACTATTGATAGCGCAAGTACTACTGCGAAAACCTCTTCATCTAGTACCAACGGGTGGCCACCTCACAACCCACTTCCTCCTAACCCTAAACCACAGGTAGAGGTATGCTCGTGGAAGCAGGAGGTAGACTGCTATGGGTATAGATGCTAGGAGAGCAACAGTAGCAACTTTCAATAGAAGCAGCCTAGAGTAGGCTTCACCAGCCCCCTTCTCAAGCTCTTCAACAATTTTGCGAGCCTCGTTGAGATGAGCCCAAGCTTTTTCAAAGTCCCCATGCTCATAAGCCTCTACAGCACTACTCAGCTTCTCAACAACATTAGTGGTGTTAACCCCCATTGAGTGTAGCTTAGAAGCCCTATCCACGAGGATGGCCACCTCTAAGTCAAGGTCCTCAGTACGAGCAGTAAGCATGGGCGCTAGTAGGAGAATGCAGAGCACAAGCACTGGGGTGAGCCACAGCCTCACACTTAGCACCACAATGAGTTAGAGGAGAGTACAATTTATAAAGCATTCTTGTTGAAAGTCCTTGTCAGCGTGCCGCCGCCCCCTGCGACAGTGAAACCAGCGTCGCGCAACACCTTCGCTACTACTGCGTATTTGTACGCCAATGCGTTGGAGTGTATGAGCACTATGGGCTTGCCCACCCCCACCTCACTCTTCACAGCGCTTGCTATTGATAAGCCAAGTGCTTTGTAGTACTCCTCCAGCTGGTTTACAAAACCATGTGCTTCGCCTAGCCTAATAGTCCTGGTCCTCCTCCAAGTCTCGTAATTGTAGAGTGCTCTAACCTCATACCTCTGAATCATGATGTTTAAAGCTGTAACAACGTCCACAAGCTTGCCATGGATGTAGTGCAGCCCCTCGCCTGGGATGGCAATGAAGAGGTGAGTAGTGATAAAGGGTCTTCCTCTCTCTAGCTCCCTAAGCAGCTCGCCGTAGATAGCGCTAATCAGTATATCCAGCTCGCGAGGGCTTGTAGCAGTCAAGTCTGCGTATATTATCCTCGCTCCGCGCCCGCCACCCCTCTCCTCAGGCTTAGAGCTAAACACCTTGACATACAAGTCCTCTACAAGCTCTCTGCAAAAACTCTTCTTCCAGTGAATAGCCTTGAGGCTGTCGCCAGGCAGGTACTCGCGAACACCAAGGTACTCACCAAAATGAGCCTTAGCGGAGATCCTCGCTATCGCAGCCTCAATCTCCTTCACAATGCGCACTACAGGGGCGTGTCTTACAGAACCCCTCTTATCCCCAGTAGGTGCAGAGCGCCCAACACCACTCATGCCAACACTTGTTGCTAGTGCTCCAAGAGGTTGCGCCTCAGGACCTGCGCCACCCACCCCCGCCCCCCCACCTGCAAAGCCCACAGCACCTATGCCCGCGAGCCCAGCGCCGCCCACCTCCCCAAGCCCTAGAGGGAGCACTGAGAACTTCACCACCCGTGGGACCGCTAGGTAGGTTGCGTACTTTTCAAGCATTCTCTCAGCCCTCTTCAAAAACGCTGATGCCCTAGCCAACACCACGTAAGAGAGGGTGTACGGCCCGTGGGAAACCCTAGCTAAGCCCCTGACATCCTCTACAACCACACTAACGCTAGTACTGCTAGCACCCAGGCGACTTGCCCCCGCCAGCAGGTCCACCCTTGCCTCATCAACAGCTTCGCCAAAGGCAACACCCCTCCCACTCTCCAAGACAGCGTACCTAAACACCCCAGGGCACTTAACAACCACCTCATAGCTAGCGGCTTCACCTATGTAGACAGCCTTTCTGTGCTGGTGGAGCTCCACATAGGACCTCCCGAGCCTTGCGTACTCCCTAGCCATTGCGATGAGCATGCCGCTAATGATAGTGGCTATGGGTATGAGCACCCGCGGGTTAACAATGTAGATTGGGGTGTAGAGGAGTAGTGCTGTGAAGACGAGCCTGGGGGTGTCACCCCAGCCCCATGCGTAGAGCACTAGAAAGCCCAGTAGAGATGAAGTAGATGAGAGGAGTAGCTCCAGCAACCCCTCATTTAGAGTGTAGACCGAGCTAAAGGCGATGGCGGAGATGAGAGCGTGCCACGGCTTACTAACAGCAGTGAGCACTGCGATGAGTATGTATATAAAAATGTGCGCACCTACACCTCTCCACAGAGCCTCAGCTAGCGCGCTAGTGGCTATGAGCACTAGGAGTAGGAGCTTCAAAACGCTAGCTCCTCTCGTGCGCTGCGCTATAGGCATACGTGGTCACCAAAGCAAGTGCTGCCGCTAGGAGGGAGATGTAGAGAGGTGAGGCGCCCCTAGGCGTGCTCACAACGAGCTTGAGGTAGAGAAGCCAGCTAGCCCTAGCCCAGGACTGGTCCAGCAAAACACTCCTTGTAGTCGCTAAGCCCTCTAGCCAATTCACATTATAGCTAAAAACACTGTTAGTAAGCACACCTCGTGCACAAAAAGCGAGGAGCTCGCCACTGCCAAGCCTTATAGAGTACGCCACAGGGAAGCTACCAATAGGCTCACCAACGCTGTACTCACCATCTGAGTTGCT
>CAZMQK010000024.1:0-18862 GCA_964568685.1 uncultured Ignisphaera sp.
GCAATGGTGAGCGAGCTCGGGAAGAAGGCGAGCAGGCAACTATGGATCAACATCAAGAGCGGTTTAAGGGAGTACGCACTCGCACTAGCGAGAGAAGCAGGGATACCGAGAGGCTACGGGAAGCGAGGAGAATACGATACAGCTTACAACTGAAAGCCTCGCCTTTTAAGGCGGGGATGATGAGATAGCTTTATAAAGTGTGTATCCTTTAGTGTATTCTGGGGGTGCCGTGGAGGGCGAATCTCTAGGGTGGTTGAGGCTTCGTAGCACTAGGCACGCTAGGTACTGGTGTGGCTATCACTTTGTGTGGATTCCCAAGTATCGCAGGGACATTCTTGTTGGCGAGGTTGCTGAGTACACTAGAGAGGTCTTGAGAGAGATATTGCTGGAGCTGGGTTGTGAGGCTATTGCTATAGAGGTTATGCCAGACCACGTCCACGTCTTCGCCCTATGCCCTCCACGGCACTCCCCCGCGTACATCGTGAACTACTTGAAGGGCAAGAGTGCTAGGAGGATGCTGCAGAGGTTCCCCGAGCTGAAGTCGAAGGCTAGCAGGGGCAAGCTGTGGAGCAGGAGCTACTTCGTGGCGACAGTAGGCAACGTAACAGCGGATATCGTGAAGAGGTATGTTGAAGAGCAGTGGGAGAGGGAGAAATGAGGAGAACCAGCGTAGTGGAGCTGATAGTCGACAGAGAAGCCGAGAGCAAGCTAAAGGTACTCTGCACCTTATCATCCAAGCTGTGGAACGAGGTTAACTACGCTAGGAGGAGGATGTTCTTTGAAACCAAGAGAGTGGACTTGAAAGCGACGTACAAGCTGTTCTACGAGAAGTACAAGGTGCTGATAGGTTCTGCTACAGCACAGCAAGTTCTCAACAAGAACGATGAGGGGTGGGGAAGCTTCTTCAGCTTACTAAAGCTCAAGAAGGAAGGGAAGCTACCCCCGCTCATAACGAGGGTTAACCCGCCTGGATATAGGAAGAAATCAGGCAAGAGGGTTCTGTGGACTGTTCTGAGGAAGGACCAGTACAAGATAGAGGGCGACAAGCTAGTCCTCAAGGGCTTGGGAGCGATTGGTAGGATAGAGCTGGGGTACAAGGGGCTAATACACTTAAAGGGGGAGTATGGGAGGCTGGAGATTCACTATGATCCAGATAGGAGGAAGTGGTATGCACACATATCATTCGAGGTCTCGGAAAAAGCTGTTAGGGGAAAATGGGGAGAGGTTCCAAAGCACCCAATTGGAAGCCTAGTAACTGGGATAGATATCGGGATAAACAACCTCATGGCGATATATGTAGAGAACGGTCTAACGAAGCTGGTTAATGGGAGACCGCTGAAAGCAATCTCGCACTACTGGAGGAAGAGGATAGCAGAGTACCAGTCTACTCTAAACAAGTATGGGCTGAGGACGTCGAGGAAGCTTAGAGCCATGTACTCTAAGTGGAGGCTGCAGGTCAAGAGCTACATTAACTCCAAGGTCAGGCAGGTCGTTGAGTGGCTGTACAGCGCTGGCGTCTCGGCAATCAAAGTAGGCTACCCTAAGTACATCGCGCAGGAGAACGGGGACTTCAACAACGTGCACGTCTGGACGTACGGGTACTTGCTGAGGAGGATTAGCGAAGTAGCAGAGGAGTACGGGATAACCGTAATATACGTTAATGAAGCACACACTTCCTCCAAGTGCCCTCTACACGGCGAGAACTGCGGGAAAAGAATTATGAGAGGGCTATTCAAGTGCACAACGCTAAACAAGGTATTCAACGCAGACCTAGTAGGAGCATACAACATACTCATATCCCCGAGCCCCGCGAGGAGTAGGGGTAATGGGCGGGAGACCCCGCCCGGGGCTGAATCCCCACCGCGGGGAGATGTAGCCCCAAACCTCCCCGCACTAGCAGGAACCCTCACCCTTCAGGGCGGGGAGGAGGTCAGAAGCGTTGAGTAGCCCCACGTCGTATTCAGTGCAGCTTTAAAGACGTCTCGACTAGTGGCACATGTCCAGCTGGTGTAGAAGTGCTTAAAGCCATGTAAAGCTCGCTTAGAGAGTTGTATTCAAAACACAATTTATGGGCTGATTTAAACCTTTAGAGAGCTTGTATAAGTCTTGCAACGTGAATATGCTGTAGAGGGTGGTATTTGAATTAGCTAAGTGCTAAATTCTCGATATTAGTATGGCTGATAAAGTTAGTGTTGAAATTGCGTAGACTGTTGCAATATGCTGTGATGCAGTCAATATATAGGCGTAGGCAAAGCTTCCAAGGGCCCAGGTAACCCCGTACACAAGCCCGTGGACTCCGTAGCCAATAGCCCTCTTCTCAGGGGGCAGTATATCAGCTATTGAAGCCCTCACAATAGTCTCAAAGCACCCCATTGTGATTCCCCAGAGCCCAGCCATAGTGTATACAGCTACTCGGAGTGCCACACCCCCTAGGCTAGCTATACTCGGTGTGTAGACAAAGGGTAGGGCTGCTAAAAGTGCTGTTACTGGGGCTAGGTACAGCGCCTTGAACTTCACCTTATCGTATAGGGCTCCTATGGGCACGGCAACAATGGCGTCTGTAAGCATTGCAACAGTGTATGCAAGTGCTATCTCAGCGTCTCCAAGAGCATTCCAGTGCTTTAGGAAGTATGAGATGTTCATCCAGTGGACATAGCCTAGGGAGAGAAAAACTGTTGCTAAAATGAATATGTAGAAGCCCCTGCCAAGCCCCCTAAACGATATCATAGGCTTAGAGAGCTCAACTGATTTAAGGTGTGGGTATAGAAGAGAGGCCGCAATCACCAGTGCTATAGATGCTACTCCTGGTGCTAGCAGCGCTAGAAACGCTGCCCTAAAGCCGTAGAGACTAATCATTGCCGCCACTAGCAGGGGGCCTGCAACAGCTCCTAGCTGATCCATTAGCTCGTGTATTCCAAAGCCCTTTCCCCTCCCAATACCCTCAGAAACCTCAGCTAGAATAACGTCTCTCACAGGGGTCCTCAAACCCTTGCCAACTCTCTCAGCTAGGTATAGCATTGTTGCAGTCTGCCAGCTCCCCGCACATGATAGTAGAGGGACTGCTGTAGCTGTAATTACATAGCCAAGTGCTGTAAAGCCCCAGAAAGCAGCTGAGGAAGCTAGGTAAGAGGCTATTGCAGCAGAGGCAAACCTAAGCCCATACCCAAGAAGGTCACCAGCACTAGCAATAGCTGATGCCACTGGAGGGCCCTCAAGCTCCTTTACATAAGCACCACCAACACTTCTAGCACCCTCATAAACAATATCAGCAGTTAGAGAGACTAAGCCCAGCAGAATAAACACTATTAATACTCTCTTACTCACCCTATCACCCTCACTATGCACAACAGTGTAATTTAGTAAGCTCAGCAGTTCTCAGCAAAATAGGTCTTAATGAATTTCAACACAATAAAGTTGTTTTGAATGACCACTACCTCTTCACAAGCTTTACTGCTCTAGAAGGGGCACATTGATAGGCACGCTGGTGATAGCACTACTTGTCTAAGTGGCAGGCAGAGGTCGCAGTTCACTATATCTCCTCTGCTAATCCCAGTTGCCCCTACTGAGCAGGCGGAGAGGCGGTCTAGGCACTTATCGCACTTCCCCATGTCTATGAGCACTTCGCCTAGGCCACCCCTGGCTATAGCACCTCTTTTGCGTGACGCTCGGCACTTAGCGTTTGCACAATGCAGGCACGCTGATGGGGACACACCCCTCAGCAGTTTTCCTGACCCTAGTATACGACCTCCCATTGTAGATAAAGTTGCGCACAACATTACATGCCTCACGACTCATGCACCCGCTGTAGTCAAATACTCTTAGAAATGGCGCTGTGGATGAGCACTCCTCTGATCCCACCTCTGCATAAGTGCTTAGGAAGTCGCACACCGATTTAGCTACATCACTACTCCACAACGCAAACTCTGGCACAGGTTTTCCGCGAGTCTAACCCTCTTTAGCATACTACTCAAGATGTGGGGGTCCGGGGTTCCCCAAAATACCCCAACCAGATGCAGGCCAAGAGGGGGTGAGGAGGAAACAAGATGAGGCAATGGCATCAATCTATATAAACTCATGTGAAAGCTGAACTGCTTTTGCTCGCTATAAAAACATAGCCACGCCTTAAGCTATTTGCCTCTAGAGTAGCTATATGGATGTGACGTTGTTTTCTATTCAACTGCTTACCACTTCTTCATTGGAGTCGGTAATACCCTTAGTGTACAGAAATTGCTGGTCTAGATAGTTACGTATGCTTGCCTTGTCTTCAAAAATACCTCCGCAATCCTGCTGGCCTTCATCTTCGCATCACTTAACCCTTGAACCTCTAGGTAGTTTACTCTAGCGTTTGTAAGTAACGTTTTGACGTAGTTTACATGAGTTTCTATGGCTTTGTACACTCGTCTAGGTTCTCTACAGTTTCCACGAAGTTCTCTACATCGATTAGAGCCGCTGTTGCTCTATCGACAGGTTTCTCCACTTCCCATCTATAAACGTTTACATATACAGCTACAGGTGTAAGCATAGCCTTCCTGACCCTAGAGAGAGCCTCAAAATCCTCAATATCGTGGGCATAGTCCGTCAAAATAATTAACAGTGCCCCCCTCCCTACAATAGCTCTAACAGTATTCAAGATGTTGATGAGCCTCGTATCTCCACCAATATTCCTCTCTCCGCACATCGCGTTCTCCGGGATTTTCGTAGCATCTCTTCCTCTGCATAATATTTACTAGTACAGCACACTATATTCAAACAAAGCCTATTCAATACGACTAGAAAGAGATGCTAGGGTGTTTACGATACCTAATTTCTAGAGGTACAACATTTTACATTCTGTAGCTAGCTCTCCAAGGTTTATTATAAGCGTATACAGCTCTAGCTTAAGTTAAGTAGAAGGATATCCATGTTCTAAGGATCTTCAACTTGTTGTAAAACTGTTGGCATAGACGAGCTCAGAGTGCTATGTCCTAGGGGCTCTCTGGCCACTTGTTTTGCACTCTCCTCACCTTTACACGTGTTGAGTTTAGTACTGCCCCTCCATAGACGTCCACGCTGTCATCCATTAGCACGCTAACCCTCTTCCCATTGACTGCTAGTGAGTGCCTAGGCACCCACGCAACACCCCTTCCTAAGCCTGGGTCCACTCTAACCCTTAGCAAGACAGAGCCCCTCTCATTGTAGACCTCTGCAAGGTCTCCTACTTTAATACCGAGCTGCTCGGCGTCGTGAGGGCTTATGTGGAGCTCACTGTGTATAGGCCCGTATACATCCTCAAACTGAGTGTGTATGTAGTGTGAGTGAGCTGAGGTTATTAGGATGAGCTCACCCTCGCCAGCCCTGTCCCCTTCTGGTGGTGTTGGTAGTGGTGGTAGCCCTTCCCCTAGTGCCAAGCTGCTGTAGAACTCTATTTTTCCAGAGGGTGTCTGGTACACATCTCTTGGGAGTGGCTCTAGCTCTACAGCCCCCTCCTCTGCAAGCTTTCTAAACACCTCTTCCCCGAAAGCCAGCTTAAGTAATTCATATGGATCTGGGCAGAGCTCTGCATAGCTTTTGGGAGCAACTCTCTTAGCTATTTCACACATGAGCTGATACTCCCCCAGAGCCTCTCCAAGGGGGTCTATAGCCGGCTTGTTTAGGTAGACGACGCTGTGGCTATAGCTAAACACGGCATCGAGCTTCTCATAGAATGTTGGTGCTGGTAGCACGATGTCCGCCAGCTTAGCTGTGTCACTCCAGTGAGTTTCGTGAACAACCACAAACACGTCATCCCTTCTGAGCCCCTCGACAAGCCTTGCCGCATTTGGTAGCGTTGCTGCTGGGTTGTGGAGGTGTATGTACACAAGCTTGTAGCCGCCTCTGTAAACCTCCTCACTCACCTTCTCCATGCTCACAACTCTTCCAGCACTCCACAGCACACTCCCATCAACAGCTACAAGGTTTATCGAAAGCCCATCGGCATTGCTGTAGAAGAAGCCTCTGTGCATCCCTAGCAGAGCGGGTAGCAGAGCTATTGACCTGACAACCTCTCCCCCACCAAACCTCCTCTGAAGCCCATACCCAATGAGTATAGCAAAGGGCTTGCTAGCGGCGAGCTCTTCTGCAAACTCTGCGACTCTCCTCTTGGGCACACCCGTAACCTCCTCTACCCTGTCCAGGGTGTAGCCCTCAAGATGCTTTACAAGCTCTTCAAAACCACGAGTGTACCTAGCAATGAACTCTCCATCCACATACCCCTTTTCAACAAGGTACCTAGCAACCCCAAGTGCTAAAAAGCCGTCTGAGCCAGGCTTCACCTTAATGAAGTCTGTACTCTGCTTAGCTGTTTCCGTGAGCCTCACATCTATGGTCACAACCCTTCCTCCTCTATTTATGACCCCCATAACCCTCCTCCACATGTGGATAGCGCTGACAGCTGGGTTAAACCCCCAGACAACAACCATGCTAAGCCTATCGATGTCCTCTGGGGAGATGCCGTAGGTAGAGCCGTAGAGAAGCCTAAGTGCCTTAGCGCCACTAAAGTCACAGATGCTCCCATCCGTCTTAGTAACGCTTAGAAAGTTCCACAGCCTCCTGCTCGCATACCTCGTTAGAATACCCCTGTTACCAGCGTACTCAAGAAAGAGCACCTTCTCAGCACCATAGCTCTCTAAAACCTCTCTTAGTCTAGAAGAGACTAGCTCAAGAGCCGTGTCCCAGCTCACTTTCTTAAAAACACCTCCACCAAGGTTCACAGCTGGGTAGAGTACTCTGAGGGGTGAGTAGACTCTATCCACATCTCTCGCAGCCCTGGGGCAGAGAACCCCCTGGGCAAGCCTATCATCACTAGCCTCAACCCTAGCAATCCTGCCACTCTCGACAAAGACCCTCAGTCTGCAAGCGTCATAGCAGTCCCTTGGGCACCCAACAAAGAGCACATCAAACACCCTGTAACTCATGTGGTGTAGGAGCGTTTTATGCTTTTTGTAATTGAATGTCTGTGTGGGGGTGCTAGGATAAGCGTGGGCATCGCAATTGGCGTGGCTCCGCTTACCGCACTTACGCACTTGGTGAGGACCACGTCTTCTAGAGGGGGAGGAGGTGCTTAGAGCGACTCCGCATCGCTAGCACTAGCGTTATGCACTCGAGCACTGTTAGCGCTAGGCTGTATGGAGCATAGTAGTTATCTACATACACATTCAGTGAAATGCTCTTCACAGCCTCTAGCAAGACCCTATTTGGGTTCTCTATGTGTGCTCTAAACCACCACTCAACTGGGAATATGAAGAACCACACCCCAATGTAGAGGGCTAGGGCTGCGTAGAGCGTCTTCAGGTACCCCCTCTCTTCTCTAGCAATAGCCACAGCGAGGAGCCCTATGAGTGGGGTGAGGTACTGGTAGTTCACACCCCAGTAGGTTGCTGTGAAGAGGAGGTAGTAGAGAGCTGTGTTTATGTAGAGCTCCCCCTTTCTGAGAGTGTACAGCACTGGGAGCACCACTAAAAGTGCTGTGAACATGTACCAGCGCTCTATAAGCCACAGAGTGTCCACTCCATAGACCTTGTGTAGGAGTGTAGCCACTGAGGTAACCCCATTGAAGGAGTACATTATGGGCTCAGCGTAGCGGGGCTTCAGCATGTACCAAGTGTTCCTCAGCCCAGTGAATGATGCTGGGCACACAGCTATGATGGGGGAGAGCACGAGCAGTGTGCCAATCATAAACCCTATTGCAACACCTTTGAAAGCCCCTCTGTAGCGAATTAGTAGTAGCAGAGCGAGCCCGAGGAGGGGGAAGAGCATGGTTTGCTTAGTTAAGAGTGCAAGAGCTAAGAGCACCCCAGAGAGCAACAGCCTCCTCCTCTCTAGGAGGGCAAGCCCTGCGAGGAGCAGGGCTAGGGAGATCTGGTCAAACATTCCATAGATGCTCGAAATGTAGATCACAGCTGGGTTTAGGTAGTAGAGAGCAACAAGGGCAACTCTTCGAGTTATCATGTAGAGGAGCACAGCCACTAAAGTGTCGAAAGCTATGAAGACGAGCTTGAGGGCTAAGACCCAGCTTTGCGAAGCATAGGCAAAGTAGCTGCTATTCAACCAAAATGTGGTGTAGCTAGGGGTAGCCACGTACGCTAAGAGGTTTAGAATGTAGGCTAGCACAGGGCCGTATAGGTATGGCCAGTTGTAGGGCCACGCCTCCTCCCAGAACGCAGCAGCATAGCTGTAAAAGCAAAGCCCACGCCTCTGAATAGTCTTTGCAAAACCAGCAAACTGCACGATATCAGAGCCTGTGGAGAAGGGTGCGAACACTAACCTCAGTGCAAGGCCAAGTAGTAGCATAGCTACGAGGAGTGCTCTTGATTTTCTACTAGCGCCTCTCAACCACCTCCACACCACACAATCTGTAGCTCTCCTCAGCACCATCTAGGCACCCTCTTTCCTAAGGCTTTTCAGCATCCTCAGCCCCCTCAGAGCCTCAAGCCAGTATGGCGCTACTAGTGCTGCTAGGAGGAGAAGCAGGGGTTCGGGAGGCTTAGCGAGAAGCGCGTATGTAACTATAGTGGCTGTCACATAGGTTGCGTAGACAAGGGCTCTTGGAAGCACGTACCCCTTGATTATAATGTATGCTGAGAGCTCTGGGGGGAGCTCATTCTTCGCTATGTACTCAGAGAAGGGGGTCTTCTCAATAAGACCCAGCCTCTCTAACCTCTTTAAAACGCGCTCAGCTTGCCCAGGGCTGCTGTACCCCATCAGCCTCTGAAACCCTCTAACAGTAACTGACCTACCAAGCCTCCTCAGCCTCAAGTACGCCTCGAGCTCCTCTCTACCAATAGGCATGAAGAGCCCTCTACACAGAGCTACACGCTGCGCTGTGGAAAAAGAAAAGGCTTTCTTTTTCCTAGCTAAGCAAGTGCTTAGAGAGGTACAGGTAGGCCAGCACCGCCATTAAGACGCCTACCGCTACTGATATTGCAACAAAAGCCCCATCCCGCGGCCCCCCCAAAGCTCTCTCCTCAACAACTGTAGGTGCTTGCACATAGGTAGAGGGGCTTGGGGTGCTCACTGCTTGGTTCAGGTAGTGCACTTCATACGTTGTCGCGGGTTCAACCATAGGTGTAGTGCCCCCCATTAGTGCAACTGATATCAGAGTGCTTGTTAGTGGTGTTGGGCCTGGGCGCACCACTATAATAGTGGCGTTTAGAAGGGGTTTTAGCAGCTCAACAGCAGTTACTATGCCAGTAGGCACACTTACTGCACACGCATTGCCTCTAAAAAGCACTCCCTTAACAATACCGCTATTGACTAGCTCAAAGTAAGGAGCCCACGCGCCTAGGGAAGCTGAGTACATCAACCTGCTGTTCCACCCGGCTAAGCCGGGTTCCGCAACATTAACAATGCTCTCTATGTCATCACAGCTCAGACCGAGGACAACACCTGTCTCGCAAGTGAGGTAAGAGAGAACTTTTCTCAGTACGTTCTTAAACTCGGCTGGGTAGACAACAACTTGGTTTAAGGGCTGAGCCTCTTCTAAAGGACTTGTTGTGGGTGCTGTAGTCTGTAGAGTCGCTACCTCCACCACCACACCACTGTTTTCAAGAGTTATAGTAGTAGTCGTAATTGCTATTGCCTCAGCCCTTGGAACATAGACCTCTGTACCAGGTGGTACTGCTAATTCTACTCGAACACCAAGGTAGTGCTCAACAGTACTAGAGTTGCTCATACCCTCAACGTAGGGAGCTCCATTAGAGAACACAGCCTCGTATATGATGACGAGGAACTCGCGCTTTTCAATAGATGCCCTGCTGGGGTATGCATAGCGGTGCTCATAGTATATAGTGTATTTGAACATGTATGTTGAGCCGCCCACCCTTAATACAGTACCATTAGCTATGCTCTCTAGTAGTGATAGGTTGTACCTCACCCCAGGTTTATTCAAGACAACCTCAACGGCGTGAGCACTGCTCGGATCCATACACGCTCTAACAGGTGTTATTAAGAGTAGCTGCAGCGCTAAGGCAATGATTACCACAGCTAGGCGCTTTAAAGATGCTCTAGTGAGCCTCGTGAGCTTCACCCACAGTAGTATCGCCTTAGAGAACCCTTATAGTACCCACTTATAGTGACGCTATTGTCACTCAAACCGTGACGCTCTTCCGCACCATCACCTCCTTACTGTGGCTACTACTAATAGCGAGACGTACATTATGAACCCTACTAGCAGAGTACATGCGCAGAACAGGTATATTGGTAGAGCAAGTGAAGGGCTGTAGAGAGGGTTTGCCTCCAATGGGTAGAGTGGGCGGATATCCCTATAGAGCGGGGAGTCGAGCAAAACATGTGAAGAAACCCCAATTAAACCAGCTAGTAAAAACGATTTTCTGCACATCGGCTTAGCTTCTTCGAGTAGAAGAGCCTTGTGGAGAGAGTTAAACAGCTTTTCCATACGCATCATGGCATAGCCTATTGCCACTCCACAAGGAATAGCAAAGAGGAGTGTGTGTAAATAGCCATGCAGTGGGTGGTCAAGCCTTAGAATTAGCACTAGCAGTGGTTCAAAATCTATAACAATGCTTGCTAGCAAAAGCGTTGGTAAGTGGAGTCGCCTCCTCAAAAGCAAGCCAAGAACAAGAGCTGGACCAAGGTGGAGAGGCGTAAGGGGCATGGGGCCCGCTCTAGAGAATAGACAGCGAAGACATATATAAATTCTCATCACAAACGTGAGCGATTACAACTATTAAGGTTATCTTCACCTTGCTCTCTATCACTCTCTAGACGCAAATTCGATGTCCTACGCATTGTGTGAAAATGTTGTAGAGCTTTGACTTAGCTTTCTAGTTCTCCAATAAGAAGCCTGTGACGAGAAGAGCAGCCATCAACAGCACTCATAGCTATGCTAGCCCCTAGGTAACCACCTCCCCCAGCAACCTTTATGTGCGTACCGCAGGCCTCCATAGCCTCAACCTGAACCCTGTTGCTACATGCCCAAAACCCTATCTCTCCATAGGGTGCGAACTCCTTTACCCACCCCCCTTGAAGCACACCACTGAGGCTAGCATAGCGCATAGTGTTGCCAGGAGCATTGCTTCTACTAAGCAGGTTTCTTAGCAGACCACTTGCCCTGTTAGCAACTCAGCTGTTAGTCTCGCTGACAAGCTCATCAATGGCTGCCACAGCCACTACCAATGCATAGCAGAGTCTCCTGCTCTTTACCACACCTCTCACCCTGCATAGGAGTTGCTACGAGGGCTTATAGTACCCAGCTAAAGTGGCGCAAGTGCCAAGAAAACCGAGGCGGAAAAGAAATTAAATTGAGTATTGAAGAGCCTTAGGCAGAGGAAGAGGCACCTTGCTCTCTAGTGGTGCACTTCTTGAGCTTTTTTTCCCGCAGAGAACATATTTAGATAGGGTAGCCTGCGTGAGTAGAGGTAAGAGTCTTGAGGATTTGCTTGTTGAGGGGGTTTTGAACAGAGTCATTGGGGTTTGCAGAATGAGTGCAAGGGGCAGGCTACTCTTGGAGAAAGAGTGCTTTAACAATTACTTAACGAACTTTAGCGAGGACTTGGCGCACTTCACACACTATGTGCTTGATGTTGTTGATAGCTTAGAGCTAGAGCATGTTCTCCCCAAAGACCAAGATGAGCTAGGGGTTCTGCTAGTCGCTGTGTATAAGAGGGTTGTTGACGAGCTTAAGAAAATTGTGAAGATGTTTGAGCCAAGTTAATGAAAGCCTTGAAGAGGGTGACGCGACAGTTTCTACTTTTTAGGTCTTTCAAGGCTTTTGTAGGTTTTGGTATAGCTCTCTAGGGTTTAAGCCGTGATCTCCAGCTAGAGCTCCACCGAGTTTATAAATCTGACTGAATACTACTATTACATGGTAGGGGACCGGGGTGTCTCCGAGACCACCCGCCCCGAGTAGTATCTTGCGAAAGGAGGCTCCAGCGCGAAGGGGTGGGTGGGAGGAGGCACTCCCAAGAGCCGTGATGAACCAGCCTACGGAAACCTAGAAAAACCGTAGGCGGGGAACGGTCTTCTACACCACCTAAAGCACGGCATGTGTTAAGAGCGTGAAATGCTCTATTTAGCTTAGCCAAGTGTGCGCAACTAAGCACACCACCTCCTCTAGAGGTTTAGCTCTACAAGCTTTATAAAGCTCTTCAAATCACTGTGTTGCTGAGGAGGTGGAGTCTGGATGAGCGCTGAGATTGAGGTGATTAAGAGAAAGATTGATGAGTGTATCCAGGAGCTGAGTAGATTCAAAATGTTCTCCCCTGAGGCAAGGTCGGCTGTAGAGTACCTGGAGGAGATGAAGACTATGCTAGGGGATTTGAATAAGCAGAAGGCGCAGGAGATTATAAAAGCCTTTGAAGAAATGAGTAGGAGAGCCCAGCCCTACGCAGCCTTCATTCCAAAGACTATGGAGAACGCAAAGTTCATTAAGGAGTGGCTTGAGAAGAAGCTCCCCGAACTCCCACCGTAAAACCCCTTTCACTGCTTAGCACAACACCAGTAACAATATCACCTAGCCCTTTTTGGCTACACTCTGAGCATGCGTAAGCGTGTTGTAGCAAAAGAGTAGATTCTTTTTTTCAAGAAGCGGCTTGAGCTAGCACTGTGTCCTCTAGGCGGGGTCGCTATGGTGATTTAGCCTCTCTAAGCCTCTCACTCGCCAGCTCTCCGCCCGCACCCCAATTCTCCTTTGGGGGCTCGTGAATAGCTACCTCAACAGCGTGTGGAGGTACTCCAAGCCCTTCAAAGCCCTTGTAATGCCCTTAACAATCTTAGCCTCTTTCGATACTCTACTCCACATGTACACGTGCACTACTACCGGCGTTTCGACCACAAGCCCTCTACTCTACTAAGCTTAAAACATGCTTTGTGCTCACTATATTGCTAATAGTGCTAGGCTTCTCAGAATATCTGCAACATCTTCGCACTTATCTGCGGCATCCTCTATGCTGTCCATGAGCTCCTTGGAGAGTATGCAGAAGGAAGTCTTTGATGAGTCGCAAAGCTTTATGATCTCACTGAATACAGAGACCCTAAGCTCGTCAACCTCCTCCTCAAGGCGCTCAATCTTATTTGCAAGCTCTAGCACTGCTCTAGGCTCTTCAACTAGCTTCTCGACAGACTCTTTCACTAGCCTCGTTGCGTCAACAACCTTTCTGCCCATTGTCAGCAGCTTTGATGTTGTGCTTTCAGGGAGTCTCTCCTGAAGCGGTAGCATTAGCACTACTCGCCTACTCCACGCTTTTGCATATGCTGCTATATCGTCTGAGCCTAGCACAAGCCTGAGGATAGTTTCTCTATCTATTGGGTGAAACACCTCACTTGAGAGCTCAAGTATGAGCCTTCTCTTAACATTATCAGCCTCTTTCTCAGCTTTAAAAACCTCGTTCCACCAGGCGCGCACTTCAGAAGCGCTGCCTGAGGCGTAGGCCTCTAGAACCTTGACAGCGTGCTCAGTAACACTAGCAATTTTAGAGATGTGCTCTATGCACATCCTAATAACTTCCTTCCTCCTCTCCTTCGATACCCAGAGCCATACTGTTATAGAGCCTCACCCATGCATTTTCTACAGTATGTAGCTTAGGAGGGTATAAATAGCTATTGCAAGCGAAGCTGTCACAGGGACCGTTATAACCCATGCGAACATTATGAATAAGACAAGCCTTAGGTTCAAAGCCCTTAACCTCTTGTGCTTAGCTATGCCAGCCCCGATAATAGCACCAACAGCAGCATATGATGTTGATATGGGTAGCCCGTAGCCAAAGAGTAGAAATGGTATTGTTGTGTAAAGCCACACAGCTATAGCATCAGCATTTGCTGCGACAGATGTTGATGGGTCTAGCCTCGTCACCCTATAGGCAAGGGTCTCAACAACTCTCTTACCAGCCACAGCCCCGCCTAAGCATATGAATAGCACTGCAAAGGCTGTTAGCAACCGCATTGCGTCAGAGTCTGGGAGCCCGAAAAACTTAGATGTAACAGAGATGTACACACCAACAGCATTTGCAACATCGTTAGCCCCAAAGCTGTAGGCAACAAAGAAAGCCATGGCGACTGCAGCTGGAATTATGCGCCCATTATCACCCTGGCTAAAGATCCTCTTAGTCAAGTAGTATAGGAGCGCTGCTAGCGCTATGGATAGGGGTGGGGAGGTCACCCAGCTTAGAACTATTCTACTAACAATACCTAGATTTAAACTAGTGGCCTTACCATATAGAAGGGTGTATGCAATACCAATGCCAATAACCCCGCCTGTAATGCTGTGTGTTGTCGATATTGGTATGCCCTTCACGGTCGCGAGCATCACCCATATGAATGCCGCTAGAGAAGCAGATAGAGCTCCAACAACATCTACATCGCTTACAATACCCTTTCCAAGAGTCTTTATAACCATGTACCCCTGAGCCATGGCTCCAGCGAGCAAACCAATAGAGAACACAATTAGAGCCTGCTTAAACCTCGAAATACCTGAGCCAATCAGGGGTGCAATAGAGTTAGCTAAATCATTTGCACCCATAGAAAACGCTATGAGGGCGGAAACAGCTAAGCCAGCTATAATTAAGCCTAGCATCTCTCACACGAAATGTGTGGCACTAGGCGATTATTTTAAATCTTAGCTATATATATGGTATACACGCTACATAGACCTACTATACATAGTAATACAGTGTTGATGTGAAGACGAAGAAAAAGACTTGCACTATTGAGGGCTTGGCAAAAGCTACTTTTTCTTCCTCCTCGCAAGCCAGTATACTAAACCAGCTACTACCCAACACATCTCAGTGCTTATTGGCGTAATGAGCACTACGTTGGCCCTCACTTTGGAAAAGCATTACTTCTCGCCTTCATAGAGGCTTCTGGCAATAGCTACAGGATCCTCTTGGTTTGTGGAAAACCATCGTGCGTGGCATGGGCATGGGGAGGAAGGGGGTGTTGCAAAGTTCCTAATGTTGTGAGGTGTAAGTGCTACTATAGTGCTTTGGACTGGCCACGGGGCGTTCTACATGATTAGAGAGCGCGAAATTAAAGTGTGCTATGCTCCAGCACAGGAAGTGAATAGTGGCTTATTCCACTGAGTAAAGCAATAGATATGCTCATGGATAATCAGCTAGAGGAGGCAGTAGAGTCGAAAGAATAACAACTAGTACCCTGCCCCCCTAGGTGCAGGGATTACCATAGAGCGCCCCAATACAACATTTTTAAGCTTTATGCTTGTGGAGCGCTCATGGATTTAAAAATTGGTGTAGTTGTAGTTAGTGTGTTTAGCTAGGTAGCACTACTTCTTCTTCTAGGCTCCTGGAGTCCATATTGTAGATCTTTATTGATGCTGTAGACACTGTGAAGAGCTTGTTACCTATGTACACAGATCTCAGTGGGTTTTGGTGCTCTATCACTTGGTCTAGCCCTAGGGTGTCAGCTGTGTAGCTTACTACTAGAAAGCCTTGCTTAGCTCCGTAGCCCATGAACACAGGTATTATGGTGAGACCTCTCCCTAGGTGCACAGTGACTGCGTGATGGTCTTGCAGTGCCTGGGACCACGTATCGCTAATCTTTATCAACGATACTTCACTCATATTAGTGGGGTCTGAGACGTTGAATAGCGATATCTTTAAAGCCCCGTCCTCTACCCCTATTCCAAGAAGCCTGTCCCCTGGTAGTGGGTGTAGGTACTCGCTGAACCCAGGTATCTTGAGGTATCCCAAAACCCTTGGGCTTAGGGGGTCTGACACATCTATAGCGTAGAGTGGGTCAACTTGCCTAAAGGTTACTAGGAAGAACACATTCTTCACAAGCCTTGCAGCATATATCCTCTCCCCCTCTGCCAAGCCCTGGAGCTTGCTAGCAACCTCAAGGCGCTCCAAATCAATTACATAAACATTGTTTGCTGTAGAAGTCGATGAGATTACGTAGTTTATGAACAGCGATGCCGTTTTTGTACTGCGCTCTGCTCCTACAGGTATCGTTGTGGTTGTGCACCTAAATTTTGAGCACATTGTAATGGTTACCTCCCCACTTGGTGGCGAGGGTGCATAGTACTCCCAAACATTGTACGCAATCGCATACTCTGTGGATGTAGTTGCAACAATGAAGTGCTTCTCGCTAAACTCCTCCATACAGAACTGGTCTAGTAATGATCCATCTACAGCGAAGGAGCCTGCGTACGTGACGTTAATGCCGTTGACTGTATAGACGTGGAGGTGAGTCTTGTCAGCAACCCTCAGCTCGCTGAGCTTGGAGTTGACGTTGCCTATGATGTTCTTAGCCTCGTCATAGCCTAGCGAAGATATGTAGTTAACCACAGCTTCGTAAGCCTTTGAATAGCTCCCATTTCTCAAACACTCTTCAGCGAGGCTGGCCACGCCATTGGGTAGGTACTCTAAAGAGAGCTCAACGAGCTTAATGGATGCGTTTAGGTAAAGCTCCTCAATAGACGCTGTAGGTGATGCTATGTAGAGCCTGTTGCTCTTAGACATGTATATTCTCGAGCTTCTGCTAGCCATGTACGACACAGCGTTGTGCTCTAGGCTCTCTAGGTCCATGGCGAGCACAGTTATGTAAGTAGTTGGGGTGGAGTCAATGGGAATCACCTTGTCAGCGCTAAGGGGTCTGCCACTAACCGTGGGCAATGCATACTCATAGCCCTCCCCATAGTAGATGTCCATTGAGGTCGCAAAGTAGGCGTACCTACCAACCAGCCTTGAATCTAGGTAGAGCCCTGACACACCCACATTTAGCAACAGCTTGGGGTTAGAGACGTCAGACACATCAAGTACGCTAATAGCTGTTGCACCACTGCCTCCCATAGCCACAGCTCTAAGCACCTGCACTCCCGTCTTAATAGGCGCAACCTCTGCACTACTTGTTACAGCAACAAGCCTATTGCCATAGAGGTAAAGCCCCCTGACCTCTATAGGTGTCGATGTGTTAAAGCTTATTACAGAGGCCACGCGCTTTTCCAAAGCGTCAAATATGTAAACCCTGCTCCCCAGAGCCACGGCAATAATCCTCTCACTGTTTTTAACAATGTCCAGCTCATCAACACCCTCAACCTGCACATTAGTGCGAGACACTTCAACACCGCTTTTCGCGAGAAGCCCATCACCTACACTAGAGTACACTACTGTAGCCATAGGTGCGATGAGAGGATAGTGCTCTAGCATACTGTAAACAGTGTAGCCACCTCTAAGCATCATAAGCTGCTGCACTTCTTTGAGAACCCTCCTGCTGCTCTCAAGAACCTCTACCACCTTGCCGTAGGCTGTCTCGCTAGCCGCACCCCCTCCAGGCTTCTCCACAGGCATAGGCACTGTAAGCACCACTGTAGTTGTGTTTGTCGCTGCACCCCCGCCTCCATGCATCCCCAGCATAACTGCTAGTAAAGGCAGTGCAACCACTAGAGCCAAAATTATTGCTACTAGGCCTAGGATCGCCTTTGGCTCAGCTGTGCTCACAATCTTTTCACCTGTGTTAACAAGTCGCTACGAGGGCTTATAGTACCCGGCTAAAGTGGCGCAAGTGTCAAGAAAACCGAGACAGAAAAGCGGGTGCATAGACCTTAATTTAGAGCAGGGCTGTGGAGGAGGTGTGGTAGGATGGAGGTCTCTACCTAGCTCAGCAGTTGGCTACGCCTATTTCTATAGGGTATCCATATCACCACAGCTCCCCCTCCTTATTTTTATCAGAAATATAGCCAAGCCAGTGGCTACTGATAGTAGCGCTCCTGTGAGCACTACTACGAGTAGAAGAGGAGGTTCTTGTGCGTGAGCACCCTCTTCACTAGCAGTTGTGTAACCCAGGGGGGCTACGCGCCACGCCCTCATGTATGTTGCATTAGCCATGATGTAAACCATGATGTCTGCACTTAAAGGCCTTGACTCGCTTAACCAAATAGTGTAAATGGGTTTGTAGCCCCCCAATAGTGCACCTAGGTTGTGAGCACTCCTAGTAATATTATCAACTAGGTACATTGCTAGCTTTGTGCCGTTGACCCAAGGCTCTCTAGGGCTAATCAACACCCCTTCACCTATTTTATAACCTGGAATGCTGTACTCCATGACTGGGACAGGCTCTAAATCGAGCAACGCACCTTCAGTAACACCTACATCTCTAAGAGATTTCTCTGCAGTGGGGTTGCCTACCCGAATCCATGAAATAATGAGCTGCGCTGGTATTTGTTGCACAATTCTCTCCTCACTACACAGCCTAAAGATTAGTGCTCCTCTTTTTGGGGGAAGGCCCCAGTCCCTGGCTAGCAGTGGGATAAACAACAGCGAGTTGTTCACCATGTAAAGCCTTCCTGAACCCCCATCATAGTAGTCTATGTTCACATCGTTTGTGTAAAAAGAGGCTTCACCGACATAAAACTGCTGCATCTTCACTAGGTCCACTGGTATGCTTTCACACAGCTGTGCTCTGAACACCCTGCCCTCGTAGTGGAGGTGGTTAGGCAGAGACGTGGATGTGGGTACCACGTAGTAGACTACAGGCTCTTTTTGCTCTCTCTTTTCTGTTGCAAACCACAGGTCATAGGATTTGACAAGCCCAGTTCCATCAGCACCCCTAATCCTATTGGTTAGAACAATTCTGTAAACACTTTCGTAATCCAGGTGGTAGTTGGGGTAAATGGTGAGGGTCCTTCTATCAGAACTCAAACTTACTTTAAAGTACTCGTAGAAAGGCACCTCAGCACCATTCAAATAAACCACAATGCTTTTCCCCTGCGGGTAGAGGGATCCTGGTAGAGGCGTTATAGAGCCTTCGTCTATAGGTTTGCTAAACACCACTGTTATATTTGATGTTGCTTTGAGCAGATCGCCTTGGGGCAGTGCTGAGACAATTTCAGGAGCGTTATAGTAGTCTAAGAGAATCCCACCTATGTAAACCCCTC
>CAZMQK010000025.1:0-17753 GCA_964568685.1 uncultured Ignisphaera sp.
GCTTTTTCAGCTACTTCAGCTGGTACTTCAAATTTTACGTAAAATGGTTTCGACATCCTAAACCCCTTTCCACATCTTTGCCATATTTATATATAGTATCTGAGCCTCGGGTATTTAAGATATGATGAGGTTTTACTCATGAGTATACATAACTACCACCCTTCCTCTTTTAATTCTGTCAATTCTTCCAAAGCCTAGCCTAACCATTTGTATTACCTCACCACTCTTCATTTCAACTAAGCTCTTCTCCGCAACGCAGTATTCCTTTCTAAGCCTCAGCTTCTCAGCCTTCAAAATTTCAACTCTTAAGCTGTTTTCACAAGGGGTCCACTGAATTATTGGTGCTCCACACTTCCTGGCTTCGTCAAGCCCTGCGCTGTGGTACACAGCTTCAACTACCTCTTTATCTATATGCTTTATCTCTATGTTGAATAGCTCCATGAGCCTGACTATGGTACCCGGTTTCGCTTTTTCAATATCATGGTAGGGTACGAATAGCTCAGGTTTTGTTAGGATGATTATTCTCTTTCCAAGATCCCTGGATGGGTGATAGCTTATCTCGACTTCTTTAGGTAGCTCAACACCGCTTACGCGAACCTTAATTGGCTCACATACAACAAATACCCTCTTTGCTATTGGGTCAGCATTCTTTCTATTCACTGCAGCTATGTTTACCCAACTTATTCTTGCATCAGCAGGGCTCAGCCCAAGTGAAAGTATGATTTCCCTAATTGTCTCTGGTAAGATACCTCTTCTCCTAAGACCTGATATTGTTGCAAACCTAATGTCGTCAAACCCCATGAACTTATCGGGGCTTTCTCTAAGCTTGCTCTTAATCCAGCTCTTACTGAGTATAAGCCCCTCCAGACCCACCCTTCCAAAGTTTACTACTTCAGGATACCTCCAGCCAAGATACTTGTATATGAATAGCTGCTTTAGTGTATTCAAAGCGTGCTCCTTTCCTCTTAGAATGTGCGTTACCCCCATTAGGTGATCGTCTACAGCTGCTGCAAAGTTGTACGTTGGCCACAACCTGTACTTATCGCCTATAACTGGGTGTGGGTGCTTCTCAACATCTATTATCCTCATCATAACCCAGTCTCTAAGCGCTGGGTCAGGGTGGCTCAAATCTGTTTTTAGCCTTACTACTGCCTCCCCCTCGCTAAACTCTCCTTCAAGTATTTTCTCAAATAACTCCATGTGTTTAGATGGGTCGAGATCTCTATGTGGACACGCCTTACCTTCGTTCCTTAGCTTCTTGAACGCTTCACTTCTACAGAGGTCTACATAGGCATAGCCAAGTTCTATGAGCTTTTTAGCTATGTCGTAGTACTTCCTCATCCTCATACTCTGCACGTATTCCTCATCCCATTTCACCCCAAGCCACAGGAGATCCTCTTCAACAATTTTATACGAGAAAACGAGAGGCCTCTTTATTCTCGGATCAGTGTCTTCAAATCTGAGTATGAACTTCCCTTTATACATCCTTGCATACTCGTGGCTGAGAATTGCTGCTCTCGCATTACCTAAATGAATAGGAAAATCTGGGTTAGGCGCAAATCTCGTTACTATAGTTCTCCACTGCTCCACATTAGGTAGTGGTGGTAGTGCTTTTTCCTCTTTCCTAAGCTCCTTACGCTCTAAAAGCCCAAACCTTTCAGCTAGTTCCTGTAGCTCTGTTTCACTCAAGCCATTAACATATCTAATCATTTCCTCTACTATCTTTGCAATCTCTCTGGCCATCGCCTTAAGATGCTTGTGTTCCCCCAGAACCTTGTTTATTACAGGGCCTATTTTAGCTTCGCCGTATCTCAACCTATTCTCTACAGCGTACTTTAGTGCTGTTCTTTCAATCATTTGCCTAGCTACATCTATGGAGCTTGAGGACATTTTCCTCACGCACTATAACACACAACATTTTATTCGCTAGCTCGTAGCCCCCCACAACATCACCAACATATATAACTACCCCTGAAACCCCAGCACTAATAGCCCTCACTTCAAACTTGTTTGTAACGACATAAAATATCTTTTTATTGCTACTAACACTTTCACCTTCAGTAACCAGAGGGTAAATACCCTTACCGCTAGCCTCCACTAAAAACACTCTTGAGTTTTTAGCCACATAGAGAACTTGATCTGTTGCTGGATTATGTATCACTATATCGGATTTCAAAACCCCTTCCTCAACGTCTATGACCATCTCCGGCATTCTCTCATATATTACCTCCACAAAGATCCTGCCATTTTCACATGTATCTGTTTGACTAAAACACAAACGGTTTAGATCTACACATAGCCTTGAATTGAAATTCACAAACTCTTTGAAACCCCCGTCTCTTACCACACTTGAGGCCTGCTCTTCACTCACATAAGCGACAGGAAAACTCATAACCTCTTTCTCTACTTTCATACCTCTCCTCTGCCACTAAAGCTAAGGTTCTTTAGTACCTCCTCTTAATCATAAACTTTATGAGCTCTTTAAACATTTCAAAAGCTTCTGTATCTGCAGGCTTAAGCTCACTGAGAAGCTCTATAGCCTTATTAGCGTACATATCGGCAAGAGATTCAGAGTACTCAAGAGCCCCACTTTCAACTACTATTTTTGCCGCCTCCCTAAGTTCTTCAAGCCCTGCACTTCTATTCCCCAGAGACTTGAGGAGCTTTGCCCTCCTCTCAGAATCAGCATTCTTTAATGCGTATATCACAAGCACTGTCATTTTCCCCTCTCTCAAGTCGCTATAGACAGGCTTCCCCAGAGCCTTTTCATCTCCCACTAGCCCCAGTATATCATCTCTTATTTGAAAAGCTATGCCAGCATTCATCATTATATTGAAGAGCTTTAAAAGGTATTCCTCTGAGGCCCCTGCCAGAATACCACCAATCTTTGCTGAGTATGCAAAGAGTGCGGCTGTTTTCTTAGAGACCATATCTATGTAATCTTCTACGCTTGCTTCCTTTGCTTCAGGAAGCATCATGTCTAAAGCCTGCCCTTCTGCAACAGTTATTGCTGCTTCTGTTAAGGCCTCAATAGACTTTGCAATCCTATCACTTGGAACACCTAGCTGTAAAGCTTTGAGTAAGCACTTATATGCGTAGGCAAAAAGCAGGTCACCTGCAATTATAGCCATGTCAACCCCCCATAATTTGTGAACTGTTGGCACACCCCTTCTGAGCTCGTCCTTGTCTATAATATCGTCGTGCACTAAAGTGAAGGTGTGTAAAACCTCTACGGCTGCAGCACCAGGTATAGCAATTTTCTCATTACCACCAGCAATTCTGCTTGCCAAAACAACTACGAGAGGTCTAAGTCTCTTGCCACCCGCCTTTATGTAGTGAAGCGAGGCATCGTATATTCTCTGAGGCCCCCCCTTAATCACATCGTATACCAGGTTCTCAACCTTTTTACCTATTTCCTCTGCATACCTAATGAAGTCCAATACCAGATCCCTCATACACTAGTGCAACAGTGTATATAAGCTCGCATGTTTCTAAGCCTCAGCCTTCTAGCACACACCCACTGAGCAAGCCTACCTGTAATGACAATTGGTATATTCTTCAGCTCTTCCATGTTTTTAGCATTAGTAAGTACCATAACAGACCTTAACTGAGACACTAATAGAGATACATACTCTCTACCACTGTTTATCATAACACTTCTGAGGAGGGGCTGTGCTACACCTACGAGATCTGCGCCAAGTGCTATAGCCTTTGCTATGTCTATTCCTGTTCTAACACCACCACTACCAATTACTGTGATTTCATTTGCAACAGCCCTAGCTTCACATATCGATGCAGCTGTAGGTATACCCCAAGTAATGAGGGATTCGCCATGAAGTGAGACAACCCTACCACTTTTTGCAGCCCTCATTAGCTCAATCTTTACCCAATTCGTGCCCCCAGCACCAGCTACGTCGTACACCTTGATCCCTATTGCGTAGAGTGATTCCACGACCTCCTTTGAAAGCCCATTACCAACCTCCTTTATTATTATAGGGACCTTCAATCTCTGCTCAAGCTTTTCTATTATGCTAACAACATCCTCAAAATCCTTGTCTCCCTCAGGTTGCACTAATTCCTGCGCTGGATTTAGGTGTATTGCTAGTGCATTAGCCTCAATGCTAGAAACAAGGCTCTCTATTTGCTCCACGCTCAGCTTCTTTAATTGGGCAAACCCTATGTTAGAGACTACCGGAATGCTGGGGGCAACCTCTCTAACAACTTTATATGTGTTTATGAGGGAGGGGTTTTCGGCCATCGCCCTCTGGCTCCCAACCCCCATGGCAATGCGGAACTCTTCAGCTATCTCTGCCAATCTCTTGTTCAATTCATAAGCTTTCTCCGTCCCCCCCGTCATTCCAGAGATGATTATGGGGGCCTTTAATCTAAAACCTAGGAATGTTACTGAAGTGTCTATCTTCTCATAAGACAGGTTTGGTAGAGCATTATGAATCAGCGTAACGTCCTCAAATAGCGTGGTTAAAGGGCCTTGAGACTGCTGTAGTAATGCAAGCTCTATGTGCTCCTGCTTCCTGTTCTCTATACTCATAGTATAACCCTAGTTCCAGGTATGTCTCTTCCGCAAAGTACATTATATATGCGCCCTTTTTTAAGCCCGTTGAATATCAGCGCCTCAACAATACCCCCATGCCAGTACTTAAGCCCATAGAGAAGCTTTGCCCTCATCTCCCCCGTCACATCAGTTCGCCCCCGAGAACCAAATTCTATAGCTTCTAGGTTACTTAGCTTTACAACCTTCAGAAGCCTTGCACCTGCCTCATTCGGGGGTCTGTCATAAACTCCATCAACATCAGATGCAAACAGTATTTTACATGGCTTTAACACTGTGGAGAGCTTCCACACAATTTCATCACCTGAAAGCACTTCAACGCCCCTACAACCGAAAATCACATCGCCATAGAGCACAGGTACAGCACCCTTTCCAATGGCTTCTTCCAGGGGTTTGCAAAAGCAGTGCAAATCACCTTCGCAACTCCTGTAGAAAATTGCGTGCGTGTCTACGGGAATTGCAGGTGCTCCGTAGGCATTTAAAGCGTCTACCATAACTGTGTTCAGCTCTCTCATGAAGTATACGACCTGGGAAAGCGCTGCAAGGCCTTCAACTCCACCATGCTCAGTTACTGTAGTATGACCAAAACTCCCACCGCCATGGACAATTACTATTCTTTTACTGCACTTATTATAAGCTAAGCTTATTTCCTGTGCTATTCTATACACCTCGACATATCTCACTGAGTAGTGCTTTTTCTTATCCGTTATTACAGAGCCTCCAAGCTTCAAAATATTTGTGACCTGCATTAAACTCGCCTTACACTAGTGCATTAACCTTGTAAAACTTTATACTATTGTAATCTACCACAGACTTTATGCTATAACCTACAGGCAGGTCTTCACCACCTATGTACTCCTTAACAATGCTACTCTCCAGCACCATGTACAGATCCAGAAACTTACGCAGAGAGTGCACCTTTTCCTCATTCCACTCTTTAACAGCCTGTGCTAGCAGACCTATTACATGTGTAGAGAGCTTGTAAAAAAGGGAAAGTGTGATAGCATCATAGGGATTGCCAATGGCGTTGCACACCCTTGTGCATGCAACTTCAGATAGCTTTTTCACTAACAGCTTTCTACTGCCTAACTTAATTAGCTCGTCATAACCTCTAGCTATGCACACAGCATTGTACGTATATGCGCATCTCAAAGCCCTACTGTAGCCTGGGTCGAGGCCCAGCTTCTTTTCATCAAATAGCGCGAGAACGTTTAGCATAGTAATATAATCACTGTGCCCCATTTTCAAAACAGCCTTGAGAATTTCCATCGACGCTACTGCGAAAACTGGTATGAGTGGGGGGCTGTCTGTGCACTCTACTAAGAAGCTACCATTAATTGCTCTATATCCTAACTCACTTAGAAATCCATTTATATAGCTAAAAATAGCCTCACTACCTACAAGATCCCCCTCCCTAATTTGAGCACTATTTTTCGAAGCTTTTTCAGATATTCTTATGTTGAGGTTGCATGTGATGTTTGAGGGCATTATAACGTAGGGTGTGTAGAGATCTCTTATGGGTATGCCTATGATTGGGAAGGGAATTGAAACGCTCTTTTTTATTACCCTCTCCATTAAATCACATTACAGCTATGACGTGGACTCAAACGCCTCAGGACCCACTGGCAAGGTATCATTAGGGCCTATGCTTCCTCTTTCTCTTAGCACTTGCCTTGTCAAAACCCAGTACAATAGTGCTAAAGACTTCCTGCCCTTATTGTTAGCAGGTATGGCTAGGTCTACTCCTTCAAGTTTGTTATCTGTACTCACAAAGGCAATAACAGGGATCCCAACCATTATTGCCTCATCAAGAGGCTGCGAATCTATCCTTGGGTCTGTTAATACTATAACATCGGGTTCACAGTAAATCTCAAGCTTTGGATTTGTCAGCGTGCCTGGGGTAAACCTCCCCACAACGGGCCTAGCACCAATAAACTCAGCCATTTTTAAAACAGGTTGCCTACCATACTGCCTTGTTGAAATAACCATTATCTTTGATGGTTCGAATCTGCTCAAAAACTTCCCAGCCACCCTAAGCCTCTCATCAGTTTTCTTAACATCCAGTATGTAAAGGCCATCAGGTCTTACTCTAAATACGAATTTCTCCATATGCTTTGTGCATGTATGAGTACCTATGTGTACACCTGCTTGCAGGTATAGCTCTAGTGGTACAAGCAACTCTAATTGCTGTTGTTCTAACGCCTTGCGCTCCTCTTCCACACATCCTCACCTACTTCACATTACCATATCTAATAACATTTTTAAATAGATCTATGTGTGAAAGCATCATTCTTCTACAGCAATACCTCTTTATACCCAATTCATCTAAAACCTTTACAGGGTCTTCACCTTTCTCTACTCGACTCTTAAACTCTTCCCACTTAGCCCCAATTGGGTATCCGCAAGTAAAGCACCTTACAGGGATTATCAACTTCATCACCTGTAAGACTTCTGCCTAAATCTCCTTGCACTATACCTCATCCATTTCTCAGGTTCTGTCTGTCTAGGATCTCCCGCTAGCATTGTCCTATCATACTCGTTAAACAGTTGCCTTATTACGGGGTTTTCAAAGAACATGACTATACCCCTAGCTACAGCTGTTCTCACAGCATAGGCTTGCGCTATTACACCACCTCCTTGAACACTCACATTTATATCTATGGAATTTCTAAGCTCCTCACTTAACAGTAACAAGGGTTCCATCATCTTTAGCCTAGCTACTTCTATTGGCCAAATCTCTACAGGAATTTTGTTTACCCTGAATAAACCCTTTCCATGCGTTATGACTGCTCTGGCAATAGCTGTCTTCCTCTTACCATAGCTCAGAACATACTTCCTACCACTTATTATCTGGGGGTAGGCCCCCAAGACCTTTAGCTCTGCTTCCTGTTGCGACATTTTTGTCAAACCCTGGGGTTCCAACCTAGTGCTTTTGCGAGTTCTGCAAGCGTTATGTATTTTAAGGCTTTCCGAGTAGTTATGGAAAGGTCGACAGCCTTTACTATAACACTGTCTTTAAATTCAGGTGGCAAGCCTATGTAAGCCTTGACATTCTTAAGCATCTTTAGCCTTCGATTAGGGTCCTTAGGCAACATATTTCTCACTGTTCTCTTAAATAGCGTAACTGGGTTGCGGGGTCTGTGAATGCCGTGCCTATACGGGTTTTTATGCGTCTTTACATTAAACAGTAGCTTATAGCCATTAATAACCCTCTTCTTATCTCCTGTTAAAACAGCTTTCTCAACATTCACAACATGCACTTTTACACCTAGTGATAAGAGCTTTGCCACTACACTTGCTAACCTACCTAGGACTAGAGAATCTGCATCTAGCACAAGCTCGCCTGGCTTTTCAGCTAAAACCCTTGTAAAGATTTCTTTTGAGGCTACCTCGACTACGCTCATATTATTACCTTCACCCCACTTCCACGGGGATTCTCATTGACAAGTTCAAGAACATGTATTGCTCTCCCATTAACAGCCTTTATCTTCTCTATGGCTTGCCTGGAAAACGCTATTGCCGCTATCGTTACCCTGTGGCTGAGCTTACCCACCCCCAAAACCTTTCCGGGAACCACAATAACATCACCTTCTCTCGAGAGCCTATCTATCTTGTAAATATTTACAGCAATTCTTTTTCGCGTAGGTCTCTCTAGCAATTCAGCCACATACCTCCATATCATCGCTTTGTTAATTCTTGCGGCTTTTCTTAACTGCCTTATCGTCCTTCTCAGCACATAATTAGTGGGCCCTGTTCTTCTCAAGGTCTAACACCTCTCTTCACTTTTTCAATAAAGTTTTGAAGGGATGCTAAATCTGAGCGTAGTAGCTCCAGGGACAATCTAACTATGGTCTCAGGCTCTAGAGCTCCGCTGGACTCGACCCTTAAAATGTTTTTGTACTCTAGGTTAACAACATCTATCGCCTTAGTCGGGCAGATGTTTACGCATTGCTTGCATATTATACAATCTAACGCCTTCCCCACTCTAACCACATCACCATCTATGTTAAGTACTCTTCTGGGGCAAACCTCAACACATTTACCACAGAGGTTGCAAAGCTCTTTAACCACCTTTATCTCAGCAACATTTCTAGTAATTGCGACTGTTGCCGGACTCCACTTAGCATGCTCTAAACCCCTCCCAATTCTAGCCCTTAGCTCTAGAGATACGTGTTGCCCTGGCGCTAAGATAACAATGGGGATATTGCTGTGGACAGGTTTCACATAAGGATCCTCAGACTTTATCTCACTAGAATACACAGTAACCTCCTCTTCATGCGCCTCAGCTTCGAGAAACATATTGACAAAGCACTTGTCACAAACATCCTTTGGAGGCTTTTCCTCAGATTCCAACGAGCATTTTTCGCAGAGCGCTACATCAACAGAAAGCAGCTTATCAATACTTTCCTCACTCCTAAGAGGAATCATTGCAAGCCTGTGAGCAAGCATCTCATCAAACATGGCCGATGTGTTTACCACTATCGTGACCTCATCTATAGCGTATGTAGGCACCTTAGCTATAGAGTAGCGCCTGATTGCACTTAACAATGGTAGAGGGAACCCGTTTAGGTAAAGCTCTATTGCCTCAGAACTCCATTCTCTGACCTCTATAGACAACACCTACACCCTTCTGCCACGCCTACCACCAGGCCTTCTTGTAGTATCGTGAGGAATCGGCGTCACATCCTCTATTCTTCCAATAATAAACCCTGCTCTCGCTAAAGCCCTTATGGCTGCTTGCGCTCCTGGGCCAGGTATCTTAGGACCGTGCCCCCCAGGCGCTCTTACCCTTATGTGAATAGCTGTAACCCCCTTTTCTATTGCTTCTTGCGCAACTCTATATGCAATCATCATAGCCGCGTAAGGGCTTGGCTTCTCTCTATCAGCTCTCACAACCATACCTCCAGAGCCCCTAGCCACGGTCTCAGCTCCGCTAATGTCAGTTACATGCACAATGGTGTTATTAAACGATGAGTATATGTGTGCAACACCCCATTTCAATTCTCTACTGCTAAATGACACATCGCATCACCATGCACTAACTTGCAGAAGTAGCTAGCGTTTTTGCATATGGAGAAGTGGGGTAGAAACTTACGTAATTCTCCTCCTCTCTAGGAACTAGATGACCTGGTGACGTAACTCTCCTACCCCTTACAGCTATGTGTCCATGTACTATCATCTGCCTCGCTTGGTGAAGGGTTTTTGCAAGCCCTTTCTTCCATACAATTGTCTGTAGCCTTCTTTCTAAAATAGCTTCCACACTTAGGTTTAGCACATCTGATATTGATGCATTAGGCATTTGAATGACCCCCATGTTGTAGAGCTTTGACACAAGGCTTTGTAACCTCTTCTCCCTTTCTTCTTCAGGTAACGCTAACAAAGACCTAGCAAGGTGCTTTATCCTTCTAAGCATTGTTTCCGCAATCCACAGCTCCCTCTTATTTCTCAGCCCATAATTCCCCATGAGCTCCATTTCTCTCTGAAGCCTGGACTTCATCCACGGGTGTCCAGGTGACTCCCACTTCCTCCTAGGCTTCTTCGGATCGCCCATGGGTTCCACCAAGCCTACTTTTGCTGTTGTTGAGGCTGAGCCGCCTTTTTCCTTTGCACACCTATAACAGGCCCAACACGACCAGTTGTGTGGGTTTTCTGGCCTCTGACCTTATAGCCTAGGGAGTGCCTTACTCCTCTCCAGCTCTTTATCTTGATCTCTCTCTCTATATCCTGCCTAGCATAGTATATCAGCTCTGAAGATACTAAGTGAAGCGATTCCCCTGTTTCTACATCCTTTCTCCTGTTTAACATCCATGATGGGAACCCGAATTTTTGGGGATTTTTAACAATTTCCTCAATTTGCGCAACCTCCTCATCGTCTAGATACCCAACTAGAGTGCTGGGGTCAAGCCCCAGTTTTCTGCAGATAGCAATTGCCATGTTATAACCTATCCCCTTTACTTTTGCTAACCCCCATGCCAGGCTAAGATTGCCAGGTATATCAGTTTCAGCTATTCTAACAATGTGTCTAAAGTTAGTGGCTGGCGACATTCAGTTGCTTCACCAACGTGTAAATATGGTAAGCATGTTAATGAGCTTGACTAGATGTATTGTATTCGACACAGCTTTTAAGCTATAAAGAAAATTAAGTTCAATTACTTCTTCATGTGTAGCCAGCATGCAACATTGTGACCCTTTTCAACCTCGACAAGGGGTGGCTCTTTTTTCCTACACACATCCATAGCAAATGGGCACCTGGGATGAAACCTACAACCAGGAGGCACATTTACAGCCGAAGGCACCTCACCAATTATACCCACTTTTCTCAGTGATAACCTGTTACTAGGATTAGGCTCCGGCACTGCCTCCATTAAAGCCCTAGTATATGGATGCATTGGGTTATCAATGACTTTCGTAATATCTCCGCTTTCCACAATCTTTCCTAAGTACATAACAGCCATTCTATCACATATATAGCTTGCCACCGCTAGATCATGTGTTATAAATATGTATGAAATGCCTCGGCTCTTCCTTATATCAAGCATGAGTTGTAGCACCTCCACGCGTATAGACACATCAAGCATACTCACAGGCTCGTCAGCAACTATAAGGTTTGGTTTCAGTATTAGAGCCCTAGCTATTGCTATTCTTTGCCTCTGCCCACCTGATAGCATGTGAGGGTATCTATCGAGAAACTCTTGTGGAGGAACGAGTTTTACCTCCGTTAGGGCTCTTAGAATAATCTCCAGCCTCTCTGTACGATCCTTACCAATACCCTGTATGACCAAGGGCTCCTCCAGTATATCCCTAATTCTCATTCTGGGATTTAGTGAGCTGTAGGGATCCTGGAAAATCATTTGGATTTCCCTTCTAAGCACTTTATCTACATCCTTTGGGTATTTCTTGCCTATGTCTATATATTCTTCTGTATACCCATAAGGCTCTAAAACCTTCCTTGTCTCGGCAGAGAGTTTGTACAGTATTTTTCCTGAAGTTGGTTCCAGTAACCTCACTATAATTTTACCTGTTGTAGTCTTGCCGCATCCAGATTCTCCAACTAGGCAAAATATTTCGCCTTTTGCCACGGAGAAACCTATGTCATCTACTGCCTTGAGGTATAGTGGAGGTGATAACCCCAGTACTTGTAGAAGAGAGCTTCTCAATTCATAGTACTTCTTGAGGTTCTCCACAATCAATATGTTTTCACTTACCATGCTTTACACCTTTCCAAGTCTTGGTTCCACAACTTTCTCAAGAGAGAGTCCTAGTAACACAAATGTGAGAGAGGTTATAGATATCGCTATACCTGGTGGGAATATCCACCACCAGTAGCTTATATTTCCGTAAACCCTTGCATCAGCTAAAATACCGCCCCACGTGGGGAGTCCATGTTGAATACCTAAAATAGAGAGGCCTGCCTCAGTTAGAATTGCCGTAGGAGCTGAATAAACCATTTGAGCTGCTATGTAGGGTAACAGTTGAGGTATTATATGCTTGATCATGATCCACCAATTAGATGCCCCAGTGACTTTAGCCGCTTCAATATATGCTTCAGATTTTATGCTTAAGGTCATGGACCTCACCACTATGGCTAAACCACCCCAGCCAAAAACAACAAGTGTTCCTAGTATCACTAATAGCATTATAATGGGTTTATAGGGGCTAGCACCATAGGCTTGCTGAACAGCTACAGCAATGAGTATTAGTATTGGTAACAGGGGAATGCTACCCAGAACATCAATAAACCTCTGAATAACCTCATCAACAATGCCACCGTAGTACCCACTTACAAGACCTGCAAACAGTCCTATCAAAGTCGTAAAAACAGCTGTTCCAATACCTATTAACAATGCTATGGGAAGCCCAAAGAAAAGCGCTAGCCCTATATCTCTACCCCTATAATCAGTACCCAGTACACCATAGCATGTTCCTATAACAATAAATCTAAAGTCACGTAAATTCCTAACAGTACTAGCAATGGTATTTACATCAGCTACGCTTATCACACGAGGAATAGCTACTGCAACTAGTAACTCCACTTTGTATGCACCATTTAAAGGGGATACATTTGAAGCATTAGTGAGGACTCCAAATAAGTACTTGGGGTAGTTCATTGCAATATCATTTAGACTCGCTACAGATAATAACTGAGGATATAGTGCTACAAGTGTTGTGGCTAGCTTCATTATATCTGGATTTAGGACAGCGCTTTCAATAGATATACTGCCATTTATTGCTGTAACTAAATGGGTTAACACTGCTGGAACAGTAACGCCATCGGGTCTCGTAATGTTTAATGCTATTCTAACACTTTGAGTCCCCGTTAGGTGTAGCCCGTCTATCTTAACTGCTATTCCTTGCGGAAAACCATCGCCATTTAACTCATAGGTTAAGGTGTAGCTGAGCAAAACCTCATTTCCTCTAATGCCTAGAGCATATCTAGAGCTTCTCAAGTCTACTTCATAGTGTTGTACGCAAGGGGCTCCAAAAAATTTGACCCACTGGGGAGGGACATTCTTGGGCTTTATTCCCCAAGGTTTTGGATCGTTCCACACTGTGACAAAGTTCTGTGGAAGCATTGCAACAGATATGATGCTTAAAACTATAAGTAGAGCTAGTAAGGTGAGTGCTGCTTTACCACTTGGTTGACTCCATATTTCAGTTTTAATAGCATTTAAAAATGATTTGAGCCTCTCCATCATAGTCTTACCCTCGGGTCCAAGGCTACATAAAGTATTTCCAAAACAAACCTTGCTATGACATACACTAGTGTTAGTATGTACGTTAGGCCAAGTATTGTTGCAGGATCCCCGCTGATGATTGCTTGGTAGTATAGTGCTCCCATTCCAGGCCAGTCAAAGACAGACTCTGTTATTATGTAACCTCCCAGGGTACCTGCTAGCCCAAGTAAGACAGAGGTCATGACAGGTGATAGGGCTGGCCTTAGAATGTATTTCCTAAGCACAACCTTCTGCGGCAAACCTCTAGCTACAGCTGCTAGGACAAAGTCTTCTCTTACTATTCTTAGTAGCATTGCTCTTGTGCTATATATCCATGGACCGAGAATTACTATTACTATAGTTAAGATGGGGAGCCATGCATAGAACAACACATCTTTAAAACTCGTGAAGAAGAGAATCATGTCCCCCGACATGAGGGCTGCGGACATAGTGTTCAACGATTTAATAACCCCCCTAAATTGCTGTGGTGCAACACCCAACCTATAGCTGAAAACAAATATCATCACTAAGGCAAGCCACCAGACAGGTATAGCATTTGTTAATGCTGCATAGACTACCACAATTCTATCGGTTAGTGAGCCTATTCTAAATGTAATTCGAGGTGCTATTACTAAGGCTAAAGCTATGGTTATGAGTTCTGCAACTGTTATCATCACAATTGTCCTGGGTAAGCAAGTTAAAATCACATCACTTGCTTTTACAGGGAGCTGGAAACCCGCCACCTCAGCTACACCAACTTGCTGCACGTCACCAAATTTGAATACTAGAGTTGAATAGACTAAGGGTAATACTCTATGTATCCATGGCTTGTCAAGCCCATAAGTCTCTATAAGCATTTGCTGGTATTCTCTAACGAGCTTATCTACGTAAGACTGGTTAACATTAGGCATTTTAGAAAGAGCCTGCCTATAAGCCCTCACCTCCTCATTCACAATGGCTTTAACGACATTATCTGCATACCCTGTAGCCCCTATTATAAAACCTGTCAGAAACACGGCAATTATCAGAGCTAAAACTAGAAATACAGCCCTTCTAGCTATGGTTATCCCAACACCCATTTTTCACAACCTTTAGTTCTCTTCATAAATATACGTTTCGAACGCCTTGACTATTTACGCATATTAGCTAGCTTTATATAAGCTTTAATTAAAATGATTCAGGGATTTTGTATTAATGATAAAAATAACTTTAATTTTAGTAATGTGTTTTAATATTGAAAATTCATTTCTTTAAAATCTTGAATAGTAGCACACCATTTAGGATTATTGATACTACAGCAAGTGCTGTTAGTATTAACACATAGTTGTTTAGAGTTGCTACTCTGTTATCCAATGTAGCCACAGAGTCCTTCACATCATTAACAGATGTGCCTATGTTAATCACATTACTCGATACCCTCTCTACTTGTTGTTGTAGAGGCGCTATTTGGCTCGTTACAACGCCTGCTATTAGCTGAGTAATGCTTGGCTGTGCTTGAACTGTAATCGATGTAAATGCTGGCACTGCAACGGCTTCACTAAATGCATAGACGAGTATTTGGTAGTAGCTGTATGGGGTCATGCGCCTTGCTACTTCTACTGGTATGGTGATTTGATATGTAAGCATTGTGGCACCACTCGATATTAACTGCGCTTGCCCAACGTCAATTACAGTATTTGTTTGCACATCCTTTACGATGTACTGCACAAATATGTTTCCTGACGCTACTGTAGTTCTACCGCTAACAGTTATTGTTGGCGGGACGATGTTCACAATGAACGTCGTAGCATTGCCTACCACTATTGTTGGTGTAGCTGGTACTGTGAGCACTGGCGAGGAAGCACTACCTTTTATCCAGTAGTCAGCTGTGAATAAGTATGCTGGGTCTCTGAAGGCCTTTATTACTGCCTTTTGCGCATCCTTATCAAAGGAGTCTAAGTAGTACGGTCCTTGCGATATCCATGCATGTCCATGCTGGTCAACCCAGCTTACAAATGCTTGTAATCTTGCCTTCCACTCGTCTAAGCTCATGTACGTTCCTTGAGGTGTTGTGAAGTATTTTGATGGAAATGTGTTCTCCGCTAACAGTTGCTGTGCAAGTGAGGCTAAATCAATGGCGTGATCCTTTAGTACAAGGTTTAGTGTTGGCAACTTCTTTGCTGTACCAGTGGTTGTTGAGAGAGCGTATTTCTGCACGTCAAATACTATAGTGTTTTGTAGTACAAGTAGCTCTACTGGATTTATAGGTGTTAGAGCTGCATAATCTGCAATGTAGTTGGAGTCAAAGTGCCAGTAGTCAAAATAGACCTCTAGCGTATTATCCTCTGGCACTACTCTTAGACCCTTTATGGTGTCAAAGAAAGGCTTGTTGGTGCTAGCAATGGGTGTTTCAAAACTTGCCTTAGTATCATTGTACACCAGGTCGAACCAAAGAGCCCATGCTGCTAATATGTCACCCCAAGTTATGTTCATCCCGTGGTGCCACTTAGAGCCTATAAACATGGACATATCGTATTTCACAACTGAAACAGCTTTTGTACCAGGTGCTACATTAACCCACTTTCCTTGAGATGCGTCCCATATAATGGCGTCAGAGGGTACAGACAGCGTGCCGTTAGGACCTGCTGTGGTTACACTATACTTTACCCTTATTGGTATGGGTTCTCCGTTGAACGGGTCTCTCCATATTAGTGGGTCATAAGTTGCTCTCTGTATGTCAACGCTGTAAACATCTGTAAAGCCTCCGTACACATTCCATATAGTTCTAGCTGTGTAAACCCATAGATGCCCTATTGTTACATCGGGTTTACCAGGTATGCTAAGGGCTTTGATGCTAAAGGGTGACCTCAACCCTGTTGATAAGTCTTCTGTTATTCCTTGTGCATCAGCTCTCACAACATGTATATCCATTCTAGTGGCAATCCATATTCTTACAGACTCTTGTATGCACATCGCAGTAACAGTTCTATATGACTGCTTATAGTCTTCAAAGCTTGTGAACTTTCCAAAGTAGAGCTTTTGCGTCAACTCATCGATTGTATCATTTCTATACCACCAGTAGCCCTCTGTTTGCCATCCAGGCATGTAGCCAAACCAAGGAGCACACATCTGTGCTGGTGTAGCAGAGTCATATTTATCTAGTGCTCCCTTACCCCAACCTTCTGTGTATATATGCCACTGAAGTTCCTTGGGGTCTGTGTCGTAAACTATTGAGAGAGCTTGTGCAAATGGTAAGTACTGCTTGTTTATGACAAACCCTAAGTTTTCGAGCTCTGTTGCTATTAAGTCTCCTATGTCTCTTCTCTCATCCTCTATTCTTATGATGAAGTTTATCTGTATTGGCCTACCTGCATAATGCCACTTCCCACCTACTAATGTAGCTCCTGCAGCTGTCAATGCCTTCTCTATAAGTAATTTTGCATAGGCAGGGTTATATGTAATTCCATAGGTTGCTACGAGATCTGATATAAGCATGTATGTAGGATCATAACTAGATAGGAATGTGACCATAGGAGCTCCATAACCTCTGTAGATGTTTTTAACTACGAAGTCTCTGTCAACAACGTAGTTTATTGCATACCTGACCTCCTTTATCGCAAACGGATTGATGCTACTGCCATCAGCTGCTAGGTCTACATACGTCACATCATTGTCTTTGTCGTAGTAGACCTGGGATATCACGTCCTTGGGGTAGCCAACCGCCTTAGCTATATCATCTAGGCTCTTCTCACTCCAATCACCAGTAAGATTAACTGTTTTTACTGGCGCTGGGTTCAGAATCAGTGATACTAGTCCTCCAGGAGCTGAGATAAACCTTATGTTTGACACTCCCTGGAACTGGTCAAGCTGTGTTGGTTTTAAACCAAATATATATGCATCTATAGTCCCCGCTCTAAAAGCCTCACCTACCCTGTCTAGAGGAACGCTAATGAATGTTATACTCTCTGAGCCCCCTCCCTTATTTTGCTGTTGAGCTACTGTGTATATGGGTAGTACTGGGAATATCACCATCGCCATTAATAGAGTTGCACAGAGAATAGCTTTATGAGCATCCATTTTCCACAACCTTAAGGTACTAGGAAATGCTCAAAACCTTATAAGTTTATATGGCTAGCTATAAAATGCCTGGTATTCGATTATGGAGTTTAAGGGAGTTGTGGCCATAGCCTTTGCCATGCTTTTTCTCGCTTTTCTACTAGCAGTACTTGGCATGTACACAACAGAAGTACACCTAGATTTTGAAAAACTCGCTGTGCTACGTAACAATGTAACGTACCTCTTGACTTCGAGGAACTTCAGTAAAGAAATACACATGCAAGTAGAGAGCACATCACTATGCATTGATGTGCACGACTGTGACCTCCATTACTCCATGGCTATACCTAACACGAACTATAGCTTTAGCGGTGTTGTTAGTAATAGTACTTGCATAGCTCTTCCATCCAGTAGATTTACAGCACTTTTTAGTG
>CAZMQK010000026.1:0-16579 GCA_964568685.1 uncultured Ignisphaera sp.
CACCCTCAGCTCCATCCTCTTTAGGTATAGGGATAGCACTGCTAGTAAGAGGCTTTGAAACCCTGCTAAGGTTAGTATTATTGCCACCAGCCCCTTGACATAGTACTTCACCCCTGTGAAGAAGTAGTGGTATGCTACGTAGAGGCCTAGGGGAAGCCCTACTACAAGTGCTAGAGAGCCTAGGAAGAATATGAAGAATGTTGGGTTGTACCTCCAAGCCATTCTAACCATGTCCACGAGGATGTGGAACCCGTGGCAAATCCCCAGCTTCTTCCCCTCTTCATCAACTCTCCTCCTATACTCTATGGGAACCTCATGCACTTTGTACCCCTGGGAAACTGCGTGAGTTACTATCTCAGACTCTATGCCAAAGCCCCTGGACTCAAAGCCAAGCTCTCTCAGCACATCTGCTCTCACTGCATACATACCGCTTAGCACATCAGAAAGCCTCGTACCAAACAGGAGGTTAAACGTGTTAGTCAAGACCTTGTTGCCGAGCTTATACAAAAGACTCTGAGCACCATGCTCAACACTCTTCCTAGCCCCTATCACAAGGTCATACCCATTGCTACGCGCTACCTCAACAAGCTTGGGTATGTACTTTGCAGGATACGTGTAGTCACCATCTAGAAAGACAACGTAGTCCACGCCATCAGCAAGCCTAGCGGCAGTCTTAATGGCACCAACCTTACCTTTACCCTCCTGGTCAACAAGCCTCACCCCCCTCAGAGCAACAACCTCCCTAGTCCCGTCAGTAGAACCCCCATCAACAACTACAACACTATCCCTGGGAATGCCGAGGCTCAGCACCTCGTCTAGCACAAGCCCAATTGCCTTAACCTCGTTAAGCGTTGGTATAACAACGAGGTACTTCGCACCATCATTTCTCAAAATCTCAAACCCTTTTATCAAAAGCTGTAGCTACACTAGATCTTAAAAACTTAACCATATCCTATACCAATGAGTAGCACAGAGCTGCCGTCAGGGCTTAAAGGGGGTCTGACTTAGCTCAACAGATTTTTCTGTAAGATACTACTCTCTGCAAAGCATTTTCCAAAATTCTAAGCAAAGGTGTGGTGATAATTAGCCTAGCTGTTGTCGCTAGTTGGGAGAGCTATGGCACGGCTCTCCATAAAGTGTCGCAATGTGGTGCTGATGTAGCTTCTTAGTCGCCTAGTTAGGGCTACTCTTTACGCCTTTAAAGCTGCTTGCTCTTAGTGTAGGCGCTGTGCAATGGCTTTGAGCAGTGGCATTCTAAGGCTCATATACGTGGCTGTTGTGGCTACGCTTCTTGCTCACATGCTCATAGTCTCGTCCTGTGTTTGGTGGTGGGAGGTATACAAACTCAATGTCGACTGGAAGCGACATGTAGAGGTGCCTGTGCCCTCAATGCTGTACATTTTCCATGCCCCTTCGTGGTTCTGGGTTGACCTCGTCATAACTGTCATAACATTCTCCTCCTTTGCTACAATACTAGTCTTTGTCCGCATTTTAGCAAAGTCGCTTAGCTTAAGTAGCAAAGGCCTCATACTGGCTACAGTGCTCTACCACACTCTCTTACTAGCTAACTGGGTTTGGTACGAGATTTTCAGAGCTAATGTTAGCGTCAAGGACAAGCTGAGCCCAGATTCACTTACACACAATTTTCTCGTATGGGGTGACGCACTGTACATTGTGACCAACATCGCAGCGTTCTTAGCCATAGCAGTTTTCGTTTCTAGAACAGCTCTACCGAGAATAGAGCACCCACTTGCCACAGGAAAGAGGTGCCTGCACTCCATTCTATGGATTTCCATGACTGTTGAGATCTACATACTCACACTCATAGCGAGCTTCATATGGTTTAACATACTGATTTACACAGCTAGAGAAAGGTTAACTGCGTGGGCCTTTCCATCGCCTTTCTACCTGTGGAGCCCACCAATACACCTGTGGGCCACTCTAGCATACATGGTGACTCTAACAGTCTTTGCAATAGTAATAGGGGTTGTATCGTATAAAGAGATAAAGGCGTGCAGAGCCTAATAAAACATTTTAGGTTTGACTAAGACCAGTAGATTGGTGCAACATGGAGGTAAAGCACCTTGGCGTTCTCAAAACACTCTTCATAGTGTTTGCTAGGGGAAAGCAAACATCTGTACTAGTTCTCTCCATATCGATACCAATAGCGCTAGTAACATCCATAGCACTAGCGCTGTCAGCATCACAGCAACAAGTGCAGCTCTTGAAGGACATAACCCTTCAAAGTACTTCAGTAGTGGTCTCAGACAGCGGTCTTGAAGTAGGGGTTGTAGAGGCAGCACTTGTCTTTAGCGGTCAGAGGGTTGGGATTCAAATACATGTGGTAAGAGACTTTAACGCCTATGCAGACCTAGCTAATGCTAGAGTTGTTAAGAGCGTTAAGCCTAGGGGCAAAGGCGCTCTCTCTATAGGTGTGGAGATAGCGAGTAGGCTTAGGGTTGATGTGAATTCAACTGTTTTAATATGTGTAGAGAGTCGCTGCTTTAATTCAACTATTACAGCAATTCACAGAGGTGAGGGGTATGCAAACTATATTGCAGTAACAAATAGTAGCGACCTTCTTAGCTATTCAAAGCCCCTGTACTTCTCTAGAAGGGAAGGCAACGTAGCTGCCACAGACATTTTAAATAGCTTGAGCAGAGACGTCTCATCGATAACTAGACTACTAGCACTCATCTCTATAGCGGCTTACACACCAATACTCTACCTATCGATTAACAGAGTGCTGAATGGCTATAGAGATGCAATTGACGTTCTTAAGGGCGCTGGGGCTTCAGGTAGAGCTATCTTTACATACTCTCTGATCTTATTCTCCGCACTATCAGCGATCTTTGCTCTATACGGTATAGCACTAGGTGTTATAGCAGTTCACACTAGTTTATGGCTACTGCAGTTCTTCGGCATTGTAATGCCATTTAAACCTGTTGCTGTAGGGGAGCTAGTTATAACCACCTCTGCATTATATGCTACCCTCTGTGCAATAGCATCAGCTGTATCAGCGAAGAGGCTCTATGGTGGTTTTCAATGAGGTTAGCACCGCTGATTAGGATTATCAGCCCTAAGAGCATTGCTTTATCACTAGCAACGCTGCTGGCCATATACCTCCTCCTCATGTTTTTCACAGGGCTTGTCACAACTATGTACAGCTTCTATGAGAGTGTAGTGGGCGCCAATGCACCGCAAAGCAGGTTTGTTTTTGTTGTGTCGAGCTACGCCTTATCGCCATTTACATCAGTTGTCAGCATCAGTAGTATTGAGGACACTGTAAGGGGTTTGCCTGGTGTTGAGAAAACTGTTTATGAGGTTATAACAATTGGCTATGTTGATGGCAGGGCTGTTGTTGTTAGAGCGCTAAACTCTTCTACACTTAGAGAGCTAGTCGAGTATAGTGTTGCTGAGGGTAGTGATGTAGACGATAACTGCTTCTACTGCGCTTGGGTTGGGCTCAACTTAGCTAAGAAGCTCAGTGTTAGTGCTGGTGATAGTATCGCTCTCTACTCGCCATTCACTCGAACGCCCTTCACACTTAGAGTAGCTGGTGTGATAAGCGCTGGTAAGCCCTACGACAACGAGCTCATAGTCCCCCTAGGAGTTGGGCAGGCCTTCAGGGGTTTGTCAAGGGGCCAGGTGTCAATAGCAATAATATTTCTGAGCTCTAGGCAGAGCTACTTAGAGTTGGCTAAGAGGTTTGAAGTAGATGTAGAGAAGGTTTCGCTAGCTGAGAGAGTGATACTGTCCCTGAGGTATGTGGGGAAGAGGGTGGAGCTCAGAGCATACAACGATTTCTCATCAATGCTACTCTCAAGGCTTGGCCTACCTAGAGAGACCCTCACCCTAGTGCTAGTGTCAACATCGATAGTGCTCTCCCTAGGGCTGTACATAGCTGGGCAGGCCATGGCGACACTAAACCTGGGCAACATCCTCATAGCATATGAGCTCGGCGTATCGGTAAAGAAGGTGAAGATGTTTTTAGCCCTAGTAGCAATTCTATGCTCTCTAGCCTCCTTTGCAACCGCTTTAGCGCTAGCCAAAGCCCTGTTCAGCCTTGCAGCCATTGAGCTTCTTGGGCACGAAGCGAGGCTGTGCATTGCCGAGAAAGACGCTTGGTTTTTACCAGTACCAGCAACTTTATTCACATTAACTGGGCTAGCAATGGTGAGAATAGATGAGCAGTAGGGAAAGCCTCTTCCTAGTTCTCGTAATAGTGTTTGCAGTAGTAGCTAGGCTAGCGCCAGCCATAGCATTTAACAACCCCTTCTCAACAGATGTCTGGCCATTAATAAGGCTGACAAGGGTTGTGGTTGAAGATCCTAGCGCTAGGATTTGGAACGACACTCAGTTTGATGGCTATAACAATAGGTGGCCAGCTGTGATACTCTCAACATCTATTGCGTGTGTTATTACTGGTATTAGTGTTGAGCATGTCTACAGCTTTTTGTACACAGTTGCGATTGCTGTTGCTAGCGTTGCTCTTCTATACTGCGTCCTCAGCTTTGCTAGCAACAGAAAGGCTGCGCTAGCTGCTGTTCTATACTATGTTGCAGCCCCACCCCTACTCATATTCACTTCAACAACTCTTAAAGAGGTCTACGCTTACCCAATACTCTTCTCAATTGTCCTGCAGTTAGCGAAAAGAGAATTTGACTGGAGGTACATAGTCACAGTCACTATTCTGTCCCTAGCCCTCTCAACATCGCATCACCTAGCATCTGTAATGCTCATAGGGATGTCTATAGGCATGCTCGCTACATCAACAATAAGTGCTATAGTCGGTGAGCTAAGGGCTGTGGAGAGGGGGGCTTTGGCTAAGCAGCTAGCCCTAGTGCTCATTGCTCTACCGATATTCACTCTCTACCACCTCCTCTATGGCCAGGCTAGGGTGGTGAGCGTGATTAGCATTAGCGACTTACTCTCATACACACTCTACGCTGTGTTTATCTACACAAGCTACTACTTAGCTAAGCAAGTTAGTGTGAAGAGGGCTGTATCCATCTCAGCAGTCCTCGCGGCATTGGCAGCAACAGCCTTTGTCTCACTACACTCCCTAGTCTATGGCGTGACCTACAGCATAGATGATATAGCTATACACATAGTAGCAGTGTCAGCACCACTAGTACTTCTATGCTTTCTCCCAAGTGCTGTAGATAAGGTGAGGCTCTTTGTCTTAGGAATAGCGCTGTTCATGTCAGTAAACCTCCTCTTCATCTACGTAGCCAAGCCAGAGCTTGCAACAGCACTACACAGAGTGCTGAACTACCTCCCAATAATGAATTCAATGCTAATTGCGTACACTTACAGGGGTAGGGTTGCAAAGTGCATAGCCTTAGCGCTCGTCCTCATGACAGCTGTGTGTGGTGTTGTAGCAGTGGCGAGAATTGTCTTTGGCTTAGACAAGACTATGTTCTACTGGGCTTACAGGGGAGGTGATGTCGTTGGCATGAGCCGCATCGAGGCCTTGTTCAATGGGAGTGTGCTCGGGGATTCAAAAGTCTTCTACTTTATGTACAAGAGGGTCGACTCCTCATCACTATTAGTAGCACTGAGCAGGGGGTTTAAGGGCTGTGGGGATGCTGTTGTCGTACTGCATAGGGATAACTACGACAAGGGCTTTGTGGTGTCTCTAACAATACAGAGGGTGGGTAATGTGAGTAGCGTTGTTAATAAGCTTGGCAAAGTGTATGACAACATGTATATAACTGGCTTTTGGGTGAGGCAATGAACAGCATTGCAGTAGCTCTAAGAGCTGTTTCCAAAGCTGTTGGCGGAGACGCTGTTCTGAATGGCGTTGACCTGGAGGTGGGCTTTGGCAAAGTAGTTGCTGTTCGTGGGAGGAGCGGTGTTGGGAAAACAACCTTGGCTAAGATAGTGGCGCTTCTCCTAAAGCCTGACAAAGGTGATGTGGTCTTCTTAGGTAGGAGAGTAAATAGCTTAACGTGGGATGCTCTAGCCAATCTGAGGCTTAGGTACATTGGCTACGTAGATCAATTGTGTAAGCTAGTGCCAAACATAACAGCTTTTGAAAACATTGAACTCCCGCTAAAGATGCTAGGAGTCCCAAAGAGAGAGCGCATTGAGAGAGTGCGTGAGCTATCCTCACTCCTAGGTATAGAGGAGAAGCTCTTTAGGTATCCAAATGAGTTGAGTGGTGGTGAGAGGCAGAGAGTTGTCATCGCAAGAGCCTTGGTTAAGAAGCCCACGGTTGTCGTTGCTGATGAGCCTTTTGCGCACCTAGACGACGAGACTATGAAGGTTGTGCTAGAGTACTTAAACCAGTTGGCAAAGCGCAACAGTGTAGCTACTCTAATAACGACAACAGATCTCTACACACCACTAGAAGTTGATGAAGAGTTTGTACTGGAAAATGGAGTGCTGAAGAAAAGGTGCTGAGCAGCTCAAGGAACCGCGTCCGCAGCGAGAAAGATGGGCACATCGCTAAATTAATGCCATGTAGTAAACTTTAAATTTCGCTAAGAACTAGCACTCCATATTGGAGTACACTGCTATAGGGATCTGCAGCGTAGCTGTTAATGCTGGTGCTGAGCTTAAGAAGAGGTTTCTAAAGCTTTTGAAAGTTGATGAGGAGCTTAGGCTTGCTGTTGCTGGTCTTCTCGGCCTCGACACTATTTTGAGTGAGTTGAAGAGGCTTAGAGAAGACTTTCAGAAGTTTACTGAAGTACAGGAGAGGAGGTGGGATGAGAACAATAAGCGCTGAGAAGAGAATTGGCGTAGGTTGGAGGAGAATGAGAAGAGGTGGGAAGAAAATGAAAAACGTTGGGAGGGTGCCTACAAGAGGTTTGAAGCTATTGAGAAAGCGCTTCTTGAACATAGTAAGAGGTTATATGAACTGTCTAAAACTGTAGCTGGATTGCAGGTAGCTTTCCATAGGTTTAGTGGTAGGTGGGGTAGGGATTTTGAGAGGATGGTTTTAGAGACTTTTAGGGAGGTTCTTGAGGAGAGGGGTATTGTGTCTGGCAGGGTTGAGAGATTTGAGTATGTAGATCGCGATGGAAGGCTCTATAAGAAAGGCTCTAGAATAGAAATGGGTGTGTACATACATGATGAGAAGCTCTACCTTATTGAGGTAAAGGCCTACGCTTTTTATGAAGATGTTGAGCACTTCTACAACATGGCGCAAATCGTTGAGAAGATAATTGGCAGGAAGGCAGATAAGCCAGTGCTCATGGCTGTGAGTATTAGTGAAGATGCTTGGAGGAGGGCTCAGGAGCTTGGAGTAGATGTTATTTGCAGTGCTATAGTCCCACTCTAGCCTCTCTATGCACCCCCTAGCAGCGCTTCTTGAGGTGCTCTACAACAGTGTTAGCCACATCTTTTGGAGGTGCATAGAACTATATCTCCAGTTCCTCTAAGTAGAGAGGAGGTTAGCTAACGCTAGGCAGGTACATAAAAGAGTTTATACAGGTAGTTATATGCTGAAAGCTGGGGTTTGCAGTTGTAGAGAGCTTAAGGGTTTTGGTTGCTGGGGGTGCTGGCTGGTTTTATTGGTAGCCACTTCGCCAGGGCTTTGGTTAGGGCAGGGCATGTTGCGAGGGTCTTGGACAAACTTTCAACTGGCTCTCTTGAGAACCTTGACGGCGCTTTGAACTCTGTAGAACTTGTTGTTGGCGATATTAAGAGCTATGGTGTTGTCGAGAAGGCTGTTAGGGAGGCTGATGCTCACCTCGCTACCTTTTACAGATGTTGCTAAATCTGTTGAGAAGCCTGACCTCTACTTCGATGTTGATGCTAAGGGCACGTACAATGTCGCAAAGGCTTGTGAATGGGTTAGTGTGCCGGCCTCTACATCTACATGTGCTGTCTATGGAGAGTCTGTGAAGCTACCCATAGCAGAGAACCACCCCGTAGAACCAAAGTCGCCTTACTCAGCAACAAAGGCGACTGGAGAAGCCTGTGACAATAAATCAGCTAGCAAAGCTCATGGGTAAAGAGGATCTAAAGCCTCTCCCAAGGATTACCACTATGAAAACTGTTGTCACTATGATTACTGCTAGGCTTGCGAGCCACGGTTCAGGCACTGGGTATGGAAAGCTCCCACCACGTGTTAAGTCGTAGTACACCAAGCTGTCTATAGCTCCACACAGCATAATGGGTCTAGCACTAGGGGTTTCAGAAGAGACAATTTTATTATTTGAGTCTACCCAGGTGGTGGTTGCGTCGCCATAGTTGCTTAGTTGTGCTTGGGCTATGATGTCTATATATGCAATAGTCTTTTTAGTGAGGTCAATAGCTGTTATGTATGTGCTTGACTCCACCTGGCTAAGTGTGTATGCAGCTACTGTACTGTTCTTCTCGGCTACAAGCACAGCGTAGGGAGTGCCACTAAAAGCGTTTGTAGCTAGGGTTTCAGCAACCCATAGTGAGCCATTGAAGTAGACTTTGTAAAAACTGCTTTCAGCAGCAATGAGAAAACCTTCACTATAGCTTGTAGCAGAAGCCCACACACCATTAAAGTTCTGAAGAACCACAACATGAGTTGGAGAATCGGGCTCCCCACTCAAAACACTATACACACTCAAGTACAAATTATTAGAAGAGCCTCTCCACAAAACACCTAGATAACCACCATACACAGATATACCATAGCCACTGCCAGTCCCAACAACATCAGAATTTATGGTTTCAAGGCTTGCACCTGAGAAAGATGTGTAAGCAAGCCTAACATTGTCAGTTTCTCCAGTTGTGATTAGAAGAGCGTAGATATAGTAAGTATCACCCACCTTCCTAACCTCAACATCTATAAAGCGCTCAGACACTCTACGAATGTCATAGGTTCTCGATGCTACACTATTCTTTGTACTTATACTGTACACTATGATAGAGCCACGCCAGTCTGTTGCACTACGCTGAGCTTCTCCAACTACGAAGAGGTAGTCATCCATAATTTTACAAGCATAAAACCTGAGGCTAATGTATTTTTTGCCATGTATGGAGGGGCTCTGTTGCACAAATAGTTCGTAGCCACTACTAGTCAAGTCTATGATTCTATATACCAAGCCATTTGTGCCGTCAGTGCCAACTGAGAAGAGCAGCCCTCTTGACGCATCTCCGCAGACGCTGTAGAGAGTTGCCCCGCTTGGTGTGGGTACATCACCTCCATAACTAGCTTGAACACTTATACCAACGGCACTAAAGGTGAGTAGTAATAGCATATATAGTGTGATGGTGTAAGCCGCGCTGTGGCTGTGCATAGCGCACCCCAACACTTTTCTTAATGTATAAACTGCTTAAAAAAATTAGAGATAGAAGGTGCATATATACTTTATGTCTTTGAAAGCTCTTTGCATATAGCTACTCTAGCTTTAAGAGCGGCTATGTGGATGTGGGGTTCAGCTCTTATACAAGTTTATATGAGTTGATGTGTTTCATTATCTCATCTTGTTTTCCCTGCACCCAGCTTGGGCTCTCACTGGGCTTAGAGGCGCTCGGGGGCACCCCCCTAGACCCCCACATCTTGAGCACCCTCCGCTCCGCCTACCCCTAGGTGCTTTGGAGCTTATAGACGCTCCACACAGTAGAGGAGTAAGCCGCTCACATAGAACATGAACCTGCGTGAAATCCAAAACAGTTACAAGAGGCAAAGCGTTGTGCAGTTAGTTGTTGAATTTGCTTGAGGTGTTCACACTTATATACCTAGTGTTTCCCCTAGTAGCTTCTTGTGGTTTGTGGTGTTTTTCTGTGGTTGAGGTGCCTAGGCTTGATTTTGACGATATTTCGAGGGAGGTTAGAGAGGTTGTTTCAACGATATCCAAGGTTTATGTGGGTAAGCAGGATTTGGTTAAGCTGTGCGTAGCTGCCCTTTATAGCGGGGGTCACGTGCTCATTGAGGGTTTTCCGGGGACTGGGAAGACTCTGCTTGCTAAGGCTCTTGCTAAGGCTATGGCTGGTGTCTATAGGCGTGTCCAGGGGCACCCAGATATTCTGCCAAGTGATATCCTAGGCTTTCACGTCTATAGGGTGACTGGTGAGAGGGTTTTTGTTGAGGGCCCTGTTTTCACAAATATTCTTCTTTTTGACGAGCTCAACAGGACTCCAACTAGAACCCAAGCGGCTTTGCTAGAGGCTATGCAGGAAATGCAGGTCACGGTAGATGGTGTCACGTACAGGTTGCCAAAGCCCTTCATGGTGATAGCCACGCAGATACCCTATAGGCATGCTAAGGGGGCTTACGAGATTATGGAGACTCTTGCAGATAGGTTTGCCGTCTCAGCCTCGAGTCACTACAACCCGCCTGAGGAGGAGGTGGAGGTTGTTAGAAGAGCAGACTACATACTATCAGTCCCAGTAGAGCAAGTGACAACCCCTCAGAGAGTAGAGGCTGTCTCAAGAAAGATACCTGAGGTCATCCATGTTAGTGACCACGTAGTGGACTACATAGTTAGACTAGTAAACTACGTGAGGCATCACCAAGCAGTAGCCTACGGCCCCTCACATAGAGCAACAGTACACCTGCTTGGAGTGAGCAGAGTCTTAGCGCTAATGGATGGCAGAGACTACGTGATACCAGATGATGTGAAGAGCACTTTCACCCCAGTTGTGATCCACAGAATTAAGTTGAAAGAGGAGTTTGAGTTAGAGGATGTAACACCCGAGAGCATTGTTGAAGAGGCTTTGAAGACAGTCCCAGTCCCAAAGTAGAAGCGCAGAGCTATGCAAAGGGCTAAGCCCGCTGCACAAGCACCTTAATTAAAAGCGCTGTTGCACTTTATATGAGTATAAATAGAGTGTGCTGTATATAGAGCTAACACGCGTGCTCACCACAATGGGTATACTGGCCCAGGTGCCTATGCTTTGCAGTCAGAGCTTGCGCATAGGGATTACATGTTTAAGCTAGTGCTCAGCTTCACCCTCGTCGCCCTACTACTAGGGTTTCTAGCTGAGACTGCTTATAGAGAGTTCTTCGAGGCTATCACAAGGCTTGTGAGTAGTGAAGAGTATAGCTACTTGCTAGTCTCACTCTTCTCACTCTTCACAGTCATCTACATGTCTGTGCGCTACACCGGGTTTTCATATGGTGTTAGACTTAGTAAAATACTCTTCTCTACACTCACAGCACTCCTATCCCTAGCGCTCTACACACTCTCTAGCTTTGACCTTGAGCACAAGGTTCAGCTACTGGGGTTGAGCTTTGCACTCCTCTTCATAACGCTCATACTGCTGGTCTACGAGCCCCACTCGCTTAGTGAAGCAATACCTCTCTTAACACCATTTCTACTCGCACCTCTTCCAGCAGGGTTTTTAGACAGGCTCACACCAGTTATATCAAGGTACGTCGGTAGGCTAGCAGGTCTTCTAACAGGTGCTAGAGTTGTTGAAGCCCCGGGGTTTACGCGACTAGAGGTTGTATCTGCTAGTGGTGAAGTGGCTCAGCTAAGTGTTGAAGCTGCGTGCACTGGTATAGTTACAGCAAGTTCTATCATTGCTGCTCTACCCGTGCTGCTGTACATGGTGACCTTCAGTGAGGATAAGCTGTTGAAGAGGGTGGCCGTGGCGCTAGTATCAATGGCCTCAGCCCTCGCCATAGGGCTTCTCGGGAACTTGACCAGGGTTCTAATAGTAGTCTACACCGCTATGAGAGTTGGTGTAGAGCAAGCCTATGCACTGTTTCACTACACACCCTCTATAGCGTACTCTGCACTCTCTACACTAGTAGCCTTCTCGGTTGTGAAGAAGTGCTGCAGGTTTAAAAAGGTTTTCTCAAGAATTGCAGCAAAGCCTCTTCCCCCTGAGGCTACGTGGGGGTATGTTGCAGGAGTATTCCTCATAGCAATACTCTTCACGGGCGTCATGAGCTTAGCGCTAGTGAGCATCTCAGCTGAGGGTATGGGTGTTGCTAGTGGTGCTGTGATAGAAGTTGAAGATGTCTCAGACTACCTCAGCAACCCAGACAAGTATCTATCAACAGGTAGCATAGCTCTCACCAGTAAGCACAGCGACCCATACTTGGCAAGGGTTTTAGGAGCGCTCGCAGTCTACAGAGTGAATATCGAGATAGATGGCAGCATGTTTTTAGGGTACGTAGAAATTGTTGACACTCCCGCAAGGCTACACACATGGCAGTTATGCTTAACACTACAAGGCTATTTTATCAGAGCCTCGTGGGTGGAAATAGTTAACAACACTAAGCTTACATACATACTGCTTGAGAAAGATGGTTGGAGAGGGGTACTAGCATACGCCCTGACCCCAACCACTGTTAGGACTGGCAGTAGTGTGTTTAACCTCTACACAAGGGTCTCTATTCTCGCAGGTGAAAACCCCTACCTCCAAACAGATTACCTTAGAGCTACACTAGTTTCACTTGTTAAGGGGCAGAAGGGCGGCAAACCAGATTCTAGTGGTGGTTTAATGACAAGCGCTTTTGCTCTTGGAACAACACTAACGCTGTTGGCGTTCGCATTATATGCTGTAGTGGTTTTGGTGTGGAGCCACAGGTTTAAGGCTAGGAGGGGCTGAGGTGGCGAGTTGCAGAGACTGTGTAGCACCGCAATGCTTCGAAAAAGCATTTATACCTCGTAGTAAAGCTAAGCGGTTTAGCCACTAGGGTGCAGTTGAAGAGGATTAGAATGTCAAAAGTGCTTCAGCATTTGAGTAGCTATGCGGGGCTGCTTGTGTATGGAGTGCTTGCGGCAGGAAGCCTTGCACTGAGGTTTCAAAGTGGTGTGGCTATCTACGTGCTTGTGGCTATTCTTTCTCTAGCCGTGCTAAACACTTCAATAGCTATGAGGCGCGCTGGCTACATGACGCTGGCATCTGTTTACAGTGTTTATACTCTTAGCTTTGCTCTACTCACCCTAGTCTTCTACAACCCCCTGCTCTCACCCTTCTCCAGTCTCGTCGTAGGCATGGCGATCATATTCTTCGCCTTCATAGTTGTGGTCCTCACACAGCACCTCTATAGCTACAGCACACACAGTATTCTCACTACCCTAACCCCTGCTACTGTACTAGCAAGTGTGATTCTGGGGATCTACATTGGCTTGCCAAACCCTCTAATATGCGTGGCTTCAGCAATAATAGACGCAATTTCATCAGCCATCATAATCTCGGCTGAGAAAAGGCGCTTCGCGGGCTTGGCAATGTGCTTACTAGCATTTGCAGTGCTTTACTCACAGCCTCTACTAGGCTTTAGGATTGCCACACTAGCTCCCATACTCCTCCTTCACGTAGTGAGAAACCTTGCCCTAGCCTTTGGGAAACCTCTCTACGCTAAGTCAGTACACCTCTTAGACATAGCCCTAAGGCCTGTGGTGGTGTGGTTGCTGTGAACACAAGCCTGCTATTCCTAGGGCTAAACATTGTTATTATCTCTATTCTTCTCTCCCTCTACGGGTTCTTCACTGGGGACAGCGGGCTAGTTGGCATAGCGGCTTCTCTTGGCCTAGCCGGGGGGGTTATAGCGGCGTACAGCAGGGTTCCCCAAGACCCTGCAACAGCATCTCTACTAAGCTACTCTAAAACACTTGTAAATGCTGCGTCAAGTGCTCTTGAAGACCTCGACTTGCTAGAGTCAACTATCTGCATTGCTAAGAGAGGAGCAGAGCTACTGCTTGTGTACTCTAAGGCCCCCTGCCCAACAAAGGTCGACCCTGGGCTGGGCTTTGCCAGCGGATCGCCATACCTAGCCATACCCATTGAGCTGCCGGGTGCAGGGGGTGGTGCAGAGGCTTTGAGCAGTTCAACAGCTGGTGAGCCTCTTGAGAGGGTGCTCAGATCGCTACTTGTTGAAGAGTTTGCTCTGTGTAGAAGTGTGAGAGTCGATGTTGAGGGAGAGTCCTACAGAGTCTACATTACTGGCTTAGCGGAGTTTCTAAAGGACTTCACGAGATACCCCGTAGACCCCTACACAGTGCTAGTGCTCTCAACACTAGCCCAGGCAACTCCAGCTGAGTGTGTGAGAGTTGTTCAGCGAAGCTATGCGCCTGAGGGGCTACTGCTTATAGCAAGGGTTGAGAGGAGTTGCGGAGTAGGGTAAGCCTATTGATACTGGTCTACACACTAATGAATGTTCTCTCAGCTGTAGCACTGTACCTGCTGAAGGAGCAGAGGGTTGACGTCTACGTCTCTCTAAACATCCTATCCTACTACGTGTCCTATGCAGTTGTCAGGCCAAGCACATTATCAAGCATTGTGAGAGTGCTTAACGTAGCACTCTTTGCACTCTTCATCGCGATAGTGGCTTACAGAGTGTATGAGGTGCTAGCACCGTGAACAAGTGCGTAGCTATGCTAGTGCTAGTTGTGCTCCCACCCCTAGCCATGGGTGTGAGCGCCCAGCCCTCGCCTCAGCCAGTGGCTGACTGCACATACCTGTTAGCAGTACTTGAAAAAGCTGTTAGCTATGCTGTTAGGGGGCTCCCTGAGGGTGAGCAAATAGCCTATGCAATGCTGAAAACCCCCGTGGCCCCAGCTCTTTCAGATCTTCACACAAGGTCCTACAGGGTTCTGCTGAGCTACTACACCACTGTGGGGCAGGGTGTTGGTAACAGTAGTGCTGTTCAGAAGCTCTACGAGCTTCACCAAGGCGTTGGCGTCGTGTCTGAGTACATTAAGAAGCTGCACAGCTGTTGCAAAGACCCTGAGGTAGCGTACGTAATCAGGGCTAGGGCTGAGCTACACTTGCGAGAGCTGAGGGACAGGCTTGAGGATATGGTAAAACAGTACTCCACTGGCTATCAGCACGTGGTGGTGCGCATTGATGATAGGGTTTACGAGCCTGGGGAGGCCATAGCTATACGAGTGGAGGTTGTTAATGAAACCTGTGCCCCGAGGTCAGCTGCTCTAACCTATGCAGGTGCTGTTCTCGATAGCGGGGAGTTTAGGTGCACTGGGTTAGAGTGTGTAGCTGTGCTTAGAGCTCCCCCCGCTTACGCTGTTAAAGACTATGTGAAGAGCGGTGTTGAGAAAATGAGCCTCGTTATAAGGGTCTCCTGCTCAGGTAGAGACTTCAGGGTGTACAGATTTGCGAGCGTTAAGTACACCTACCCCAGGGTGGTCATGGAGTGCTCCTCTACTGTAACCAGAGGCGATGTGCTGAACATCACTCTCTATAGCGAGAGCGGTGTGCTTAGCGGTGTTCTAGTGGTCGAGAATGCTACTAGTGTGAATGCCGTTGCTAACATCACTATCAGTAGCACCCCGACAATCTTCATGTTGCTTGTCGAGAAGCTGTACTTTAGCGCTGGTCTAAACACACTCAGACTCTGTGTAAACGCAACTGAGAAGACCCTTCCCCACTGCTTCGAGAAGCCAATTGTTGTTAAGCCCAGGCACCCAAGTGTCGAGGTCAAGGCGCTGCCACTGTACATTTCATGGGATGGGGGTGCCCAGCTCCTCATAATCAACCACGTTGATAGGGTGCTGAGCGCTAGGGTCTATGTCAACGGCAGGCTAGCGGCATTAGCAGAGCTCTCGCCACTCAACACCACGCTTCTGCATGTCTACAGAGGTCTGCTCCCACTATCGCTTGCAAGCATAGTGGTTGATGTCGAGGACCCGCTGATGGTCTACGACACGTACTCCTACACATGCTCACCTACTGTTGTGAACTTGGCACTGACAACAGCTGTTGTAATTGGCGGGCTTGCTACCACTATACTGCTCCAGGGTAGGGAGAAGATGTTCACCCTACTCCTCGCCATGAGCGGCGCTCCTAAGGGTGCTAGGGGTGTCGCTGAGTCCATACCTGATGTGCTTAGAAACCTTCTGAAGCCCTACGTACTTGGCCTTGGCTCGCGCGTAGCTCAGCTCTACTACAGGCTCGTCAACAGGTTTACTAGGCTTCCCTCCAGTAGCGAGACGCTTAGAGAGCATTACAGTACTGCTGTTCTCTCAGCTATTAAGAGTGCGTGGAATAGGAAGGTGCTGTGGCAGTTTCTACTACTAGCTGAGAAAGATATGTACTCGCATGAGAAACCCAGGCCTGAAGAGGCTAAGAGGCTTTATGAGAGTGTTGCTAAGGAGGAGCACTAGGCTAGTGCTCGTATACATTGTCGCTACAAGTGCTTTGATAGCCGTAGCTCTCCCCGTGATTTTGCCTGTGAGCCACAACTACTACGCTCTAGATGGTGCAAGGCTAGGGCACCTCAAGCTAGCTAAGAGGGGCTCCGCATGGCTCTTAACACTGCGCGATCTTCAAGGTGTGGAGCCGGGTAAAGCGCTGCTAGTAGTTGCTAGAGAGGAGCCCCTGGGTTATGATGAGCTAGAGCAGGTCGTGGAGTTCGCGAGGAGAGGAGGGGTTGTCGTCTTCTATGGCTCTGAAAGCGCTACAAAGCAGCTCTTTGAGCACCTGGGTGTAGCTGTTTCTCACCTGGGGAGTGTTGTAGACCCTGTCTTCAGTGTTAATGAATCGAGCCTTGTGCTTGTAAGCACTGCTTCTCTAAACACAACCCTCTTACTAGACTCTCCATACTCAATACAGGTGCTGGGGCGCGTCGAAGGGGTTGATGTGAAGCCCTTGGCTTACACAAGCGCTCTTTCCTACATAGATAGCAACTCAGATGGTGAGTACAGCGTTGGTGAGCCTATTGGTAGCTTCCCTGTGG
>CAZMQK010000027.1:0-16288 GCA_964568685.1 uncultured Ignisphaera sp.
TTTTGAGAATAGCTATAGAGAACAACCTCACATTCTACGACTCTGCATACCTATACACAGCTAGAAAAAACCAATTAAAACTCGTTACAGAAGATCAGGAACTGCTAAGGTTTCCAGAAACGCTAAATGTAAAGACGTTACTTAAAGAACTCGCTAAGAAAAGCACGTGAGAGCTGAAAGCCTCTTCTAGAGATCGAGAAGTGCAATACCTAGGGTCTGTTGCACTCTATGAAGAACCATGTAAAGAGCAGAGCTTAGCCAAAGGCAGCTGTTAAAAGTCTGTATAGAATGCCTATAGTTGATGTGCCACATTGTGAATATGCTTGTGGTTACATCTGGAGCTTCTACCACTCTTCAAAACGCCCTACATTTGTTCCAATGCAAATGCTGGCTGTATAAGGACTCTCTGAACCCACTCAATAACCTGCCTCAAGGCCCTCTCCCTATCAATAAAATTGATCATTAAATTTGCAAAGCGAAGCCTTATTCTATCAATGGACATGCTGAGAGCACCACAACTAGAGGCTCTTTAAAATTGCTCCTCGCCTATAAGTACTAAAACGAACTTTTCTGCTAGTATCAACATCAATAACCAAGAAAGTAGCTCTACTCATGAGGAGCTATAGAGGTGCTGAGGCTACTCTTCATCAACTACCACGATATTCGCCTGACCTCCTCCCCGCCCTAAAGAGCTTTGCGCAAGGGCTTCACCTAATAGCAGTGGTAATGTAGTGAGCTTATTAAGAGAGGCCTTTGAGTATGTTTACAAGGTTTCCTCAGTGGTAAAGAGAGCTGTGATGACCCTACACATCCCCCTCATAACATGCCTTACTCTTCCTATAAATACCTACACCAAGATCTGTTCATGGCTATGCCCACAGCTAAATGCTTCGCTCCTCAGAGTGAGGGAGAGGGCGCTCAATTGGTATTGGTGTGCTGAAGCGTGTTCGAGAAGGCGACAAGGTGTTTACCACTTGAATGCAGAGTTTTAAACAGCTTATCGCTAGCTACTCACCCCTGGGGAGGCCTGTTGAGAAAGCTCATGCTCGTGATCCCCATAGCCAGTGTTGTGACACCCCTGCTATGCATAGCAATAGCAGTAGCGCTCTCCCCCTGGTTCAACATTGTGAGCAATGCTTTGAGCGACCTTGGGCACGCAACGAGGAGTAGTGCTGCTCCAATATTTAACTTTGGGCTGAGCTTAGGAGGAGTGCTTATAATTGTAACAGCTATTGTGCTCATAGCTAGGGTGAGCAGAGCCCTGGCTATTGCTATGTGGTTAGCAGGTTGCACACTAATCCTCGTGGCTGTATTTGACGAGGCGTATGGAAGGCTACACTTCTGGGTCTCCGCAGCGTTCTTCTTCACTCTAGCAGTTGCCCTAGTGATCTACAGCATTACTACGAAGATTTTTGTCAAGAGGGTGCTCGCCCTAGCCCTCCTCGCGGTGGCCATAGCCTCGTGGGCGCTGCACCTATGCTACAAAACGCCCCCGGGAGCTGCAATACCAGAGCTCATCTCAATACTCATAACAATACCTTTCTACATAGAAACAGCTTTAAAAAGCTTGGGAAAACTAGGTGGCTAGCGAAGGTAGCTAAACAGCACTTCAACGCCAAGCTATTGAAAGCGCCTGCATCATGTTTTTCATTATTAGAAAGCCTTTTGCGCCAACGAGTGCACGCTAAAACGCTTTTAATCACTTATTTAAAGTCGCTCAACACCACGGCATCTACATATAGCTCTGCACTGCGGGATGCCCATCGCCTGTGTCGGTGTGAGTACTGAAGTGTGTTATTCTAGTGAACCAGCTTTATCTAAACTTTGCTTCCAGCTCAGCTGCTGACGGTAGCTGTACTGGGGTTTGAAGGTGGTTTTCACAGATTCTATGCTTTCACCAACAACATCCACTCTACTCACATCCACCTCTCCGTAACCCCACTTAGATAAGAAGTAGAGGTAACCTACATCACCTGGGTTAAACCCCATTGCATACGCCACTACAGAGTCGAGGTTCACTGGGTTTGTAGATGCAAAAACAACTCCCCAGTTCTTTGGGTAGCCCGAGATGGGCCCATTGCCCTCCATAGCCACTACACCGTCTACAACACCTATATCAGGCATGAGGTGGACCGCTAGCTTTGCAATGTTGTAGTTTATCGCTAGGTAGTCGCTGTGCATTCTCCTTCTATACGCACTCTTTATGCCGCCCATAACCACGTTCTTTATGGACAGCGTGACTACAACAGCGTCATGGGTCTTTGCTCTACAGGGAGATATCTTGACAAAGCTTCTGTCTAGGAGAATCTTAGACACGTACACCTCAAACTCATCGCCATACACATCCTTTAGGGTGAACATCTCCTGGTCATACTCATCGAGGTCTACAAACTCAACACCGCTGTACTTTTGCCTAAGCGCTGTATAGCCATAGTTTCTAAGAGCTTCGTCAAGAGTGCCTACAGCAGGTGTCTCAGCTATCACAACCTCAGAGACATTGAACCTAGTGTAGATAAAGTCCAATATAGGTTCAACTGTCTTGAGAGGGGTGGCTGCGAGGCTATTGTAAGCTGTAACGAAGTTGGGTTTGATTAGGAACTTTCTACGGCCTTTAACAATCTCCGCAACATCGTTTCTAATGAGGTTGAGCGCACTTGTAGTGCCATCAGCACTACTCGAGCTCTTCACTATGGCTACTGAGCCCCTTAACCTAGGCGCAGCAGCTGTTGTCGTAACTGTTGCTGTACTCGTAACAGTGCTAGTGCTTGTAACTGTTGCACTACGCTCAATTGTCTGAGTAGCTGTACTTAGTGACAGTAGTGGTCAGAGTCTCTCTACTTACTTCAAAAGGTTTTGATATAGATCCAAGAACATAGCCAACACTAACGCTAATAGCTACTACACCAAGAGATGTGAGAAACAATCTCCGACACACATTAACACCTGCCTTGCTACCGCCAATATCATCTCCAGGCTCTCATGGGGGTACAGCGCAGGCTTTAGGTACCTATAGAATAGGTATTAGAATAGGTATAGCGAGATTGGGGAGCTCACAAGCAAGCCAAAGAATAGTGCTGAAGAAAGCAATACCCTCACAGGCCCCACAGGCGAACCCGCAATCAACACTATAGAAGTGTTGCTAGCATCCATGCCTAAAACGGGGGACAGCCTTTGGATAACGCTACTCAACACTGTCTTCATTAGGTAAAATGCTATGGGGTCGCCGTGGGTGAGGTTAATTGGCACCAGCATCAACGCTATGGTGATAATGGTTATTATTGTCACCCTCCTTAGAGGCTTTGCAAACTCCATGACTCGTCCAGAAGCTCTTTTGAAAACCTCTCCAGCATAGCACTCAACCAATTGCATTAGGGGCTCTACACTTAGAGCTCTGGAGACTTTTGCTATGGAAATAATTGTGAAAAGCTACTCTTCTTTATGTCCTTCCCCTCTCCCTCCTTAGACTCCTCAGGGCTCAAACTCTTCTTAACCTCAGACGCAGCCTCCTCAGCCTCTTGCAAAGCCTTTCTAAACTCCCTAATAGCCCTACCAAGATCTCTCAGTATCTGCGGCAATTTCGATGGTATTACAAGTATGAGGACAATCAATACTATTAGAAACGCCACCTCCCAAAACCCTATGACCTGCCGAATGTGTAAGAGTGCCACTCCTCTCACTTCCTCTACTACTTACAGCTCCTCGCATGTATACTTTTCTAAGCCTTGACCACGAGGTAGCAAAGCTACTCCTCTCTAGCACTACTTCTCTACACCAATCACTACGCTGTCACTACTAGCGAGCTCTGGTAGCCTTATCAGTGTATAGCCTCTCTCTACCTTCACTCCTGGCCTGAAGACCCTTCTTGATTCAAGCTCTACGCCCTCCCACCTATACGAAGACCCATCAACCTGCAGCCTTATGGCGTAGTTGTAGTATGGTGTGTAGATGACTACCTTCCCTCTGCCTGTTGAGACCCTTATCTCCTCTACTTCCCTAGGGTCTTTGCCCTCCTCTTTAACAAGCCTATCGTTAGCCGGCTCTATGTCAAATAGGTCGTACTTCTCAAATAGCCACTTAGCGAAAGCCACATCATGTGCTCCAGGGAACGTTAGGGCTGTTCTCCAGTCGTATGATGGGCTCCAGAAGTGCTCTACAGGGAACCTCTTCCCAACTACATGCCAGTTCCATATGCCTAGAGCACCATAAGCTGTACCAGCTTTTGCACCTGATAAAAGGCTTTGCCAAACGGCTTTCCTAACATCGAATCTTGTAAACCTCCCATACCTCCCTTCAGCGTACCCCATGCCCTCGTAGCAAGGCTCTCCATTGACAATAGGCCTCTTGACTGGCAACCTATAGAACCTCTGCGCAAGTTCATAGGCTAGAAACTGCTTATCTTTCCAGTGGCTTGATTGGTACATGTAGAAGTCTAGGTAAGGGGAGTGCACAAAGGGCTCTGGTATAACAACGCCTCCAGCTAAGTGCATGGTGGTTAGGCAGTGAGGGGCCCTCTTCTTCACAACCTCTAGAGCTGTGAGGTAATATTGTACAGCCTCATCTGTGTCAAAACTAGGGTCCCCGCTCACCACAAATATAGGGTTATACTTACTGAACCTCTCGACAACGTACTCCACATAGCTCTCGATGAGCTCTAGCGGTATGATCTTTGACGGGGTTAGCCTTGACCCCCATGTACCCCTAACGTAGTTACACCATAGAACTACAAGTGCTGGCACAAACCCACTTTCAACAGCCATTTCAACCATTTTCTCCGCTCTATCAAAATACGCTTCACTCACCTTAGTGAAGCTCCATCCACCAGAGGGGGTGACCTCAAATGGCTCTAGATGTAGATCAGACTCACTCCTATCATGCTGGGGGAGGATGTTTATTTGAATAGCATTGAACCCCTGCGACCCTCTGTACTCTAAGTAGTACCTCCAGTCATCCAGAGATGCATTGGTGAAAGCACTCCAAGCAGTATCAGCTAAGTAGAAGAACTTCTCCCCATCTCTAACAAAGTAGTCTTTTGAATTCGATATGCGTAGCACAGCCCTACACCCACACCCTAGGCGCAGGGGCAAAGCACTAAAAACTCTATCCTGTAGCTCAAAAGCTTTTTCAATTTAGCATAGCCGTTTCAATAACCTTATGCACCAGCTCTGCAAAACCCCTACTTGCAGTAGCACTTAATTGCCTAAGTTCGTCTAAGTGCGTAGATTACATAAGCATTAGCTAGAGGAAGGGCTTGCGCGCACCACTTAGTGCGCCATAGCCGCGCAGAGAAGTGATTACAAGAGTGGAAAAGGTGTCAGGGGTTACTGTGTGACGCAACCACCATCTGCTACAACTAGCTGCCCCGCTATGAAGCTTGCTTCTTCTGATGCAAGGAATAGGACAACGCCTGCCATACCCTGGGGCTTGCCCACTCTCCCCACAGGTATGAGCCTCCTAACCACCTTTAGTTGCTCAGCTGGCACCCCCTCATGGTCCCCGGGGGTCTCTAATGGTCCAGGGGCTACGGCGCTCATCGCTGTGTTGAACTGCGCTACTTTAGGTGCTAGGGACCTGGCGAACCCCACGAGGGCTGCTTTAGTTGCTGAGTAGTGTGTTAGTCTTGGAAAGCCCACTGCTGCTCCCGCTATTGACGCTATGTTGATTGCCCTCCCCCACCTGTTTCTAATCATTTGGGGGAGGACTGCTTTTGTGAAGTAGAACACCCCCTTGACGTTGACTCTGAATACCTTGTCTCACTCCTCTTTACTCATTTCGATAAAGGGCTTAGTGGGGTGCATGCCAGCGTTGTTGACGAGGGTGTCTATTTTCTCGAATAGCTGCAGTGCTTTGGAGACGCGCTCTTCAACCTCATTCCTATTCCCAACGTCGCTCCTGCAAGCCAGGGTTCTTGCGCTAAGGCCCTCAGCCTCTTTAGCCACTCTGCATACCTCCTCTGAAATGTTGTAGAGGATGGCAGTGCCCCCCTCTTTAGCAAAGCTTAGCGCGATCTCCCTCTCAATACCCATGGCACCCCCTGTGGCCAGAGCAACTCTTCCACTAAACCTCACAAAGACCCCCAAAGAGTAGAGCGCATAGCGCTGTATAAGCTTGTCAAGTGCGAAGCGAACTGCACATGCACACCACTACTGCACTAGCTAAAGCTTTTTACCCCTGGGCCTGGGTCTAGGGTTTTAGGTGATTTAATGAGGGTATGCACAGTTGGCTTAGGCTTAATGGGTTCTGCCCTTGCCCGCAGGCTAAGGAGCGTAGGCCTTGACGTTATTGTCTATAACAGGAGCTTGGACAAGGCTCGTAGGCTTGCTGAAGAGCTTGGCACTTCTTTTGCTGACACCCCTGGTAAGTGTTGTAGGGAAGCTGATGTCACTGTGCTTTTTGTTGCTGATGACGAGGCTCTCATAGATGTCACCCTCACACCCCAGGGGCTTGCTGACGAGGTTAGGGGTAGGGATGTAGTCAACATGTCGACAGTCTCCACAGCTATATCACTAAGGGTTTCTCGAGTTGTTGAGGAGCGTGGTGGTAGATATGTCGAGGCACCTGTTTGGGGCAGTGCTTCAGAGGTTTTAGAGGGTAGGCTGGTAGCAATGGTTGCAAGCAGTGGGGAGCTGAGTGAAAATGTAAAGAGGCTTCTATCAGCTGTTGCCCAGAGGGTCATTGTGGTTGGAGGGGTCCCCAAGGCAATGGCGCTGAAGCTCGCCTTAAACCAGCTGAACATGGTTGTAGTAGCAACTCTCTCAGAGACCCTACCATTTCTAAAGCTCTATGGAGTGGACTTCAAGACCCTTGAAGAGCTTGTCAAGGGCAGCTGGATGGAGCCAATAGTTGTGAGGTACCTTAGGAGAGCTGTTGAAGAGCAGCCGCCAAGGTTTAGAGTTGAGCTAGCGGCTAAAGACCTTCAGTGCTTTATAGAGTCCGCTAGGGTGCACAAGCTAAACACACCCATAACGGCGGCAGCTATGCAGAGATACCTAGAGGCAACGCTCAATGGGTATGGAGAGAAGGACTACCCAAACGTAGCTAAGTACATTCTAGATGCGCTAGAGAAGCTGATGAAGCAAACAATTACAAAGTAAATTCTCCCTACAGCGCTACTCGCCTTGAAGTAGCGCTACTCAGACTACTCATGCACGTTAAGAGGCAGTAAAAACCTTTGGCTATTGCACCACATTGCTGCGCTGGGCTTAGGCCATGGCTGAAGCACTTCGCGCTTCGCATTTTAAAGAAGGGCTACCCTCTACTCCTTCGCAGCAAGATCAGCACCGCTACGATGATCACTACAATTATTACCCCCACTACTGCAATTGTTGTGTAGCGCACTACTGTTGGTATTGCGCTTAGTGGTTGTGTGGGTGTAGGGGTTAATGCTAAGACTGCTTTTAGCGGGAGGTGGTCCACATTGCTCTCATCAATTACGAACGGCTCATCGCATATGCTATCGCCATCTCCATCAACACAGGTATCGCTAAAGCCAGCCCCCTCGTGGCTACCCCAGTAGTTTCCCCCAATGATGTGCCCACCCACAATGTTCCTCCCCCCTGTTTTAGTGGTGTTCCAGGCATTTTGCCTGTTTTTCTCGATAAACGCAACATTTATTGTGTTCTTAAAGTAGTTATTGTAAAAGGTGTTGCCACTTGAATAACCTGAGAACTGCACCCCACATGCGTTACTACTCACAATATTGTTTGCCACGATGTTGCTCCCGCTTGAGCCGCTGAGGTCTATTCCACACCCATTGTTGCTTAGTGTAGAGTTCACTACTGTGATGCCCCTTGAGTCATGGAGGCTTACCCCAGCCGCTGTGTTGTTAACAACTGTGGTGTTCACTATGATGCCGCTAGCCACTTCAATAAGCTTTATTCCAGTCTCGTGATTGTTGTTCACTCTAGTGTTTGCTACTCTAATGCTACTCGATGCGTAGATGTAGATGCCTTCTCGACCACTACTACCTACTGAGACACTCTCTATAGTTATGCGGCTCGACCTCTCGACATCAATACCACAGCCACTACTATTACTCACCTCCACATTCGTCACAGTGCTACCATTTGAATGGAGGAGAGAAATTCCAGTACCATATCCACTCACCTTAACGTTTCTGATTGTGGTATTAGAGCTCCAGCGAATAGCTATCCCCCCTCCACGACCATCGCCGACAATGCCATACCCATTCCCATCAAGCACCACATCACTAGCAAATATCTCAATGCACCAGCCTGAGATTTCACTAACACCAGAAATGTTTGATGCAAGGTAGTAGTAGCCTGGTAGCTCTATGCTCATGCAGGTGTAGATGGGGGTGGAGGTAAAGCCCTCTAAACTCACAACACCTGCAAAAAGCATGATGCAAGGTATGAGGAGCTCCACAATACCTAGAAGCACTAAGAGCTTACCCACAGCATTCGCCACTTAGAAAATTTGCACACAGGCTTTTATACTTGCTCAACCCAAGCACAGTCGGACACGCATCACGCTACATAAGGAATGGCTACTTACTAGCATATAAAAATATGGAATTACTTCAGTAAAACTCTACAGACTCTGGGGACTGTTTCATAGTTAATGTCTGAGTGTTGCGTTTATAACCACTGATTTTGCTTATTCTATTGGTACTAGATATTTCAGGGAGTTCAGAGAGGTTGTTGAGACCTAAGGAGGTCTGCCAGAGGCTTAGTATTCTCTCAGTCTTTTCTGATTGCTTCTGAAAGCGGTTGGATCAAGTGCCTCGTTAGCCATCAACGTAGGGTACAGCTACTTTCGGCCTTTTTTATTGTTTCTGTAACCACGATTACATGTCCTTGTATTCAGCTAGTATCCCAAGGCTTGGTAGGGGTGTGAAGCTGTCTGGGTCTGGTGGATTGATGCTGTAAGCGCTACAATGGTTTATGCATGTACCACTGCTTTTCTACAGTAATTTAAATAATGCTATCAGCTACCTAAGGCAGCTCTTTAGAAGTCTAGCAAGAGCTCTCGATAACTTTCACACAGCGTAAAGGTTATCTAAGACCCTTCACCTGATTACTCGAGTCGATGCCACAGCTACATTCATACACTACCAGCTATTAGCTAAAGTGAGTAAGGTGTTAACCAGTAGAGAGGAGAGTAGGGTAAGTATGGCTTCTTTTCTCCACTTTAGTTAGTGTAAGAGTTGATACAGAAGATGTAGAGTCTAAAGAAGTTGAAGTAGATATAGTGGTATCTCAGTACATAGACGAAGCACAGATAAGCGATATATTAACATAACAGGAGAGCTAGAGATTGTTTTTAGAGAATGTAGCTAAAGGTCTGTGGATGTTCTCATTGGATTCCCCAGGAAAACTAAGAAAAAGCGAGAAAAGATAATGACGATATGTCTCTACCTCCTCTCAATTTTAGCAGAATAGCGTTGGGTGAGCTCGTTCATAGAGTCTCTAATGCTAGTGGAAAGCTTGGTACGATAATTCGGAGCGTTAAGGAGTTAAGGAGTTAAGGAGGGAGTTAACAACGTTAAAGGCTCTCTTACCTCTATACATAGCAGCTGGTTTGGCTACATCACTAGTGCTGCTAGCTTTAGTTAAGAGTTGGAGGAGTAGATAGGGTTAGCACTTTACGTTTCTCGATGCGTATCTTAGTATTGGGTCAAGTATTACATATACATTGTCTTTCTTATCAATAAAGCCGTTGTCTATGAGGTTTTTGAGAAGCCTTGCAAGCTCAGAATCATATATCCTTGTCTCTAACCTAAGCTCTAGATACCTCTTTATCTGTGACCATGAAGCACCTTCTTCACCTATAGCCTTAATTATCTCTATGTACCGCTTAGTCCCCATGGCGTTAACAAAATTGCAGAATTCATTTATGGCAATCTTAGAGGCTTCTTCGAGAACTTCGTTAATTATTTTAGGATCTGCACAACCTTTACTAACGGTTTTCAACCCTAGGTAGGCAAGCCAGCCTATAACTCCATCAAGCTTATCTACAGCTCTATTCAAAAACTCTTCATTAACCTTTAAGCCGTGGTCTTCAAATCCTTTTCTAAGGAATTCTACAGCTTTTTCTCTACTCAAAGGCTTTAGCTCTATCCTCTCCATATACCTACCGTAAAGAGGTGAGGAAGGGTCTTGCACTTTTAGGAATCTGTAGAGTAGGCCAATCTTAGACCCTGCAAAAACAAACGCTAAACTCCTTAAGTTGTCGTATGCGTATGCAATTGCAGGAATAATGTCGTAGCCTCTAAGCTTAATGAGTTCTTGAGCTTCATCAATAATAATTACAAGCTTTTCTTCTCTATCCTTAGCCCACGAATCCATAGCTTCAAGAATGGATGTTAGCAAAGGTCGCGATTTTCCACGCTCAAATTCAACTTCTAGTCCAAGAACTTTAACACCTTTAACAGTCCTTAAGTACTCAAGAATCCTTCTATCAACAGCTGTAAACCTTGAAATACTGGCCTTAAGCTCCTCAAGAAACATCTCGTAGGTTAGGTACTGAAAAGACTCAAACTTTCTAGCATCGATATACACTCGTGGTAAACCATGTGTAGCTACCTTTATGAGCGATGTCTTTCCTACTCTTCTAAAACTACAACAATTGTTACTGCAAAACTCTTAACAGCTCTCCTCAACGTCTCTAACTCTACCTCTCTATCGAAAAGCTCTTCAGTTTTTCAACTGGTCTATCAAAGAAAGGGCAAAACTACACACCTCTGTAGTAGCTACATACCTCTGTAGCTCTAAACCTTAATAAACTTTAGTAGTAGAGAAGGAGAAGAAGTGGAAAAGATAAGAAAGTTCAGAGTATTGCTGTAGAACCTTTACTAATCCTTAAATGCTTCAGCTCTTTACCATCAACACTCAGTTAGTGTGCCACCAGCCTTAGTAGCTACTACAAGCTTCTCCCCAGCTTCAACAACAGCTACTGGATATGGCGGTAGCAGGCACTTCTTTAATCCTGTAACAGCTTACCATTCTTGACAAGTGTAAACACTATTACTTCTACATCAAGCTCTTTAAGCGGTATTCTAACTTTGTTTCGAGGTATCATAGCACCTACATGTTTTGAGAATGCTGTACTGCTTATCTTCAACTTTGTAAATCAGTATACCCAGCAACACCTCATCCTCTACCTCTACAGAGTTACAGTAAATCACCACACCTTAAACCCTACACATGGAACTCTTACAAGCTCGTCGTGGAAACAGCTATCATGTAAAATCTACATATATGTAGGCAAGCTTAGGATACTATAGTCCTAGGAATTCTCTAAGAAGCTAAACACTTCTATAAGTTTCTACAACGAAAGGAAGAACGAAGATGGAGAAGAGTAGAAGAGGTAGTTATAATAGCAAGCGTAGATAAAACAATTTCATATGATAGCACAGACAAAAAGACTTCTAGAGGTGTGTAAAACATAGAAATAGCCAATGCTAAGCAATAGCAGGCAGGTGTATTTACAGTAATTAGAATAGGTAGAAGCACTAGTGCGTTGCTGTAATTGAGGTGCTATATGTGAAGTGCCTTGCTTAGTTCTGCTGGGCTGTAGACTCCCTCTATCTTGCCGTCTCTTATTGTGAATATCTTTGCGCATTCTCTTGCCACTAAGATGTCGTGTGTTGCTATGATAAAGGTCTGCTCGAGCTCTTTGTTTAACTTCTTTACGAGTGCCATGAGCTTTCTCGTGTTTTCTGTGTCTAGAGCTCCCGTAGGCTCGTCCATTAGCACTACAGCTGGGTTGTTTGCTAGTGCTCTTGCTATAGCGACTCGCTGTTGCTCTCCTCCACTCAGCCTATCTGGTGTTTTGTCTGCACACATCCCTAGCCCCACCATCTCTAAGAGCTCAAGCGCTCTCTTTCTCCTAGCTCCCTTCGGCACTCCCGCTAGGTACATGGGCAGCTCGACATTTTCTAAGGCTGTGAGCGTTGGTATGAGGTTGTAAAACTGAAACACGTAGCCTACTTTAGCAAGCCTAAACCTAGCTAGCTCAGCCTCACTTAGCTTAGTAACCTCAACACCATCAACAACCACTGCACCCGTGTCTGGCTTATCCAACCCACCAATAATGTTTAGTAGTGTTGTCTTGCCAGAACCCGAAGGCCCCACAATACACGCTATCTCACCCTTGTCAACAGACATTGTCACTCCTCTCAGCGCTTCGTAGATAACTCTGCCATATCTATACGCCTTAACAACGTTTTTAACAATAACAGCTCCTCTCCTAGACATACCTCAACGCCTCCACGGACTTCATTTTAGCAGCTCTGTAGGCAGGGTATATGCCGGCGAGTACTCCAACAGCTATGCCGAGCACAAGTGCTAAAGCAATGTTTTCAAGTGTTATGACAGGCTGTAGCGTTATAGTGGTCGCACTTCTCCCAAGCCTTCCAGCAAACCCTATGGCTCTTACAGCTCCTGTTCTCAGGAGCAGAGCTCCTGTTCTCAGGAGCAGGGGTGCTATTGCATATGTTAGTGCTATTCCTAGCACTAAGCCTATTGCGCTACCCATAGCCCCTATGACTGTGGACTCTAGCATAAACAGCTTTAGCACAAACCACTTTGAGGCCACACAGCCTTCATAATGCCTATCTCCCTAGTTCTCTCAGCGACAGCCATAGCCATGGTGTTCACGACTCCGAAGAGCCCTGCAACCAGCGCTACCCCACCCACAGAAGCAAAGAGTGTTGTCATAGTGTTTACTGCCTGCTGAACGCTCTGCACCATAGCTGTTGGTGTAAAGACAGCTAGTTCAGGGAAGAGAGACTGAATGGCTTGAGCAACGTCCTGCACAGCATTTGGATCACTACACTTTATCAGTACCTGAGAAGCTTTGTCTGGGTTTCCTGTGAGGCTCTGGGCTAGTGAAAGAGGTATGTAGACTGCATACTCCTGAAACCTCTCTCCAGTCTGAAACACCCCCACAACACTAAAGACCTGTGTAGAGTTTCCATAGCTTAGCTCTATAGAGCTCCCAACAGAGATCCCAAGGTCTTCTGCAAGGCTCTTCCCAATCACAGCCTGTGAAAGGCTATTGCTACTCAGGAAACTCCCATTAACAACTTCAACACTTGAAATAGCTGTGTATGTGGATGGATCAATGCCGTAGACAACAACTATTGATGTGGAGTTGAGCAGAGCCCTAAAGGAGATGACTGGTGATGCGACTGAGACTCCTGGGATAGACGCTAAGGCGCTGTACACACTCAAGTCTATCAAATTCCTAAAGCCAGCAAAGCTGAGGGCCAGCCAGCAAAGCTGAGCTCTCTGCATAGGCACCCCCATTTCCCTGTCAAAGAGTGCTCTACTAGCATTGTAAACAATGATGTCAGCCCCTGTCAGTCTCCTAATGACTTCAGCAGCGCTTTGGCTACCCGTAGCAGAGATTGTGAGCAGAGACAGCATGAGCCCTACACCAATAGCAATTCCAGCAACAGTTAGCGCAGTCCTAAGCCTTCTTTTACACAGATTTCTCCACACAACACCCAGCATACTTACCAAGTCACAGCACCAGCATACGGTGAGGGTGAAAACACTTAAAAAATGTTAAAAAGAGTTTTAGTTTAGGCTGAGGTAGAGGGTGTTGGTGGAGTAGGAGCTGCACTTGACTTTACTATAACTTCGCATTTACATATTGTCAATACTCTGCCCCCCTCTACATCCACATATACTATAGCCCTACCTCTACCACCATTACTCAGCAAGACAACAGCTTTTGTGGCTTTGAACATTACCGTTCCATCTCCTCCCACAATCACTGAGATAACAGGCTTTATGTAGGTAATGTTATAACCTTGGCTAAGAAGCTCTGCTACATCTGGATCTGACTGAAGTATTGATAGGACTCTCTGCTTGTACTCATCGCTAACAACAACTTCTAGCCCCTTAATACCCCAGCTAAACCCTCCTTTAAGCCTTAGGCGCCATGCAAAAGGTATCCACACCTTTGTTACATTACATAGCTTATGAGGTGGCAGTGCTGTACTTAGTGTAGCTCTGTTGCTACTCTGAGCATATACCTGTGTTGCTATTGGTATTAGCATGCTTACAGCTATTGCAATGGCTATTAAGGCTAAGTGCTTTTTCTCCACATACCTCACCTAGAGAGGAGAAGTATTGGCATGTTTTAAAAGCCAGACTCACAGAAAGTGCTTTACAATGCTAGAATAGATTGGTGGGAGGTGGCAAACCCTAGTCTAGCAACCCATAGTCTTGAAGTACCTTTCTAACCCTCCTCAGCTCTTCATAGACCTTGCACCCATCTTTAGATAGGCTATATATCCTTACCCTCCCCTGCTCTTCGTACTGAAGCAAGCCTTTCTCCACAAGTTCGTCTAGAATCTTCTTGAGCCTGTCGTAAGGCATATTCACAAGTACTGCTAGTTTTGTAGGGTTCTGAGGTTCTTCAGAAAGCGCTTTGAGAATGTCGAAAAGTATGCTAAGCCTATCCCTCTTCCTCTTTACCATAAACCAGAACCTGTGTCGTGTGGTGAAGTGCGAGAAGCACTGTTGCACAAGCCCTTACTGCTTCAGAAGCTAGGAGAGCTAGGAGCGAGCCTTGAAAGGCTGTCAGTAGAGCTCCTACACCCCTTACGTAGTAAGATGCTGATAAGGCTAGTAGGAAGTACCTAGTCCTTCCCCTGACTCTTTTCACTACAAGTAGCGATGAAAGAACGCCTGCTAGTATGTCAGGAGAGGCAACGAGTAGGGGTAGGACTACATAGAGCTCGCTAGTGCTGTGAGATGAAGGGAGCAGAGCTATAAAGCCAGCAAGGGCTAGAGATGAGGAGGCTACGTAAAGAGCTGTTGCAAGTTTTGCACTAGGGACAACTATTGAGAAGGTTGCGCAAAGCTGGCTGAGGAGAAGGAAGGTAATAAATGCTGTATAGAGCACAACGCTCTCAAGCCTTACCCTCTTGCAGATTCTGATGAAGAGTACTGTTAGGTAAGCAAAGGCACTGGTGCTGATGAGCTCAGCTACTAAGAGTAAAAGTGTGTATACGTTCACAAAAGCTCACCTATAGCGAGAAACAGCAACACACAACATGTCATTTGTAGTAACATCTGTTGGTACAAGTACCCAGCCTCTACGCGTCAAAAATACATGCCCCTTAAATACCGCGCTTTTATTAGCAATAAGCTTGCGCAACTCAAAGTCCATAACCTCACGCTCTACACCAGCACACCTATACCTAGGCATAAACAGTACTGCTATTACCTCGCCAGACTCTAACCTAACAACAGCTAGTCTTTCACGAGAAAACACAACGTGGCCTCTGACCTCGAAACCTGACCCCCTGAACGTCAGCATCCCCCCAACGCCAACCATGAAGCCTGGGGGCTTCTCAGGGAAAGAAACATCACTAACACTAGCAACAACCTCAACATCTTCGCTAGGAACAGGGTAGAGTAGGTAAGCAACTATAGGCCAGGCTATAGCTATGGCTAGGCTAACTAAGAGTACAGCAATAGTGCTTTTACGCACAGCATTCACACTCTACATGTAGCTTTACTCACAAAAGCTCTTAACCTTATCATAACCAGTGTTCCTCAGCATAAATACAGCTATATAGGCTAAGCTCACAAAATGTGAGTAACAAAATATGAAATTTCAGCACTTTACACCTATTGTGTGAAGAAAAGCTCTTCACCTCCGTGCTTCCTACTCAGCTTTCTCAGCCTCTCCCTTCTTTTCGTAGTGCTTCTTATACGTAAGCACTCTAATTACATGATATACATGTGGCCTCCATATCTTCGGGTTCTCACCCTACTCTAAAGCAGCTCTTCTCGCTAGCTCTAGAGAATGTACTGGTACCAGCAATTGTGGAGCTATCATAGGTGTGTCAGCAGCTCTAATTGTGATAATGAGAAGGCAGTATTATCATATCGTAATCGTTTTACGAAACCAGTCATACTGTTCTCTATATCTCTAAGCATCTCGTCTATTTCTTCAGGAGTGTGTTCAGATAAAGTCAAGTACTCTTCTAGCTAAGTTAAGCGGAATTTTCCTGGAAAGAATTATTTTCCACAAATTAATCTCTATTCTAAGAAGGTTCTACTGTTTTGTTAACCCCTGCAACTACATAGCAAATTCTATAGCTTCACTCTACCAAGACCTATGCAAGTTGATTGATTTGACCAACTATTAAAAAAGCAAAAAGTGATTAGTTATAAAGATTTGTGTTACGGGGGTTTAACTTCCTTGAACTTTTCACTTGCTAGTTCTCTTCCAATTCCCCAGTTTTCTTTCGGAATTTCGTGAATCACTACTTCAACTGCGTGCAACGGTATTCCGAGCTCTTCAA
>CAZMQK010000028.1:0-15899 GCA_964568685.1 uncultured Ignisphaera sp.
AACAAGGTCTAAAGGATGTGGCACTCAATGGGGCTGTTTCGTGGTTGATGTTTAGAAGTTGGATTTATAAGCTCTGATTCTGTTTATTTGTGGAATCCGCCTGGGCGATGGGAGCAGTGCTCCAAGCCTGGGCGGGCTAGTGGTAGATGGGAGCCCTGCGCCGCTGGGCTCGACAGCCACCCACGACCCCGCGCCAATACCCCGTGAAGCGTGGGCGAGGTGGAAGCCCCTAGATGCAGCAAACAAACATAAACCAATGAGAATGAGCATCTAGGGACAAACGGCTTAGCGCTGGCCTCCTCTTCACACCAAAGGTGTGAAAGCTCCTCTAGCACAGTTCACCTATTTTACTCAGGGGTGCGCATTCCTAGCGCTAGCCACTCTTTTCACTCAGCCTTTCTTCAACAAAGCTCTTTATCCTATTCACACCTTCTACAATGAGCTTTTCATCTAGTGCAAAGCTGAGCCTAATGAAGCCCTTCCCCATATCGCCTTCTGAAAAGACTGTGCCTGGCAGGACAGCCACATGCTTTTCACTTAGTAGCTGTTCAGCAAGGCTCTCTACATCTGTGTTCAGCTCTTCGAGAAGCTTCTTCACTTTTGGGTACACGTAGAATGCCCCCTTGCTCTTCCACACCTCAATTCCCCTAATCTTCCTGAGCCCCTCAACCATAGCATCCCTCCTCCTCCTGAAGAGCTCTATCATCTCTTTTACTGGTTCCCAAGAGCCTTTCAGCGCAACAACACCTGCTTTTTGAGCGAATGAGGGAGCGCATGTCCACATGTTTACAGCTAGTCTTGTGAGCTTAGATGCGATCTCCCTTCTGACCACTAGGTACCCCAGCCTCCAGCCGGTCATCGAGAAGGTTTTTGAAAAGCCGTTTATGTACACCACGTAGTCTCTCCACTCTGGGAAGCTGATGAAGGACTTGAGCCCCCCTTCATAGATAAAGTTATCGTAGATCTCATCAACAATCACAACTATTCTTCTCTCCTTTGCCGTCTCAAACACCATCTCAACCTCCTTAGGCGAGAAAAGAGCTCCTGTCGGATTGTGAGGGTTATTCACGACTATAGCCCTAGTCCTCTCAGAAATCAGCCCCTCTACAAGCCTTACATCTAGCTCAAAACCCTCCTCACTACCACCCCACCTAAGTGGAGCATACACAGGCTTTCCACCAAGAAACTTCGTCACCTCAGGGTACATGTAGTACGATGGGTCTGGGATCAAAACCTCATCACCAGGCCTTACATAGGCTGCAAAAGCTAGAAACAAAGCTGCTTTAGCTCCAGGAGTAACGATGACCTCCTCTGGCTTCACATCAGAGCCGTACCTCTCATTCAGGTACTCTGCTATGGACTGCCTGAGCTCTGGTATTCCAGCAACTTCTGTGTACCCTGTGAAGCCTGCGTCAAGAGCTTTCTTAGCCTCTTCAACTACGTGTCTCGGTGTAGGTACATCGGGCTGCCCAACCCCGAAGTTCACTACCTTAAACCCCTTCTTAGCGAGCTCCCTAGCGCGTGCTGCGTATATGAAGCCTGTTTCCCCTCTAAGCGCCTCGACTATATCCCTAATCAGCATTGCTGGTGGCTGAGGCATTAACAATGCACCAAAAACTATTAAAGTCACTGGACTAGGCTATAAAAGCGTGAGGGGATTTTTGAGCTAGGTGCTAGGCTATGGAGGTAGCCATAGTGGGTTTTGGAAGAATGGGTAAGGCGATAGCGTTGGGCCTTTCCAGAGCAGGTATTGATAGAAGGTCTATAGCTGTCTACGATGTGCTTTCAGAGGCTTTGGAAGAGGCTTCAAGGCTTGGCTTTAAAACTTGTGAAAAACCATCATCAGCAGTAAGGCAAGCTGACGTAGTTATAGTTGCTGTTAAGCCTGGGGATGTGGAGAGGGCTATTAAGAGCTTTGCCGAGGAGGTGAGTGGAAAAGTAGTGGTATCTGTAGCAGCACTTGTGAAGCTGAAGACCATTGAAAGCCTTGTGCCAAGGGCATCTGTCTACAGGGCTATGCCAAATATAGCTGTAGAGGTCAACAAAGGCTTCATAGCTCTAGCACCTGTGGAGAGGAAGAGTAGTGATGTTGAAAATGTGTTTAGGGCTCTGGGGGAGGTTGTGTGGGTAAATGAGAAGGTTTTGGACATGCTCACCTTCTTCTCAGCTTCAACACCAGCTGTAGTAGCAGAGCTCTACGATGCATTCCTACTCTCAGCACTTAGAGCTGGCGTGCCTTACCACATAGCTAAGAAAGCCCTGGCAACAGTCCTCCAAGGCGTTGGGGCTTTGTTAGAGCTTAGGGAGGTGAGTAGTGTAAGAGATAGTGTAGTGACGCCAGGGGGAGTCACAATAAGAGTTATTGAAAAGCTCTACACCTATGGCGCTAAGCAAAAGCTCGTGGAAGTGCTTAGAGATGCCTATGAAGAATATGAGCAGATGTTGAGTAGCTAATCTGCTTGAGACTTCTCCAAAGCGTTTAGCAAGGCCTCTGCTTTTTGTTTGCGTAATGCTTCTTCCAGGACGTACACTACAGCCCCTTTCTCTACACAGGCTCTTCTAAGGCTAAGCCTCTTCTGCTCTACTCTAAGAGTTGCTACAACACCATCTCCCGTAATGCTATCACCATACCTAGCTATTGGGAGGTGTTGCTTGAGCCACTCTTCATCAATACTCTTAACTAAGTACACAACACTAAGGCAATCACTATCAAGAGCGCTCTCCACAAGCTTCTTAAGAAACTCAACATCTCTACACACATAAAACCCCTTGCCGAGAACAACAAGAGTAGGAGGATCCAGCCCAACCAAAGCTACCCTAAACTTCTTATCACCACTGCTAACTCGGGCATACGCACGTGATAAAGATTCTACCTCGATGCACCTAAACATTGCTCTGCACACCCTATGGTATAAGCTTTCACAAACACTTTTATTCCAGTAGCCCACTTCTCTTACATAGTTTATAAATATTTCGCTATAAGAGCTACTGCAGTGCACTGCGTACAAAAAGTTTTAGCTAATTCAAGTGAGGAGTTCTTAAAAGCTACTCAACCACGTAATTACTATACTAGATGATGAGTGGGACCCTCGAGAACCTTGATGACGAAGGTCAGAAGTGCTGATGCAAATGCTTGCGAAAGCTATGCTGAGAGTGCTTTGGGGGTGCCTGCTCAGCGCATATCCACATTGAATTGAATGCGTTGAGGGCATAGCGAAAAGAATATAAGCCTTAAATATGCTGTTAAGGAGTGTTGAGAGCTACTCACTTAGGTGCTACGCTTTGGTCTTTGAGGATGTGGGGCAATTGCTGTACCTCACAGTGTTTGGTGGTCTTGCAGACTCTGTAGACCCCTGTATATTTGCTTTGTATACTTCTCTTCTGCTTTCGGCTTCGATAGGGGGGCTGAAGAACGTTTCCAAAATTGCTGTAGCATTTATTTCAAGTGTTTATTTAGGGTATCTGCTCTTTGGGGCTATGCTGAAGACCGTCTTTAATCTCGCAACCATCCCACAATGGATTTTCTCTATTGTTTTACTTGGCTACGGCATCGCCATGCTCATCCATACTCACCTAGAGAGTGGCGAAGTGTTTAACCCGGCTCTCTGCAGGGAGGACAGGGCTGTGTGTAAGTTAGCAAAGAGGCTAAGGCTTGACACTATTGATCCGAACAGACATGGCGCCACAGGAGTTGCTCTTCTAGGCTTCATAGCCTCCTTCACGCTATTCCCCTGTAGTGCTCAGCTCTACGCATTGTTCAACTTTGTAACTCGGAGCTTTGGCTTTACCGCTTGGCTACCCCTAGCATGTCTTTACACAGCATTCTTCGTCCTGCCACTCATCTTAATATCGCTAGCAGTAATAGGGTTGACAAGGGTGAGCAGAGTCTACGGCTATGTGCTATCCAGGCAAAAGATGATAAAGATTAGCGCATCCGCCATCATGATAGCTACAGCTTTATACCTCTTACTTACTGCTAAGAGCCTCACGCCATAGAGGAGTGGGCATCGACTTGTGCTACCGCCCGTCTACTGAGGATTGCAAACAGTCTCCTTGTAAGTTAAGCTAGTGTTGTTAAAAGAGCGAAGAGGAGGCGTTGAAGAGCCTTGTGTGAAGTGGAGGCTGTGGATGAAGTCTCAAATGGGCATAGATCAATGGTATTGTCTACCTGAGGGCAGAACTGCAAGGGCTCAGAAGAGCATTTTAATATATCCAACTCAACTATATTATACTTGGTGTCTTCATGCCTCTCGCTTTTGTAAATGGCAATGTGTACGTGTCTTTCAAGCCCTTGAGGAAGGTAGAGGCTCTAGTTGTTGATGATAGCAGTGGTAGGGTTGTTTATGTAGGGAGTTCTGCAGGGGCTAAGAGAGTTGTAGAGGCTTTGGGCGGCGAGGTTGTTGATCTCAGCGGAAAGTCTGTGTTACCAGGTTTTGTGGATTCCCATGCTCATTTAGACCAGCTGGGTATGGAGCTTAACATGCTCGATTTCCATGGCGTGAAGAGCGTTGAGGAGCTTAAGCAGAGGCTTTTAGAGTATAGTAGGAGGGCTGAGACTCTGTGGATCATGGGGTTTGGCTGGGACCAGGAGCTCTTCAAGGAGAAGAGGCTCCCAACTAGGTGGGATTTAGACGAGGTTGTGAGTAGGAGGCCTGTTATACTCGTTAGGGTGTGTATGCATGTAGCAGTGCTGAACTCCAGAGCTATTGAGATAGCTGGTGTGGAGAACTTGGATTCGCCAAATGTGCTAAGAGATGCTAGAGGGGTTGCTACTGGAGTGGTTCGAGAGGAGGTCCTGGAGTATGTGAAGAAGAAGATAGTAGAGTCCCTTTCTGTAGAGGACTACAAGAAGTACATAGTTGATGCTACTAGGCACATGGCATCGCAAGGCGTAACTACAGTAGGTTTTATGGGTTGCAATATCAATGCGTTAAAGGCTTTGACTGAGCTGTGGGCTGAGAAGAGGCTTCCAATAAGAGTGAGGGTGTACATAGACGGGGCTGCCTCGTGGGATGCTGTAGAGGCTTTAGAGAGAGTGGGGCTTAGAACTGGATTTGGAGACGACTTTCTGAGGATAATGGGGATAAGAGTGCACGCAGATGGCTCACTGGGGGCTAGAACAGCGTGGCTATCAAAACCATACGCAGACGACTCAACAACATGCGGCAGGCCTGACATAGATCTCAGGGACCTAAAGGCATTGGTAAGGAAGGTGCATGGAGCTAGGCTCCAGATGTCTGTTCACGGGATTGGCGATAGGGCCATAGATATGGTGCTTGATGCCTATAGAGAGATTGGAGGCGTCGGCAGGGCTAGGCATAGAGTTGAGCACGCGTCTGTGGTTAGAGAGGACCAGGTGAGGGAGTTTGCTAAACTAGGAATTGTTGTATCAGTACACCCACAGTTCATAACCTCTGATTGGTGGGCTAAGCAGAGGCTCGGAAGTGAGAGGCTTAAGTGGCTCTATCCAGTGAGAACCCTGGTGGAAAGCGGTGTCGTAATTGGTTTTGGCTCTGACAGTCCTGTGGAGACTCCAAACCCATGGCTCTCCATATACTCAGCTGTAACCAGGGGGGTGTTTGAGGGGGTCCCCCACGCTAAGGAGACAGAAAGTGAGAGCATTTCTGTGCTAGAAGCACTACATATACACACCTATGGCTCGGCATACATAATGCACGAGGAGGCGAACCTGGGGACCCTTGAGGTAGGCAAACTCGCAGACTTCATTGTGGTAGACAGAGACCCTCTTACAATAGAGCCTAGAGAGCTAAAGAGTATAAGAGTCCTAGAAACCTACATCAGTGGAAAGAGGGTGTGGCCGTGGAGCTAGCGTTACTATAAAATACGATCTACACTTTTTTGCCCATCTTCGCACTTCTCTTCAATTATGGTTAGCAAGCTGTAGACCTATCTCTGTCCATTTACAGTAGCTATCATCTCTACCCACCTCCTTGAAATAGCTGTAGCTACACGTACACCATCTCTAGGAATCTCGCTACAGTTTTTAGCGCTGACCGTAGCTGTTTCGATTCTTACTGTGCTGAGTTCATTATTGCTTATGGCAAGCCCTACCTCCTCGAGTGTGCTAATAGCCTTTGAAAGCTCCTCTAGGGGGCGACACATGTGTAGCCTGCAATAGCCACGCCCCTTACTGTAGCGCCTACTCTGTTTTCATTAAAGCATTTATTTTTTCTGAAGAACTCAGTCTCTATGTCTACTAAGTGCAGAGATGATTTAGTTAAAGAGGCTTTGGACTCTATAAGAAGTGCCTTAGCGGAGTACCTAAAGGCTTCCTGCAGACGCACACTAACCATGGTGAGGCTCACTGGGCAAAAGAGGTTGAGAATTGATTTTTATGGTCTCTACAGCTACTATGAGGGTACTGAAAACTTTCCGAGATTTGAGGATGCGTATGGCTATGCTGCTCAGTGTGTGGGTTTAGCTACTGTTTCACAGCTACTTGAGGGCGCTATTTCTGATGTAGGGGAGTCTGGCCACCAGCTCGTGCTAAGTATCGAGAAGTTTGAGAGTATGTGTAAAGAAGTTTTGAAGCAGTAGCACTGATGTCGAGAAGCACTGCTGAAGTCTTATATAGCTGGGTACAGCAGAGGTGCTTTTATGAATTTAGATATCGCTCTGCACGATGTCTTAGTTGCGACACCTCTCTTCATGTACGTGCTCGTCATTGTCTCTGTAGTGGCGAGGAGGGTGTATAGAGCTATGATTAAAAGGGGTTTTCCTAAGAACGTTGCTGTGTACTACAATAGGAAGCTCATACATATCACTACTGGGGGGTTTATAGCACTAATGCTGCCCATTCTCTTCAGAGAGCCGTTTGTGCCCTTTGCATTCGCCTTAATACTGGCTTTCATAACGCTCTACCCACACATCAGCAAAAAGGAGTTTGAATGGTTTCAGACAAGGGATAATGCCTACGAGGTTAACTTCTGCATTGCATGGGGGGCAACAATACTTATTCTATGGCTTGCACTGGGGGACCCCTGGAGAGCCGTAGTCCCAGCGCTATTCATATCCTTTGGGGATGCTATAACTGGCATTGTTAGAAATGCTGTGTTTGGCAGAAGGACAAAGCACTGGCTAGGGAATGTGGCAATGGCCCTCGTCGTTATACCCGTGGGCCACTTGCTAGCAGGAGTAGCAGGTGTAGTTGCAGGCGCTATAGCTACTGCTGTTGAGAGGATTGAGCTCAGGCTTATTGACGACAATGTCCTCATAGCCTTTTCAGCAACTGCAGTACTACTTCTATCCCAAGCACTTTGAGTAGCGCTATGAGGGCTTGGGTGCGGGCCCTTGAACCTGGGTGAGGTTTTAGAGAAGCTGTGCACAGGCACTAAGGAGAAGTTTCTAAAGTTAATTGACTGGTTCAAGTCTGTGGAAAGCCCTGTTTTAGTAGCCTTCTCTGGAGGTGTTGATAGCTCTGTAGTGCTCACTGTAGCCTCGCTAGCCCTAGGCAGAAGCCGTGTGCTTGCTGTCACTGCCACCTCTCCTATACACCATGAGGAGGATTTGGCGTGGGCTAAGAGAGTTGCTGAACTTCTTGGCGTGACGCACATCCTTGTTGAGAGCCGCGAGCTAGAGGACCCCAACTTCATTTCCAACCCCCCTAACAGGTGCTATTTCTGCAAGAAGAGCATTGCTGAAGAGCTTAGTAAAGTAGCGGAGAGGTTTGGTGCTAAAACCGTTGTTGACGGTACTAACGCCTCTGATTTGAGCGGCTATAGGCCAGGCCTCTTAGCTTTTGTAGAAGCAGGTGTGAGAAGCCCTTTAGCAGAAGTTGGAATTGCAAAAGATGAGGCGAGGGAGATTGCTAGGGCTCTAAGCCTACCAAACTGGGATAGGCCCTCAATGTCGTGCCTAGCAACTAGAATACCCTATGGGGAGCCTATAAATGTCGAGAAGTTGAAGAGAGTTGCTGAAGCAGAGAAAATAGTGAAAGCGTTGACTGGGGTTAGTGTAGTGAGGGTCAGGGACCACGGCTACATCGCGAGGATAGAAGTGAGCAGAGACGAGAGAAAGAAGCTTTTCAATGATAGCACTATGGATAGGGTAGCAGAAGAGCTGCAGAAACTAGGGTACAAGTACGTGACACTGGATCTGCATGGCTATAGGAGTGGGAGTCTAGATGAACTACTGCCAAAGGGGCCTACGCTCAGCAATCGCAACATTAAAAATTCGAACCACTAAAGTGAGTTATGGCCCTAGCTGATGTGGCGGGGATCCCCTCAGCTTTACAGAGATAGTGGTTAATTCACCACTAAAGCGCTGTAGTGGTGCAAAGACACTTGGCTTAATTAGGGTTTTCGCAAGGATTTTGTCTAAGAGCTTCTGAAAAGCTTATGAGCATTACTAGAACAGTAGAACAGTGTAGTTTACATCTCTAAAAGCCCCTAGCGCCCCACTTGGTGTACTCACAACAGGTGCCTCTACACATTGTTTGACGTCTGTGGGTTTAGTGATGTGATGTGAGTAGCGGGGGTTTTAGAACCAGGCTTTTCCATGCCCCAGCTCTAACCGTGAGCTCGTGTGGCTACGGCTCTTCTATGCTTTTCTACGCACTACATATCACATGGCATTGGGGGAGGCCCTACCGCTATAATGTTGTTCAATGGCGTTAACCGGTTTTTCATGCTCTTACCAGTGTTTGCTAGCTCACTAGCTAAGCTACTTACTGAGAGGGTGTTGCTACTTTTAGGAGCCCTCACATCTCTACCAGTACTTGCTAAAGGCTATGTGAACGACCCCTACCTCCTATCGCTTGCCTTCACGTCCTCAGCTCCCGGGCTCTCACATGGCCTGTAGTGCTAAAGGTCGTGTTCTCAAGGGGTGGCAAAGGGCTTGTCTTAATTTGTGTAGCCCTAGGCTACATCGCTTTAGTAGCGCTGACCTCCTCCCCGCCCCTAAAGGGTGGGGCTCTCGGATGTAAAATAGCTCTTAGCACAAGAAGAGCTATTGTCACAGTAATTATTGTGCTAATGATGAAGCGAAAACTATGTGTTACTTTCTTAAGCTCTTCTAAACTCCTATGACCAGGTTCTTCGCTATTAAAGGTGCTGAAGAGGTCTACAGCAAGTTCTTACGGTTTAGTGTAGTTAAGAGCTGCATTTCGCCTTGAGTACAAGTTTATAACCTGCTTTTCACTGCTAACTAATGAGAGGTGAGTTAGGTGGTTCGCAAGCTATTCTACATTGCTGGGACAATAGCTCTCATACTTATAGCTATCGTAATTGTAGCGTTCCTGTACGGAGTATACCAAGCTGGTTTACCTCCTAAGCTAGAGGTTAAGAGTTTGCAGATAGACAGTGTTGACGGCTATCCATCAATTATTGTAGAGTTTTCCACAGATAAATACGGCTTTGTCTTTAAGCTTTTTGATGAGAGAGGAGAGCTCATAGATATGAAGATGCCGTCAACAGGGGCTACCAGAGTTTCACTATCACTTGTCGGCCTACGGCCGTATACAAGCATTATGGAGCCAAAGACCTATACCCTCAAAGCATTTTACGACGATAAAGAGATTTATAGCAAGACAATGACTATTAATGGAGCTTCAGCACAGATAAAGCTACTAAACTACACCACAAAGCTCACAGTTATGAGGCTAGAGCTCGAGTCTCTAATCATTGAAGTAATGAACACAGGTGATGTGCCGCTATACCTATGTGAAATTACATGTAAACCACCGTTAGAGGTCTACATTAATGGTGAGAAAGCCTTTTTCTCCATCGATGGCGAGATGGTAATCGTGATGCCCGGGGAAAACGTGAAGTAAGGTTAAAGTTGCTACCTGTCACTATTAAAGAACCTAAAATCAATGTTGAAGTTGCAGTTGGAAGAATCAGGGAAATGTTTACAGTAAGCTTCGAGGAGTTCTTCAAGCCTATTGAGGTGAGGATTGGAGAGGTATTTGCTGTTGGTAATTGGGAGATCGTTGTAGCAGGTGTTAAAGAGGTTCAGTACCTTGCTGTAGATGATAGCTATTACTCAGCTAAACAAGGCATGAAAATAGTTGTTGTACATGTAAAAGTGAAGAATGTTGGTGTAGAGGAGATGTACTTAAGCGACATATGGGGGTTCACACTCATAACTACGGCTAGAAAAGGCTATGAGCTCACCTACACCTTCGACCTTGAGCCCGTTTTCTGGCCAAGCCCTGACATAGTAGCATCGGCCACTAAATGCATATCGTATAATGCATTCGTTAAGGTTAGCCCAGGTACGTGGATGGAATTCGACTTGCTATTCCAGATACCGCAAGAGGAAGAAATGGTAGAGCTAAGGTTTAAAGTAGGGATGCTAGCCAAAGAAGTTATAGTAGAGTTTTAAACAGACTATTTTTCCCTCTCTCCTTCTCCCAACAATTAATTGTAGAAGTAATGTTTACGTAGTGTATTTACCAAGCTCTTCATGGACTTTCCATCTAGGTATTCGAAATCTCTTCCAAATCTTGTTTTCTATAGCTACTAACTTTTGTTCATATGGAGCCTTACGTTATGGTTTATCTATACCTCACTTCTACATAATTATGCATTTTTGCTCTTTTGTTTATTTCTTTGATATTTTTTCACCTCATCTTCAACGTCTCTAAAACCTGCTTCAATAATTCGTTTACAACTCTGCGAAAGTTTCGATACCTCTCTGACCTCCTCCCTGCCCTGAGGGAGGCGAGGCTTTCAGCTGTAATGATTAGAGAAGTAGCTGGGTTTGTGCAGAGCAAGTTTAGAGAGCTGAGGATATCTGAAGCTAGGTACGAGGACCTGCTGAGCGAAGTAGACGAGCACTACCCTAGGTACATAGAGAAGCTCCGAGAGCTGTTCAACTCCTCAAATATTGCAAAAAACCGTGAGTGATACATATAGAGTCATCTACTGAAATCAATTATTTCCGCCATTGCATGTCCAATATTCATCACATACAATGTGAAATCAATTCAATTAAAAGAAATTGAAAATGAGCCCCCTCATCATTCAATTGTGTGGCGGGCCCGGGGGGATTCGAACCCCCGACCACCGGCTTAGGAGGCCGGCGCTCTGTCCTGGCTGAGCTACGGGCCCTTTCAAAAAGGTTTGTGTTGTGCTAGGCTTTTATGTTTTCATAGGTCTGTTTGAATAGGAGTGCGTCTTCTTCTAGGTTTGGGGATTCGCTTATTACTACCCCCTTTACCCTGAACTCTTTTAGCACCTTTGCCAGGTCTTGGTAGTTGAAGTCTGATTCCTTTAGGTTTAGGTGCTTTACCTCACCCTTGCTGCTGTACTCTATTCCGCTTATGTGTATGTGCATGTTGTCTAAGGCTGTTCTCCCAAGCCTCTTCTCTACGACGTTGAGCACATATCTAAATTCTTCATATGTGTTGTACTTGCCCACAGTCCTTGCGTGTAGGTGTGCAAAGTCTATGCAGGGTAAAACGCTCTCCCCCAGCTCCTCAGCAAGTCTAATGACCTCCTCTAGAGAGCCTACCTCCTTCACGCCCCCCATGAGCTCTGGCCTAATCCACACACTAATCCCCTCGTCCCTGAGGGTCTCAACAACCCTCTTTATAGCCTGCTTAACCCTCTCAAAGGCTTCTTCAGCTGTGGACTCGCCGTAGTAGCCGCTGTGGAACACAACGCTCCATGCACCAGCTTTAAAGCCTACTCTAGCACTCTCTAGAATCCTGTTCACACTTGCCTCGACCTTGGCTTCCTCAGCTGAGTTCAAGTTTATGTAGTATGGTGCGTGCACTGTGAGCAGTACTCCAAGCTGTGCCGCCAGCATCTTTACCTCAGCCGCTGTCTCGTCACCCATCTTCACCCCCCTGACGAACTCTATCTCCATGGCGTCGAGGCCTAGCTCGGCAACCCTCTTAACACCATTTGGAGTGGTTTTCCTAGGTGTTGAATTAGGTATCCCAGCAGTACCAAGATGCAACCTTGCTGGTCGCCAGAGCACCGTAGAGCTCACCAAAAGAGTCTACTTACTCTAAAGGGATTCAAAAGTTGAGTGGCTTAAATAATGCTCAGCAGAAAGCGCTACGCAACCTCAGTAACAATGCTAAATTCTCTAGCCAGCTCCTTTGCTAAGGTGTTTAGAGACGCTATTGTTAAAGCTACTACAACTACAGGTATTGCAGCTAGCCACGGAGCGGCGAGGATGTAGTCTTTGTACTCTGCAACCATATTTCCAAGGCTAGGCGTTGGAGGGGGGATGCCGAGGCCAATAACACTAAACGTCGCTTCAAGCGCTATAGCATCTGAGAGCATGTATATAGCTGTTGGGATTACCACAGCTACAAGCTCTCTACCAACGTAGTTTAGGGCTATCCTCAGCGTTGACGCTCCTAAGGCTTTCGCAGCCTCCACATACTGCTTAGCCAAGACCTCCCTAGCCCCTGCTCTACTGAGCCTAAAAAACATGGGCGCCAGCGTGATGGTTATGGCAGTAGCAGTCCCCACAGCTCCAGAGCCCATTATCAGAAGCACTGCTACAGCTATGAATAGACCTGGTATTGCGTACATCACGCTAAAAACGCCTAGCAGTGTAGTGTCAACAAGCCCACCCAAAATTGCTGAGATAATGCCCAGTAAAGTGCCCACGATGAGTGCAGCACCTAGTGATACAGCTGATATAGTGATTGTTGTCCTAAGTGCGTAGACAAGCCTTGAAAACACGTCCCTACCCAAGGGGTCTGTGCCAAGAATGTGGCTGGGTGAAGGTGGCTCAAGCCTTTTTCCAAGGTCTATCTTGTCGTATGGGTGGGGAGCTATGAAGCCGGCTAGCAAGGCTAAGAAGAGCTCTACAGCAATTATGCTTAGCGCAACCTTCGCCCCTAGGCTCACCACTTCCCCTCCCTGGTCCTTGGATCAATGTATGCGTGTAGAAGGTCCCCAAGGATGTTGAGCAAGGCTAGCGTTGCTGAAGTTACCGTTGCCCACCCGAGTAGAACTGAGTAGTCCCTAGAGGAAAATGCCTCCACTAGTAGCCTGCCCATACCGGGGTAGCTAAAGAGTGTTTCTGTAGCTATTGCACCAGCTACTATGAGCCCCATTCTATAGAGCACAGCTGTAACATACACTGGGGTAATGTAGTGCAGGGCCTTAATGAATAGCCTCGCTTTGCTCAAGCCCATGGCCTTGTAGAACCCTATAAAAGGCTCTGAAAGGGCTTTATCTATAAGGTTCTTCAAAACGGTGTAAAACACGCCAATGCCAGCTATGGTCAGTGTTGCCAGTGGCATGGCGAGAGAGCCAAAGGGTATTGGCACTCTGAGTAGCGCTAGGGCAAACATGAGCACTACCCCCCAGAGAGCTGCTGGCATAGATGTAGAGGCTGTAGCGAGCGCTGAAGATGCACCTCCAAAGCTTTTCATTGTAGATATGTAGGCTAGGAGTATGCAGAGAGCTGTGGTAGTTGCTGTAGCTGTTAAGGCTAAGATGAGGGAGTTGACGTACCTGCGAAGAATGAGGTTTAGTACAGGTTCGCCAGCGAATACCGAGGTCCCCCAATCCCCTGTAAACAGCCTCTTCCAAAATAGGAGTAGCTGCATGTACACGGGCTTGTCAAGGCCTAGCTTAGCCTCGAGAGCAGCCCTAGCCTCTGGAGAGGGCTCGGTCTCTCCATATAGAACAGTTATGGAGTCTCCTGGAAAGTGTCTCGCTGTGAAGTACACTACAGCTGTAGAGGCTAAGATTATTAGAAGCAGGCTGAAAAGCTTTTTGAGTATGTATAGCCACATAACCTCACACTACATGCACATCATCTAGTACAAGCTTCTGGAATGGGAGTACCTGAAGCCCCTTAACGCCAGGTCTTGTAGCTACCAGCACATCCTCAAAGTATAGCCATATGGCTGGCGCGTCCCTCCATATAATCCCCTGGACCTCCCTATAGAGCTCAACTCTCCTAACCTCACTCACTTCACTAGCAATTCTATCGAGAAGCTCATCAACAGTTGGGTTGCTGTACTGCGGCCCGTTTAGAGAGGCGTTTGTTCTCCAGTACGTTAATGCGTAGTATAGTGATGATGGTGAGGGGCCGTATATCGCGAGGTCAAAGTCGTGGTCTCTGAACACTTTTTTAAGAAATGCTGTGTGCTCTATCTGCACTATCTCTACATCTAACCCAACGGCCTTTAGGTACTGCTGGATTACTTGAGCTAGTTGCACATCCTTAGGGCTCCTAGTGGAGACGAGGAGTGTTAGCCTCTTGCCTACAAACCCAGCTTCTTCGAGTAGATCACGAGCCTTAGAGGCGTTGTAGGCATAGGGCTCTAGTGTAGCAGCGTTAGGGAAAACAGGTGATGCAACACCCATAGCTACTTGTGCATAGCCCTTCATAAGCTCTTTCACAAGGGCGTCTCTATCAACAGCATAGTTTAGTGCCTGCCTTACCCTAGCGTCTGGTATTCTCAGGCAGTTAACAGCAACTAGAACAAGCCTCACACCAGTGACCCTAAGCACCTCAACACCTTGTGCTCTAAGCGTCTCTACAATATCTGGAGAAACTCCTACAGCTATGTCAACAGAGCCGCTAATAATAGCAGAGATCCTGGCGTTTGCATCTGGTAGCACTAAGTACACCAGGTTTTTCACAGCTGGCCTCTTCCCCCAGTACCCATCAAATCTCCTCAACTCAACTCTAGACCCCTTCTCATAGAATTCTAACCTGAATGGACCTGTCCCTACAACATCTTGGGTAGAGTTCACAGGGCCATTCCAGTACTTCATCGCTATGCTCTTCGGCATTATAGCTGTTGATAGGTGTGCTAAGTGCTCTATTAATGGTGCAAAGGGCTCCCTCAGCCTAATAACAAATGCTGTATCGTTGACAACAACTATATCTACTACAACTGGCTCCCCCCTAGCATCTGTTAGGAGTTGCTTACCTATGCCAGAGAGCCTCATAGACCTCTCTAAACTTGCTTTCACATCGTAAGCTGAGAGCCTATCTCCATTGTGAAACACCACTCCATCTCTTAGCACAAAAAGCCACGCTGTTTCATTTAGTTGCACATACTCTTTAACAAGCCACGGGACGTAGTCAAGCCTACCACTACTGTATGTTATCCTAAAGAGAGATTCATAGACGTTTCCAAGCACCTCAAAGTCTGCAACACCAGTAGCATAGTGTATATCTATAGTCGAGATGCTTGTGGGTATAGCCACTTTCAGCACAGCGTCTTGAGTAGAGGCTAGCTGCGTATAGGTTTCTGTAACTCTAGTAGTGATAGTTGTGGGAGTGGTTCTAGTAATAGTGTGCTCTCTCCCTGATAAAAAGGAGCCAACGAGAAAACCAGCTAAGAAAAACGCCATAATGAGCATAGATAGGAATAGTCCCCTAACATTCATGGTTTTGCCTCACCAAGGCGGTAACAGCCTGTTTAAATTAATTAAACCTTACGTTATAATATATTTAAACTATTTAAATTGGCTAGAGAGGACAGCGTGCTAAAGAGCTGTATATGGGGTTGGCGTTCAAAAGCCCCTTGAGCACTGTTTTTGATTTTCTTTTGTATTAGTTGTTGCTCCTCTACTGTGATTACCATGTAAGTTCTTTTCCGTGGAGCTACCTCTGCATCGCTCTAGCGCTTTTAATGAGTAGAGAGTGCTTTAAGAGTCTTTACAGCTGTTGGACTGTAGAGAACCTAGCGAAGAACCCTCCCTAAACACTCAAAGAAGACTACCCAAAGATAATCTAAACACCACAAACCCGTGCGTGAGCTAAATCCCTATGCTTATCTGCAAGGGCATGTGCAGAGGCTAATTATCTCTACGTATACCATCAAGCTCTTTTCACTGAGTTTTTCAACAACTCTCTCTGCAGCACTTGATGGAACCATGTATACGCCCCCAGCTAAGGCAATTCCATTCACCTCTTCTAGTAGCCCTCTAGACCTATAGCCCTTG
>CAZMQK010000029.1:0-13279 GCA_964568685.1 uncultured Ignisphaera sp.
GTGCAGAGCGTGATGATGTTTCAGCGTGCTGATGTATATGATGTTAGAGGTCGCAGCTGATGCTCCACCTGCCTCGCTACCCATGTCCTTCTCTGAAAATATTCATTTCATCAAGACATATAGAGTGCTAGCAGTGGCTTTATCGAGTGCTGTTTCTTGGTGAATTTCGTCACTTAGCTCAATAGCGTATTGTGAACCACTGCTAGCGTACTTCATGCAGCTTTGTGGCTAGTGGTGTAGGAATTGATTTACACTTTAAAAGGCCTTTGCTTATTTACATACTTAAAGGCTGTGAACCGAGTTAGAACACTCGTGTAGGTGCTTGTGAATGGCGTTGAGTATTCCTGCAGAGGACGGCGTCTACATCTATGCTGATAAGCAGTATGAGAAGGTTCAGCTAGCGGGCCCCTTCGTTCCTCAGGAGGACGGGGTTTACGTAATCTACTTTAGGAATAGGGGGTGCCCTAGCTGCAAGGCTTTTGATAAGCTGTGGAGCTCTTTTGCTGAAGGCTTCAATAAGGGTTTTGGTAAGCTAGCTCTTGTTCAGTGTAACAACTTTTTCTATGACTGTGGCTCTCAGGGGGCTGCAGACACTTTTATTTTTTACCTTGTGTTAGCCACTCCACAGGTGCTTATAGTTGTTGTCGAGGATGGTGTGCCTATCTACATAGAGAGGGGGATGTTCTTTAAAAGCCCTAATGCTTTAGAGGACTTTGTGTATGGTGTTCATGAGCGGAGGAGGCTGATTGAAGAGGAGGCTGAGCAGGAAGAGGAGGCTGAGGGACTATATATAGACTTTTCAAAGAGGAATTGGGGGGAAATTGTAGAGCAGTTGAAGAGGCTAGTATTTGAGGGTAAGAGCCTTAGGGAGCTGTGCGATGAGAGTGGTTGTAGAATTGTCATAGAGTAGCGAGCACTATAAGAGTCTGAGGGCTGGCATACACTCCATACACATTTGTCAAAGTTTTTATTTTCTAGCACTGCATAGCGAGCTCTGTGACCCCCCAGTGCTTAGGGTTTGGGACACGTATGTTGAGGGTAGAGAGGCCAGAATCCCTGTAAGGGTGTATTACCCAGTTGAGAACAGGGTTAGGGGTGTTGCTGTGTACTATCACTGGGGAGGCTTTGTTTCTGGAGGTATTGAGGAGTCTGATGCTGAGTGTAGGTTTGTTGCAAGTAACTGTGGCTGTACAGTGGTCTCTGTAGGCTATAGACTTGCACCTAAGTACAAGTTTCCAGCCGCTGTCATAGACTCTTTCGACGCTTTGAAGTGGGTGTATGAGCATGCTGAGGAGCTTGGGGGAGATAAGGACAGCATATGCGTAATGGGGGTGAGTGCGGGGGGTAATTTAGCTGCTGTTGTCAGCACACTAGCTAGGGACAACGGTATTAAGCTAAGGTGCCAAGTGCTAGCACTACCTGTGATAGGATTTGACCCCTACTCAGAGGCTGCAAGAGTCTATGGTGAAAAAGGGAGCCCCCTAGACATGGAGTCCATAGTAGACTTCACTAAGCAGTACCTCGGAGACCTTAGGGAGGCGTTCAACCCCCTCTTCACGCCAATACTAGCAAGCCCATTGAACTTACCACCAGCTCTTGTAATAACAGCTGAAAAAGATGCCCTCAGGGATCAGGGAGAGACATATGCAAAGAGGTTGCGAGAAGCAGGAGTACAGGTAATAGCTGTGAGAATCAATGGAATAGGGCACATGCTAGATGAAATACATGGAAAGTTCGTGAACCTACTGGTGGCAATGTACCTTAGAAGCGTGTTTACGCAACAGCTATAGGTTTCTGTAGCATTGTGATAAGTAGTGCTGGGAAGAGATGCTCAGGACTTTGTGATGCAAAATAGCTAGCACTCTTAATTGCTAAGAATGCCACTATCTCATCCACACCCAAACTTGTACGCCCCCTTTATCCCGAAAAACTTATTATCCTCCAGAGCTGTGTAGACGGAGTGGTGTAGGCACATGGTTAAGGTAGATGAGGTAATTCAGGTAAAGGATGAGACTGCATTTCTGAGTAAGGGAATAAAAGCACTCAGATACTCTACTGTTGCCAAAATGCTTAGGGTTTTCAAGAGCGAGAAGCTCGGTGCAGAGCTCTCAGGAGTCCTGGACAAGGGCCCTGTGTACATAGTTAGATTCAAGAACTACACAGTAGTTGTGCTACCTGATAGAACACATGTTGTAGAGGCAAAGTCTGAAGAAGAAGCGAAATCAGTTGTAGAGGAGCTGAAGAGCGCGCTAGCGTAAGGCATCCATTAAACCCAGTCTTAAACACAACTCAAAATTTTTAATTCTACACTTCTCACATAAAACTCGCAGCCCCCAGGCAGTGCAGCACCGTAGCCTTTGAGCCCTTCTCGACCTTTAACAAGAGGTATACCTCTGCCGACTCTGCATAAAAGCTTAATAATCTGGGCCGTAGGCGAGCATACTTTGGTGAAACTATGCACCAATGGAGTTAAAGTCTATTAGATCCATTCAGTCAGCAGATATTGTGCCTAAGTACTGGTATAACATAGTCCCAGACTTGCCAGAGCCACTCCCTCCACTGATTAAGGCGGACAGATCCCCTGTTAAGCCCCAGGAGCTTGCTGCAATATTCCCCAAGTCCCTCATTGAGCAGGAGCTCTCTACAGATCGATTTATAGCTATTCCTGAGGAGCTTAGGGAGCTCTACGTCGAGCTGGGCAGACCCACACCACTGCTAAGAGCGGTTAGGCTTGAGAGGTACCTGGAAACCCCTGCTAAGATATACTACAAGTACGAGGGGGTTCTCCCCACGGGCTCTCACAAGGTTAACACAGCTTTGGCACAGGCGTTTTACAATAAGCTAGACGGGTTTTCAAGGCTCGTTACAGAGACTGGTGCTGGTCAGTGGGGTTCTGCACTTGCACTAGCAGGAAGCATATTTGGGCTTAGGGTCAGGGTGTACATGGTTAGGGCTAGCTATGATCAGAAGCCCTATAGAAGGGTTCTGATGCAGCTTTACGGAGCTGAGGTAGTGCCTAGCCCAAGCCCTTACACAGAGTTTGGTAAAAGAGTTTTGAACCTGCACCCAGACCACCCAGGCTCCCTAGGTATAGCGATAAGCGAGGCTATAGAGGATGCAGTGACAAATCCTAGCACAAGGTACAGCCTCGGCTCTGTCTTAAATCACGTGCTACTCCATCAAACAGTAATAGGCTTAGAAGCCCTTGAGCAGCTTGAGCTAATAGGTGAAGAGCTCCCTGACTACGTAGTTGGCTGCGTTGGTGGGGGGAGCAACTTTGCTGGGCTCTCCTACCCGATATACTACGAAGCTATTGTGAGAAACAGGAAGAGGAGTGCAAAGCTTATAGCTGTTGAGCCAAAGGCTGTGCCCAGTATGACGAGAGGTGCTTACACCTATGACTATGGGGACACTGCAGGGCTAACACCACTACTAAAAATGTACACAGTTGGCCATAGGTACACTCCGCCACCCATACACGCAGGTGGGTTGCGATACCATGGAGTAGCGCCAACGCTTGCACTCCTTGTTAAACACAATGTGGTAAAGCCTGTGGCCTACCACCAGACAGAGGTGTTTAAAGCGGCTCAGCTCTTCGCACAGCTAGAGGGCGTGGTGCCAGCTCCAGAAACAGCTCACGCTGTCAAGGCGGTGATAGATATAGCGCTTGAGGCTAAGAAGAGGGGTGAAAAAGCTGTGATACTCTTCAATATGAGCGGCCATGGGTTGCTAGATCTATCAGGGTACCAAGAGTACCTAGAGGGCAGAATGAAGGACTTTGAGCCTCAGCAAATAGACTTATCATACCTTCCAGTGGATTTGCGGTAGCCTGCACAGCCGCTATATTAACCATTTTTCTCGCTCATCACGCTTTTGAGTTGCGCTGAGAGCACTGCGAGTCGCTATTTGAATTTAGGTAGTAGCTAGTGAAGCAAGTATGTGCTTTTCTGCCTATGGGTTAAGGCCTAGCACCCACAAGATTCCTCCTAGTAGGTGTTGTTGAAACCACTTTTCTCTCCATATCTTTGTGAAATGGCCAAACGCTGTGTAGAACACTCTTCCATTTCCAAATTTGCGGCACCAAGCCATTGGAAACACCCTTGCCTCTTTCGGGGCTTTTGACATGTCTACAGAGCTTGTGTCGAGCTCTATGAGCACCTCTGTGTTCTCTTCAACAAAGTCTCTAAATACGTAGACCTCCTCAAGCACCTTAAACCTCTCAGGCAGGTGCTGTGTTGCAGGGTGGTTTCTATTTCTCACAATTACCTGTACTTCTTGTTGCCATGGGTGGGAGTGGAAGTAGCCTCCCAGCATCCTCCCATAGAGGGGGAAGCTGTAGAGAGTGGCTGTAGCATTATGTACTCCTACAAACCCCCCACCACCTTCAACAAAATCCACTGTGGCGCGCTTCACATCATCTGAAGTAGGCACTTCACCAGAGGTCAGGAAGACCAAGGCGTCGAAGCTATTGATGAACTCCTTGCTCAACTCTGAAACCTCTTCTGTGACATACGTGTCAAAGCCCCCTGAAGCAAGAGAGAGCTTCACTAAGACCTCTACAGCTGTAGGGATATAGCTATGCCTATAATCAGCAGAGTGCGTAAAGATCAAAACCCTCTTCACTACAGGAAACACCAAGGTGCACAGTATTGTGCTGAACTCTAAAAAGCTTTAGTGAAGGCTAGAGTGTGGTCTGGAGAGCGCTATATAAAGTTTTAACTCCTTGGCTATAGTAAGGCGTGTTGTGATGTGTGTGAGTGCCTCAGATAGAGAGAGAGTTGCAAAGCAGATATGCAAAGCCCTTAAGCTAATGTATTTAAAGGGGTTGATAACCCCTCTAACTGGGAACATTAGTGTTAGGCTTGGGAGCACAATATTAATGACGCCCTCATCTTTCGTCCCAACGATAAGGCTTAAGTACGAGTTGACGCCTAGTGATCTTGTTGAAGTGGATCTCAATGGCAATGTCGTACAGGGTGGAAAGCCGACAACTGAGCTACCAATGCATCTAGCGATATATAGAGAATGCGATAAGTGTAAAGCTATTGTGCACATACACGGAGCATACTCACCTTTGCTAAAATCAAGCTGGGTGAGTGAGCTATTTCTCGACACCGAGTTAAAATACATACTGAATCCAAAGGTGTGCTTTACAGAGGAGTTGACACCTAGAACAAATGAGCTTGCTGAAGCTGTGGTTAGCAAGGTTAAAGAGGGGTGCGAGATAGTTTACTTAGAGGGGCACGGAGTTGTAACAGTATCTGACAACCTTGGAATGGCTTTAGAGCTAGCAGAGCTAGCAGAGGTAATAGCTATGAGAACAGTGATTAAAAAGCTTTTAGAGAGGCGACCCTGACAAAAATAGTTGTGCTAAAATACCGAATGCTTTAAGCCACGCTCTTAGAGTAGAAAAGTTCTCTTATGTTTTTTAGTGGTGTTGTTTGTTGTATGTACTCACTATGCTTTACTGAAGCTCAGCGCTGCTCAGCACACCCTCAGGGGCTTCGCAGCCCCCTGCAAGCAAAGGACGCTAAGCAAAACTAGACAAAAACAAAGAAAAAGAACAACCAGAGGCAGACTGTGGTTTAAACTATTATAGTCTTTATTCCTACAAGCTTTGCAAAGCTTGCTATTGGCTCCACATAGTCTCCATAGATCATGCTTGCGTGGTGCACAAAGCCTTCCTCTACTAGTGTTCTATACACTTTGTCTAAGTCGTCCACCTCTACCCACACCCAGCTCCCTCTGAACGGTCCTTCCTCTTCTAGCGCTCTCCCCCTGGTTATGAAGAGCTTGAACTCCCCGCTGTACTCCACTAGCCTGCTTATTGTGACTACCCCAGGTTTTAATCTCCCTTCGTAGGTTCCGTAGGAGCTCTCAACACCTACATCCCTATACATTATGCTGTGGTAGAGCACTGGGCACACTGCTTGACAGAGTGTTGGTGGGGCATTGCCACAGTGCCACGCTAGAAAGACATTTGGCTTTGTTGGGTGCCTTATGGTCCAGTCTATGAAGAAGGGTGGTGATGCTTCTAATGAAGCCTCGTACTGTATGAGCATTGTTAGAGCTCCGTATACATCAACTTCACACGATGACATTATGCCTGACTGCGTCAGCCTTGCGAGTACGTGACAAGGCGTTATACCGTAGTACCTCTGTATCTCAGTCCAGCACCTAAATCCAAGCCCTGAGAGCCTCTTCTCACTAGCAATTTTCCTTAGCACAACCTCAAGCTTAGCTATTTTAATTAGGGCTTCCCTAGGGGTCTTAGAAGTGTCTGCATAGGAGCTCATCTCCTCCACCACCTCCAAAACCCTAGGGTCGCTGTCAGAAAGGCGCCTAGCCTCTTCCACAACCTCTAGCAAAGTCACATGGACAACCCTCTGCTTGAACTTCTCAGCCATAGCAGCTTCATTAAAAGTTACTGTCTCAAATCTCTCTGGCCTAGGCCCTATGAGACCTATTCTAGCACCAATAAACCTCCTGTGTATCGACACCACTCGTATGAATGCATCGAACGACTTCGCGAAGTCCTGATCTTCTGGAAAGACTATGCCGCCAAAAATAAATGGTACTCTCCTCCTATATAGTGCTGAGGTTAGCGATAGGGTTCCGCAGAAAGAGTCTGATCTTCTAAAACCGCCTGGTAGCACTGGTGGCTCTCTAGTTGCAAACACAGCTATTGGGTAGCCCTTGAACTCCTCAGCAACCCTAGCCCCAGCAAGCTCATCGCCAAAGGTTAGGGTTGCGAGCACTAAGCCATTTACACTCCTACTCTTAAACAACTCCACAACTCTCTCAGCATCGCTATCATCAGTGACGAGACCGAGCTTCGTATCACCCTCCCCTGGGTACACAAGCTCAACAACATTGCCAAACCTACTAGCTATAACATCGATGAACCTCTTCTTCAGCTCCTGAGCCCAAGCCTCGTCAAAGGGGTACCTATGTAGAGGAACAAATCCAAGCCTAACCTTCTCCAAACCCTAGCACCCACACCCTAGTTGCACTGCCCACAAATTTAAACTTATTACACTACTTCATACCATAAATAAACTTATAGAATTGGTGCAAAGCCTGCTGGAGTTGTAAAGAGCCTCAGCACAATTGTGTAGAGTGCCGTGGGTAAAGCCATATAAAACTTTATTTCCGCCTATACAGCAATTTTAGCGGATGCTAGGCAATGGGCTTTACGACTGCTGACGGTTATGTTAAGAGGTGTGTAAGGTATCTACTACTTGGTGAGGAGAGCAGAGCTGCTAAGCACAGCTGGCTTTTAGCAGCATTTATACTGGCTCAGCTTCTCGACTACATAGACGAGATTAGGAGCGGTGTTTGCCCTTTTTGCAAAAAGCGCCCTCAAAACCTCTTTAACCACTTGACACGCGATGATTTCTGTAGGACTGTGTTCAACTCTCTCGTTATGAGAGGAGTAGAGCTTCACAGAAAGTACGGCCTTATCAATAGGCGTAATATTCGCGCAGGTGTAGCTAGGGTAATATTTGATCATGGGTGTTACATAGATTTGAGAAGAAGTGAATCCGTAGAGGAGTTGGCTAAGAAGATTAGGGAGGCCATGAGGAGGTGCCTTGGACAGCAGTAGAAGAGTGCTGAACTAGGCATGACCAGGAGCAGAGGGGTCAGCTACACACTACAGCTTCTCGACAACCTCCCTAAGCATTGTCTTAGCCCTTGCAGGGTCCTCTCTAGCCACCTCAATGAGCCTCCTCATGCAGTGAGCAAGCTCTCTATCCCTCAGTAGAACTGCTAGGGACTCCTCCAAAACACCTTCATCTAGGTACACCATCTTCACAGTCATGCCGCCGTCTATAACTATGTTGACCCCTGTCATCCACTCTGCTTCATCTGAGGCTAGGAAAGCTACTAGTGCCGCTACATCCTCTGGTCTCCCTACCCTACCCGCTGGGTGCTGTCCATGGTCTAGAGGGGTTAGCCTAGGCTCTCTAGGCGGCACTTGCCAAGCGCTTGTGTCAACCCAGCCTGGGGAAATTGAGAGCACTCTTATCCCATACTTAGCAAGGCTTATTGCCATTGCGTGGGTTAGGGCAACCACACCCCCCTTGGACGCTGAGTAGGGCTCTGTGTTTGGCTCTGATTGCAAAGCCCTCGTAGAGGCTATGTTTAGTATAACCCCCCTGCCCCTGGCCTTCATGTACTTAACAGCGTGCTTACTGCAAAGCCAAACTCCTGTGAGGTTCACGTCTACAACTCTTCTCCACTCCTCTAGAGACTGCTCCTCTAACTCCTTCCCACTAGGCATTATACCAGCGTTGTTTATGAGGACATCTATAGAGCCAAACCTGCTGTACACAATCGCCATGAGGTTCTCCACATCCCTCTCATTAGCAACATCAGCTCTTACAAAGATTGCCTCTACACCCCTAGCCCTCAAGTCCTTTTCCCTAGCCACACCAGCAACCTCATCCACATCAGCTATAGCGATCCTGCAACCCTCTAAACCAAGGCGCGTAGCAATTGCAGCACCAATACCCTTAGCACCACCAGTGACAACGCAAACCCTACCCTCAAACCTACGCAGATGCATTACAACCACAGCAGAGAGATTATAGGAAAACCTAAAAATTATAAAAGGTATGGTCTTTCAATTAGGTTGCCCTTTGCTACAGCTTCACTTCCCCTGATTCAATTTTATTTGCTAGCGAGCCTGCTTCAACATAGGAGAATATCCACGCAACAGTTGGTAGCATGAACAGAAATAGCGCAGCCAGTAGGAATGCCGAGGTGTTGAACAAGTCTCTTAGCTTAGCAAAGTACAGGGCATTTCCTACCAAACCTATGAACAGCAGTAGAAACCATATTATAATTATAAGTAAGGCTATGCCCATCCCTACAATAGCGAGCGGTATTGCTATTATCAACAGCACCGCTCCCCCTATGTACCCCACCTTCATTAGGGTAGAAGCTGCTGAAAAATCTGCTGGCCTCCACAGTGCAAAGCGGCTTACTGATGGTAGGAGGAAGGCAAAGAGGGTGACGAGAAGCAGAATTACTGCTATAAACATTAGCACACCCCCTGTTATTGCTAGCCCCACTGTAAGAGTGCTGACTGAACCTGGAGTCGCTTCAATAGCGGGTAGTAGAGGTGATATTATAATGGCTAGCGAGATCGCTAAGAGTATTGATGTGATTATCTGAAGCAGTGATGCTGTTCTTAGCTTCTCCAGCCCCTCTAGCACAGTATTTCTAACCTCAAATGAGCTCATAGTCCCCACACCCACAAACTCTCAAGAGCTCTTACTATAAAAACTTTTCTCTCAAATAACTCGTGTACAGCAACAAATTTAGATTGAATTGGCTAACTAGATGCAAAATACAGTACACTGCATGGAGCTACAGCATCGGCTTAGTGCTGAGCACAATAGCACTATGCTATGCTATCGGTGGAATGATTATATTTTTCTACAAAGTTTAAATATAGGATGCATAGATACTTCTGTGGTGCTAGCATGGCGTTCGCAACAAGACCTACGTCAGCACCTCCCCCAGAGGCGGAGAGCATTAGGAGCTTGACGAGGATAGCGGGTATACTGGCCTTAGTATTTGGAATAATATTGATACTAATCGGTGTGCTCACCCTCATCTTTATAGTGGGCATAATACCACTAATATTCGGCATAGTAGACATTGTAATTTACATAAATTGTAATGAGATTATCCGCTTAGTTGATGAAGGTGACTATAGGAGGGCTAAGGAGAAGACGCTTGTGTGGATGATAATAGGGTTCATACTCGGGGGGTTAATAGTTGGCATACTGCTCCTAGTATCATACCTGAGGTACGATGATCTACTTAGACGTGTCCAAGCACCCACTACACCAGTTTAAACACTTAAACTATTTTTCAACAACACTCTCCTTGAAAAGAGGGTGTGTAGCCCTAGACCCCCTAAGCCTCACTAAGCTAGCAGGAACCCCGCTCCGAAGAGCTGGGGAAGTCAGACCTCTAATATGTCTGCTATTGTGAGGGTTTTTAGGAACTCTATTCTCTTGCGCGTTGGTGGGTGTGTTGATAATAGCTCCTCTAGCCCTATGAATGGCTCTGCAAGTGCGTATATGAAGAGTGCTCTTATCTTGCTGTTCTCGACAACGCTCCTAGCGCTTCTGTACCTGCCATAGAATTTCTCGAGGGATTGAAGAGCCGATATCATTGTAGCTGGTGAGGTGACTTTTGCCCCATGTGCATCTGCGTAGTACTCTCTCAACCTGGATAGGGCTAGCACTGCAAGCTGTATCAATATACTTACTACTACTAGCACTATACCAACTAGTAGTAGCACAATGCCCTCGCCCCCACCCCTCCTCCTCTCACCGCCGTCCCTATAAAGCCCAGTGTACATGCCTATGAACATGAGGTACCTACCGAGGAAGTATATTAGAGATGGGAATATGCCGAATACAAGCATAACTGTGTTATCCCTGTGCTTGTGGTGGCCAAGCTCATGGCCTATCACAGCCTCAAGCTCCTGAACACCCATTACATTCAAAAGCCCCCTAGTGACAGCAACATACCTACCCATTATTGGTGAGGAGTAGGCAAAAGCATTTGGTATTGGGATGTCCGCCACCATGGCCTTCGGTGGCTTTACCCCAGCCCTCGCGGCAACTCTATCAACAACCTTTTGCAGCTCTGGGTCGTGCCTACACCCATAGGAGATATTTATTAGCGCTGGCGATACTAGCCAAGCAATAAATGAGGGGATTATGGCAAAGGGTAGTGCAAAAGTTGCTAAGGCTAGCGTAATGTCGAAGCCAACTAAGTGAAAGAGCATTGAAAATACAAACACTGTTGCTACAACAACTCCCACACCAGTAACAATCATAGAGCTCCTCAAGTGGCTTAACCCAGCTGGAACCCTACCCCTAATCGCCTTCTCAAGAGAGGTGCCAGCAACTATTAGCGTAGCTATGGCAACGATGTACGCGAGCAGATCCATGAACAGCCAACCCCAGTAGAATGAAAATAGTGGTATGCCATAAATGGGGTGATCTTTTGGTGCAACAAGTGCTAGTAGTGCCCCAAGTAACGCTACAACAAAGAGTATTACTGCTGTTAGGCTTAAGACGTAGAGTAGTTTACCCCTTAGGGCCAAGTCTGCAACACCTATTGCTTTCCTTCACAGTCTCTTGTTCTGCAACTTATTAACTTTTATTGTGAATCACATAATTGCTGTGCACACCTGCGTGGGTGTAGCCTTTGAGGCTAAAATGCGTTCAGGAGTTCATTAGGAGTGAGTACTTTGATAGGGATAGTAAGAGGGGGCTTTTCGCAACCTTCACTTGGCTTGTTGAGGAGGTGGGCGAGCTTGCAGAAGCCCTCTTGAGTGGAGATAGGGAGAGCATTGAGGAAGAGCTTGCAGATGTTCTTGCCTGGACCATAAGTGTGGCTAACCTTGTTGGAGTAGATGTCGAGAAGGTGTTTTTGAAAAAATATAGTGGGGTTTCTAAGTGCTTAGAGAGCTCTTCTCCTAGCCAATAGCCTCAAAAGCTTTCTGTGGGTGTTCGCATCCCTATCTGGCTTCCTAGGCTCTATGTGGATATAGGTGAAGCTCTTCACATGCCTCACTACCTCACTCTTAATCTCCTCAATAACCTGGTCAACCTCATCCATACTGAGCTTAGAGTCCAGCTCTACATCCATAAACACAGCGTACTTATTGGGCTCAAGTGCGAAGGTCTTCACAGAGTTCACATCTCTCACAGCCGGATTTGATAAAGCTATTTTCACGGCTCTAGCGATGTCATCTGCAGGAGCAGCTCTATAGACAAGTACGCTTATGCTTTCAGAGACTATCTTCGTCATGTAGACTACGAGTATTGTGTTGAGTGCTGCAGATGCTACAACATCTACAGCTGAGTAAATGTGTGATAGAGGGAGTGTGGCTAGGGCTACAAACCCGCCTAGAATGTCGTAGATGTTTTCAAACAATATGTACCTGATCAGCGGGTTTCCATAGCCCCTCTCCCTGGAGAACCTCCTATCATCTCTGTAGGCAACAACCATAGCGAGAATATCTAGGGTTAGAGCAACTGAGACGAGCTTTATCCCCAGGCCTGTGTTAGAAATTATAGAGCCGCTCCTCAGTGCTGAAATGGTTTGGGCAATGCCTAGCGCTACAAGAGAGCCCAGGGCTAGGAGCCCTATGGCGAAGCTGAATACGTAGAGATACATGGTTTTCCCAAAGGGGTCAAACCTCTCTTCACTCTTAAGAGCAATTCTATTGCCTGTGTAGGCCAGGGCGCTGTTTAGAAGATCCCCAAAGCTTCTCAAAGCCTCTACAAAGACAGCTTTAGAGCCTGTTAATAGGGAAGCAAATAGCTTTAGAATAAATACCGCTACATTGGATAGAAAGGCTATTACAGGGCTCTTTAAGTCAATTGCTGCGCACCGCACCAAGATATACTGCTTTGAGGATGCTTATAAGCTTTTAAAAATGCTAATCTCTCCTACTTTAATAAAATACTTTATAAGAGGTGCCATAGGTGCCTCCACCAGGTGTTGACGTGCCCGCCTATATTATAGCAGCAGTGCTTGGCGTAGTGCTGTGCCTATGGGGTATTCAGCTATCTAGGTTCATAGCCTCTCTAACAACAGCCGCTGTCTTAGGCTACCTGACGTATACCTACACCTATGTTGCTCTTGGTAGCACTGCGCTTGCAATTATTTTCATGCTCATAGCTATTGGCGTAGGGCTTGCACTCGGCTTTACGCTCTTTAGGCTGGGGCTTTCAATTGTATTTGGCTACATGATTGCCTCAATAATCATGAAGTCTGTTATAGGGTTTAGGGGGGCTGCACTAGCGCTAATACTCACTGTAGTTTTTGCAGCACTAATACATGTTTTGAGTAAGCACATCCTCGTTCTGCTATTCGTTGCAGCAGGCTCAGCTCTTCTCTACAAAAGCCTTGTGGTGCTAGAGCTCTCACCAGTGCTCTCACTAGCAACAGTGGTGCTAGTAGCCGCTGTAGGCGTCTATAACCAGCTTAAGAGGGGGGTCTAGCCCTCTTCCTCTCCCTCACGCTCCATAAACTCCCTCTTGATGGACTCTCGCAACTCCTTAATCCTCTTAGCCTGCTCTGAAGCCTTTTCAACAAGCTCTCTGCTAGCCTCAATACCCTTTTTAACAAAGTAAGCAACAGCTTCACTTCTACTCCTAAAAATCCCTATGTCTATGAGCTGGTCTATAACCTCTAGCTCCTTTACACCAATCCTCGCTGAAACCACTTCACTAACTCT
>CAZMQK010000029.1:13379-15570 GCA_964568685.1 uncultured Ignisphaera sp.
ACCAGCACTTTCAGCACTCTTCTCTAAGTCCTTCAAGGACCTCCTAAAGTCCCTCAGAATATCCCTGGACTTCGCTCTCCAATGCCTGTACGCCTCCCTAACCTCACCCCTATCCAAAAGCTCCTCAACTTCGCTTACAAGCTTCTTAACCCTGTCCTCAAACTCCCTCAAAATCCTCTCAAATTCTTTCTTAAACTCCTCACCTACTTTAAGCCACCTCATAACGCTGTATATATGTAACTCAAATTACATGTAACTCTGTAGCTACACAGCTAAAAAGTTTTAATTGCCTTACGACAGCCAGACTTTGAAAAACATTTTATATCCTCTCAATAATCAAGTTGTTTAGTGAGCTGGGAAGCAGAACTTGTGCGGAATTATAGGGTTCGCTAAAGACGATAAAGCTCCTTTGCGCTGTGCGGAGGTTTTGAGAGAGGGTCTTAGAAGGCTAGAGTACAGAGGCTACGACTCTGCGGGTATTGCCGTGGTTTCTAATGGCGTACTCACTGTGGTTAAGGATGTGGGGTCTGTGGAGAGAGTTGTTGATAGCGCTGAGCTCACAGTACTTGAGGGCAGCGTGGCTATAGGGCACACTAGGTGGGCTACGCATGGCAGGCCCTCTAAGGAGAACGCCCATCCCCACACAGACTGCAGTAAGAGAGTTGCTGTTGTGCACAACGGCATTATAGAGAACTACATGGATTTGAAGAGGCTTCTTCTAGCAGAGGGCCACGTATTTGTGAGTGAAACTGATACAGAGGTTGTTGCTCACCTCATAGAGCACTTTAAGAAGCTGGGGGCAAAGCCTTTTGAAGCATTTAAGAGAGCAGTGTCTATGCTCAGAGGCTCTTACGCACTCGCTGTTGTGGACCTCGACGAGCCTGGCAAGATATTCTTTGTAAGGAGCGTCTCCCCCCTTGTCATAGGGCTTGGGAACAACATAAACTTTGTGTCAAGCGACATAGCCTCGTTTGTGAAGTACACAAACAGAGTTATTGTCCTGCGTGATGGCGAGCTCGGCTTCATATCAGCGTCAGAGGTATACGTAGAGTTTAATGGGAGGCCCGCTGACCTGCCCCAAAGGGTAAGGGTGGTGGAGCTAGACGCTCAAAGCGTTGAGAAGGGGGGCTTTCCACACTACATGGCTAAGGAGATTTTTGAGCAGCCTTACTCACTTGCACAAACATTCTCAGCCCTGCAGACTCAGGATCTCACAGAGGTTTTGAGGGTTTTGGGGGAGGCGAGGAAGATACTCATAGTTGGCGCAGGTACATCCTATCACGCCTCCCTGCTTGGGGCAATAGCCTTCAAGAGGTTTCTGGGGTTAGACGCAGAGGCACTAATATCATCAGAGTTTAAGGTGATTTCAAGAGCTGTTAAGTGGGGTGACGTTGTTATTGGTGTTAGCCAGTCTGGGGAAACTATAGACACCCTCCTAGCCCTTAGGGAGGCCAGGGAGCGGGGCGCTAAGACTGTAGCTCTAGTGAACAACCCGCTCTCCACTATAGCTAGGGAATCTGACTACGTAATCTCCATGAGGGCAGGGCCTGAAATAGCTGTGGCTGCTACTAAGACATTCACAACACAAGTCCTTACACTACTGTACATAGTCGCTAGGCTAGCTGAGCTCACAGGCTCTATAGACGTGGACTACAGGGCCCTGGTGCAGGGGCTTAAGATGGGGCACGAGGTGGCGCAGAGAGTTCTTGAAACATGTGCAGATGCCTGCAAGGCCATTGCGGCAAAGCTTGTTAAGAAGCCGTCTGCTTACTACCTTGGCAGAGTCTTCGCAGTGCCCATAGCTATGGAGGGGGCGCTTAAGCTAAAGGAAATCGCTTACATACATGCTGAAGCGTACCCCGCTGGAGAGTCTAAGCACGGCCCAATAGCACTAGTTGAAGATGGGTTTCCCGTGGTATTTGTATACCTAGGCTTTCTCGATGAGCTGCTGGAGAGCAACATCGAGGAGATGAAGGCTAGGGGGGCCTACGTGATAACAGTAGCCCAGGGGGACATGGTCTTGGGTAGCATAGCGAGGTACAGTAATGCAGTAGTGAAAATGCCTAAAGCCCCTCTAGAGACTAGGCTAGTGACCTACGCAATACCACTACAGCTAATAGCATACTACACCTCTGTTATGAAGGGTCTGGACCCCGATAAACCCAGGAACCTGGCAAAAACAGTCACTGTG
>CAZMQK010000030.1:0-14922 GCA_964568685.1 uncultured Ignisphaera sp.
GCCCGCCGGGATTTGAACCCGGGACCTACGGGTTAAAAGCCCGCCGCTCTACCTAGCTGAGCTACGGGCCCATTTTCTGATGCTAGTTTTACTAGCCAAACACATTTTAAATTTTGCTGGCACAGTGTTAAATTAGCAACCCATATCCATAAAGTTGCTATACATATGTGGCACGCCTATTGTAGAAGAGCATGGGGGCTCTTTCCTTGAAAATGAACAGTTTCATCTATACTTATGCCTGAGTTGAGCTTATAAGCACGCTACTTAAGAGTGTAATTTACGTTGCGGTACAATACCTTGCTATGATACTTTTTTGGTGTAATTAATGCCTGGTGGTAAAAAGAAAGCATCACTAAATTTGCTGAGTAAGGTTTTGGAGCATGAATTAGTGCCTAGGCATGAAATTTTGAGTGTTGGTGAAGGTGTCAAGGTTTTGAAAGAGTATGGTATTAAACCAGAGCAGCTTCCTTGGTTACGGGCTAGCGACCCTGTTGCAAGGGCTATCGGTGCTAAGCCAGGGGATATAGTTAAAATTATTAGAAAAAGCCCGACTGGTGGCGAGATAATTGTCTATAGATATGTAGTACCGGGGTAGAGATAACATGAGTAGCATTGCCATAGTTAGTGGTGAAAAAATCTCCTCATCTACTGGGCCTATACCACAAGCTCACCCAATATCAAAAGTGCTGAGCCCTGATGATAGATGGGCTGTTATAGAGGCGTTTATAAGGGAGAAAGGTATTACTAGGCACCACATAGAATCGTTTAATACTTTTATTAGCAGAACGTTGAAAGATATAGTAATGGAGGAACCTGTTATTGAAACCTCTATCCCAGGGTTTAAGCTAATCATAAAGGGGTTTAGACTTGGTGAGCCACAGGTAAGAGAAGTAGATGGAAGTGTAAATAGAAGCATAACACCTATGGAATGCAGGCACAGAGACCTTACATATGCTGTCCCTCTATACATAACTGTAGTGCCAGTGGAAAACAATGTTGCGGGGAGCCCTACAGAAGTGCTTGTAGGAGAAATCCCTATAATGATAAAGTCTTCGCTAGACCCGCTATCAAAAATGAGTGAAGAGGAGCTTATAAAGATAGGAGAGGATCCTAAGGATCCTGGAGGTTACTTTATAATTGATGGCACTGAGAGAATTGTTGTAGCTCAAGAAGATTTAGCGCCAAACAGGGTTCTGGTCGACTATGGCCAAGAAGGGCTCAACATAACGCATACAGCAAAGGTTGTTTCTTCTACAACAGGCTTTAGAGTGCCCATAATCCTGGATAGGCATAAGGATGGGACTTTCCATGTATCGTTCCCGGCTGTTCCAGGGAAGATACCGCTTATAATCATGATGCGTGCCTTAGGTTTAGAGGCGGATAGAGACATAGCACTTGCGGTTTCCCCAGATCCTGAGGTACAAGCAGAGCTTTTCGCCTCCTTTGTGCAAGCAAGCGATATAGCTACAGTTGAAGATGCCCTCGACTACATAGGGTCTAGGGTAGCTATAGGGCAGGCCAGAGAGAGTAGAATTGAGAGAGCAAAGTATATAATAGATAATTACTTCCTTCCACACTTAGGTGCAAAGCCTGAGGATAGGCTAAAGAAGGCACTATTCCTGGGGCAGATGGCTTGCAAGCTCATAGAGTTTGTCTTAGGTAGAAGACCTGCAGACGATAAGGACCACTATGCCAATAAGAGAATAAAGCTCGCTGGAGATATGCTGGCCTTGTTATTTAGAGTAGCCTTTAAAGCATTTCTAAGAGACTTGAGGTACCAAATCGAGAGAGCAAAGGTTAAGGAACGAAGAATAAACATAGCTCTCTATGCTAGAAGCGATATTGTGACTGAGAGAATAAGGCATGCTATGGCCACGGGCACGTGGATTGGTGGTAGAACAGGTGTCAGTCAGATACTTGACAGAACAAATTGGCTGTCCTCTTTAAGCCATATGAGAAGAGTGGTATCTCCTTTAAGCAGGAGCCAGCCCCACTTTGAAGCAAGAGATCTTCATGGTACGCAGTTTGGGAGGCTCTGCCCCTTTGAAACCCCTGAAGGGCCTAACTGTGGGCTTGTCAAGAACCTAGCACTTATGGCAACAATTTCTGTTGGTGTGCCAGAGGAAGAGGTTCTCAGTACACTATATTCCTTAGGCCTAGTGCTACTGGTAGAGGTGTACAATAAGCTTAGGAGTGGTGAGATAGACTATGAGGCTTTATCTAAGTGGAGTAAAGTGTTTTTAAATGGCACCCTAGTGGGTTATCATCCGGATGGAGAAGCCCTTGTCAAAGAATTGAGGAGTTTAAGGAGGGCAGGCAAAATACATTACGAAGTTAATGTCGCTCACTATAAGACGCAGTATGTGAATGAGGTTTACGTTAATTGCGATGCGGGCAGGATTCTACGACCACTTTTTGTAGTAGAGCAAGGGAAAATTAGGATAACAAAAGAGCATATAGAGAGGCTAAGGCATGGCGAGCCATTTGAAATGCTATTGAAAGAAGGTGCTGTGGAGCTTTTAGATGCAGAAGAAGAGGAGAACACTCTAATAGCTGTAAACCCAGAAGAGGTGACACCAGAGACAACACATGTAGAGATATGGCCTTCAGCAATAATGGGTGTCGCCGCTTCTACAATACCCTATGCAGAGCACAATCAGTCTCCGAGAAATGCTTATCAATCAGCTATGGCTAAGCAGGCTCTAGGCTTCTACATGGCGAACTTCATTCTCAGAGTAGATACAAGGTCTCACATACTGCACTATCCACAAGTACCATTAGTTCAGACAAGGGCTCTATCGATTATAGGGTACAATGATAGGCCATCAGGCCAAAACATGGTTGTAGCCGTTATGAGTTATAGTGGGTACAACATGGAGGACGCAATAATAATGAATAAGTCATCTGTGGATAGAGGGCTTGCAAGGTCTAACTTCTTTAGGCTGTACTCAACTGAAGAGCTAAAGTACCCTGGAGGGCAAGAGGATAGGGTAGAGATCCCAGACACTAAGGCTCTGGGCTATAGAGGTAAAGAAGCGTACTTAAAGCTAGAGGAAGATGGTATAGCTAAAGTTGAGGTCATGGTTAGAGGCGGAGAGGCTCTAATAGGTAAGACAAGTCCGCCTAGATTCGTGGAAGAGTTCAGAGGATATGGAATACTTGCACAAAGAAGGAAAGACTCTTCGGTGACTGTAAGGCATGGCGAAGTGGGATGGGTTGATGCAGCCTTTATCTCCACATCATCTGAGGGGTATAGGATAATTAAGGTTAAGGTAAGGGACTTGAGGATACCTGAAATAGGAGACAAGTTTGCGTCAAGACATGGACAAAAGGGTGTTGTAGGTGCTCTAATTCCACAGTATGACATGCCCTACACAGTGGAAGGTATAACACCTGATGTGATAATAAATCCACACGCGCTACCATCAAGAATGACGCTAGGGCAGCTCATGGAGAGTATAGCAGGTAAAGTAGCTGCGTTGAGGGGTAGATTTGTTGATGGTACACCGTTCTTTGAGGAGAGCATAGAGGATTTGAAGAAGCAGCTCTTAGTATTTGGGTACCCCCTAGATGGCACAGAGCCTGTGTATGATGGGAGAACAGGTGAGTTTATAGGAAACGCAGTGTTCATAGGTGTTGTGTACTACCAGAAGCTCCATCACATGGTTGCGGACAAGATTCACGCAAGGTCAAAGGGACCAGTGCAACTATTGACTAGGCAGCCTACAGAGGGCAGGGCTAGGGAGGGCGGTCTGAGGTTCGGTGAAATGGAGAGAGACACTCTAATAGGTCATGGAGCATCAGCCTTACTAGAGGAGAGAATGATTGAAAGCTCTGATAAAACAGTAATCTATGTATGTGAGCACTGCGGCTTCATTGGCTGGTATAACAAAAAGAAAGAAGTCTACGAATGCCCAATTCACGGTGATAAAGGTGTGCTACACCCCGTAGCAGTGCCATACGCATTTAAATTACTAATTCAGGAGCTGATGAGCTTAGGAATCAAGCCGAGGCTCTTATTGACAGAAAAGCATAAGAGGTATGCTTCATAGGTGTATGTGTGATGGCAGAGGAAAAGATTGTCTACTCAATAAAATTTGGAATTCTATCCCCAGATGAAGTAAGAAAGATGTCAGTTGTTCAAGTGACCTCACCAGAGACTTACGATGAAGACGGCTCGCCAAGATCTTACTCCGTGATGGATCCTAGGCTAGGCGCTATTGAGCCAGGCCAGGTATGCCCTGTATGTGGTAACACAATAAGGGGTTGCCCAGGGCACTTTGGCCACATAGAGTTAGCACTTCCTGTAATAAATGTCTTGTTCATTAAGCACATTCAGGAGCTTCTCAAGGCAACATGTTCTAAGTGTGGCAGGCTAAAGATTTCGCCTGAAGCATTTGAGAAATACAGAAGGTACTTATTTAAGCTAAAGGAGAGATACCCGTACTTAGCTAAGCTGTTTATGGAGTACATAAAGAGGCAGGCAACGAAAGCTGCAGAGTGCCCGTATTGTGGTGCTAAGCAACCAAAGATAAAGTTAGAGAAGCCTACAACATTTTTTGAGCAAGACCCTAAGACAGGAGACAGGATAAGGCTGAATCCAAGGGAGGTCAGGAAGAGGCTTGAGATGATACCAAATGAGGACTTAGAGCTCATAGGCTATGACCCCAGGGATGCGAGACCTGAGTGGATGGTGTTCACAGTTCTGCCTGTCCCCCCAACGGCTATAAGACCTTCAATACTGATAGAAACGGGTATAAGATCTGAAGATGATATAACGCATAAGCTTGTGGATATAGTTAGAACTAACGAAAGGCTTAGGGAGCATCTAACTTCTGGAGCGCCAGAGATAATCATTGATGACATGTGGGAGCTTCTGCAATATCATGTTACCACATACTTAGATAACGAAGTCCCAGGAATACCTCCAGCAAAACACAGATCTGGAAGACCTTTAAAGACGCTGGCGCAAAGGCTAAGGGGTAAGGAGGGCAGGTTTAGAGGGAATTTATCGGGTAAGCGTGTAGACTTCTCTGCAAGAACAGTCATAAGCCCAGACCCTTATCTCAGTGTTAATGAAGTTGGCGTTCCCATAGATGTTGCAAAGATCTTAACTGTACCAGAAAAAGTCACGGAGTGGAATATCGATGAGCTGAGAAAGTGCGTTCTGAATGGGCCTTTCAAATGGCCTGGAGCTAACTATGTTGTCACACCCGATGGAAGGAGAATTGACTTGAGGTATGTTAGGGATAGAAAGAGCGTTGCTGAGTCGTTAGCGCCTGGATATGTGGTTGAGCGGCATTTAAAGGATGGTGATATAGCGCTGTTTAACAGACAACCCTCACTCCACAGAATGTCGATGATGGGCCATGTCGTTAAGGTGTTGCCTGGCAGAACATTTAGACTGCACTTGGCTGTGTGTCCGCCGTACAACGCTGATTTCGATGGAGATGAAATGAATTTGCACGTGCCTCAAACAGAAGATGCGAGATCTGAAGCTAGGATGATGCTTAAGGTTCAGAACCACATCCTTACACCAAGATATGGTGGTATAATAATAGGGGGTATACAGGATTATGTCAGCGGCGCCTATTTCTTGACGATAAAGTCCACACTGTTGGAAAGAGATGAAGTTGTAAAGCTATTAGCGGCTGCAGGAGTTGTGAAAGAACTCCCTGAACCAGCAATTCTATCGCCTAAACGACTGTGGACAGGTAAGCAGGTTGTCAGCATGTTCCTGCCCCAGGACTTCAACTACCATGGGAAGGCCAATATATCCTCTGGTCACTTGAAATGCGATGACATTAATTGCTTTTGGGACTCCTATGTTGTTGTTAAACAAGGCAAGCTATTAATAGGTGTATTGGATAAGAAGACTATTGGAGCTGAGCAACAGGATAGCTTGCTTTACTGGCTATCCAAAGAGTATGGTGTTGAAGTGGGAGCACTATTCATGGACAAGCTCTTTAGGGTGTTTCTCAGAATGCTTGAGATTAGAGGGTTTACGCTAAAACTTGATGATGTTTCAATTGATGAGGAGGGTAAGGAGCAGATAAAGCAGTTGCTGCAAGAAGCATTTGAGAAAGTGAGAAATCTTGTGGAGCAATATGTGAAGAGAGAGCTAGAGATTGTGCCTGGGAGGTCTCTAGAAGAAAGTCTTGAGATAAGAATTCTAGAGGTGCTTGCAGAAGCAAGGGATAGAGCAGGTGAAATTGCAGTAGCTCGCCTAAACCCATTTAATAACGCATTCGTTATGGCTAGAACAGGTGCTAGAGGAAACGTTCTTAATCTGACTCAAATGGCGGCTACGCTAGGCCAAATGACTGTCCGTGGTGAGAGAATTTGGCGTGGCTACATGGGTAGGGCCTTGCCCCACTTTAGACGAAATGATCTTGGTGCTATTGCAAGGGGCTTTGTTGTTAATAGCTTTTACTCAGGGCTTTCCGTTACAGAAATGTTTATGCATGCAGCAGGTGGAAGAGAAGGCCTTGTAGACACTGCTGTGAGAACCTCGCAAAGTGGCTATATGCAGCGCAGACTTGTTAATGCCTTAATAGATCTACATGTCGAGTATGATTACACTGTGAGGGATTCTGAAGGCTCTATAGTGCAGTTCGTTTATGGTGAGGATAAGGCAGACCCTACAAAGGCTCCTCGCGGGAAGATAGTAAATATTGAGAGAATTGTTGAAAGGGTTCTGGGGGTTGCCTAATGGCAAGCCCGTCTCCTCACACTGGTGCAGAGGCTTTTGAAAGTGTTATTGAGAGTAAGCTTGCCGGCAAGCTTCCAAGAAATGTAGTTGAAGAATTGAAGTCTGCTCTAGCAAAGTATAAGCTGACTGAAGAGCAGCTCGAGAAAATAGTTAGTGAAGTAGAGAAGGAGCTTGAAAGCAATGTTGTTGATCCTGGAGAGCCTGTGGGCATGGTTGCTGCACAAAGCATCGGAGAGCCTAGTACGCAGATGACCTTAAGAACATTTCACTATGCAGGTGTAAGAGAGCTTAACGTTACACTGGGCTTGCCTAGGTTGATAGAGCTTGTAGATGCGAAGAAAACGCCATCTACACCACTAACATATGTCTACTTAAAGCCTGAGTATAGAAGCAGTAGAGAAAAAGCTATTGAGGTTGCACGAAAGTTAGAGTTGACGAAAGTAATCAATGTAACGCTACGAATAGATGTAGACTTTTTGAACAACACAATAGTTGTGATACTTGATAAGGACATGCTTGAGGATAAGGGGATATCAGTAGATGATGTGGTGAATGTTTTGCAAAAAGCTGTGAAAAAAGCAAATGTTATACAAAGCAGTGAAGATCCATATGAAGTCATAGTGCAATTTGAGGAAGCTTTAGACCCAACCAAGGTTGAGAGAATTAGAGAAAAAATCTTACAGACAAAAATAAAGGGTGTTAAGGGCATAAGCAAGGTTATAATCCAGAGAAGAGAGGACGAATATGTGCTTGTATGCGAAGGTAGTAACTTAGCTGAGTTAATGCAGATAGAGGAGATAGATTATAGGAGACTCAGGACAAATAATATTAAGGAAGTGGAGGCGGTGCTCGGCATAGAGGCTGCAAGGGCCTTACTAATAGAGGAGGTGATGAACGTTCTTGAGGAGCAGGGGCTTGAGGTAGACATAAGGCACGTCATGCTTGTAGCTGACATGATGACAAGAACAGGCGTTGTTAAAGCTATTGGAAGGCACGGTGTGATGGCATCTAAAGAAAGCCCCTTAGCAAAGGCAGCTTTTGAAATAACTGTTAAAAATCTTGTTGATGCGGCTGTTAGAGGAGAAGTAGATAAACTTTTAGGTGTTACAGAAAGTGTTATTGTAGGAAACTACATTCCTATAGGCACGGCAAAAGTTGGCGTTATTTTTAATCCACATATAAAAGAGTGAAGGTGAATAAAATGTCGTCACAGCAATCTATAGATAATATAATAAGACACGTGGTTAGGACGGGGAAGGTGGTCATAGGATTTAACCAAACCTTAAAGTATAGTAAATTAGGGAGGCTAAGGCTCATTGTAGTGGTTTCAAATGCTCCAGAGGCAATGAGAGATGACATAGTGTACTACGCAAAACTTTCAGGGATACCCATAGTAGAATACCCTGGTACAAATAGAGATTTAGGAGCTCTCCTAGGCAAACCTTTTTCAGTAGCTTTTTTAGGTATAGTAGATTTAGGACAGGTTTCAGAAGACATGCTACGACCATTTTTAAGAGCATAGCTATGGGTGGTCCTGGAAGTGGCTTCAAAGATAAGCGATATAAAACCCCAGTTCAATGTAAAGCTAACAATGGAGGAAATGAAGTACATAACGATATTTCAGGATGTTACAAGCGTTACACCTAGGGACTGTATTGTGAGCGATGAGCTTAATTCCATAGTGTTCGTAGTGGATAATGACAAGGTGGGTTTAGCTGTTGGAAAAAGAGGATACAATGTTAAGTACTTAGCAAAGCTGTTTGGAAAGAGCATAGATGTTGTTGGCTGGGCTGAGAACCTAGAGGAATTTGTTAAAAACATATTCACCCCAGCAAGAGTATATAGGATACAGCTAATAGAGTCCTCTAATAGAAGACTGCTGTACGTATATGTGGATCCGAAGGATAAGGGAATAGCTATAGGAAAGAATGGGAGGAACGTCGTGAAAGCCAAGATGTTGATGAAGAGGTACTATGGCATAGACGGTGTTGTGATATACTAGGTCACGTACTTAGCAAACCTTATAAGCTGTAGGGCTAAGAGCATAGGTAGTGCATAGCGTGTAACTAGGGAGGGAATTTGCCTGGGAAAAAAGCACCTTACGGTCTTTATGCTGCTAGGAAGCTAAGCATAAAAAGATTGAAGTTTAGGTGGTCGCAGAGGGATTTTAGAATTCGCATACTGCAATTAAAGAAGAAGTACGACCCTCTTGAAGGTGCGCCAATGGCTAGGGGCATAGTTCTTGAGAAAGTCGGTGTTGAGGCTAGGCAACCCAATGCTGCTGTGAGAAAGTGTGTCCGTGTTCAACTAGTTAAAAATGGCAAGGTCGTGACAGCATTTGTCCCCTACGATGGTGGGCTGAACTTCATTGAGGAACACGATGAGGTTCTGATAGCTGGAATAGGTGGTACAAGGGGTAAGTCTATGGGTGACTTACCTGGTGTGAAGTACAAGGTTATTGCGGTCAATGGTGTTGCGCTAACAGAGCTACTCAAAGGTAAAAAGCAAAAGCCTTTAAGGTGAGGGTGAGTGAGTGCAGAGCCCCAGCTGAAGCTAAGCAGCATTGTTGTAGATATAGACTCACTAAAACTCTTTGGCAAGTGGAGTTATAGGGATGTGGTGGTTCTGGATCCCAGTCTGAAAAAGTACATCTCATTAAAGCCTGTTGTAGTGCTTCACTCAGCTGGTAGGCACTCTCATAGGAGGTTTGGAAAAGCTGAAGTTCCAATAGTCGAAAGGCTCATAAATAGGCTTATGAGGAAAATGAAGAATACAGGTAAGAAGCACTTAGCTTATAACATAGTTAAAATGGCCTTTGAATTGATAAATGCAAAAACAGGTGAAAACCCTCTTCAAGTGCTTGTGAGAGCAGTTGAAAACTCTGCGCCTCGCGAAGAAACCACGAGGATCATGTATGGAGGTATAATATACCATGTAGCAGTTGATGTATCGCCTATGAGAAGAGTTGACTTAGCTGTAAGGCATCTTACAGAAGGGGCCTTTCTATGCTCATTTAGATCAGTAAAGCCTATAGAGGAGTGCCTAGCTGATGAAATTGTTGCTGCAGCTGCAAATGATACAAAGAGCTATGCTATACAGAGAAAGGAGGAGATAGAGAGAATAGCTCTGAGCTCTAGGTAAGCACTCAATTTTTCTATGTGCTTAGTGTTACAATACACTTATAAGTTCTAACTAGAAGTAGTTCACAGTGTGTATGTGTAAAAAGCGAGTAGTGGGAGTCGGATATGAGTGCAAAACCACATCTAAACATTGTTATAATAGGACACGTAGACCATGGTAAAAGCACGCTAGTAGGTAGACTACTTGTAGAGACAGGGGCTGTCGATGAAAAGACGTGGAAGGAAACTGTTGAAGCTGCTATAAAGGCTGGTAAGGAGAGTGAGAAGTACGCATGGTTAATGGATAGGCTAAAGGAGGAAAGGGAGAGAGGGCTAACAATATCTCTGGCTTATAGAAAATTTGAGACGAAGAACTACTACTATACAATAATTGATGCACCAGGGCACAGAGACTTCGTAAAGAACATGATTACAGGGGCTAGTCAAGCAGATGTAGCTCTTCTTGTTGTATCTGCTAAGAAGGGTGAGCTTGAGGCAGGTATGAGCCCTGAGGGGCAGACTAGAGAGCACATATTACTAGCTAGGACAATGGGTATAGACCAAATGATTATCGCTATAACTAAGATGGATATTACGGAACCTCCATACTCTGAGAAGAGGTTTATGGAGATAGTAGAGCTCTTGGTAAAGTTCCTAAGGCCCATAGGCTATAAACTAGAGAATATCACATTTGTCCCTGTCTCTGGCTGGGTGGGAGATAACGTAACTAAGTCAAGTAGTAACATAGCTTGGTGGAACGATCAGAAGATTGCTGAGTTTAAGAAGAAGTATGGTGTTAATGGAGCTAGGACACTCTTAGAGGCTTTAGATGCTGTAAAAGAGCCTCCTAAACCAATTGACAAGCCTCTGAGGCTACCAATATCAGAGGTATTTGTAATATCTGGTGTTGGTACTGTACCTGTTGGTAGAGTTGAGACAGGGGTGCTTAAGGTAGGAGATACGGTAGTCTTTATGCCGCCTAATGTCTCTGGAGAGGTCAGAACAATAGAGATGCACCACCAGAGGATAGAGAAAGCGATACCTGGGGACAACATAGGTTTTAACGTAAGGGGCGTTTCAAAAGAGCAGGTTAAGAGAGGGGATGTTGTAGGACACCCCACAAATCCGCCTACTGTAGTGGACGAGTTTGTAGCTAGAGTTATGATTGTGTGGCACCCCACAGCAATAGCCCCAGGCTACACGCCAGTCATACACGCTCACACAGCTAGCATACCATGTAAAATAGTAGAGATAGTTGCAAAGCTAGACCCTAGAACAGGGCAGGTGACTGAGAAGAACCCGCCATTTATAAAGCAGGGAGACATAGCGATAGTCAGATTCAAGCCCCTGAAGCCCATGGTTATAGAGAAGTACAGCGACTTTCCACAACTTGGAAGGTTTGCAATGAGGGACATGGGCAAGACTGTGGGGATAGGCACAGTCAATGAAATAAAGCCCGCTACTGCAAAAGCCTAGTGACACAGGAAGAAACAAGATGTCATCTGTAGTGAGAATAAGGCTTTGGAGCACGGACCCAAACAACCTAAACTACGTTGTATCACAAATAGTGGATATCGCAAAGAAGGCAGGTGTAAGAATAAAGGGACCCATACCACTACCAGTAAAGAGGCTAGCAATACCAGTGCCAAGGCTACCCCACGGAGAGGGCAGCAAGGTGTGGGACAAGTGGGAGCTCAGAATACACAAGAGGCTAATAGACATAGAAGCAAATGAGTATGTAATAAGGCAGATAATGAGGGTAAGAGTACCTGAAAACGTGTACATAGAGATTGAGATAAAAAGAAAATAGTTTTTAAATCTTGAAACAAAATAGATTTTCTGAATAGAGTAACGTGAGCCGGGGTGCCCGAGTGGTCTAAGGGGCCGGCCTGGAGAGCCGGTGGGGGTTGCCACCCCGCGCGGGTTCAAATCCCGCCCCCGGCGCTAAACAATTATACAAGTTAAACAATTATACAAGTAGTTGAGTTCTCCACAGCTGTCGGTGGCCCCTTGGCGAGCCCGTGTTTCACGTAGTGAGTAGGCTTTGTGAATGCCCATGCCCTCTGGGACTCTAATGATACCTTCCTTTTGGTGCTCTCTGTAAGCTAGTGCAACAGGCCTTAGGCCTCTCAAATCGACTAGGATAAGCACAGAGCCCACGACCACACTATCAGCAAGTTTAATAGTGCTAGAGTTCAGGAGCTACTGGGAATCACCAGAATCACTATGTAGAGGCCTCTGAACAGGTAGGCGTGGGTCCACGGCGGTAATCTTAAGGCTCTCCTCAGCCTTATCACCCAGAGGGAGTTTGAGAGCATTGTCTCCACTAAAGATAGTCTTAGAGCTTTAGGTGTGCTGAGAGATGATGGGGCTGCTGACAACGGGCTGGCCTAGAGATATTGGCTGTAGCTAAAAGCGACGGGTACTTGAAGAACGCTGTACTCAGGTTCGTGGAGCAGGAGTTCCGTGAAGACCTCAAGAAGATGCTGGGCATAAGCTTTGCGGACATAGTCCTTCACTGGGACGAGGGCACATCAGAGAGGCCCATTCTGGAGGTGTTAGCGAGAGAGCTTAGAGGAGAGATGCCGGTGATAGTTGTGAGGGAGGAGAAGCTGAATAGGAGTATCACGCCCAAAGGGCTGGAGGCCAAGGCGGAGTTGGATGAGGAGAGGCTCTGGGAGGGGTTGAGCCAGAGGTGCTAGTCAAGCTAGGAAGAGGAGGATGAACTAGACGGGTGGTTGAAGCAAATTGAGCAGTGATGATGGAGGAGCCGGCCCTACCTGAAGGGGGAAAAGAAAAAGGAGAGGCGGGGGAAGGGCATAGCCACTCGCTTAGGCTTCATGGCATTTAAGCTTTCCTCGAAAACTTCATATCCTAATACAGAACTGTACTCTCCTTGTCGAGTTTTGTAGCAAGCTACTTCACATGAATCATCAGGGTCTTTTCAAGGATAGAAGTACTGTGAGAAGTTACGGGCTTACTTTTGCATGGAGTTTTTTCTCTCGGAAACTCTCCTAGGTCTATTTTGTGAAGCCAGTATCTTATTCTCTGCCTACACCCAGCGGCCACCTCTATAACCCTCCTAAGCCCCTCCCTACTAAAGGACTTATCTGGGTAAGAGCTTTAGCAACTTACCTGTAGCCCTCTTCACACTCTTCTCATCTCTATCTTAAAGCTCTTGGAGAGCTCTACGTGCTGGGATACCAAGCCGGCGAGGGCTCTCCTTCCTCATGGAGTGCAAGACCTCTGCGAAGTAGTCTGAGGCTATTCCATAGCCCTTAGAGAGATGGTACTTCGCCTGGGGTATCTTCGGCGGCTCCCAACTCGGTATGAGGCCGTGGACCCTATCTATAAATGCCAAGCCCCTCATAGGCTGTGGGAGTGCGTAGGACAAGCCCTCTACGAGCACCTACCCTTCGGGACCCATTTCAACAGCTATGTTGTCCATGAACACCAGGGAGGCGTTGATAATAAAGCTGTGTGTATGTGTGAAAGCTGTGCCTCTTACTAGCGCGTTCTAGGTATGAAGTGCATAGGAGTAGCTGAAAACTTGTGGATTCGTAGGAGAAATGGAAGGAGGTCTTAGTTGCAAGACTTGAGTAAAACTAGTACTCCTGGTGAGGAATGGAATGGGTATCGCAAAGCAGTGGTAAAGTAATGTTTGGTCTAGTGAAAATAGTGATAGAGAAGAATGACTTCTACATTTAGAGCAACTTATTTTAAGGCATAGATATTTAGACTTCCAGCTTTAATCAATAACTAGGGGTTTACTGTAAGCTCAGTTCTGCAACAAGAGATCTTGCTCTCATAGTGTAAAGGACTGGTTTTTAGCTGAGCTAAACTTATATATTCCGTACCTTAGTGATTTATAAAAATGTGATAAATCCGAGACATAGAATACACTCTCTAATTGGCTAACCATGGGCATTATTATGACTACAGTACTTAGGGTAGAAGACCTGCGTGTGTACTACTTTACTAGCCGAGGTACTGTTAAAGCTGTTGACGGAGTCTCACTTACTATCGATGAAGGTGACGTGCTTGGGGTTGCTGGGGAATCTGGCTCAGGAAAGTCGACACTTGGCTATGCAATACTAGGGCTTATCCCGCCTCCAGGCAGGACAGTTAGTGGGAGAATAATTCTCGATGATATTGAGCTAACGTCTCTTTCTGAAGATGAGCTTAGGAAAATTAGGTGGAGTAAAGTTAGCATGGTGTTTCAAGGAGCTCTTAACATCTTGAACCCAGTTATGAGGGTAGGAGATCAGATGGCCGAGGTTCTTATGTATCACAAGGGTGTTTCTAAGGAGGAGGCCCTTAAAGTAATTAGAGAGCATTTGAAGATGGTCGGATTATCGCCTGAAGTAATCAAGAGGTATCCACATGAATTGAGTGGAGGTATGAAGCAGAGGGTCGTCATAGCAATGGCTCTCCTCCTTAAGCCCAGGCTAGTTATAGCTGATGAACCTACTACAGCGCTTGACGTTGTCATACAGGCACAGATTATGAATTTGTTGAAACAGTTAAAGGAAGAAGAGAAGCTCTCGATGATGTTCATAACCCATGACCTAAGCTTAATAGCCGAAATAGCGAATAAGGTTGCGATAATGTATGCAGGTAAAATAGTTGAGCTAGGTTCCTCAGATGACATCTATTTAAAACCGCAGCATCCATACACCCAAGGGCTCCTAAACAGCATACCATCAGTAAGACAGAGAAGGACACTAACATGGATACCTGGAGCACCTCCAGACCTGAGAAACCCACCTCCTGGTTGCAGGTTTTATCCTAGGTGCCCATTGGCAATGGATATTTGTAGAAGGGAAGAGCCACTACTTATAGAAGTTGAAAAAGGTCATCATGTTGCATGCTGGTTGTACACTAAGAAGTGAATTTACGTTTCACAAAGACGTACAGTAAAACAACATTACTTACTATCAAAAGTATTAAGCTCACTACAGAGGCATACCAAAACGGTGATGTGGACGCAATTACGCGAAGCTTAAAAAGAGCATCGCAAGTACCGCCCCTAGTTACACTAAAAAGTGCTGTAAATCTACTGGATGGAAGAGCTATGCAAGTACTATTACT
>CAZMQK010000031.1:0-14494 GCA_964568685.1 uncultured Ignisphaera sp.
CGAGGTTAAGGGAGGTGGGTGGCCTAAGGGTAAGTACCTTGGTAGAGAGCTTTACGGGAAGTCCATTGGAATAATAGGTTTTGGTAAGATTGGTAGCAGGGTAGCACACTATGCAAACGCACTTGGCATGAGGGTACTGGTTTACGACGTCAGAGACGTTTCACAAGAAGTTGCAAAGCTTGGTGGTAAGCAAGTGGAGTTTGAGAAACTGTTGAACGAGGCTGACGCGATTTCCCTTCACGTCCCGCTAACGCCGCTCACCTGGCACATGATAAACGATAGAACATTATCTCTCATACGAGATGGTGGTGTATTAGTGAATACTAGCAGAGGTGAGGTTGTAGACACTCACGCCCTGCTAAAGCACGTTGACAGGCTAGGTGGGGTTGCGCTAGACGTCTTAGAGCAGGAACCGCCGAGAGATGAGCACCTGTGGAAGCTGATCACGCACCCCAAAGTCATTGTCACACCTCACATTGGTGCTGAAACAGAGGAGGCCTTAGATAGGATAGCAGAGGAGCTGGCTAGGAACATTATGGAGGCGGTGAACTGGGTTTGAAATACCTTACGCCAGGACCTGTTCAAATTCCAAAGCGAGTTATAGAGGCTATAGCGAGGCAGCCACCATTTCACAGAACTGAGGAGTTTAGGGAGGTTTTCAGAGAGGTTATAGAGAAGCTAGCGAAGATCTACAGTGCAACTCCCATAATCATCCCAGGTACGGGGACCCTGGCTGTTGATGTGATGGTGTATAACTATGTGGATCCCGGTGACAATGTTGTGGTTGTAGTGAGTGGGGAGTTTGGGGAGAGGCTTGCTGAAACTGTTGAGGCGAGGGGAGGTGTTGTTCACAAGGTGGAGTGGAGCTATGGGGAAGCTCCGCCACCTGACGTACTAGAGGATGTGATTAAGAAGGTTGGGAATGTGAAGGCAGTAGCAGTAGTACATAATGAGACTAGCACAGGTACTACAAACAGGTTTATAGAGAGGTATCAAGAGGTTGCCGACTCCTATGGAGCTATTCTGCTTGTTGACAGCGTCTCAATATTTCCAGCCGAGGTATTCAAAAGAGGAGTAGATGTTATTGCCACAGCTTCTCAAAAAGCATTTATCTCACCACCAGGGGCAGCAATACTATACCTGGTCAAGGAGCCCACAGCAAAGGCGCCTGTACCCCCATCAATGAATCTGAGGAAGTTCCTGCAGTACATGAAAAAGTGGGAAACACCCTACACACCACCAATAAACGTTATTTACGGTCTTAATGCAGCACTTGACTACATACTGGGGATGGGTGTTGTGAAATACCATGAGGTACACAGAGAGAGGGCAGAGTACCTCTACAGCAGTATTAGGCTAGAGCCTGTTGCTAAAAAGCCATTCAGAAGCTATACAGTCACAGCGTTCTACACAAAGAAGTCTAAAGAGGTTATAGCAGAGCTCAAGAAGCGTGGATATGTGATATCCAGTGGCATGGGGGGGCTGAAGGACAAGTCAATAAGGATAGGGGTTATGGGGGAGATAGACTTTGAGGATCTTAGGACCGTGGTAGAGGTTGTGAACAGCTATGTGGATTGACAATGGCTACTGCAAGCTCTGCCTAGTCTACTCAAGAACTAAAGACTTGGTTACATTAGGGTACTCACATAAGGTTTCAAAGCTGCTAGTAAAGCTAGCAGAAATAGTTGAAAAGGAGAGTGGGAGGTCAAAAGCATTTACAGAGGCCTTTGAGTATGTAAAGGTCTTGATAGGGTCTAGCGATCCCTATGCAGAAACTAAGAAGAGCCTTAGAGAAATTGGCAAGAGCGTGGCCAGAATTGCGGAGAGGTACCTAGAGGCTGTGAACTGGGACATAAGGGAGGCCATGAGGCTTTCAGCAGCTGCAAACATCATAGACACAAGCGTTCTAGGCTATGAGAACACTAGGAGCCTTGAAGAAGCGCTTTGGGATAAACCAGTTATAGAGGACCCAGTTGAACTGAAGAAGCACGGGGAGGTCTACCTAGTCCTGGATAACGCTGGGGAAGCTGAGATAGATAAGCTTCTTGCCAAAAGCCTGATTAAGCACGGCTACAAAGTCACCCTAGTTGTTAGAGAGAAGGCGTACGAAATAGATGAAACTATTGAAAGCCTCGAAAGAGAGGGCATAGAGGTTATGGCAACGCCCGAGAGCATGCCGCCTGTGATCTCCATAGACAGGGGTTTTGTGATAGCCAAGGGCATAGCTAATGCAGAGGCATACGCAGAAGCAGGTAGAGTAGAATCACTACACCTGTTTAGAGCTAAGTGTGAGGTCATTGCGAGAAGGCTGGGCATACCCAAAAACAGTGTTCTAATACTCACTGGCACCTCTGTAAAGAAGCTGTTTGGAAGAGGGCCCTGAGCTACTCAATACTCTTCGCCTCCCAGACAGCCTCTTGAGATAGCTTCTCAAGAAGCTCTTCATACGCATCCAGAGCACTCACGCTAGCGTGGGTCTTAGGAAACTTTGGGAGGGCGGCACAAGGAGGCAGTCCTACCATAGCTTCTTTAAAACCAAGGAGCCTTGCCATAGAGATCACCTCCTCTTTGTCAAAACCTATTAGCGGTCTAAGAACAGGTATCCCAATACTCTTTGAAATAACGTACAAGTTGTCTAGTGTTTGGCTAGCTACTTCGCCTAATAGCTCTCCAGTCACAATAGCCTTTGCACTAAACTCTCTTGCAACTCTCAAAGCTATTAGTAGCATGAGCCTCTTGCAGGCTATGCAGGTTAGCCTCCTCTTAACGCTATCAGCAACCCTCTTAAGCAAGTCACCATAGTTAGTAACAAAAAGGGCTATGAACTCCTTTCTCGGAACCCACTCTCTAAAGACCCTAAGCACCTTAATAGCCTTCTCAAAGGCTTTATCACTATAAAAAGGCTTTGCGACCATGTGTAGTGGTAGCACTTCGCAGCCCCTCTTTGCAATCATCCACATAGCGATAGTGCTATCAACTCCTCCAGAAAACAGTGCAACGCACTTCCCCTCAATACCATAGGGCAGCCCCCCAGGCCCTCTAAACACCTCTGTATATATGTAAGCACTTCTCTCCCTAACCTCGATAAATATATCCAGATCGCTCTTCTCTAAATCCACGCTCAGACCCGTGGCATCCTTAACGGCTTGGCCAACGAGCTTCTCAATATCTTTACTTGTAATGGGATAGCTCTTCACTCTCCTAGCCCTAATGGCAAAGCTCTTAGCGCTCTTCTCTCTAGACACAGTTAGAGCAGTTTTTACAGCAGCCTCCTTAATCACATCAATATCGTTATCTACCTCTGTAGAGGGACTAACAGATACAACACCAAACACCCTAGTCAAGCACTTAGCAACATCTTCAACACCTCTACTAACATAAACAAATACCCTGCCCCTCTCCAAAACAACATCAAAATCGCTAAAACCACAGTAACTAAGTCTAAACCTCACGTGCTCAACTAGTGCACGCTCCATTCTACTCCTAACAAGAGGCCCCTTTAACGCAACCTCGCCATACCTAACAATAACAACGCTTTTCATTATTACGCACACCTTCAATTCACATAGCTTCAGAGGCAATATTTGTAGAGGCGCCCTAATTCCTAACGCGCATTATATTTAGCGAGATAAAGTAATGCCTATACAGTGTTTTTAATGCTATAAACGCGACCACTATTTAGTGAAGCGCTTGTTAGTGCTCTTTTACTGTATATTTACACATCTGTATAGCTATTGACCAGTGTAATATATTTATTAACTTCTAGTGTATTTCTATGCTTGGTGAGTATAATGGCTATGTATAGGAGGAGGGTGCAGAGGATAGGTAAATCGACTTACATAGTGTCTTTACCCAATTCATGGGCTAGGGAGATAGGGTTAGAGCCTAAGATGAGTGTTGTTATGGAGGTTTTGCCCGACCTCTCACTCAGAATCTATGTGCCGTCTAAGCAGAGTAGAAGCAGCGTTGCAGAACACAATGTCTCTGTAGACCCCTCACTTTCTGAAGAAGATGTTGTGAGAGAGGTTATAGGTGGTTATGTAGCAGGCGCATCAACTATAAGAATTGCGTATAAGGGGGTTAGGAGAGATGTTGTGGAGAGGGCTGTGAGTATAGCTAAGGAAAAGCTCATGGGGCTTGAGTTAATAGATGAGGATACCGCTAACATTGTGCTACAAGTTGTTGTGGATCCCAACCTCAGTAATTTGAATAGTGTTATGAAGAGAATGATCAGGCTCTCTGTGAGCATGCATGAGGACATAGTCTCTTACCTACTGGGCTCTGCAGATAGGTCAATTCTAGAAGCTGTTATAGCGAGGGACAACCTCGTTGATAAGCTATACCTACTAGCACTAAGGCAACTCATAACAATTCTCAGAGACCCTTATGAAATGGGTAAGAGAGGGCTGAGGTACTATGACGCTATATACATGACGATGTTTATTAAAAGCGTTGAGCGCGTAGGAGACCATGGCGTAAACGTGTCGAAATCTCTACTGCTACTAGACACACCACCAACATTCATTGTGGATTTGTACAAAGGCGCTATAGATGTGTTTAGAAGCGTATGCGAGTCCTTCATTCTCATAGACAAGGATATAGCTATTGATGCTGTTAGGAACCTTGAAAAGCTCAAGAGCCTTGAAGAGGATATTAGGAGGAGGCATAGGGAGGAGTTGGCAAGAAAAACCGCGGTGACGAGAATTCTCGACGCAATTTCTAGGATAGTGGCTAGGAGTGTGGATATAGCTGAAGAGGTTATAGATATATACGCTCTTAAGAAAATGGATAAGCTGAAGGCAGCAGAGTCTGAGGAAGAGGAGCAATTAAAGCAGATATAAGGTAGTGTAGACTAGGCACCTAGTTAGGAGGTGCAAAATTGTGTCATTTAGCTATGTGGGGAAGGCCGTCAGGCTCAATAGGATTTTAAGGGATGGAAAAGCAGTTGTGTTCGCATTCGACCATGGGGTAGAGCACGGCCCAAAAGACTTTCCACCAGAGCACGTGGACCCAAAGGCCATTCTGAAGAAGGTTGTGGAAGCAGGTGTTGATGCCGTAATGGTAACGCCCGGCATGGCGCACTTAACCCATGATATTTGGGCAAACAGAACAGCACTTATAGTGAAAATCACAGGTAAGACAAACCTTAGGCCAGAGGAGCAGAAGCTTCTCCAGAGCACCTTTGGCTATGTGGAGGACGCCGTAGCGTTAGGAGCAGATGCTGTTGCAGCAACTGTTTACTGGGGGAGCCCCTTTGAGGACGCCATGCTGAGCCAGTGGTTTGCCATTAGGGAGGCTGCGGACAGGTACGGGCTTCCCTGCCTACAGCTCTCCTACCCCAGGGGCCCTGCGATTAAGAACATGTACGATGTGGAGGTGGTGAGGTATGGTGTGAGAGCAGCTGTAGAAAGTGGAGCTGATTTGATAAAGACCTACTACACTGGCTCTAGAGAGAGCTTTGCAGAAGTGGTTAAGGTTGGGGCAGGAGTCCCCATACTCATGAGTGGGGGGCCCCTGCGGGAAAAGCCTGTGGAGTTCTTACAGGATGTGAGGAGCGTTATGGATGCTGGGGCTAGGGGGGTAGTTGTTGGGAGGAATGTGTTCCAAAGCAAAAACCCCGTTGGGATGGTGAAAGCAGTGATGGCTATTGTGCACGAGGGTAAGGAACCCGAGGAGGTAGCAAGGCTTGTTGAGTAGGGATGTGGAGGCTGGTAAGAGGTATGACCTAGTAGCAGTCGGGCACGCGCTAGTAGACATAAGGATTATAGTCGAGAGGTTTCCAGGACCTGATGAGGAGTCTAAGGTTTTGAGCCAGGTCTGGGGAGGCGGGGGCTCAGCTGTAAACGTGTCCATAGATAGCGCAAGGCTAGGCCTGAGAACAGCCATTATCGCTAAGATAGGCTTTGATAGCTTTGGGAGAATAGTTGTTGATGAGCTACTTAGGGAGGGTGTTGACATAACAGGGCTGAGGGTCTCTTCAAAAGGGCAAACAGGGTTCACAATAGTTGTGATAGATAGGAGAGGGGATATACTGATGTACGGCTTCAAAGGGGTTGCAGAAGAGCTTGAGCCTAGCGATGTTGTAGACGACATAGTTATGAACACAAAGTTTGTCCACATAGCGAGCCTAAGGGTCGACACATCCACTAGAGTTGCTGAAATAGCTAAGAAGGGTGGTGCGAAGGTCTCCTGGGACCCTGGGAGAGTTCTCGCTACAAAGGGGGTTAAAGAGCTAGAGAAGCTGATAAAGCTTGTGGATATAGTTACGCTGAACAATAGAGAAGCCGCGTTACTAACAGGGCTAAAGCCAGAGGAGTACATAGAGGCGGCCAAGATTTTGAAGAGCCTTGGCCCAGAGCTCATAGCAGTGAAGCTGGGGGCGCGAGGGGTGTACGCTCTAGGGAGCGATGTTAATGAAGAGATACCGGCAGTAAAAGTAGATAGAGTTGTGGACACAACTGGAGCTGGAGACGCCTTTGCAGCGGGCCTCATAGCAGGGCTTGTAAGGGGGTACACAACGAGAAAAGCCCTTCTCTACGCAAATGCTGTAGCAGCACTAAAGATAACAAAGCTAGGGTCGCACGAAGCGCCAACACATCAAGCAGTTGTGCAGCACATATGGGAGGCAGTCTAACAGCACAGCACAAGTAAATCACTCTCCACCACTCATTCAACAACTCTCAAAATAACCTCAATAACTCTATTCAAATCAATCTCCAGAGCCCAGCTCCTAGACGTAGAGTCGTACTCAGCCTCAACATCAAGACCAGCCTTACGCTCAGCAGGGCGAGGCCTTGGAACACCAAAAAACACAAAGTAGGGTGGAGCAGTAAAAGAGTTGATAATATCAATGCAAGGCTCACAGCTATAAGAAGGAAACGCCTGGCTCATAGAAGCGATGAAGAGCTCGTGAACACCACCAAAACCCTTAATAGAGACACCCACTAAACCACTACTCGAGCTCCCTACGCATGAGAATACAAATGGGTGTGATATTGCTCTAGAGCAAAAATTCATTGCATCCTTACAGTACGTCACAAGTGTTGAACTGTAGTTAGGGGCTCCAGAAGCCTTTAACCTTGCTACTCTATAGCCTAAGACTAGGCTCTCAACATGCTTAGTAATATGTCTCTCAATTTGAGCCGCTGAAAACCTTTTCCCAAGCTCCTTACTAACCTCAAGAGCGAGATTCCTAAGCCCTATCTCAGGCTTCGGCTCAGCAACATCTAGTATCGCTAAGTCAACGCCATCAAACCTAGCAGGGCTCAGAGCATACTCTTTAGCAATCTCATACCTATTCATCAAAGCCTCATCCAAACCCCTCTCCACAAGATAACTATAATCACTACTAACAAGACTCTGTAAAAGATCAGGAAGAGGCTTAGACCTCAAAATAAAATCAAAGCTGTAAATAGCTTTCACAACATCCTTACGAGACTCGCTGTACAGTATTTTAGAGTTCAAAGGGTTTTGAAATACAAGCAGAAAGTTTCCATCAATAGTATAGGAAAAAGACCTTATGTACGGTATACTATAGGTAAGAATATAACCCACCCTATCAAGTCCACGCAAAACCCCCGGCCTAGACCTTCTGAGTACGACAGCAGTAAGGCCAAGGCCTAACTTTTGTTGCAGAACATCAATCCATAGGTGTATGCCAAACCTAGTTCTAAGAGATGATATTATCTTAACCAGCCTCCTGTGATCAGTTAAATTAAATTCTTTTTTCAAGCGAGTTACAGTAACTCTGTTAAGTAAGTAAACACGGTTAAGAAAATCCCTATGGCTCTTTGGGATAGTCATGCTCATTTCATTTTACCCATAAAACCTTTTATATTATTAATGATAAATTTTTGGATAGAGCCTTCTATAAATCAGTTAGGAAATGTGGTAAAAAGAATTAATAAGCATTGCTGTAGGTAGAGAATCTTTTCTACAAAGAATAGAGCACAGCATTACAAATGGTGTTTGCACTAAAATAGAAAAAATAGCTATAAAAATATAAATGGTTAAAATAGGGAGTTTAGAATGGAGAGTCTGGTGGTGGATATTTGGGGTTGCCTGAGGTGATTGCTAGTGCAATTGGTATTGCTATTAATGCTACTATGGCGGCTATTTCCATGTACTTGTGTAACCTTACGTATTTCAAGGTTTTCATATCTCAACAACCTTGGTTTCAAGTTTCTGGTATTAAGCTATTAAAATTGTGGTGAAGGTGTTTTGAAATGTGTTATTCCTAATCTTTGTTGGTAATGCTCTTCTGATTTGTGTAGGGGGTGCGCTTCTCAGGAATTTTTATTCTTGTGTTACAATCTATTTTTGTTCTTGTTCTGGTGTTTTGGATTGACGGTTTTGGTGACACCTTGCTTAAAATGCTTAAAAACTTAGTGCTTGTTTTTCATGTGTATTACTACAACACTTATACCTAATACGCTTACCACCACCTCTCTATTTTGTGTAGTTTTATGGGTCTTTCTACGTCTCTTAAGTTTAGTGAGTGTGTTAAGAGGGTTTTGGATAGTCTGATCCCCGGTTTCTCTGCTTTGGCTAAGGTTGCTGGTGGTGCTAGTGTTGATGTTCTCTATGCTAGTACTAGGCTTAGGGAGGTTTTTGCTAGGTTCTATGGTGCGGAGTCTGCTGATATTGTGTTTAGAATGGTTGATAGAAGGATTAGGGAGGTGTGCTTTGAAGGGGGCTAGTTTTTGTTATGCTTAGCACTGAGGTTATTAGCATTGCTATGGCTCCAACTATGTAGCCTGCTACTAGCAGAAGTGCTGCCACTGATGTTGCTAGCGCTATGTACTTTAAGAGCCTCTTTCTCCCCCTAAGCCACATGGTGATTATGGTGAGGGTGCCTAGCACTGCTAATGCTATGTGTACAGCTCCTGTGAGAAGCACTATTGTTGTTGCTGTTTCTCGGGCTACGCTAAGTAGCTTTGCAGTAGATGTGAGGTCCTCTGGCCTGGAAATAGCTGTGTAGATTACCACCACTCCGCTGACAGCACATGCTATCGCTCCTAAGAGGTACACTATGTCAAGTGCCTTTAGAGTCTTTTCTATAGAGCTTCGCCTACTTCTGCAAGTGCCTCAAGCTCTCTACGGCTTCACTACCTAAAATAGCTTCTGTAAGCTTTAACACGTTTTCTAGAGTAGGCTCTCTCCTAACCTTCTTCACAAGCTTCCTATGCTCAGCCCTGCTGTTCATGAGTATTGCTATGGCCTTCTCTAAAACCTTTCTCCCCTCGGAGTTGAGCACAAGGTTTTTATCAAAGTACTTATCCACGCTCTCTAAGAGCTCTATTAAGAGCCTGCTCACATAATCCAATGCGCTAGACCTCTACAACCTGTTGAGAAGGCTTTGCATACCTATTCCTACCCACGTGAAGTGCTAGTGAGTAGCTATCAGTGTTAAGCAGTCTCACACCAGTTCTCACGTAGGCTACGAGCACCTCGCCTAGCACTAAGTTGTGGTCACCAGCCTCAGCATCTCTAATAAGAGAGCACTCAGCAACAGCTAAGGACTCTGCTATAATGGGGCAGGAGACCCTCCTAGCCCTAGCCTTTGAAAGCCCTGCGTAAGCTATCTTATCTCTCACATCTCTACCAGAAACACTGCCAAGTACGTGAATACTCTTAGCGTGCTCAGCTCCTAAAACACATAGTGCAAACTCTCTGTACCTCAATATCAGGCTGTAGGTGTGCCTAGACCTAGCAATAGCAATAGCGACTACAGGTGGGCTTCTGGAGACTGGCGTGACCCAGCTAGCGGGCATAGCGCTATAATCCTCCCAACCCCCGCTAACCACTATGGCCACAGGCCTTGGGTGCAGAATGTAGTGCCAGGTGCTTAAGTCAACTTCCGTAAACTGCATATGCTTTAAAATACGAACTCAAAATATAAAGCTTTTTGCACCCCCTGTGTGCAGAGGTGCTGCTTATGCAGTTAAAGAGCTTTAGGATAAGGGTGTCAAGAACCAAGCTACACTTTGGTGTAGGGGCTCTGAGGAGCGTTGAAGAGGTTCTAGAGAAGTTCAAGAGGGTCTACATAGTGACGAGCAGAAGTGCTGCGAGGGTTAGCGGAGCTCTTAGCGATGTTGAGCTCTTGCTGAAAAGCGGTGGAGTTGCTTACGAGATTTTTGACGGCGTTGCGCCAAACCCACTAGCACTAGTAGTTAATAGCCTTGCTGAAAGGGTTTGGAGGTTTAGTGCAGAAGCTGTTGTAGCTATTGGCGGGGGTAGCGTAATAGACTCTGCAAAGATAGCCTCAGTAATAGCGCACTGCGGAGGGTTTGTAGAAGACTATGTGAGGGGCTCTAGAGAGCCGTGCGGATCCTTACCCATTATAGCAATTAACCTCACTCACGGCACGGGGTCTGAGGTAAACAGGTATGCTGTGGTCACCTTAGAGAACCCCAGGACTAAGTACGGCATAGCTTCAGAGCACATGTACCCCCTTGCCAGTGTCGATGACCCTCAGTACCTCAAGACACTGCCAAAGAGCCAGACGATGTACACAGCATTTGACGCTTTTTACCACGCACTTGAAGCAAGCTGCGGAGTAGACTCCTCGCCATATGTGCTCGCCTTGGCTGAGGAGGCTGTGAAAAACATCGTCACATGGCTTTCTGTAGCACTCAAAGACCCAGGCAATGTTGAAGCTAGGTACTGGCTTCTCTACGCCTCTATGCTAGCAGGGATTGCACTAGACAATAGCAGGGCGCACATAATACACGCTATAGAGAATGTGCTAAGCGGTGTGAACACAGGGCTACCGCACGGAGCAGGGCTGGCAATGCTAGGGCCAGCAGCTGTTAAGCACCTCTACAAAGCTGCGCCAGAGCCTCTACACAGAGTGCTGAGGCATCTTGACCCAGGGCTAGAGCCTAGCCCTACTCATGCTGAGAGAGCTGCTGAGGCCGTGAAGAGATTCCACGCGGAGATGGGGTTTAGAGAAAACCTAAGATCCTATGGCTTTACAGAGCAGGAGGCTGATAGAGTTGTTGACACAGCGCTCAACCACCTTGGCTATGCACTCAAGCTCTCCCCCATAGAGCCCTCGAGAGAAGTGCTGGTCGAGATGTACCTATCGGCCCTGGGCTCCTAGTGGTGGAACTGTGTGAGAATTCTGATAGTGGGTAACATAACTGTCGACGAGATTGGTGATAGGGTTAGAGTGGGTGGCACTGGGTACTATGGGGGTAGAGCACTAGCAGAGTACCTTGGGGAAGAGGTGTACGTTGCCACTCACGTAGATGAGAGGCTGAGGGGGCTGATTAAAGGCACCCTGGATACTTGTGGAGTGAGGGTTATAGAGCTTAGCAACAGCTCTACGCCAGTGTTCATAATAGAGAACGGCAGGGCTGTTGGGTTCAAGGGGAGGAGCCCTAGGATCAGGCTCGCATACTTAGAGCCTTACACAAGGATATACGGATTTGATGTAGCTATCCTCGGCCCAATACTACAGGAAGTGGATTTAAATGAGCTGAATGTAGTCATTTCATGGGGCTTCAAAGTGCTTTCCCTAGATATTCAAGGGGTTGTGAGAGAAGTTGTGGACACCTCTCTAAGGCTTAGGTGGAGTAAGGAGCTAGAGAAGGCATTTGAGCATCTAGATGTAGTGCACGGGAATATTAGGGAATTCTGCTTCTCAGAAGACCACGGGCATGTTTTGAAGGTTGTGAAGGAGTGGAGCTCAACAGTGAGAACGCTGTTCCTTGTCAGCATCGATGAGAAGGGGCTGTACACAATCCACAGAGGAGAGGTTCTGCACACTAAACCACCACAGGTGAATATTGTTGATGAGGTGGGGGCTGGGGACGTACTACTCGCGGTAGCCTCTTACTACATGGCTAAGGGGCTTGACCCGCTAACCTCAGCTCTAAGAGGCATGGCAGCAGCGGTGCTGAAGGTCGAGAACGCATATAGGGATTGGTTTACAGTAGAAATGATTGAGCAAATCTCAAAAGAACTTGCAGCACAAACAGAGGTTGTACCTCTTTGACAGCTGAGGAAAAGGCTATCCGAAAGTACCTTTCCAGGAGAGATCCAATGGGGTACTACGTAGTACCAGCACGAAAAGATTGCAAAGAGCTGCTCACAGGCATCAGTGGTATAGAGCTCGAAGAGGTGGGCGGCATTGTGCTCGTGAAGACAAGGTCTAGGAGTGTTGCAGAAAAGATTTTGAGGATTTTGATTAAAAGAGGAATGTTGGTGCTCCCAGGGTGAGGGTTCAGCTTTCACATAGTCTAAAGCGCTTTTCCATCGTCTCATTTCCTTTCCCCTGCACAGCCGTTTGCCCCTAGATGTTCATCTTCATCGTTTTATGTTTACTTGTTGCATCTAGGGGGCTCCCGCCTTGCCCACGCCCACAGGCTGTCGGCGTGGGGGTCGTGGGTGGCTGTTGAGCCCAACGACGCGGGGCCCCATCTACCTATAGCTCACCTAGGCTTAGAGCGGAGCTCCCGTCACCCAAGCAGGCTCTAACCCAAATAAACAAAATCATAGCCTATAAGCCTAGCCCTAAACATCAACTACGAAACAGCCCCTTGTGTCTATGCATACCTTGGGGGTGTTCAGGGCACCCCGGGGACCCCACACCTTGGGTTCTAGGTAGAGACAAGCGTTAGCAAGAGAGTTAGAGGGGTTAGGAGAGATGACAAAGCCACTAAAACAGCAAAGGCTTTCCAAGCCCTACTAACATCACCAACCCCACCCCGCAGAACCTGCCCCAGATTCCCAGAGAGATTGTTAAAAGCTTGGTAAAGCTTCAGACTCCGCAGCTCCACTACCATAATAGACAATGGGGTAGGGTAGCACAGGAGAAGAAACACTTTTGAGTATGAGAGTGCAGACGCCCTTACATACAGCTTCACAACAGTTGGCTTCCTAAGGCGCTCTACGTCATCTTCAGCCAAAGCACTCTCGTCATTGGGGCAACTAGGCATTATTCACATTTACTACACTATGTATATTGAGAGGTGTGCTCATTAAGGGCTCTGAACATAAGAGTTCTTGGTGTAGTGGCTATGTGGAAGTGCATTAGGTGCGGTTCAGAAGCTCATGAGGTGCTGAGGTTTTCACTCCCAGAGGAGATGCCCATGGCTCTCGCTGTAGCAGTTCCAAAGAACACTAGGAATGAGCTTGCAAAGCTATTTAAAATCTATCACCAAGTTGAGGTGTACATATGTAAAAATTGTGGCTACTCTGAGGTGAGGTTTGTGAAACGCGTGTAGAGGAGCTTCGATGCGAAGATGTCTTGATTTTGGTGCCAGTGGCTAAGTGGCGCTGCTTAGCTCAGGGTTTGCATGCACTTCCTCTGCTAAGTTCTTGTAGAGCACGTACTCGCTATCAACAATTCTAAAGCCTGTGGAGACTAAGGCCCGTAGCAAGGTGGCTTTCGTGGAGTCCACGGGTATTCTAATAGTCTTGCTCAGCCCACTCCTTCTAACATAGCTTTCGACAGCCTCCATAACAGCGTTAACGGATTCAGAGGGTTTATAATATGATACAGCCAGCCTCTCTACAACAACTTTGCCCTTGTCTGAAGACACTGTTGCAACTCCAGCTAACCTCTTCCCAACGTAGATCACAAGACTCTTCTGCTCTTTTCTAGCAACCTTGTATATAACGCTATCTATATCCCACGTGAAGTTAGCCCAGATAGCGGTGTCGAGCAGTTTCACCTTTGATTTAAGTGCATCCTGGCTTTCAATAACTCTAATAGGCTTTTGCTTAAGTGCATCGCCATTCCCCAGCTCCTTATCAACAGACCTCTCTAGTATTAGCACTGTGCTAGCCATTCTATAGCCATGCTTTATGTACATACCCAGCGCAGCGCTATTACCATTCTTGACAGTGAGGTAAAGCCTTTCAACGCCTTCGCTAGCAAGGAGGCTCTCCACATAGCTTAGCAGGCACTTACCTAAACCCATCCCCCTATACCTTGGGTCAATAGCAAAAGCGTCTACGTATGCCTTATCACCCTTCTTGTAAAAGAGTATGAAACCTGCAACATCATTGTTTACTGTGACTACATATATCCTAGCCCTCCTACTCCTCTTCCTCACTATACCCTCAATCCAATCCCTGTCCTCGACATCGAGATACTCAAAACTGCTAGCAAATATCTCTGCAACTCTGTTCACATCATAAAGCCTTGCCTTTCTCACAACAACTTCGCTACAGTGATCTTCAGAAGAACTACTATCACCATCTGAATCGGAATCCTCCATAATATCCCACAACAACTGCACTACTACTCTTATCTTCTCAGATTAAAAAGCTTTAAACATAGTGTGGGTATTGAAGAAGAGCAGCGCTTTCGAAGCTTTTTACCACTCCTTCCGCTAAACTCTCTTGGCGTAGACCATGAGCCTTGAAGAAGGTAGCATTAGACAGAGAATAATGAAACTCCTTTCAGAATCTGAAGAACCTCTCACAGCAGAGGACATCGCCAGAGTATTTGAAATAGATGTCAATGAGGTTTACGAGCACC
>CAZMQK010000032.1:0-13391 GCA_964568685.1 uncultured Ignisphaera sp.
TGAGAGAGCTATTAGAATTTTAATTGAAAGCACTTTGTATCGTAGCTACATAGCGATGTGAAGAAGGATGCAGCACCTTATCTGAAAAAGCCAAAATAGGCAGAAATAAGTGGGGACTTCAATAAACAGTTAGAAGTCTAAATGCCTTAATGAATACTCTATTTCACTAATATTTAAAAACGAGGCTTTGAATCAAAAATACTATTAGAGGAGTTGTATGCTGGGCCTAAGATCTAGTTTGTCACTAGGTGTCTGTTAATGAGGTTTCTGATTATTGGAAGTGCAAAAGATGTACTAGAATTACTCCATATATTGAGGAAAAGCCCTTTTGACAGGCGTGAATTCATTGTTTTAACTGATAACCAGAAAGATGTTGAGTTGATAACTAGGGAAATTGATATAGCGGTTTTTTCTGGAGATCTATTTGACGAGAATCTTTATCTCGAAGCCGGTTTAAAAAATGTGGATGTAATTGTGGCTATGCATGAAAATGACATGGTAAACGTGTTTGCTTCAATGCTTGCAAAGGAATACAACTTGCCAAAGATCATCGCTGTTGTTAATAATAAAACTGTTGCAAAGATTCTGAGGAGTAGGAGTGTTACTGAGTGGGTTATTGAAAGGTCAAGTAACATTGGTGAAAAAATTAGGAATTACGTGCTTGGTTTCGATCTTATTGAGTTCGGAGATAATGCTTTTATCATGGGTAAGGCTGAAAACCTTACTAAGTTAATTGGAAAGGCTATTAAGGAACTAGAGAGCGAAGGTGTTAAGGTTATGGCAATAGTTAGAGACAATGTCCTTTTAGAGCTGAAAGAAGATACAGTTATAAAGAATGTCGATGTAGTAGCACTATTCGGGCCTAAAGAGAGAGTATTTAAACTCTTACTGTAACGTCTAAGGGTGCATAAAATGATAAACTCGACAAATGCGAGCAACGCCAGCACCCCGCGCTCATCAACATTAATTGACATAGGGGCTCTCTACACAATTCTCTACCTAGTTATAGCAATAGCCATAGTAATTACGATTTACGTAATTGTTAAAAAGGTTTTGAAGAGGCTTAGGCAAAGGAGTGTCATTTCTAGAAGAGTTGAAGGGATGATAGAGCTTATTGTGCTGACCATTACCATTATAGCAGTTATACCACTTGCCCTAGCGAGCTACGCCCAGCAATCGTTGCTGTTCTCCATAGTAATACTTGGCGTTGCCTTGGTTGCACTAATAATAGCCTTTAGAGACTACATAGCAAATGTTGCTGGTTACATTACAGTAATATCTTCAGGCATTGTGAAGGATGGTGATAGAGTTAGAGTAGTAATTAATGGAGTTAGCTATGAAGGTAAGGTTGAGCTTTTAGACAATGGATTTGTTCAGCTAACCTTAGAGAATAATGTGGCCGTATACATTCCATATAGGCAACTTCTCAATGCTACTATAGTGAAGTACAGACACCCCTTACTGAAATTGAACATAAGATTTCGTGGACATGGAATTGATATAGTAGACATTGTTGAAAGAGTTGAGGAGATTTTAAAGAGGTCTGAGAGCGTAGCAGAAGTGTATGAGGTAAAGCCCTTAGAGGTGCACGAGGAGTACGTTACAGTGCATACTGAGGTGGGTTTGAGAAAAGACTCATCAACATTTCTAGTAGAGTTGTACAGAAAACTATCTTCGGAAATGCAGTATAGATTCGAGGTGGAGGTGCTCTAGCTTTCTTCAGCTTTCTTTCCTCTCCTCTTAATGTAAGTACTCTTTTCAATTTCCTTTCTAAGCCTCTTTTCAATTGTCTCTAAAGCCTCTCTGACACATGTTGGTAAATCCCAGCACACACTCTGAGAATTTATAGAACCAGCATCGGTCACAATCTTTGTCATTACTAAGTATCTCTTCCTACCCTCCTTACCAGCCTTTGTCTCCTCCTTTACAGACATCTTAAAGTCTATAACATTAACATATCTTGAAAACTTTGAGATGTAGTTGTTAACAAGCCTCTCAATCTGAAGTTTAGAGACTTCATCCCTCAAAACCTCAGAGACCTTTGCTTGAACAGGTTGAACAAGTTTAAGTTGAGTAGCGTACACCTTCAAAACATCGAAACCACTTAGCACGCCCAAAGACCTCTCATTACTATCAACAACAGGTGCACCAGAAATTCTATTACCTAGTAATACTTCCACTGCTTTTTCAAGAGGGGTGCCAGAAGCTATTACAATAGGAGGGCTTGTCATGTACTCTGAGACTGGTGCAGCTAGAAAAGACTCCTCACTCTCAACCCACCTATACCCCTTTCTCCTAGTGAGCCTTATCATATACAGTCTTTCAATAATGTCACTAAGGGTTATAACCCCTGAAACCCTGCCATACCTATCCACTACAACTAACCTTGTAATACCATTTCTTAGCATAAGCCACCTAGCCCTAGCAACGCTCTCGCTCTCCTCTATGGTTACAGGAGGTCTTGACATAACATCATCTACTGCTACCCTAGGTAACAACACATTTCTCATCATGTAGTCCAGTATTATTGATCGGGATAGGAAGCCCACCACAACATCGTTCTCATCGGTAACAGGAATTTCTCTAAGTCTCCAATTAACAAAAGCTGCGACAATATTATCAAAGCTCAAACCTGTATTTAGAGAATAAGGAGGATCCATAACAGAACGCACTTTTGTGTCTCTCCCAGCGCCCTTTAATAAGATGGTTTTGTAGCTTAAGACGCCTAAAAGAACATTGCTATCATCTACAACAGGAGCATTAATTACCCTGAGACTCCTCATTTTCGAGAGAATTTCACCTATTCTCATGTCTGGTTTAAGGAGTAGAGGGGGCTTCACAGCCAAGTCTAAAGCCGTTGCCACATTTCGCACCCATACTACTATATGTGTTGCATAACTATATTAACTTGACTCTGCATTTGACGCAACCTCTTGATAAGAGTACAGCTTTACCATTAAGAAGAATTGCACTTACTTAAAGAAATTAAGAGGGAGCTCTGCAGAGCTTTAACAACATTCTCTTTACTGATGCAGAAGGCTCTTTGCATACCGTGCCTTCCCTAATCATTATAGCCACAACCCTTCTTAGTAGCACGCCATCAACATATATACCCTCTCTTTCTTCCAGAATCTCTCTCAGCTTATCGAATACCAGACCTTCGCAATGAGTCTTTAGAACTTCAACTATCTTCTTCCTTAGAAACTCCTCGGCAGAGCTCACGAAACTCCTCACCTTTAGCAACTCTATTTTTGCCAACCAGTATGCTTATCCATGGGGCTATATTGTTTTTGCAAAGCCTTCTTACTGCACTAGGGTAAGCCTTAAAGTACTCTAACTCAATTTTATCAACAATACTCTCTCCGCATTCCGCAAGTCTAAGCAACAACTTTGCTAAGCTCTCTTTGCTACAAAAACTTATTGTTATGGCTGGCCAGACCCCAACTCCATGATCCAGCAGGTTCCTTACGGCATTTAATTGCAAGCTGAAGAAAGATGCTTCAGCACCTGTAATTCTATGAAACTCTTCCTCAGAGCAACCCTTGATGGAAATTCTAACAATAACTCTCCTGTATCTACTTAAAATCTCTGCAAACTCCTTGCTATGCCCTAATAGAATGCCGTTTGTCTCTAAGACAAAGACAGCGTTTTTATGAAGCAGAAATTCTTTTAGTTTGTCTAACACCTTTGTAATGTGATGAAATGCTAGCGTTGGCTCGCCGCCGCTAACCCTAATAACTCTATACCCATAGTGTCTAGCAATTTCCATAAGCTTTAAAGCCACTTCAGTGGGTGTATAGAAGGCTCCTAACAACTTTGCATTTGCTCTCCAGCTCCAGCAGAAAAGGCACTTTAAGTTACAGCCAGTTGTGTCGGCTGTTGCAGACCCTCTGTAGAATCTACTTGGTCTAAACCTGTAATACTTTCTAGAAATCTCGCTACTTACAGTAGCCAAAGCTATCTTGCGCTCTACAAGCTTTGCAATCTCTATTGGGTTAAAGCCGTGAGGCGTGGAGTAGCACACCTTAAACCTCTAGCAATTGTCCTGGGCTAAGAACCTTGACCTCTACTCCTGGTATACTTTCTTTAACTAGCTTTGCAAAGAACAGGGGATCAGCTACTATAACATTGAATGTGTTGTAATGCATTGGCACAACAATCCTCGGCTTTAGTAGCTCCACAGCTTTTACAGCCTCTTCTACACCCATAGTAAAGTGTCCTCCTATTGGAAGAAGAGCTGCGTGGGGTTTGTAGAGCTCTGCTATAAGTCTCATATCGCTAAAAACCCCTGTGTCACCAGCATGGTATATGGCCTTGCCTTCGCCAAAAATAACAACTCCTGTAGGAGCACCCTTAGTCGAACTGTGGAAAGCTGGTGTGAAAACAACTTCTAAGCCTTTTTCAAGCTTTACACGCCCACCGATATTAGCTGAGACAGACCTTTCACTAGCTCCAGCTCTTTTTGCAAGTTCTTCTGCAAGCTCAAATACGGCTACAATTCTAGCATCCTTAAACCTAGATAGAAGTTCAACAGCTTCACCCACGTGATCCCCATGATCATGTGTAACGATTATGTAGTCTATGAATCTGTACTCCTTAGCAAATGAATCAACACTTCTATACGGAGATAGAGGGTTAGATATCCAGGGATCTACCAAAATTGTCGCCCCACCAGCATTTACTACGAACGCTGCATGTCCAAGCCATCTAATCAAGACCATGTATGAAAACCTCAAATAGTGTTTTACCAATAGTACTTTTCTTGCTTTACACTCCTAAAAACTCTTCCAGTGTTGTGTGAGGAAGCTTGATTAGCGATAACGAGATCGAGAACTATGTGAAAGCAGGACGAATAGCGTGCAGAGTGCTAAAGGAGGTAGAGAACCTTGTAAAGCCTGGTACCAAGCTTCTTGAAATCGCTGAGTATGTAGAGAATAGGATATATGCACTGGGGGGTAAACCTGCATTCCCTGTAAACATCTCTATAAATAGTGTCGCGGCTCACTACACGCCAATTCCCGGTGATGAAAGTGTCATTCCTAGCGGTGCTGTAGTGAAAATTGACATTGGCGTCCACGTAGACGGCTACATCGCTGATACCGCTACAACTATTGCACTTGACGAGGGGTATAGGCTATTGTGTGAAGCAACAAGACTAGCTTTAGAGAAAGCACTAGAGGTTGTAGGTCCTGGCGTCAAGCTTTCTGAAGTCGGCTACATAGTTGAGCAAATTGTGAAAAGCTATGGATTTAGGCCTATCTACAATCTGAGTGGGCATAACTTGGATAGGTACCTTATACATGCTGGAGAGGTCATACCTAATCACAGGGATAGGCTAGTTCTAGGTTCTTTCAAAAGTGGTAGAGTATATGCCATAGAGCCATTTGCAACAAGTGGGCGTGGTTATGTTAGGGAGGAAGACGCTGTAACTATATATGCTCTTAAGCCAAACCCTAAGAAGCTTTCTAAGTTGAGTCAAGAGGTTCGCGAAGTGTTTGAATATGTCTATGAGGATAGGAAGACCCTTCCATTCGCACTTAGATGGTATGCTAAGAGGTTCAGCATTGAGAAGCTTAGAAGCGCTATGAATGTCTTGGTAGACAATGGTTTAGCCCTAGCGTATCCAGTTCTTGTAGAAATTGACAAGGGTGTCGTTGCACAGTATGAACACACAGTTATACTAACTAATAAGGGCGAGAAAATAATATCAACGTTATGTCAATAAAGAAGCCTTATTAAGTGTGCAACAAAGTATAGGTGTGTCTAAATTGAGCAAAGGGTGTTGAACCACGCTAGCTATAATTAACATGCAGTCAGGGGGAGACTGGAACACCATACTATCGGCATTGCTATGGCTTGTTTTCATGCTCTACCTACTCACAGATTTACCTCAGAAGACCCAGTTTATGAGGTATGAGAGAGGAGTTGCAGCGAGGCTTGGTGTAGTAGAGGGTCTTGTTAAGGAGAGCATATCTAAGGTTAAGTCGTACTTAATGAAACTAGGTGCAAACAATGTGGATACTCTGGTTGGCAACACCTTAGAGAACTACTTTGCAATAGAGCCAGTATCTATAGAGCCTATAGACATTATAAAGAGGTTAGACCACATCATAACAGTAAATGAAGATAAATTCAAAAGCGATTTACAGAAGTCCATGCCTAACATAGGAAGGCACATGCTTAACAATATAGCAGTTTCACTAGCTGTTACTTCAGCTCTCTACACAATATACAAGATATTGAGGCACTACTACCTCATTGGTAAGAAGTATGAGAACTGGGTTTTGCTAATGCAGCTCTACCTCATGCTACCGCAGATAGTTAAGGAGCTTATTCCCTACGCTAAAGCTGTTGAAACCTTTGCCAAGGGCATACCCATAGGTGATTCTGTAGGGCCTATGGTTGCATACAGACTGGCGGGGCTTGCCCCAAGGATAGATGTTGAGGAGGATACCGTGTACTCTGTTATTGAGGTAGAGGGGAGAAAGGTCTATGTTATAAAAGCTAAGGGCCCTGGAGCAACTGTTGGTAAACCAGGAAAGGCAGTTGCAAGAGTGGCTGAAATGCTTAACTATAAAGTGGCACGAATAATAACAATAGATGCTGCACTTAAACTAGAGGGAGAGCCAACAGGGCTTGTAGCGGAGGGCTCGGGAGCAGCAATTGGGGATGTAGGTCCTGAGAAAATAGAGATAGAGAGAGTTGCTGTAAAATGCGGTGCTCCTCTAGATGCTGTAATAGTAAAGATGAATAATGAAGAGGCCATAAAGCCCATGTCAAAGGAGGTTGCGGAAGGAGCTGAAAAAGCTTTTCAAGTGGTTCTAGAGATAATAAGAAATAGAACAAAGCCTGGGGACAATGTTATAGTGGTGGGCATAGGCAATACTGTAGGTGTATACTAAGATGCTTATGCAAACAGAAATCATAACAGTGCTTCTAATAGCCGTTACATTGGGGCTAATAATATACTTAATTAAATCAAGTTTGGACTACACAAAAGAGAAAAAGAAAATACTAGAGCAGGAGGGCAAACCCATAAAGATCATATCTGTTGCATCATGTCAGCAAAATGACTATACAATTGAGAGGGAGTTTAGAGAAGGGGACTTTGTGGGGAAAATAGATGGAGCATGTCCAAAGTGCGGCTCACCAATAGTGATAACAAAGATATACTCCCTATACATAGAAACAGGGCAAAAATCTTTTAAACCCTAGTCGCAGTAAGACTATGGTGGTGCCCCGACCCGACCATAGCGGCTGGGCAACACCCGGACTCGTCAGATCCCGGAAGTTAAGCCAGCCGCGTTGAGCATGGCTGTGGCTTCCGAAAGGGGCCGTAGCCTGCTCAAGTTGGGATCGGGGCACCAACACTACCTCTCTTGTCACAAGTTGGTTACAACAGCAACCGAGCAGCGGCTCAATATTATAGCCAATAGTCAGAGGCGATGTTCATTAAGTGGCAGTCTCTTCCTTTGATCCAGGAAGTATGTGGGTGCTATAAGGTAAGTAGTGATTTAAGGACTCTAGTACACTACTATACACCTCTTCAATGTTTTTGGATGCATCTACATATATCCAATTTCTCGTTGGATACCCCTCTTCGATCATTATGAAATACTGCTTTCTTACTTTTGCTAAAAATGTCTCTTCCCTTTCAAAAATGTCCAGGCTCTTTTTCTGCTTTAATTTTCTCTCAATAGCAAGCTTGGGATCTAGATCTAGATACACTATTGCGTTTGGTTTTGGTAAATCTAAGTACTCTACAACTTTTTTAGCAAAGCTATAGTCAAACCCCTGGGCGCATTGGTAAGCTATTGTAGAGGTAAAGTACCTATCCATTATGACTATGAAGCCTTTAGAGAGACTTTGTAAAATACCCTCTCTATCTCTAAACATGTCTAGGATGTAGAGAAAGAACTGCTCCTGAGGTGTTAAGCTGAGCTTAGCATCTAGGAAGAGCTTTATTATAGAACCATATATTGAAGACTTATTTGGGTATGTGTACAGCGCTACAGAAAAACCCTTATCCTCTAAATGTACCTTAAGCATTCTGCTTATTGTTGTCTTACCCGCAGCATCTATACCCTCAAATGCTATAATCATAGCACATCACAAAGCATTTTTACATTGATCACAAATGTAGCTATTATTGTGATTCTCCCTAGCCCTTTTATGGTGAGGGTTCTTGGGCTATTCTTGCTAGTTCTTTGCAATTACTGCTTTCACCTCTTCCCTATAGGGTATCTGTTATAGTCAGAGCTCCTTATGTTTGGTCTAGTTTATTAATTTTGATCTCTTCTCCTTTAAGAGGATTTTATAACCTTGGTTACTAGCGATATGTGCTCTAACAGGTCATCTACTGTGTTTCTAAACGTTAAGATACTTACATTCTCTCCATTTACTCTAATGAACAAGGTGTTGCCAGAGCACAGCATTTCCATAGCTATTTGTGGCGGTGCCATTGCATTATCAGGTTCTACCGCATCTACTATGGATTTGCACACGCGTTCACTATGCGTAGAAATGCTCAAGGTAAGCTCTAGCCTCATTTAAGTACATCACCTACGCTTTGTAGTGTTGGTAAAATCACGTAGTTTTTCTCTATATTCATCTCCTTGTCTAATGGCCATCTTGGCTCTAAAAACTGCACAGGTAAGATAAACTCTTTGCCATTTGTAAAAACTGTTATCTCCTCTGCTAAGCCAACCCCCTTCAGAATTCTGTAAAGAGTGTAAAGTGGTGGTGTCCTAGACTCTGTAGAAATGTCTACAACACCTATTCTAATACTCTTTACTATGAATCTCTTGATTCCAGCACTCTGAATAAGATTGTTCATAAAGGGTTTAAATTGTTTTAAAGTTGAAAACATTAATGAATTCAAATACTTCATTATCTGCGGCTCTAGTGCTATGTACAAAAGGTGCTCAGGACCCTTTAAATCCATGTATAGAGACATTGCGTAGAACGCTTCATAAACATCCTCGACTTCTTCAACATTTTTCACTATTAACTTCGGCCCTCTGAGCTTTGGTGCAAATCTGCTATACTTAGACAACAGTTTCTCGACTTCTTCAACAAGTCTGCTCACCACATCCCCCTTTGCCTCCTCTCTGATGCGCTTAGCCATAGCTATGCAGTTATCAGAATCCAGTGTTAGCCCTGGGATATAGGGTTCAATAGATTTTTCAAGGGCTTGAACAATGTCTCTTCTTGGATAGCCGAAGAGCCTTATGCTTTCTGAGTACTCCCACACATCTTTTGATAGACACTCCTCCAAAATCCCTTTGTGAATCTCAACCAGGTTTTCGTCATATGATGAAGCCTTAGAGAGTGAAAGCATAGCAGATAGGGCAATTACTTCAAGAGCCCTGGGTATAATCCAGAAATCTTTGATATTTTTAATGAGGTGAAGAGATGTTGATTGAATTGTTGAAATATCTTTCCCCAAGAAGTCATCTATAGATAAAAACCTAATGCCGCTAAGAGGTCTCTGCAAAATTCCTAAGCCAATGACGAGTCCTTCGCCAAGAGGTTTAGAAGCCTCATAAAAAGGAGCCAGAAAAACATCAACATCCTGCTCCTTAAAGAATTTTAGAAGTAGAGCTGCAGAGAACACACTATCTATGCTACTGCCGTAGACTATGTAAAGGGACCTCACCTGCTTAGCAATAGTCACAAGCTCTTTGAACTGTTTAACCATTTTAAAACACCGCTCGCACTTTAGTAAATGCACAGACTAATTCAATAAAAATACTTTAGAATTCATTAAAGTTTATAGGAATTATGGCAGATCTCCAGAAGCTCAATCGATAAAATGATAGCCCTGTAATCAGCCTTGGGTTTGGGCTTTTGCGTGGTTTTTGTTTTGTTAAAAGTTGTAGAGTCTAGGGGTAGGTGAACTAGTTGGTGTATTGATGGGGTGGTGTACTTGTGGGCTCCACTTAGCCACGCAAGGTGAGGCCCCTGAGTAACACTATAAACGCCTTCCAAGCTCTATAGAGGCTTGAGCGAGGTGTAGAGAATGGAGGTGAGGCAATGAAGATCAAATTAAATTGTTGAACCTGTACAAGAGCCTCCCATCCTCGCCTACAACGTAGAGGTCGGCATGTTGGCTCAACTAGAATGATAAACTCTCCTCAACGTGTTGGTGAAAAAGCACGGTCTTAGTAAACATTTATCACTGGCTTTCTTCATAGTCCTTAAGATGTCTTAAGTGACTTTAAAAGATCTCATCACTGTGAAACTTCTGTTGAAGCTTGCTGAACTGTTGATATTTGAGATGTTTGCTCCTGTGCCTGTGTTGCTTGAAGGGCTGCTCCAAGGTATTGTGATACAAGTAGTTTTGCTCTCTCTGGTATATAAGCAAAATCTTGTGGCAGTTTTCCAGTACGCTTATAGTACCTTATTAATGCGTGAATCTTTGACTCTACCTCTATCAATCCTTTCTTACTCGTAGAGTCCTTTGGGTGCTCGGCTAAGTGCCTCCTCAAATTAACAGCTTTTGCCATAAGTCTAAGCAGGTCTTCTGGAACGGGTAGTGCCACTCCATGCTTTTCCAGAATTCTCGTTAGCTTTACACCTGCAACGCTTTTCACTAGTGGAATGCCGTACTGATCTCTAAGTATTACACCTATCATAGATGGTGTGTAACCTATCCTAGCAAGCTCTACGACTAGCGCCTCAACTTCTTCAGGGGTGTACCTAACCCATTTAGGAGGCCCTATTCTTGCAGGACGAGTAGAGTGTGATTGTCCTTTATCTCTCCTCTTACCAGACATAATGAGTCACAGCATACAGACTTTGAAAAGCTACGGAGAGACTAGTAAACTCAAAACCCTTTATAAGCTTTTTCATTGGTCTCGGCAAAGAGGTTGAGGTTCTTCGTAAGCCATTCCCCGAAAGCTCTAAATGCTTTTCCTCTATGGGAGTGGAAATTCTTTTCCTCAGTGCTCATTTCAGCAAAGGTCTTAGTGCAGTTACGCGGTATGAATATCGGATCGTAGCCAAAGCCTCCACTCCCCCTAATCTCAAATGATATGTAGCCCTCCGTAACCCCTTTAAATATCACAACATTGGTTTCAGAAAGTGCATAAGCTACAACAGCTACGAAAGTAGCTCTTCGAGACTCTAGATCCCCATAGTCCTCAAGTAGTTTTAGCACCCCTTTGAGCCCTATGGTTTTATAAACATAGCTACTGTAAGGTCCTGGAAAACCATTCAACTTCTCTATAAATAGTCCCGAGTCTTCAACAGCAATAGGTCTCTTAACCTTCATGTACGCTTGTACTGCAGCAAACCTCGCTATTTCTTCTAATGAGCTGTGCTGAATCTCGACTTTCTCTACAGCAATGGCCTTAACTACGATTCCAAACTCCTTTAACACGGCTTCAGCCTCCTTAATCTTGTGCATATTTGTTGTTGCAAGTAATATCTCTAATACCATCTCACACTACCCATTCTGTTCTCAATCTTCTAGTAGCTACATACCTCCCTCTAAGCCTGATACTATCTACGGCTTTGATTAAGGTCTCTGCCTTAGTATCTCCAGCTACCTGCCTATACCCAACAACAAAACACTTTTTAGCAACATCCTCAACCTTGTGGTGTGTGCTCTCAATAGATCTGAAGAATATGTGCACATCTATAGCCATATCCTCACTTCTCTTTGTAAACGTTGCAAGCCCAAAGTCAATTAAATAAACACCATCGCTGGCAACAATAATGTTGCTAGTAGTTAGGTCGCCATGTGCAATACCATTCATGTGAAGTGTGGCAGCATAGGATCCCACAGTCTTTATCACCTGGCATAGATCAGTCTCAGGAATATCCTCTGCGATATCTCTAAGAGTTTTGCCTCCAATGTAAGACATTATGAGAACCCCGGCATCTAAATCTATGAAAAGAGGTATTGGAACCCTAATGCCTAGCGAGAGAGCTTTCCATAGGATTTTTGCTTCAAGCTTTGTTCTACTCCTTCTCATCTTCTCATCAAGATCCCTTGGCATGTAGCTTTTGGGGAATCTCCACTTCACAATCACATCAACGCCTATGAACCTTGCTTTAAATATGTAGGCTTCGGCACCCATTGATAAGAGCATGAGGTTGCTGAGCAGGGGGACAATTTCGCTTTTATCAGCAGAAACTATTAGAACCTTTTCATTTAGAAGCTCTCTTAATGGGGGTAAACTTACCTCCACGGTATTTCAACCTCATCAATTCTCCACCTCTGCCTCACAAAAGCCGACTTCAAATCTATTGTTACACCGCTCTTATATGCTAAGAGACCCGTCCATGCTATCATAACGCCGTTGTCTACAGCATACTGAGGTGGTACAACACCTAGTGTAGCGCTATATTCCTCTACCATTTTAGCGAACTTCTCTCTAAGTATAGGACTTGCAGCAACTCCCCCGACAAGCATAACCTCTTTTTTTCTTGTGTGCATTAAGCATCTTGCAGCGACCTCTAGGATGCTATTGTATGCTATCTCTCTCAGAGTTAGGCAAATGTTGTGTATATCCTCACCCCTCCTATAAGCTCTTAAAGCTGTCGTTAAAAGCCCTGAGAAAGCCACATCCTGCCCCTTGACAACATAGGGGAAGTCCTCTATAAACTTCCTACCACCTTCAGCACATCTATCCACAACATGCATACCATTGACGACGTAGGGAGGCCCTAGCGAGGTTTCTCTGGCAAATGTGTCTAGCAAATTACCTAAAGCTATGTCTAGAGTTTCTCCAAATACCCTATATCTCTTCTCGACATAGGCTATAACAGCTGTGTTACCTCCTGAAAGATAGACAATCACAGGATCCCGCAAATGGGTCATCCTCAAGCCTATTTCAACGTGGGCAACAGCGTGGTTTACTGGGACAAGGGGCTTTTTTAGAAATGAGGCCAGGGCTCTTGCAACTGTTGCACCAACTCTTAAACAAGGGCCAAGCCCAGGCCCTAGAGCTACAGCAATAGCATTAATGTTGTCCAGTCGCAGAGATGCTTTTTCAAATGCTTTTTCTATAATCATAGGGGCTTTCTCGGCCAAGAACCTTGAGGACTCCCTAGGGTGGATGCCACCACGCTCTGGAATGTACTGAGTTCTCTCGTCAGCTAAAATGAAGTTCTCTTCAGACTCCGTTACGATACCTACTCCAAATGTGTGTGCAGAAGACTCTATCCCCAGCACGATCACTTTTTCTTTTCCTCAGCAAAGATGGTATAGTTACACTTTCCGCAGTGCCATCTCGGTTTGCCAACCCTATGAAACGCCATGACTGAGCCGCATCTTGGACAAAGCCTGTTCTTCAACTTTATTGACCTGGTTTTGTAGTCGTACTCGTAAATTTGCGATCTAAATCTCTTCTTTTCAGCCATTTCAATACACCCTAACTCTC
>CAZMQK010000033.1:0-13337 GCA_964568685.1 uncultured Ignisphaera sp.
CCCGCTCTCACGGCCCCTACCCGTTATCGGCTTGGCGGGCCGTTACCCCGCCAACTACCATGATGGGCCGCAGCCCCATCCTCGGGCGGCTAGGCCTTCACAGCGGCCCAGCCCTTTAGGCGGAGAACCCTTCCAGGCGTCTCCGCCTATCGGGGATTAGCCCCAGTTTCCCGAGACTATCCCCGTCCCGAGGGTAGGTTAGCCACGTGTTACTCAGCCGTCTGCCACGCCCCGCGCTTGCGGAGCGTTCGACTTCCATGGCTTAGCCCCACCCCGATAGTGGTCGGGTCCGGCAGGATCAACCGGTATCGCGGCCGCAAGGCCGCGGGGCGGTTGGGATGAGCTACTCGTGGTTCTCTGGGTGGTTAAAGCACCTTGTGAGGCCTGACGTCCCTAGGGTAGGGAGCCCCTAGGTTTGTTCAGGCCCCCATGTGTAAATATATCCTTTACCTCAATACTATTTTATTCCCGCGGCTGGAGTGCAAGCAGTTCATTCGCGGGGCTGTGCCCGTGTCCCGCTCTGCCGCCGGAGACCGCGGGAGCATGTACAGCAGTTACTACATTGCTTTTTGCGGGCTTAAAAGCTTTCTTTTAAAAGCCTCAAGTGAAGTATCTTGTGGCGTCACTGTTATCTGTTTTTGTTATTTGATTGAATTTTTTGTTAAGTTTATGAATACTTGGCTCATGTAGAGGGATGGGGTTCTTGCGCAGACTTAGAGCAAAGGGGTCTTCACCGCTATCCCTGTTTTGACCGTGGGTACGAGCTGAGTGGAGAAGTAGTTGTTTATTGTCTTAGGTTTTAGTGGACCGGCCGGGATTTGAACCCGGGACCTCTCGGGTGCAAACCGAGCGCTCTTCCAGCTGAGCTACCGGCCCACTTTAGTGTATACGTACTTTAGCTCTTCTTCACAGAGATTAAAAGCATTTATTCAACATTCATTTTCTCAGCCCTGCCCAAGACCTCATGAAATGTGTTTTTTCCGCACACCTTACAGTAATGATAAATGAGCTTAGACTCCCTGAGATCAAAGCTTACCTCTAAAACCCACTTAGTGCCACAGGTAGTGCACTTAACTAGCCACCCACGTGCTGATGATTTGCCCACGTCCATCACAACCCCCTACACCTTAGGTATAGAGCGCCTCTGATAAAAAGCTTGATATGGCTGTGGCTAAAGAACCATTATATACCGCTCGCCGCACTAGTAATGTTGCCGCAGAGGCTGATGATAATCGATGGGCGGACTGAAATGTGATGAACCATTGTAGATCTAAGGCCGCGGAAACCAAACAAAACCTTAAATACCCGATACAACAACTTCACATAGGTGGAAATGGGCCCGTAGCTCAGCCTGGTGGAGCGCCCGGCTGATAACCGGGAGGTCGGGGGTTCAAATCCCCCCGGGCCCACCTTCTCCCAAAAGACTTTAACAGTTTATAAACCCAAAGAGAGCATAGTGTTTCTGTAATCAGTGCGGGGGTGCCCGAGCTGGGCCAAAGGGGGCGGGCTCAAGACCCGCTGGCGTAGGCCTGCGTGGGTTCAAATCCCACCCCCCGCACTAAAAGCAGTTCCTCACTACACTCACTCTAGTCTCCCTAGCACTTCTCAGGCTTCGCGAAACCGTAGAGTTGGTATGTGGACCTAGTACTGCATTGATAATGTGCGGTGCAGGGAAGCGAATTAGTTAAGATAGTGCCGCACTAATTAAAGGATTTTGTGCGCTATAGACGCTGGCGCTCTTTTCACCCCAATGACGTGCACTGTGCTCCTATAACACCTGCAGTCGCAGGGCATGATAAGTCCTTGCACTTACCATAGAGCCTGGCGCTCATAAACCCTACATCTTGCCACGCGCTTTGAAGTGATTGCAGTAGGCTTTGTGTCCTTTGCTCTTCTAGCTGCTATAAATCATGGCTAGCACACCTCATGATGAGCGCCCATCACTATCGCACTTAAAGCGCCAGCCTAAAGCATCCATTGCAAAGTTGTTGTAGAGATTCCCCACTCAATCTAGAACAATAAGGTACTCAATATTCTGGCGCGGCAGAAGCTCGGAAAGCACAATGATTCAGTGCCTCGTGCTGCGCAGGTCTAAAGTGGTTTTGCGGTTCGCTAGCCGCAGCAGGGGACTACGATACTTTATGATTACCTGCAAATAATTGTGAACACTTTTCTCGCGAGCACCTTAGCTAATCGCTCTCCACTACTGCCTTAGCTCTCCTCCCGTGAAACCTCTTCAGCTTATCCCTGGCATTCTTTGGGCGGGTATAATACGTATCTCCTTTTTAGCATACACACTGGTGTCTTAGTGAGCCTCCTGATGAGGGTCAGAGTAGCCGCGAGAGTTGAGGCAGCTGCCCTAAAGGGAGGCGAGCTACCTCATCAAGACCTTCATATGTGCCTCGATAATCCTGTCAGCTTCCACTGAAAGCTCTTCACCGAATCCACGCTTACTCACTCCCCCAGCTCGGTAACTATTTCCGCTAGTCTGATCCTTACTACTCATTTACTGGTAGCCAAGTCTTGCTAGATTGCAAATCTCAATTTTTAATTAACAAAGAGTTGTGTAAGCCAGAAGCGTATTTGTGTTAGTTGATTATTAGATGTTTCTACTTCCCCCCAGAGTAGCTTATGGCTTCAGCAGGGCATATCCTTTGGCAGCCTCTACATAGCTCTACACAGTTTTCAGCGCGTACAACAATAGGCTTTCCCTCAGGCCCTACCTCAAAGACTTTATGAGGGCAGAAGCTATAGCACGTTAAGCAACCAATACACTTGCTGTAGTCTATTACCGGGTACCAGTTCTTAGCCATAACGCAGGCCCCTGCTCCACTACAACACCTTTTCAATAGCCTTGATCGCCTCTTCTGTAGCCATGTTCCTTATCTCTACCCCAACAAATTTCGACTCGTCAAAGCCCATCTCTTTGAAAACCCACCTAAACATTTTCTTCTGCATCTGAGGGTCGCAACCAGCCACAACGACTTTATCTATTGCTTCATGCTTACTAAGCAATACCCTCCAAAAATTATCTCCATCACTAGCACAGAGCTGTGGATGTATTACCGCAAAGTCCACTTTACCGTTTCTCCTAAAGTAGTTGACAACCTCAAAAACATTCATCTTCTGAAAAGACGGGCATGTGCCTTGGCATACACACATTATTAGGCCCTTCATATAGGTCACAAAATTCGTATAAGCAAGCAGCAGATTATAAGGATTGCTATGGTGAAAACTAAAACTTAGTGAAGAGGATGAAGTGTGTTGAGTGTATTAGCCCCTTGAAATCTTAGCCTTAACACTAAACCCCTTCAAACTGGGGCTAAGACCTGTAAAGCTCTATGGATCTGCACCTGCCTTAGAGATATTCAGAGCCAGCTCAAATCCGCATATGATAGACAAGAGATTGGGGTGACCTCCTACCCGTACTGGAGGGCAAAGGGTTTCCGCTAGGGCGGGGAGGTCCAAGAAAGATACTAGCACATAGAGTCCAGGTCGAGAAGGCTCAGAAGAGGTGCTTGAGGTCTTGGAGGTATGTCAAAGGAGTTAGGAGAGCCACTGAGAGGCATGGGGAGAGGATTGAGAGCGCCTCGCGGAACTACGCACACAAGCTAGGAGAATGCGTGACTGAGTTAGCTCCCAGATACCGTTCAATAGTAGTTCTAGAGGGTTTAAATAGGCTGAGGGAGAGAGCTAAGAAGGACAGCAAGTTCAACAAGAAGTTCGCGCTCTGGTCTTACTACAAGAGTATACAGTTCTGCATAGAGTACAAGGCATGAAAGCGGGGGTTGAGAACAGTTAGGTTAGCCCTAGAGGAACTTCTTCAACGTGCCCGAGGTGCTGTGGAAAACTAGCTGAGCACAGCTACAGATTGCTAGAATGCATGAATTGTGGGTTCATTGGGGGCAGAGGTGTAATAGCAGTAGCAAGCCTCTGCAAGAAATACGCATCCAGCTACTCAGGCTGTGAGCTCCTTGGGCAGCCCTGAGCACCCCCAAGTTCAATGAGGCTCCAGATTGGATGCGGGGACGGGGATGAGCAATGAATAATATCAAACAATACAAACCTATATGAAAGCTGAACCCCCTTCCAAGTGGTTGATGTGGAAGCAGAGGAGTAGTTTAGAGAAGGTACACGCATTGGTAACATCGAGGCTATTTGCACTGTTTACGAGGAGTTCAGGAAGAGGGGGTGGCGCCGGGGGCGGGATTTGAACCCGCGCGGGGTGGTCCCCCACCGGCTTAGCAGGCCGGCGCCCTACCAGGCTAGGCGACCCCGGCTTTGCCTGTTAGACTGTGTTGTATTAGGTGTTATAAGGTTTTCACATAATTGTTTTGGGTCAGTTCTCAAAATTCCTTACTCTTCCTAGTGTTCTGCGGGGGTTGATTTGCCTAGGATTGATGTTGGTAAGGCCCCTGCAGAGTACCTTGAGCTAGGTTCTAGGGAGCTTGTTGATAGGTTTTTGACTGTTTTAGAGGCTTCCGGCGCTGATGAAAAGACTGTTAAGAGCTACAGGGCTGCTCTAATGGACTTCTTCTCTTTTGTTGGCTGGAAGAGTGTTAAGAGCCTTAGCCACGATGATGTGCTTAAGTGGAGAGTTGAGAGACTTAGAAATGGTTTTCCAGGTGAGAAATATGGTGATAGGAGGTCGAGGGAGGCAACACTCTACTACTACACCATCTTCCTTAAGCGGTTTTTTGATTGGCTTGGCCTAGGGCTTAACGTTCCACAGGTTAGGAGACCTAGGAGAAAAGAGGTTCAAGCACTGAAACAAGAGGACATTGTTAAGCTGTTTAATGCCTCTCGAGACCTTCTAGACCTTCTCATACTTGCACTAACGCTGGAGACGGGGCTGCGCTCTGAAGAGCTTCTGAGCCTTAGGTTCAGCGATATTGACTTGGATTCAAGGGAGATTAGGGTTAGGAACGCCAAGTATGATGAGGAGAGGGTTGTGGTGATGGGGGATATAACGTACCAGCTTATGCAACAACTAGCGTCATTAAAGCGTTTTGATTCTGACGAAAGAGTTGTGCCAATGAGCTATAGCGGCCTGTACAAGAGGTTGAAGAGTTTGGCTAAGAGGAGTGGTGTTGACCCATCTAAGGTGAGGCCGCACATACTGAGACACACATTTGCTACAGAGGCCTTGAAGAGGGGGTTGAACATAGTCTCTCTGCAGAAGCTCCTAGGGCACAAAGATTTGAAAACTACGCAGGTGTACCTACACATGATGAGGGAGGATGTGAAGAACGAGTACATGAGGAGCTTTAGAGGTATACTAACACCTATCCAACCAACGCAAGCATTGATGCAAGCGCCAGCCCCAGCTATGCATACACAAAGCTACTCACTAAGCTGCGCTCAGCCACCGTCATCTAGGCTGTGCCCCTACTGCAACTCCCAGATTCCGTATAACGCTAGGTTCTGCCCCTATTGCGGTGCTAGGGTACAGCTATAAGAGCTAGTAGTAGTCGTTGTACTCCTCTTCTTCTAAACCACCATTAAATTCCTCTGCTCCAAGCAGCTTATACCTCCCATCATCGTCTACAACAACAATGCCTTCATCCATTAACCTGACTAAGCACCTCCGAATCTTGTCCTCACTAGCTATGCCAGCAAGCCTTGAGTGCATGTCCTTAAGCGTTTTTGGGCTTTCTTTCAGCATGTCTAAAACTATCTCCCTGAGCTCATCCTCATTTGGCGCTGTGACTACAACAATGTCAGGGTCTTCATAGAGCACCTTTAGGGTTACGTTACTCTCCTCTATGTACACTCTCTCCGATTTTTCATTACCACGCACTTTCTCCGCAGGGCTACTTCTTTGATTCATGGCGAAGCACACCAAAGGGTCTTCTACTTTCTTTTGCCTTGCCTTGGAAATCTTTATTTCTCTTTCCTAGAGTAGCTTATAGGCTTTAAATAAGCTACGAGTGATGCTACTTATAAAAGTTTTACTCAAAACTGTGAATTTGTGGCTCTGTGATGCCCTGTCCGTGGTATCATCACGGTGTGTGCACCTCTCCAAAGCTTCCAGAGCCCTCTGACGCTATTGTGAACGTAGCTAGGTGTGCCTCAGATAGAGAGTATAGGAGCTGTGCATACTACTCTGAGGCTAGCCAAACTCCGCAAAGGCTTTCTCGAAGAGAGAGATTGAAAGTGTACACCCCTATTCACGCACTCCCCTCTGCAATCTCTATACAGTGCTCTGAGGCTGTAATAACAAAGCTAGAGTCAGGCATAATCATAGCCTACTGCAGGGTTCTTGACAGAGTCTTGACAAAGTTTGAAGCAGAGCTGTGCAGCAAGCACTGGAGAGAGTGCCCCTATAGGTACTCTGAGCCTGTATAACTGCCTAAGACTGCGCCTTGTACAGAGTAGCGCACTGAGCCTACAATGCCAGTGGATACCTTGTTATAGCAGCGACGCAGGCAAATGTATCTTTAAACCACTGATACTCATCTACAGAGCTTGGGACAACCACTACCCTGCCTCCCCTCTCCTCTGCAAGCTTCTCCAGCCTCTCAAACTCAGGGTGGTCATCGCAAATAAGTAGCTTCTCTACAGCACCATTGTTCAAAGCCTCTTCAACGTCTTTTGGCCCGTAGACCACATAACCATCATCTTTGGCTATGTGGTACTTGAACTCCTCAAATACGTTCAAAACCTCTACAAATCTCTGCTTGGTTAGAACGTCCTTGGCCTTCATAACAACCTCTCTAAGCCCCACAACACCCTGGTAAGCAACATCTATTGGCTCTCCTACTATTAAATTCCTTATTCTATAGTCGAGATTGTCTGCTTCCTTCAAGAAGTCCTGCTTTGCATAGCCAGGCCCAGCTATTATCACCCCCTTGAGCTTTCCAGACTCTACAAGTGGCAGGAAGTAGCTGTTTATCTTCTCAGCTACGTTCTTGTAAAACTCCTCAACCATCTGCTCTATTATCCTATCAAACCTCCTCTGGCTCTGCCCACCCTTATGGTGCTTCCCCGGTATGAACCACTCTATCTCGTCTAGCACCTGTACTCCAGAGGGCTTTAAGAGACCTATTGTAGCCTCATCCCTCTCTATAATTACTATGCCGTAGACTTCAGACTCCTCAACCATGGGCTCTAGGAACTCTGTGTGAAACTCCTTGTCCGTCCTATAGAAGTACACTGGCACAGGATCTGGTGGTGAGAACATGAACACTATGTTGTCACCTGTATCCCTGTTTAGCCCAGCGAAGACAACTAAACCATTTTTAGGGGTTTCTCGAATCATGGAGAGCCTCTCAATAGCTGCAGTTAAAGCCCATTGAACTGCGTCCCTTGTTTGCTTAAGCTTTATGTTCTCTGTTATTGCCAGCTCTTGTCTGAGCATATTAACGACATCACTTATGGGCCTTCCAGGCGGTATGTAAAGGCTTAGCAGCGTTGTTGCGTGAGCGCGCCACTTCTTCAACTCCTTTATTATCTGCTTTAAAATCCTTCTATCGATGGACAGCTTCTCGCTTACACTAAATAGACATCCCTCAGCACCCAGTATAGTGAGCAACTCTAGTTAGGTGACTAGCTTAAAAGCATTATTTATATGCACTTCGCTATATAAAATATATTGCGCTTCTGATAATGATTCTATACTCAGTGGAGGTGTTTTGGCGCCTAGGAATTCTGTAGATCAAGATGTGGACATTGTTTATAGAGAGCTTGAGGAGACACCTTCTGTCCATAGTAGCAGAGGCTATGAAGACGTTGAAGAGATTGTGCTTAGCTCTACATGCAGTGGGGAAAAGGGGCCTAGGTCTAGAGTAGTTGAGGCTATGCTTTTACTGCTCTACACAAGGCCCATGAGAAGCTCTGAGATTGCAGCTCTGCTGGGGAAAAGGAATAAGGTTATCAGTAGCTACCTGAGCTACTGGAAAACCCGTGGATACGTGGATTTCAGAGCTGGCTACTGGGCCTTGACAAAGAAGGGTGAGGAGCATGTTAAAAACCTTCTACACTCCTTAAACGCACAAGTTTTGACACCTTATGATGTGGTTCGATTAGCCCAAAAACTAATAACAGAACCAGTTCCGTTGACTGGAAACAACTGGAGAAAGCCAGGAGCAGAACAAGGTGAGACAGAAATACAGTCTTTCACTGTTAAACACACTTATTTGAAGGTGGGTAAACAGAGGGTAAACCCAGACACGGAGCTAGTACAGGTAGAAAAGATGTTGAAATGCTTAGAAAAAATAGTGAATGCAAAGGAGCTTTCAGAAGAAGAGGCCTACGTTCTGAACCACATGGTGAAGCACTATGCAGAGTGGGGGAGCACCTACCTGTACCTAGATCAACTAGCTGAGGACCTGCACTACCAAGCACAAGAACTGCTACTAATCCTGCGAAAACTACAGACAAAGAGGTTGCTATACCTTTACACAGATAAGAGATTTGGTGTACGAGTTGGCCTTGGAAAGAGCTTGAAGCAACTTCTAGATGCTTGTATAGCTAGATAAGCAACTTCTAAAACAATAGCTGAGAAACGCTAACAGTAAGCGTTGCTCTCCAGGCTTCTCTTAATGCGATGCCCCTAAGTTGATTTATCATTATACAAACTTACTACTCGCTAGGATGTAGAGAGGCACAACATGTTGTGTTTGTAGTAGTTCTACAGATAACAAAATTGCTAGTCTTTAGTATTCATACCCATGCCATCCATATTCTCCAACAAGTGGTACAAAAATGCATGGCACAGACTCTCGTATCTTTACACCACCAGTTCTCAGCTTATCAACTACTAGTAGCACTTGGCCCCACCTATTGCCTACAGGTATCACAAGCCTTCCACCAGGCCTCAGCTGGTTTACAAGGGGCTCTGGGACTGTTGGTGCAGCAGCTGTTACTATTATTTTGTCGTAGGGTGCGAATAGCTCTAAGCCCTTGCTCCCATCACCTACAACAAAGGTTGTGTAATCCAATAGCTCTGGAGCTGCTTTTGCAAAATTTTCTACAGCTCTTTTGCTTAACTCAGGCACAATCTCTATGGTGTACACATGTCCCCCTCCTTTAGACACTATGTATGCTAGAATCGCGGCTTGATATCCAGAACCTGTGCCAACCTCTAGTACAATATCAGAGGGCTGCACACCAAGCTCTTCAGTCATTATTGCGACCATGTGTGGAGCGCTAATCGTCTGCCCAAAGCCTATTGGGAGGGGGCTATCTATGTAAGCGTAGTGCTTGAGGTGCTCTGGTACGAAGTGCTCTCTGGGTATACGCAGAAAAGCCTCTTCAACAAGTCTACTCCTTATCACACTCTCGCTTTTTAACGCTTCAACAAGTCTACTCCTCTCTTCATAGAGTTGCAAGGCCCACCACATAAACACTCTTTACTCTCTGCATCTATAAACTTAAACCAGGTATTAGCTTGAAATGCCTCAGCAGATACACGTAGAGGCGTATGAAAGACTTACAGCAAGGGGTCACGAGAACATCAGGGCCTTGCACAGAACAACATTTGAACTAACAAAAGACAGTGACGTAGCTATACAAGGAGATTGCATACTAGGTGTAAAGCTGGATAGAGCGGTTGCTGATCTAAGCCAAGAGTTTAGAAGCGCTATCAAGAGGGACACAGCCATTGTTATTATTGTGCTCGAGGTGGAGAATCTCAGTGATGTTGTGCTGGCTAGGGGGAGCAGCAGGCTCACCTTAGAGGATCACAGGAGAGTTGTTGTGAGAAGAAGCAGATTTGTAGGTGGGGAAACACTTGCAATAGAGTCTAACAAGGCGGCTAGAGACATTGATAGAAGGCTCATTGAGAAGCTTAGGAGCAGAGATGCAGAGATATTGGTGCATATATATGTGCTCGACCTAGGTGATGTGAGCACCCCAACGGGGCTTGAAGGAATTAATCTAGTTAAAAAGTTGTGAGGTTACAGCTACTAGTGGTGCTAGTTGGGGTGAGGGTTTCACTAGTTTTGAAAAAGAATTGCAGTATGTGTAGGGACATTACGAGGAGGGCCTTAGAGTATGGGGAAAAGGAGCTGGGGCTTGACATGTACCTAGATATAGAAGCTGTAGATGAGGTAGCGTGGGGCAAGGTCTACAGACCTGGTGTTGACAAAGTTGATGCAGTAATTGTAGTGGGAGGCGATGGCACTCTTTTTCGCCTTCTACACAAGATTCGTGGGGACTGCGAAACACCTTTGCTTACAGTAAAGGCGGGCAGGAGGAACTTCTTTATGGAGATAAAGCCTGAGGAGGTTGAGCAGAGGTTGAGAGACTTTGTTGAAGGTAGGTACCTTGTCGAAGAGTACCCTAGGCTTGACGCAGTAATTGCTGGAAGAGGTGTTACAGCCCCCCCTGCTATAAATGATATTGTTTTAACGGGCTGGGGGCCCTACAGGTATAAGGTGATAAGCTTGAATGTGTATGTTGATGAGGAGAAGCTGTACAGCATTAGTGGCGATGGCATTGTCATAGCCACACCTGTAGGCTCAACAGCATATGCGCTTTCAGCAGGAGGCCCTGTTGTAGATCATAGGCTAAGCTGTGTAGTTGTAGTGCCGATAGCACCAATTCAATTCAATGCAAAGCCTGTGGTGGCCTCTCTTGACAGGAAGTTGAGGGTGGAGGTAGTGCATGGTGATGCAGCCCTGGTCGTCGATGGTCAGCTAGTGGATAGAGTGAAGGTAGGGGAATGCATTGAGGTAGCGAAAAGCAGGTGCGGAGCCAGGTTGGTGAGGTTCTCAAGGTTCTCCACATATGCAAGGCTCTCCGCATAAGAAAAAGGCGCTAGTCTTAGACACAGCAGCCTTCTTAGCGGCACTGCAGCTACTCATGTATGGAATTGAGCTCTACACCCCAAGGTCAGTTGTGGAGGAGGTCAAGGACTTTGAAAGTGTGCAACGATTTCAGCTCTCAGAATCTATTGGGAGAGTGAAGATTGAGGATCCTAAGCATAGCTTTGTTTCAAAAGCTGTGGAAGTAGCAAGGAGACATGGTGTTCTGGAGAGGCTCTCTAAGACTGATCTAGATGTTCTTGCACTAGCACTACAGCTCTCCTATCAAGGCTATGACGTAGTAGTGTTGACAGATGATTATGTGTTGCAAAAGATTTTAATTGAATTAGGGCTGGGCTTCAGGCCTGTGAAAACACGGGGGGTAGAGAAGAAGAGAAGTGAAGAGTAGGCTTTAGCACATCTTCATAAGCTTCGCTATGAAGTAACCTGAAGTGTTGTGAATGTGGGGGTGGAATCTTAGAAATGCATCGCTGTATTTGTAGCCCAGGACCCCTCTAGCACCTCTTTTAATGCCTATCTCAAGTACCTCAACGCACCCCACCTCCTCAACAAAGCTTTCAATAACCTCCTCATTCTCCTCAGTAGTCACAGTGCATGTGGAGTACACTAAAATACCCCTAGGCTTAAGTATGCGGAAGGCTGAGCGCAGAAACTGTATTTGGTACCTTGAAGCATTCTTGACATCTCTATAACTCTTGAAATCAAATACCTTTGGTCTAACACCAAGTGCTGTACATGGAGGGTCCACAACTACTTTATCTGCTCTTATCCAGGGGAAGTCTATGTGAAGGTACCTTGAGTCAGCCTGCCATACTTCTGCAAAGCGCTCCTCCCCCAACCTCTCTAAGTTGCTCACAAGCTCGCTAAGCCTTTTCTGCGAGTGGTCAAAGGCTATCACATGGGCCCCTCCCTTTGAGTACTCAATAATGTGGCTAGTCTTTCCACCAGGTGCTGCACAAGCATCAACTACAAGCTCCCCAGGCCCTGGGTCGAGGACATGCGTTACATACATTGCTGCCAGGCTCTGAGGGTATATGAGCCCCTCCTGGTACTCTGGTAGCTCCCTTATCTTTGGGGCTTTGTACACGGACTTAGCGGTTTCTGCAACAATGCCCCTCCTAGCCCTCGCCTTCAAAACCTCCTCACAATTTGTAACAGCAACTGCGTTGGCTACAGGTGTGCCATCTTCTGCGACAACAGTCACTTCATTACCCTTCTTCACATCCTTGCAACTAAGCACTCCAGGTGCGTAAACATTAGCCCCCATGTACACAGACTCAGCCGCCCTCTTATCTACAACAATTCTCTTATCCAGTAAATCCACTTTGAAAGGACCTTTAACTGGAAAGTACAGAGCCTCTACAAGCTCCTCATCCACGTAGGCCTCCACACCCCTCTCCCTAAGACCATCCATAACGCTCCCAGCAGAGGCTCGCAAGGTGTTCACTCTAACATATAGCCTGGAACCGGGGCTCAGAATAGAATTGAGGAAACCAGCGACCTCACCACCATAGACACGCTCTAAAACCTTTAAAAGTTCAGAATCGTAGTGAAGCAATGCAGAACACACTGTAAAAATACTAATAACGCTAATAAAACTTACTACAGAAACACAGTGCTAGAACAGTGCCTGTGCCGGGGTGGCCGAGCGGTCCAAGGCGGTGGGCTCGAGACCCACTGGGGCTCTGCCCCGCGCGGGTTCAAATCCCGCCCCCGGCGCCACCTCAATAAACAGCAGGTGCAGAGCTTAGCACTAGGTTTTGCCTCAGTTTGAGCTGGTGTGGAATTCTAATTCGAGGAGTAGTTTGCTAGCGCCACTAGCTTACTTCTTATGCTCACGCCCTATACTTCACTTAGCAGTGTGCTTCATCACTATGTTTGCTACATGTGCTGAAAGTGTACCTACTAAGGCACCGCCGAGTACATCGCTAAGCCAGTGTACGCCTAGGAGAAGCCTCGACAGGGCTACTCCAAATGCCCAGAGAAACGCAGCTACAGTAATCTTCTTCATCTCTAGCCTTATAGAGAGGTATGTAGCTAACGTAAATGCTCTGGCTGCGTGCCCCGACGGATATCCATATACATCAACACCCAAGGCATCTGTAGGGGTATCTGTGTGCAGAGCCCCAGGTCTGTAAACCTGTAAACATGTTTTTAGTGCGTACACAAAGGCAGTGTTAATAACGATAGCAATGACAAGCCCATGTGAAAAAGCACCTACTTTTCGCTGCCTAGCCAAGTCAATGAGTATAGGTGCTGCAATAATTGCCGCAAAAGCGGCTATGCTAGCTGTTTCTGAAAAAATGTAGATAGCATAGGAATCTACACGCAGAGCTCTGTGCACACACAAGTTGATGTCGTTAAACAAGCTCAGCTTGACCATAGCTGAGAGCACTGCGAGCATTACCACCTCTAGTAGCAGTGCCTTGAGCTTCAACTTGCAGCACCCGGCAAGAGAGCCCTAGTCTAAGCCAAAATAAGGTGCGGAAAACACCTCTCCTACTTTTAAGCTATCTCCTCAAAAGCTAGCTTTTGAGGAGAAGGAGGCACAGACTCAGTAATGAGGAT
>CAZMQK010000034.1:0-11651 GCA_964568685.1 uncultured Ignisphaera sp.
TGATTGAGGCACTAGAGCATGTAGAAGCCTTTGCACTAACATACCCCTACATCTTTAAAGAAAGTATTTGGAGAGCTGTGCTAGGGGAAATAGATACCTCGCATACTGTACTAATAGTTGACGAGGCTCACAACCTCCTAAACGTGGGCAACATTATGGGGGATACAATAACCGCAAAGGAGCTTTCAAAAGCTCTTTTGGAAGTGGGGGATCTCTCTATCTCAAGTAACATTAGTAGTTTTATTAAGGAGCTTGCAGAGAGAGTGTCCAAAGCCGGGAAAGAGCTTGGGGATAGAGGCTATAAGCACTTAGATAAGAGTGAGCTGAATATTGATGAGGAGCTTGTAGAGAAGCTAAAGGATGTCGCATTTAATGTAATGGTGAAGGCAGTTTTAAACACAAGTAAGGCGCTCTCCACAACACTACCTCACTTAGCATCAGTTCTAGAACTAGCACTAGATGAATCATATGAAACTTTCCTATCCAGGGATTACCGCGGGGATTTAGCACTCTCAGTAATGCCCTCTTCTTTTAAACCCTTAAAGAGGGTCTTGGAAAGGTTCCCAAGTATAGTTGCTCTAAGTGCTACACCACCATCGTCGCGGTTTTTCGAAAGCATTGTAAAAGTAGAGAAGAAAGTGCGCACAGTAGATGTTGAAGAGTGGGGCGCTAAAAACTTTCTAAAGGAGAACACAGCTATAGTCATCTACACTAATGCCACAACAAGCTACCGCTCTAGAAGCCCTGAAATGTTTAAAAAGTATGCACAACTTATAGAAGCTGTTTACAATGCCATGCCTAAGGGAATACTGCTGACTGTGTATCCTAGTTACGAAGTTTTAAGGGCTATAGTAAGCGAGTTGCCGGACACTATAAACATTGTTATTGAGTCTTCGCAACCTCTTTCAGAAATTGTTAGACAAGTTAAGACGTTTAAGAAAGCAGCTTTAAACATTGTCGCTGGAGGAAGGCTTGCCGAAGGAATTGAAGTTGTTGAAAAAGGGAAAAGCCTAATTAAGGTAGTGATAGTGGTTGGTGTACCCTATCCACAGCCAGACGACTATACACGAGCTATAGCAACAGAAATTAACAAGATTGGGGGGTCTTCAGCAGATTTCTTCAGGGAAATAGCGTTAATAAGAGTCTTGCAGGCTGTTGGAAGAGCTGTTAGGTCAGAAGAGGACAGAGCTGTAATTGTTCTAGCTGACAACAGGTATGTGGCACAATCCCTATTACCAGGGCTAGGCCTGCGCCCAAGAATAATTACGCGTAGAATTGACGAGATAGTGAAATTTATTGTACAGCTTTTTGAGAATGAAGACGTTTAAATGCATTCCTTCAGGAAAATAGCTATGCTCAGAGCGCATCTCCAGATTCTAGTCCTAGGCAGCATCACTGCACTGGTTTCACCATGTAGATCACGTAGCTGTAGTTGACGGCTTATTTATGGCGGGGCTTCAAAGCTGTGTTAGAGGCTTTATCCACGCGATACCCACGTTTTTAGCAATGTTTTTCACAGTCTCTAGAGCCTCATTAACACATGTACTAGCATTGCATGTGCATTTATATAGATGCGTAAAGCTCTTTTTATCAGTTGCTCCAAAACCCTTGGCTGCAGGTTTCCAACAGATAGCTTTGCCCAGAGCCTCGGCCAGGGGCCTCTCTAAGTCGAGCTCGGTTAAGGCGTAGATAACACTGACAGGCTCTACGCAGCTTTTTGAAGTAAGGTAGTCTATGTGCCACCATAACCTCTTCTTATCCTTTGCCAAGTGGTGTTTTAATCTGCTTCTCAGCCCCCCAAAACCCCTTGCTGAGCCAATATAAGCGTAGAGCCCGGGTTCAAGCGTAATGAAGCCTATTGGTAGTGTGAGCGGTGTTGCAGATGCAACACTTATGACAAGTATGTAGACTCCTCTCTCACAAGGAATATTATTAAGGTTCATTCAAACCACTCGTAGAGATAGAGCTCTAAAGCTGTTCACAGAAAAGAACATACTGAAAATACTTAAAAACAGAAGGTTACCTGCTAAAACACTGCACTAGCTGACCATAAAGCTTTGTGCTCTTAGCCATGGCGATTTTAAGTAGTGATGAAAATATGTGGTCGCCATAAACCTTCCGGAGGCTCTCTAAAACAGTGCACACACTCTTCTTACACATTGCAGCGTTTATGAAACTGCCATACCCTGGTGCAACATTGTTGAGGAGCTCTATAAGCTCTGCGCAAGGCTCTTCACACAATTAGTCCACCAGTAGAGTACCCAAATCTGCTCACACCTATATCTCTGGCTCGCGCAGGCTACCACCTATCTACAAAAAACCGTTGACAAATTGTAAGGATTTTTGGAAAGGTATGGGGATCACTATTCAACTCTTTTTAGCTACTCCCAGCTGTAGAAAGCTCAAAACGCTCTTGACGGCCTCCTCGTGAAACTTCTCGTCAAGAATAATCTTGTCAACTAGCATAGACACGAAGTTGCCCTCACTTATAAAATCCTTTATCAGCGGTATGAGAAGTTTATGATATGTTTCCTCACCTACAAAGCCCTCGACTATAACCAGGGATTCGAGGAGCTTCCTAAGCTCCTCAAGGTCTAGTTGAATCTTCGTATTTAAGTATTCCTCCACTTGTTCAAGACCGATGTATAGTGATCCAAGGAACTCTCTGCAAGAAATGCTTTGAGACATTAGATTAGACAAGCTCACTATCCTTTCTAATATCACTGCATGTTTATCGCTTTCAAGTGCTATGACTTCGAAGAGAACTCTGATAGCAGGGTCGCTCACTTTATTAGATAGCTTAATGTACACCATAGCTACTTTCTTTTCTAATTCAATAGAGCACCTTAAGATCTTTTTAAGAAGCTCTGGATCCATATCCACAGCCCCTGCTTATAACACACCACACAGGACTATATATCTATCTTACTTCATATTTTCCTAAAGCGATATATTACGTGAATTAGTCGCCTTAGGAGTGTGCAAGTTTTACGAGGTCCTTCTCCTACCCCCTGCAAATAATAGAAGTGCTATTGCCATGCTTATGCTTACTGCTACTACTAGTGCAGTTAGGCCCGCTCTTGGCGGTGCACTGTTTTGAGGAAGTGGTGTTGTTGTCTGGTTTGCAGGTATTTGAACATTTATTGCTATTTCATTGCTTTCACTTTGCGTTGTAAAGCCTGTTTCTAGTGCAATAGCTTTAAAGATGTATGTTCCTGGGTCTGAAAAGAATTGTGTGGGTATTACAGCTCTTCCACTAGGATCCATAGTTAAGGTTGTGTAGTTCCTCCACAGAGGCTCTTCTTGTCTTCTGTACACAACGATTATAGGTATTGATGCGTTTGGCGTTATTGTTACTGTAAGCCTTGTGCTATCACCTACTGTGAGAAGATTCTTTTCAGTAGATATCCTCACACTCGGCTTTAGCTTTGCAATGCGAATTGTAATAGAGTTGCTCACAGCCTCTCTAAACCTCTCAGTTTCAATAGTCCTCCCCCTAACATATACTGTTCCAACTAAGCTAGGCTTCCATGCATAGCGAAGAGAGCCGTTCTTAGAGAACTCTAGAGATGCTATGGGGTACCAGTCAAAGCCGTTTAAGCTGTACTCAAGGACAAAACCCAGGGGAGCCTTAGGCTCTATGAAACCCTCTATGGAGATTTGCTGCCCAAATACTATTTCAGTTGTATTAGCTTTTATAGAGACCTTAGGAGTCGCGGGTACAATTATAATAGTTGATGTTAGAAAGGATTTGTTGATACCATATGATGTCGTGTAGTTAGCAATAGCTGTGACGCTGTAGAGACCAGGGCCTAGAAATAGGAGCTGTTGGAAAGAAGTTTGGGATTGGGGTTCAAGCGCAGCATAGTATTGAACAACGCGTTGGCTAGAGTTCACGTATATCGATAGATAGACGTTGTACACGGGGTGCACATCAAAATTCTGCAATCTAACTATGAGCTGAACCCCATTGGTTATGTAAGAGTAGTCTATATAGGCAATGACACTCGATGGCGGTACGTAAATGTTCACTGGTATTGCCTTAGTGAAGGAAACAGCCTTTCTACTGCCATTAGCTAGCTCAACATACCCCTGCAAAGTGATCTTAAGGACATCTACGAGTGTTGAACCTGGTTTGGACTGAGGATATGCTGTGCTGCTGAGGGGAATGGAGATTGTTATTAGAGCGTGGTCCCCCCTGTCCCTCAGAAACCCCACATACCTGGATACAGAGATGCTAGCTAGTGAAAGAGACACACTTGTTATACACAATTGCGAGCCCTGCCCTTTTTCCCGCAAGTTCATGGAGATGCTGACATTCGCTATACTACCTAGTGTGAATGTTGCGGGTGTGTAGATGTCTAGCTCTATAACCCAGTCAAACCAGTTGGGTATGACCTCGCTATAGTGGAGCACCTGGCTCTTAACGTGTGTAGGGATTACTAGGATGAGTAGTAGAAAAAGGGTTGTCGCTACTGCACCTCTTAATCCCATCATTTCCTCCTCCACAAAGCCAGTAAGGAGAGAGCTAGAGAGAGTGTAGCTACACATATTGCAATGTATGTAATTCTATTTAAAAAGCTTTGTGTTGTGTGAGCACTCCGTACCTGTTCCGCTACACTAGAGAGGCTCTGCCCTAGGTTTTGTAACTCGGCTTGGGTGCTCTGCATACTTAGGAGCAGCTGGCTTATTGAAGAGTTTAAGGCGTTCAACCTCTTGATGATGTTCTCAATCCTCGCAGCTGTATCACTTTCACTCCGTTGCTCCTTGGCTAAGTCAATTACCAAGTAAGAGCTTTTGCATGAAAATGACTCGAGGCCTAGGCTTACAGAGACATTTTCAATTATTATGTGAACCCACCTATCGCCGCAGGGAACAAGAGTACAAAAACATCCACTACTATTAGTAATGCCTATGGATGAAAACCCGCTTGAGGAGAATGTGAAAATAGTTTCATTAGCTATCGGAGCCCCCGCCCTCATGACACCTATGCACATCTCAAACAGGGGTTTTCTCCTCATTACCACTGTTATTGAGTTACTTCCAAACCACCTGCGCCAACTTATCACTGGTTGGGTGTGCAGAAAGCCATCTACATACATAGAGTCAATCTCACTACCCCAATTCACGTAACTTACACTCATCTTACCTATAGTTAGTGTAGTATTTGCTAAGACTAGGGGTAGCTGAGGTGCTAGAGAAACACCTTCTAGCGCAACATCAATGCCTAGGAAACCCCTGAGCACAGCTCTATAGAAATCAGCACAGGGCACACCATCATATAGCACACTCTTGAAGTACGCAGAAATGAGCTTTAGAGCTTGGGCAGAGTAGCCATAGTATGCCAATGCCTCTATAGCGTCAGTGATAACCTCTCTAGGTATGCGAATTTTTTGCACATCTACGCGTGAAAGGAAATTGGCTACAGAATACATGTGATCCTCTGAGTTTGGTACATTATAAGCAGGTATTGCAGAGGCTTCAATAACATTTTCGTAGCTGAGAACGTCTTCACCTGCTTTGATTGAGTACCTAACACCTATGTAGAGGTTGCGAAGTATCTCTTCAACCAAACTCCTATAGGCTCTCGCTTGAGAAGCGACATCGGGGTGCCCTCTAAGAGTCGCCACTAGCTCTATGATACTAAGGGCTCTGCGTGTCTTAGCCAATTCCAGGCTACTACTGCTTGTGCTAGCATTAATCAAAACCTTTAGAACATCTAAAAGGCGTTGAACATCAATGACCTCACTGCACTCAGCTCTAGCTAGGTGTAGGTATAGTGCGACTGCATTTGCATAAGCCTCGTCAATAGAAGATGGCCGAGAATATGGGTAATAGCAACTCGTAGAGGCATTCATGAGCGTGGAGAGGTATAGGTAGGACACCACTTCAGTTGGGAACATACCGATGAAGATATCCTCCAATCCTTCGCTACTTAGCATGTTAATTGTGTTAAAAAGTGATAGCGCATAGAGGCTCGACACCTCATAACTCGTGGTCTGGATAGTAGGGTACTCTGTAAATAGCTTGCTAAACACGCGGGCTGTGTAATCAATGAACCGTACCACTGCATCCTCTGTAATTTCAACACTCTTGTCAAAGGATATGACAATATTTGCACAGCTACCTGAAGACACCAACACTTCAATTTCAATACTTGTATTAGTGGTGTGCAGAGTTTTGATGTTGGGCATAACTGAAACAGTCACTTCATTGCCGCGGGTCTCTATAACTACACGGTTTTCAGAAGCGTTAAATAGCACATAGCTTGTGTTTAAATTCACTACAAACTCAACGGTTGTTACAGGATCTGATGTTGTTGGACATACAGAGGTGTACACACTTTTTGCAGAATAGAAAGGCGTAGTGTATATGGTGATTTGAGAACCGCTAACATAGTATGTCGCTTTCGAATAGAACCCCCCAAGCTCAAGCATAAAGGAGCTCAGCTTTAATTCCTCCAGAGAAACATTATCAATCTCAATACCAAGGCCTAGTGTAATTAGAGTAGCAGACTCCTTAAAGGCTATGGCAATAGGTCTTCCACCCCTTAGGTAAACACTTACATCAACACCCTCATCCATAGCTGACGGCAAATCCCTTAGAACAGTAATTAACTGGGGAACCCCTCTCCCGTAGAAGAAGATTTTTGGAGAATTGAGCACAGTACGTTGAGAGACAACTGGAGGGGAATTAAACAAGTTCACAGATATAAACAAGACTAGCAATGCTGAGGCTATACCCACCTTCATAGCATCTCAGTAAACTACTTGTTATCTACTTCTAATAAGTGCTTTGCAGTTAGGCGACTAGCAGTCTAAGTAGTGAGAGCAGAAAAACTTAGATTCTGTTTAAGCAATAGTATTCAGAGGGGATTAGAGAGTCTTGAGAAAAGTAAAGGCCATTGCCATAGCAATTCTCACGACTACCCTTACTGCAGTTCTTCTCTTCATAGTTATTGGACCAGCGCCTTTTGGTGAAGCATTTAAAGCGATACTTGAGAACATATTCCTATTAGCAGCAATAGCCGTCACATCATTCATAGTAACGCTAGTAGGCTTCGTCACAATTCTGTCAACAGACAACGAGTACATAGCTGCAATAGCAACTATTGTGGTCTACATCTCTATAGTAGTACTCATTACAGTTCTCCCCACGCTCTTTGATGCTGTAGCCAGGTACCTTGGGCAGGCATTTTCAAACTTTACAAAGATCTTTGGCGCACCATAGTATTTAGCACTTATGGTGCTGTTATTTGAGAGAGCTCCAATGTTGTGAAGATCATTTTCGAGAACATGGAGGAAACTATTATCGTACCTCCGCTAAGCACCAACAGTATTGCTGCATGAAGCCATGCGGAACCTGTGAACCCCCCTCTTGCAAACTGTAGTGCAAAGGCATTTAGTATGGTCACTGTGAATACAAGGCCTATTTTAAGTGATGTTATTATCACAGGCTCGATATAGACAAAGGGCAGTATCTGTATTTGAGCACCTCCAGCAGTTGCAAAAACCTGCTGGAGAAGTATGACTAAGGTGAATACAAATTCTGCTAGGGCTACAATAAGTATTGTCAGTATGTAGACCACCCCCTGAAAAGCCCTGGCAACCTGCTCCCTCTGCTTCCTCAAATTTATAACTCTTTGAATGGTTGTGCTGAGACACTCCCCCACTTTAACAGGGTCGCCACCAGCTTCAATAGCATCGTAAAAAATGTCCATACCCCTCCTCACAGTCTCACTACCACTTTCACCAACGAAGTACAGCATAGCAATTCTCGTATCTATACCATTTCTAAGCCTTGAGTAAAGCCTCTTCAAGTGCCTTGTAAGAAGTCCAAGGTCTGTAACTAAGAGGCTTCTAATTGACTGAGCGTAGTTTCTAAGAGTGCTGAATGTAAGCCCAAGGCTTCTTATAAACACTATGAAGAAGTTCTCCACATTCTTAATCTTATTCTCTATTCTCCTGCCTATGAGGCCTGGTATGAAGAGAAACATGCCAAAGGTCACCAAGAAGTATGCAGGCTCTCCAAATCTCACAAGAGCCCAGAGCCCCGTAACCCCTGCTAATAATACTGATACAACTAAGGCGTAGTTGTACAGCCTTCGCTCAGGCATGTTTATCTTCAGGTCGTGGACAAGGTTTTGTTTGGGGAGGGACTTCTTTATTAGAAGCACTAGTAATGCAAGAGCAATTACTGTAGCTATAAATGAAACTAGTATTACCTGGATGCTACCTAAAAAGAAAGAGATGAGCACGACATTTACATCTATAAATATGGCTGAGCTTATGGAAGCTGTGTATATTCCTAGTAAGAGCTTCAAAGACTCTAGGATCCTTGCGTAGTCAGCTTCGTAAGTTGTTAGCATGGTGTTTTGCTCCATATGCAAAAACGTTTCAAGGTCTTCACCAACATTAATAGCCTCTGCAAGTCTATTTAGAAAATCTCTAAATAGTGTATTTGTAACGCGCTTTGCCTGAATCCTTGTAGCCACTACAAAGCCGTAGCCCCATCTCTTAGCTACAGAGGCAAGTCTATTTAGAAACTCGCTGTAAAAGCCGTAGCCCAGTCCACTAACACCACTCAGTGAAAATATCCTTTCATGTGGTGGCTTACCTGTTGAAACGGCATACATATGCGTGCAGAGGTAGAGAAGATCCTCATCAATAACAGCAGTAATACCTTTTCTCCTCAGAACCTCAATAACATACCATACAACAACAGGAAGAGGTGCAATTATTAGTAACACAAATTTGTATGGAATTGGTGCAAGCAGAGCTAATACAGCAAGTAGGATGGAGGCCCAGAGGTATGGGCTGCGCAGAATTTTCCTAGTGTCTGCTATGGTATAGCCCCTCTTTCAAGCCTCTTAATAGCCACCTCAAGACCTAGCTCATAGGATTTCACAATGGCGCTCCACACATCGAAGTAGTTGTACACCTTTTTCTCTACAAGGAGCTTGAGGAAGTAGGCCCTCATCTCCAGCTCATCATAAATTCTTCTCATCTCAGTCCTGCTAATCCCCTTCATCAAGGCTATCTTATTTTCAAGCAGGTAACTCGCACCCCTACCTCTAAACATGAAGCTATCTCTCGCAGGATCCCAAACAAATACAGGCACATACACTATTGCATCAGCCTTAGGGTCGTAACCTATTATCTCATTTACACTAAGAACCCTTCTAACCATGATACCCTCTCTCCAAACAGCACTCTGAATTAAAACAAAGTTGAGATTATCCATAAAGCTCTTTGGAATCCTTATAGGATCTCCAGTGAGTCTCTGCATAACCCTTTCTACTGTAGAAGCATGGAATGTAGAAAGCACAGGGTGTCCTGTCTGCATAGCCTGAAAAGCTATAGATGCCTCTACACCCCTTATCTCCCCAACTATTATATAGTTTGGCCTCTGCCTCAGCGCAGCTCTGAGTAAGTCAAACATTGTTACAGACGACTCCTTCACTCCTGTGTCCCTAGAAAGCTCTCGGACCCAGTTTAAGTGTGGTAGTTGCACCTCTGCTGTATCCTCAATAGATACAACCTTGTAGGTTGGGGGTATGAAAGCTGCTATAGCGTTAAGTGTTGTTGTCTTACCTGATGCAGTTTCGCCACATATAAACCCACTCATATTATTGTTCAGCAGGATCCATACGTAGGCAGCTATTCTAGCGTCTAGAGTGTTCCACGCTATGAGCTGCGTGATGCTTATAGGCACCTTAGCGAACTTCCTTATAGTAAAATTAGAGCCGTGAAGGCTCACATCGTGACCATAGATTATGTTTATTCTAGAGCCATCAGGTAGAGTGGCATCTACAATAGGCCTCGCATGAGATACAGGCTTTCCGATCCTCTCAGCAAGTTTTATAACGAAGGTGTCTAGCTCTTCTTCAGACTTAAACTCGATGTTCGTCTCAAGAGGGCCGAATATCTTGTGAAACACGTATATAAACCCCATGCCCCTGCATGTTATGTCCTCTAGCCACGGATCTCTTGTAAATGGTTCGAGAAGGCCTAGCCCTATCTTATCTCTTATGAGGTAGTACTTGAGGTACTCATAGTCATTCGCGTACACAGGTACCTTGCTTACGCTTTCCTTTAGATTAGCGTAGTCTACAGCCCTATCAACAAGTTTAACGATGCTCTCAAGTCTTTTAAGTAGTATTTTCCTCCTCTCCTCAACTTCTTCAGCAACATCGCTTTCTGTTATCACTTCAGCAAGCTTGAGTTCAACGACTCTAAGCAGGTTTGGATGAGGTTTAGGAGGCTCTACAGCAACATACTTCCTATAGCCACTTATAGTACCCTTAGGAGGCATATACACATGGATATATATGCCCTCGCCTACAGGGTACAGCAAGTTAACGCTCCTAAGCTTCTTCATGTCGTAGCTCAGCTCGTAGGTCTCGTAAAATTGCGGTATGCCAACTTCTTCAGCAACTCTTGTAATGTATGAGAGGAGGTATGGATGTGCCTTTACATGCTTAGCTAACTTTGGATCTAAAGCCATCTGCTTAGTAGCCATAGCCTCTACGCCTTTGCTAGTGATAGTGGCAACACCTTTATGCCAAAAGCGGGATCCACATCAAAAGCTATGACACTATCCACAGGGCCTAAAGCCCCTCTTAGCTTAACTACCTCCATAGCCTTTATCAGCATGCCACCTATTTCAAATGCTCTTAGCCTTATGTAGCCATCGCAAACACTTCTAGCTCTAATCATTACCTCATCGTCTAGAGCGCCTGGGTGCACAGCTAGTATAACTACTTTATCCTGTGAAACAATGTTCTTCGCTACAGTGAGAAAATCTAGCACTGTACTAGTGTTTGCATAGACGGCAAGCACAGAGAAGGAGTCCACTATAAAGACATCCCAGTCGTCGAGAGTCTTCTTCATAAATTCCCCAACAACCCTTAGAAGTAGTTTGGCTGTGTGCTTAGCCCATGTGGCGCCCTCCATGTGCACGGGAAACACCTTTAGCAACCCTTTGAGGAAGTAGCTAGTCATATCAAAGCTGACTCTCTTAGCCTGCACTAAGAGTTCTCTCACTGTAGACTCTGTTGTTATGTAGTAAACTTTAAACCCGCTCTTCAAAGCACCATAGGTTATCTGTTGAATTAACACGCTCTTCCCAGTTCCATGCTCGCCTTCGACAAGTAAAAGTAGTGGTATCGGAATGCCGCCGCCAAGCCTAGAGTCAAGCTCTTCACTGCCAGTAGAAATTAATAAGCGCCTCTCAGACAAAGCTAATCACCTATTGCAAGAACTCTCTCAGCTCTAGAGCAACGGGTAAAAGCAACTGCATAGCCATAGACACTCCTACCTGGAGCACCAGGAAGAGAACCTGTTATGTAAAGCACCTCCCCAGGCTTTAGATATCTGTGCTCAGCATAGCTATAATAGGTGTTGCTACCTGAGGCAATGCTGTCAATAGTCCAGCACCCTGGGGAGGGAGCCTCGCAGAACTTTAAAGTGTAGCTATACACATCTCCTTCGCTAGTCTGTAAGACTATAACAATACCTATTTCCCCCGCATCTGCTATGCTAGCGCTACCCTCATTGACTATAACAGCGCTGACAATGGTTCCATTTGTTAGTGAAGCGTTGTAAAATCTAAGGCTATCACAACCCATGTAAAAGCTCTTCTTCAGAGCA
>CAZMQK010000035.1:0-11223 GCA_964568685.1 uncultured Ignisphaera sp.
AGACATATACAGAATATAAGCAGCCTACTCAATATAAACTTCATATAACGTAATGTATGCTAAAACTTAAAAACAATGGTTTTCATTAATGTAGGATCTGGTGTAGCACTATGAAGAGCACCATTGTGGCACTGCTTCTAATTCTATTGATCCTACTACTTGAAGGTCTGTGTATAGCCGTTTTGCATGTGAAGAGTCTAGGCAAGAGGTTTTTGTATGTTCCAGACGACTATCCTTCTATACAGCTAGCAATTGATAATGCTAATCCTGGGGATTTCATACTCATACGTGAAGGAGTGTACGTAGAGAACATCATAATAGAAAGAAGAAATGGATTGGTGATTAAGCCTTTGGAAGGTAATTCTGTTGTTATTAAGGCTAAGGATGAGGGGCGGCCTGTAATAAGCATTCAGTTTTCCAAAAATATAACTGTGTTTGGATTGACAATAACTGGTGGAAAGGCTTATAGAAGTGCAGCCGTGTATATACTCAACTCTTCTGAAATTCAAATACAGAAATGCGTACTTTATGGCAATAATGCTGGTATTTGGATTACATATAGTCAAAACATAACTGTTGCAAATAACAATGTTCTAGAGAATTCAAATGGTTTAGTAGTGCAATACTCAAGAAATGTTGTGGTAATAGAGAACAACATTGTTCTCAATGGTGTGGGCATAGATTTTGTTGATGCCTCTAACAACATGATATACCACAATAATTTTATTAATAATAAACAACATGTTAGATCACATAAGTCAGTAAATGCATGGAATGCTTCATATCCTCTAGGAGGGAACTACTGGGACAACTACACAGCAGAAGACTTGAAAAGAGGTGTACACCAGAATGAGCCTGGAGCTGACGGTATCTTAGACACTCCTTATAAAATTGATGATACTAACATTGATTATTACCCGCTGGCACAGCCACTAGCTTTTCAAGCTACTTTATCAACACCAATCATTACGATACTGACACACACAATAACCCCTCCGACGATAACCCTCACACAAACAACACTAAGTGATGAATGCAGAGCCTCTCTAATACTATTAGTGGTGCTAGTACTGTTAGTCACATATTTAATCATCGTAGCGCAGAAAACGAGAAAGAGAGTGCGAGCAACAAAAAGTAGAAAGGCTGATTAATATCGTCAAACAATTCTTAGTAGAGAAGTTGGTGCCGCAGCCAGGATTTGAACTCGGGTCACCATCTACTCGTAAAACAAGTAGTGGAAAGCTAGCTATGGCAATGCACTTCACGGCTATTAAGAGAAGAGCAAATATCTTAATCATACTCTCTTGTCCCTCTCTCTGGAAACTCATGGTAATTAGCAAAAGTTGCTATTGTCACACTTGCCTTTCCCCTAGGTGCTAGGCTTGGGTCTGCGTTAGAGTTTATTGCTATGTGGACTTCGTTGTCTGGGTCCACTGTGAGTGTTGGGTAGCTGGAGAGATCCATGTCGACTCCTAGAAACACCATGAACGCTGATGGGGACATCCTCAAGCTCTTTTACATACTCTACAAAGTCTTTGTCTAAGTGCTCTTCGCCTACAAGCTCTAGGAAAACTCTTTTAGCATTTGCATTAGCTACAACAATAGGTGCTTTAAACACCTTACCACACCTGACCCCCCAGCGCTCCCATTCTCAACAAGTATTTTACTAACTCTGTGCATAAGCAGAACTTCGCCACCGCGGCTCACGATGAATTTCTTCAGAGTGTTTGCAAAGTTCTGTGCCCATCCCCTCGGGTAGTACCCGCCATAGATAAAGTATGAGAGGGATGCTGTGAGAGCACTTGCAGCAGATACTCTCCCTGGCTCTGAGCCTATGTAGCCAAGTAGCGAACAGGGCAGCGTCTTGAGGTCGTCATTCTTGAAGTACTCGTCGAGCTTCTGCTTAAAGGTCTTGCTCATCCAGTCGTAGAAGTGGGGGTGCTCCTTTGGGTAGTCTAAGAGCTTCTTCCCGCTCATGACCTTGGCTATGAGCTCTGCTGGCAGGGGGCGCCATAGAGTGGAACTTCTCTATAGCACTCCTCATAAGCCTTATTAGCCTCGTTGAAAAAAGCAGCAATGTTATTCTCTTCTCCTGGGAATATCTTTGCGAGAAGCTCTATAAGCTGGTCAAGGTTGTTTGGAACATCAATTGCCTTACCCTTGTACACTATTCTCCTAGTGTTCTTCACAAAGAGCTCTTCTCCTCTAAGCCCAAGCTCGCTAAGAAGGTGTGTAACAGGGCCATGCTCCCGCAAGCCGCTCACATCCTCGACACCAGAGTTGAATACAAAGCCTCTTCTTGCAAATGATGAGCAGAAGCCGCCAACCTGGTAGTGCTGCTCTAAAACCAGGACCTTGTAGCCCCACTTAGATAGTAGTGCTGCGCATGTTAAGCCCCCTATGCCAGCCCCAACAACAATCACGTCGTGCTCGTTCTCCCCCTTAGGCTTTCCTGGGTCTACCTCAACCTCCCAGTCGAACTTCTTAAACTCTCTGTAGGTTTTGCGGCTAGGGGCTTTTACTGGGCAGACTACTGAGAATACAATGCCCACTGCGACAAGAATGCTTGATGAAACTATGTCGAGAGGTGGTTTAAGGAGTAGATAGATGAGAGCACTGGCAAGGGATAGCAAGCTCCACACAACTGTAATCACATTGTTTATAGATATAAAAAAAGCCTGTCCCTCCAGTACACCTCATGGTAGTCCCTTTTAGACACTTGGAATGTGAATGTCTGTTTAATAGCTAGGGAAAGCACAGCCATTATGAAGAGAGTTAGGTAGCCGAGAAAACCGCTTCTCTCAATAAACACGTTTAAGCCAAATGCAAGCACGCCTACAAAAGCAACAGTAAAGTAAAGTGCTGTGGCTATATCCATTAGGCCAACATCTCTTCTAAGCAACCCAATAGAAACAATTGCAAGAGAGGATACAAAGGCTAAGACAACCCAAAACCACCAATAAGACCAGTTAAAACCCAGTAGAGAATCCAAGGAGTGAAGGATGCCAAGATGTAGAGTTGACCAGGGTGTGTTTGGCATTTCCATGTTTTCTACAAAGCTTATAAGTATAGAGGTGGAGAGTGTATGGAGGTAGCGTAGTGTTGATGTGCTTTTGGTGCTTCAAGTAGAAAAGCCCTTCCCCCATAACGAGCATTGCAGTTTTTAACCGAAGTTCTCTCCTTCATGTTTCTGGGGCTCGGTATGAGGGAAGTGGGCGTAGTCACCTCTAACTCTAGGTCGTATGAAGCACCTGTGCTAGTCTATAAAGAGGCGGAGGCTTTTGTCAAGGAGGAGGTCCTTGTCTTAGTAGAGGACGCTAAGTTTGGTAAGAGGTTTCTAGGGGTGCTGAGGTTTGTCACTAAGCTTGACCCTCTTCTAACAGCGAGTCAGAGGTCTGCTGTTATTGAGAGGCCTGAGCTTGCTGAAGAGGGTATTGAAATCCCCTACGAGACATGCGTTGTGAGGATTATTGGAGAGGTTGCTGGGGGTAGGCTAGAGCCCCCCGTAACCCCTCCGACGCCAAGGTCAAAGGTGTTTCTAGTGGAGTCGCCAACTGATCTAAAGCTTGAGCTCGGCTCTGGGCTTGTGATTGGAGTGCACAAGTACAGTGGTGTTGAGATCCCTATGAATCCCGATGCACTTAGGTACCACATAGCTGTTGTTGGGACTACTGGCACGGGCAAGTCGAGGCTAGTCAAGGCGCTAATAGATGAGGTTCTCGCTAAGACTGGCTGGAGTGTTGTAGTCTTTGACCACACTGGCATGGACTACTCCCTCTACTGGCCTAGTAGCGTTGTGAAGGCTGATAGAGTTGTGCTCGATGTCAACACCATTACTGAGGGGCTTAAGGTGGCCATAGGCTCTGCAGAGAAGCTTCTAGAGGACTACATGCCGCTGGCCCTTCTCCGCTACATTGCATGCAAAAGCGAGTCCCAGCTCTGCTCACAGCTAGAGCACCTCTATGGCGTGGGGAATGGTGGTAGAAAGGGAGCTTCAAAAAGTGGTGAGGCTCCTGCTAGTGCCCCACCACCTGTCAACATCTCGAGGGAGCTTGTTGAGGAGCTGACTAAGAGCATATCTTGCAAGGGGCTTTGGAGTGCTGCAGACCTTGCGAAGGTGGCTGCAGAGACTTCGCAGAGCCTTGGTGCGCATAGGCCAACGCCGCAGAAGCTCACACTATACCTAACGCTCTTTGGTGAGCCCTACGTTAAGAGGCTTAATAACATGGCTCTGAGAGTCGATGAGCTTGTGGAGAGAGTGTGCAGAGACAGGCTTCTGGTGGTCGACCTCAGCACTATTGAGACAGAGGCTAGGAGGGTCATTGTCAAGAGGTTTCTTGAGAGGCTCTGGGAGATGGTTACAGAGAGGCTAGAGCCTGTCAACATGCTCGTAGTTATTGATGAGGCGCACAACTACGTGTGTCAATATGGCTGCGCACCCTCTAACACACTAGTTGAGAAGACTCTGCGTGAGGGTAGGAAGTGGGGCTTGGGGGTTGTGCTAGCGAGCCAGAGGGTCGTGGACTTTGCGCCAGACGTGAGAAACAATGTGAATACAGTGTTTTTCAGCAAGCTCCAGACTCCCTACGACTTTGACCAGCTGAGGGGCTTTGTAGACCTCGCTGGCATCAGGCCAGAGGTGCTGTCTCTACTTAGCACAAGGGAGTTCTTCTTCGCTGGGCTCGGCAACCCGCTGAGGTACCCAATGCTAATAAAGGTGAGGGAGGTTGGAGAGCCCAGAAGAGCTGCTCACTAGGGAGGCTGCTGGCGTAGCTCCTGAAATTGTCGAGAAAGTGCTTGTGAGGACAGCGGGTAGGCTAGTTAAAGAGGTTGAGAAGGTCAGGCTACGCATAGATGAGATTAGAAGGTCTGTGGAGGCCAGGGGCGACATCTTTGCGCTAAGGGTTGCGGGGGATTATGAGAGGCTTTGCTATGCAGCTGTTGACTCTAGCTTCACAGCCCCTGCTATAGAGCTTGTGGGGGGCTACCTGGGAATAATAGCAGTTGTGAAGGTGCTCTACGGCTCTAGGTGTGGTGGGGGGCGAAGGGGCAGTGCTGATGCTGAGGTGTACACAGAGCTCTGGTTCAACAGAGACTATGTAAACGAGTTTGCGAAGTACTACGAGAGGGCTACCGCCCTAAGGCTTCTAGAGGCGAAGAGGGGCGGGGGGCTGCACTTCGATGTGCTGCTACTAGATGGAGAGATAGTCCCAAGGGTTTGGAGAGGCTCTGGTAGCGAGCCCCTTAGAGTGAGGGCTGTTGAGGTTACCAACAGGATCATAGAGCTTGCCGATGAGACGGACACAGCTGTTGCTGGGGTTTTGAAGAGGAGCTACTCAAGGGACTTAGTGAACATCCTCGGGTTTCACGACCTGAGGCTCAGCGATAGGGCTGTGATGAGCCTTGCGCTAAAGCCGGGGGAGTACCTAGTTGCAGGGAGCTACTCAGATCTACACAGAGAGCTTGAGAAGCTCAGGGGCAGGCCGGGGGTTGATGATGAGTGGCTTAAGGCTAGGCTTGAGTGGTACGAGGGCATACTCCAGAACACTCCAACTGGTTACGAAGTTAAGCTAGCTTTCTACAGAGCCCCAAGGACCTTGTACCCCACGGCAACTAAGGTAGAGTACATGACCAGCAGCTCTCTCCATGAAGAAGCCCTCATCTCAAGCCTAGTGCACATAAGCACAGCCACAGGGTTGCCAGCACCAGTAGATGAAGCAGATAGGCTTGCAACAAGCACACTCACAAGAGAGCTAAAGCAGACGGTGTACCAAAAGCTCATAGCAGAGGTGGCAAAAAGCACAAAGGCTAGCGTAAGAGAGGTGCTACCCCTACTCTCGCTCATGAACCCAGAGAAGCTCCACATAGTTAGCTAGCAAAGCCTGCTCGCCCCTGGATGTTTGTTTTCACTAGTTTATGTTTATTTGCTGCATTAGGGGCTTTCACCTCGCCTATACCTCACGTGGTGTTGGCGTTGGGTTCGCGGGGTGGTGGCTGTTGAGTGCAACTGTGCTAGGCTTTCATCTGCAGAGCGCCCGCCTAGGCTTATAGAGCAGAGCCTCCACTGCCTAAGTAGATCAGGGGAGGACAAGTGGGATAAGAGTTCAAAACACAGCCTCTGAACACCAACTGCACAGCCTCAAGGTGGGTGCAGAGCTAAGGAGCAGCGCAGTGGGATGAGGGTGTGAGGCAATGACCGTAAAGCTAACGTGGGGCTGAACCCCTTAGCAGGGCGCTGGGGGCTCGGGGTGGTGGGCTCTAAAACGTCGGTGCTGCATCGATTGCCTTAGCATTCTTGCTAGCGTTGCTTTACTATGTGCATCAACTTGGCTTCTGTTGATAGTATTGCATGCTCATTTCTAACGTACTGGTCTTCAGAGCTTTGGGTGAGTTTGAGGAGGCCGAGCTTCTTCACAATGTCGTCGTATAGGTTTAGTATGTCGCAGAGAGTCATGCCCTGCTTGGTGTTGAGGAGTAGGTAGTACCACACAGGGTCTCTAAACTCAAAGAGCGCTCCATCGCTACTCCTCCTAATCTTCATGTAGAACTGCCTCTCGTTCATCTCCATAATGGTGTAGTTCACCTGCGTAACGAACTTGTCACAGGGGTACTTCTTCCAGTACTCGTAGCACTCACCCTCATCGCAGTCTATGAGGGGCTGTGGGACGATGAAGCGATTGCTTGACTTGACCCACTCAAGCCACTTACCATAGTCTAGGACAATGGCCCCGCTAGCGCCCTTGTAAGCCCATTGGAGAGGCTGAATGGTCTCCACATCACCACTCTCCATGTCGAGAGCCTTGACGAGTGGTGAGGGGGCTGAGGAGGGCGGTACCTTTGGCAATCTAGGCCCTGGCCTAGGGGGAGCTGACATAAAGCCTCCAACAGCTCCAGCAACAGTAGCTGTGATGATCCTGGGTAGCCACCTCACAAGGACTTGGATGTAGCTTTGCAGACCTGAGCGTAGGTATGGTGCTGGCAAGAGCATAACGCTAACAAAGCTCACTGCAGCTCCTCTAGCAGCACTCTTGCTAGAGATACCGTATAGGAAACTCGGAATAGTACATGATGCTAAGCATATGAGCCACTTTGACTTCACCCACAGCTGAGATACCTGGCTAGCCGCTTCTTCTCCGTACAAATAGCGAAAGACCTCTGACACAATGAGTCTTAGGGCAGTGTATGAAAAAATGTAGAGAAGCGCTATTGCTAGGTCCACTAGCACTATGTGCGCTAAAACCTTCTTAAGCCCCATGGGTTCACCGAGGAGAGCACTACCAGTAGTACATCTGCAGAGGAGCTCTTAAATGTGTTTAACCTCTCTCCACATTTGCAGAGCAAATGCCTATTGCAAGCCCTTCAGTTCAGCAGTGCTTGAAAAGCAAATGTGAAAAGTTTATATGTGTGCAATTTAGAGAGTAGTTTTGGTAGACGCCTGTGGGCGAAGCCCCTATAATAATTCGTGAGGCCCCAGTTGAAGAGGTTGAGCTCCTGGTATTTGTAATGGACGGCTCTGGAAGCATGGGCTCTACAGACACCTTTGATAGGAGGAGGCGCGCTGACCACCTCCACGAGCTTGTGAAGGCAACTCTAGAGAGGCTTGCTAAGAGCACTCGCAAAGATATTTACAGAGTCAGCTTCATATACTTTAGCGATAATGTGCACGTCGAGGAGCAGGGGGGTAGGAAGTACTTCACAATTGATGAAGCTCTTCAGCTCCTTAAGAACCCCCTCGACGTGGCTAGTGGGAAGAGCACTAGCATAGCTGGTGCTCTCCGCAAGGCTCTAGAGCTTGTAGAAGAGTTTGACCGCGACGACACCCTGCCCACAAATAAGAGAATTACGCTGTTCCTCTTTACAGATGGCGCTGAGAATGTTGAGACTAAGGACGCTGTAAAGCATGTTGCTAACCAGATAAAGGCTCACCGGCTAGCGCCAATCCTAGCCACTATAGCGTTTGGGACTGAGGGCGAGATGGACAAGGACCTGCTCATGGAGATAGCGAGTGAGAGTAGTGAGAGGCAGAAGAGGCACCTTAGAATAGCAAAAGTGGCTGAGCACCTGCCTAACGCCAACAAGCTTTTTGTAGATGGCCATGTTGGTGGGGAGATAACAAAGCAAAAAGCAGAAGCCCTGAGGAACTTTGTCTACGTGCTCTCAGCGACTAAGAAAGAGGGGTAGTGCAAAACGCCCATAAAGATAAGATTTGACGCCGACCCCACTGGCAAGCAAATTCTAGTGGACCCAGGGGGGCTTGAGCTCATAAGCTTTGGGGGTCAGGGGCAGATATACAGGTGGGAGTATCAGGGCAAGCACTATGTCATAAAGGCTGTGCTAAACGATGAGAGTGTCTTTAGGAGATTAAACCAGATGAGGGAGGCTGTAGAGAGGCTTGCAAAGGGGTTGGGGCAGAGAATACCTGAAGGGATTTTGAAGAGAGCATTCCCAGTGGGCCGCGGCTGGGTTGACGACCCCGAGGAGCTGGGTTTTGACAAGAGCGACCAGATGACTGTGATAGTCTACAACTGGATTGATGGCGAGCCCCTGGATAGCTACCTACTTAGCCAGCTGTGTAGTGAGCCACCCCTAAGCTCTGCGCGAGTTAAGCTCGCAAAGCAGGTTCTAGAGCTCCTCACATTCCTAGAGAAAGCAGGTATAGCTAACTACGATATGTTCCCCGACAACTTTGTTGTCGACCCCCTTGGCCAGGTCTACATAATAGACATGGAGGGGGCTGGGCTATTTGACCCAGGCACGAGGACCTGGATCTGGACCCCTGTGGCGCTTGGGAAGAACTTCCCTGGCTACTGCAAGCCCCCTGAGTTTGACGCTGTTGATGAGGACTTGAAGGTGTTTAGCTATAGGTGGGTTGGGGCAACACTTGTTTTCCACATACTCTTTGGGGTATCCCCATTTGCATTTATGCAGAGAATAGACTTAAAGGCTCTTCTAGAGCTCTATGACTACGCCGATAAAGGTGCTATCGCATGGCCTCCCTACGGCGCTGAAAAAGCTCAGTATGTGAACCCCCGCTTGGACCCTGCGAAGTTTAGAACCCAGATTAGGAGTAGCTGCGGCGTTGGGAGCAGGGGTGTTTGCCCACTAGAGGTGCTGGCGTTCCTAACATTCATCAGCGGTTTTGACAAGCCTGCTCACAGACCAAGCTTTGAGTTCGCTAGGCTCATACTAAGCGAGGTGCTGGCTCTATGAACGTGCGGTTCTACTACGCTCTCTACAACGAGGCTCACGGCGATGACCAGGTGAACATATTTCAAGCTGGCGACTACCATGTGTTTGCTGTTGCAGATGGGGTTTCTGAGTGCGAGCTGGGGAGAGTGGCCTCAGTCTTGGCTTGTGCTGCTTTTGAGGAGTACTTTATGGAGAGGGTTGCAGGGCGGGGTGGTGTGGATCTAGAGGAGGTTGTTACTGATGGGGTTAGGAGGGCTGGGGAAAGGCTTGTAAATGTGAAGCAAATACTATCTGCTTCTCAAGATGAGGGCCCCGTAGACCTTGTGATAGGCTCTGTTAAGCGGTTTATAGAGAGTAGAGCGTGGTTAGAGCAGACTCCCGCAGAGCTCATCAGCAAGAGGGTTGACGAGCTGAGGGAGAGGCTGCTGAACGCTAAGAAAAGTGGTGAGGGCTTCGCCTTTGAGACTACACTTGGCGTAGCAGTGCTTCACAACTACAAGGTTTACACAGCTGCGCTAGGCGATGTCGAGATGTATTTGCTTAAAAGGAATAAGCTTTTCCCACACTACGTAACGCCTAGAGGTGGCCTCATTGACAGCTACCTATCGTCTGACAGGGGCGTTGTTGGAGCAATTGACATAGCTGTTAGGAGGTTGGAGAGAGGTGACGTATTCATACTCGCTAGCGATGGCGCTTACCTAAGCTACGCTCCCCCTGGTAAGTACCCCTACACACTCTTTGTAAACCAGCTGCTGAAGAGCTTTGAGAAGGGTGAGAACCCAGCGCAGCAGTGGCTTGCAAGGTTGCGCAAGGAGTTTGGGGATGGGTTACCAGACGACTTCTCGCTAGTGATTGTTAAGGTGGAGTGAGCTACTGAGTGTATAGCACTATGACACTGCCCTTGACTAGGGCATCTACCCTCTCCCAGGGGCTCAGCTCCCTTAGGGCAAGCCCGTCGTAACCATACACCTTGGCAAGGGGGCTAGAGCCGCAGCACCTACTCAGCATCTCCCCTATGGAGAAGCCCATAAACCTACTCACATCTACCTCCACTAAGTTGCTTCCGCAGACCACTGTCACAACATGTTGAGGCAGGGCCTCTACCTGTACTTGCTGTGGCTTTGGCTGTGGGCGTGGGTGCTGTGGCTCTAGCTGCACGCGCTTTGCTTGTGGTGCTTGGTGCACTACAACTACTTGCCTTGGTGTGAGTAGGGGGGCTGTGTACACAACCCATTCGCGAGAGCCGCTAGACTCTATTGCTAGCGCTATGTACAGGCTCTTGTTGTCGTGAAGCACCCTACCCCCAAACACTTTTGCAACTCCGCTACTCAGCTCAACTTTATCAACTCTCCTCAGGTTCTTGTCAAAGACCAGGAGAAGGGGTTTAGCGTGCCCTTGGGACACCAAGACGTACACATAGCCGTTGGAGTAGGCAAGCCCAAGTGGTGTGACATAGGTGTTGCCTGTTGCAACTGAGCCCCAGGTCTGCATACTGCCATCCATAGTGAACTTGAATAGGTACTTGTCTGCCAAGACATACGCATGGCCACTCTCATCAAAATCCACATCCACAGCCTCGCCAAGGTCAGCAATAGGCTCTCTAACTGTGCTCACTAAGAACATGTTTTTGTCGTACACCTCAGCGCAGAAGCGAGCCCCGTCAGCGCCCATGAGCCACAGGTGGTTTGTAACTGGGTTTAAGCTGATTTTGTAGACTGTGGAGCAGTGCCTAGAGTTGTACGTGGAGATCAGGCTCAGGTTGTGTAAGCCCCACACCTCTACGACACCACTACCACTAGTCCTGTTGCCAGTAAGCCTTGTGCCAACCACATAGAGCTGGTTGCTGTAGACACTTGCTGAGAATGGGAAGATGGGCTTGCTCCTAGGGGCATCCCTAATGAGCCGCAGGCCCGAGGTGAACTCTAGGACGCCCCTAGAGTGGGTGATGTAAAGCCTATCACTAGAGGCAACACACCTCTGGGGGTAGAAGTCGGGTAGCTGAGCTCTCTCTACAAGCTCAAAGCGCCCCTTAAC
>CAZMQK010000036.1:0-10831 GCA_964568685.1 uncultured Ignisphaera sp.
CCCAAGCCAACTTAGGGTGCTCTAAGTCTTGCAACATAGCGTTAAGCAGAAGTTAGAGGGCTTTCTAAAGAGTGGAAGAAGTGAGAGGCGCGAGGCATTGCTGAAGATAATACCTGTTGATAGGAGCTGGAGTAAAGTTAAAAAGAGTATTGGGGATGTAGGGGGCGGGGCGATAAATTGTGAAAAACTTAGTGAACTCTTAGCTATGCTAATAGCCCTTTCAATAGTTGAGGAAAGGGATGGAAAGTACGTGATTACAGCCCCAGTGTAGCAAAAGCTGTAGAAGAACTAGGTCTAGCATATGTGCTGAAGAGAACACGCTGAAAACCTCCTGGGGGTTGCCATGGGCTTCGCTAAGGTTAATGAGACTAGGGTTCAGAGCCTAGCTACAATTGTAAGTGTCTTAGGTAGGGAGAAAGTCCTCTTGTTTGAAGATATTGACCCCCAGTACAAAGCTGTCAAAAGGGTTGCAGAGGTTTGCAAGAGCCACACACCCATGCTGGTAGTCCTCAATGCCTTAGTTAGCTATAGGCTCGCTATGACTGGCGAAGAGTACTGGACTGCATTCTCAGACTATGTTGCAAAACACTGTGTAGGTATAGACTCAGCACTTTCTGCAGAGGATATACTCAAGATGTTTATTGAGAAGTTCAACAGGGCTCTGCTCAGCAAAAAGCTATCCAGGATCTCTAAGGCTGTGAGGTGTAGAGGAGTTTTAGAAGCTATTGAGAAAAGGCCCCTCACAAATATTTGGAGGGAACTCAGCCTCTGCCTTAGTGCTAACCCCAGCTCTAAGACAATAGTATTTGCTGTTAAGATGCTTTACTACGCTAAAAAGGCCCTTGGGGAAAGAGTCGAAATTCCAATGGAGATACCCATCCCTGTTGATGGTAGGGTAGCGCTAGTAACATACCTTTCTGGAGCCCTAGTAGTTGAGGGTGTAAGTGCTAGTAGAGAGGCTTTGCTAAGGTACTCAGACGCCATTAGGAATGTGTGGAGCAAAGTAGCCAGACTATCAGGAGTGCCTCCGCTGAACTTAGACGCCATGATCTGGTACTTTGGGAAGTATGCAGATATGGGTAGCCGTAGCAAGGTGCTGAAGAAGGCATTTAGTGAGCTCAAAAACCTGTTTAGTAGAGATGAGGTTGAGATGCTTGTTGATAACCTCTTCTACTTGCTACCCTAGGTAAGGCTATATATCAACAACAAAAGTTGCGTACCAGCTCTCACCCTCGCTCCAAATCTTCATCTCGTGATAGGTAACAGCTTTAACAACAGTTCTAGGCTCGTGCTTACCCTGCTGGAACTCTTCACCCTCAGCAACACCCTCAACGCACACTTGTTTCTCGCCCTCACTAACCTGCTCATGAACTCTGCTAACCCGAAAGCTGCTGAAAACAAGGTTCCTGCTATCGTGATAGAACAAGAGCTCCTCGAGCCACTTATACAAGGCGTTCTCTAAGTCAAAGCCGCAGACGGATATCGCTACCCCCTCCCTTGGCTCAACCCTGCTTGTATCAGTAATTACTTCGAACATTCCCTTAGCTGCTTGCTCAAAGAGTTCCTCTAAGCTCTTACCCCAAGCCTTTATCAAGACGTCTGCTGTGTGCCCGAGGTGCTCAAATCCCATTAGCCTCACCAATAATTATGTAGAGCTCTATGGTTATAAAACCTCCATGTGTAGCCACAGACTAGACACCAAGATTTAAAGCCTTCTTAAGCACTAATCCTATCGGTGCCTAAACATGGAGCTCTCATGCGATGATTACGTGAAGAGCCATCCGTACAGGTACTGTAGGGATGTGTGCGCAGAGCGAAGCCTTGATAGAGCATCTTTTGAGCTATGCGTTGAGGAGTGTGTTAAAAGGGTTGAGAGGGAGTGCTAATAGCCACAGCTAAAGCACCTATAGTGGCCTTTGCCCTGCTCCTCAGCCTCCTCACCTCAATTGTACAGTGTGCACAGGACTTCCACACTATAGAGATTAGCGTAGTAGGTGCTCCTAACGCTATTTGCACACTTAGTCAAGCTCTCTACATCTTTGGTTATGAGAACTCAACTGGCTACCCAAGAATTAACGCTGTAGTGGTTGACACTGTGAGCAAAGCCATTACCAAAGCATTTACAGGGTCTTTTGGCGGTTTCTATAGCTGTGTCACTCATGGGGGTAGAATATATGTTGTAGGAGTTGCAAACAGGTCTAGGTCCTCGACTTCTTGGCTTATAGCAGTATTTGATGAAGAGCTGAACATTATTGTAAATACTTCGCAGCCCCTATCCCAGGGCGTTGATGTTGCTACTGACGTTACTGTGCTTAGCGGTAGCCTCTTCATTGTTGGTGTTGTTAACAAGAGCGGCTTCTCATGGATAAGGGTTGAGAGGAGAGCATTAGACACACTTGCACTAGAATCAGCCTATAGCGTTCCCATAGGCTTAAGCAGACATGTTGTCACTAGGATTACTTCTTTTGGAAATAGTGTTGTACTTGGGTATACAGTTGACGATGCTACGCACATCGTTTTCTTATCACAGGATTTAAAGCTATTAAGTGAAACAAGGCTTGGGTACAAGCTACGCCTTCTCAGCCTTGCGACAGACGGTGAGTGTCTGTATCTAGGTGCAGCAGAAGGCGTTGCAAAAGTATGCAATGGTATTGTGAAGGCATTTCACTATGCAAATGGGGGGAGCGCTATTAGTGTCAAGCCTCTTAACAACACCATTACAGCACTCATCCTAACACCTAATGCAAGTGGCTTTGCAGTTGCTGAGCTGAGGTACTTAGATAAGGAGCTTAGGCTACTGCTTAGAGAGGGGCTGGGCAACGGGTATAGGTATCAGCAATACGTAAAGCCACTAGAAGCAACTGACAATAGGATCTTTATAGCCATGGCTGAGCGGAGCTGGCTCGTGAAAAGCGTTGACACGGCAGCCCAGTGTGTGCATGAAGAGGGAGGGGAGGCTATTAGAGTCTCAGTGGAAGTAGTTGTACTAATTGTGTACATCTCTACTACAGTAACAGCTATTTATTTCTCTGGTGCGTGGAAGAGAATCAGATGTAAGGCCTCTTAACAAGGCCTCTGTGAAGAGCTGTGGCAACAATTACACCTTCAACACCTACTTCGCTAAGGACCTTGACCTCCTCAGCGCTAGAGATACCTCCCCCGACTATGAGCCTCCCCCCATAGAGCCTCCTAACAGTTTTAGCTATATCCACGTCAAACCCCCTCATAGTTCCAACCCTACTCAAGTTGATGACTAGAAGTACTCTAGGCCAGCACCCCAGCTCCTTGTAAGCACTCAAAACCTTCTCTAAGTCGAGCTGGGTATTTGCAAACCTCACCTCCCTTTCAATCATATCTAAGCTTGAGACCCTGCCGCATACAAGCCTTAGCTCATGAGGGTAGTAGAGGTACTCTGTCCCAATAACAAAGCTAAGCCTCTCTTCATCACTTCTAGAAACCCCTTTCCTCCCAATATCGGCAAAAACACTGAAGCCCTTCTCTACAGCATATTTAATAACACCCCAGTTCTCGCCTACACTCATTATTGAATCCAGGTCCGCTATATAGATTTCGTCAAAGCCCATGCTCTGTAGGCTGTCTATGAAGCACCTTGGCTCAGGAGAAGTGCATAGAGCACTGCTGGATAGAGGCCTGTATTTTTCCCTAACACCCTCTACAGCGTGGACAACGAGACCTTTCATTACATCAAGCACTGGTATAACTTTAACGGGCATTATAGTAACCAGTTGTAGAAGAGCTAAGATGTGCTTAAAGCTTTGTCTGTTTAAAACGTATTGAGGTGACTAGCGTGACCCCATCGACAGGTTTGATGAAGTTGAAGGTCTGCAGTGTTGAGGAGATGAGGAGAATTGATGAAGAGGCTGTGAAGAGGTTTGGGCTTTCCCACGAGCTTCTCATGGAGGATGCAGGCTCCGCTATATACAGCTTGATACTTCGTGAAGTTGGTTTGCAAGGGAAGAGGTTCTGTGTTGTTGCTGGTACTGGTAATAATGGTGGGGATGCCCTCGTAGTTGCGAGAAGGCTTTACGCAGCAGGAGCAGGTGTTGAGGTCTTTGTAGTAGGGGATATTGCAAAGTTTACAGAGCCTGCTAGAAAGAATTTTGAGCTCGCTAAGGCTCTCGGGCTCCCCCTACACATTATTCAAGACGAGGGGGGTGTCGAAGTGCTTACTGAGAAGGCTAAGAAGTGTGATGTTCTCGTAGTCGGCCTCATTGGAATTGGGCTGAGGGGCGAGGTCACAGGTGTTAGAAGGAGTGTCATAGAGGCTATCAACAGCTTGGGGAAAACAGTTATCAGTGTTGACATCCCCTCTGGTGTAGGGGGAGATAATGGGAGGGTCTACGGTGTTGCAGTGAAGTCAACTTACACTGTAACCTTTGGGCTACCCAAGTATGGAAACATTCTGTACCCTGGCTATTACTACTGTGGTAAGCTCTATGTATCCCCCTTATCCTATTCGCCTCAGCTTCTAAGCTCTGATGAGATTAGAGTTGAGCTTAACTACCCAGTGCCACCCCCAGAGAGAGTTAAGTGGGGGCATAAGGGGACCTTTGGAAAGTTTCTTGCTGTAGCAGGTGCGAGGTACTACTACGGGGCTCCCTACTACGTAGCATACTCATTCCTGAAGGCTGGGGGTGGGTACTCAAGGCTGGCCACACCAAAATCAGTAGCGCCATTCATAGCAGCGAAAAACAGTGAGATAGTCTTCATACCACTTGAGGAGACAGAGGAGGGGACATTAGCTATGAAAAACCTTGAGACAGTCCTTAGAATTGTAGAGGAGCTAGACATAGACATTGTTGCTATTGGTTCAGGAACTTCGCTAAACCCAGAAACACAAGAGCTCGTCAGAAAGCTTGTAGAGAACATTAGCAAGCCTGTTATAGTAGATGGGGATGGGATTACAGCAATATCTAGAGACCCTAGCGTAGTGAAGAAGAGAAAGGCACAGACAGTAATAACTCCACACCTAGGGGAATTCTCAAGGCTAACACAGATTAGCATACAGCAAATTCTAGAGGATCCAATAGGAGTTTTGAGAAAGACCTGCGTAGAGCTCAACAGCTACATAACTCTCAAAGGAGCTCATACACTGATCTGCAGACCTGACGGCTACATATACATAAACATGACTGGAAACCCAGGAATGGCGAAGGCAGGTATGGGAGATGTTCTCACAGGAACTATAGCAGCTATGCATGGCATTGGCTATAGGGACCTCGGAGAAGCAACGAGAATGGGTGTGCTTGTACACGGATTAGCAGGTGATCTCGTCGCAAGGGATGTTGGGGAGGATGGAGTGACGCCAGATGATGTTATAGAGTACTTGCCAAAGGCTCTTCAAATCCTTAGGGAAGAGCCCCACAAGATAATTGAAGAGTACTTTCCCAAAGCAATATAGGCTCACATTGATTTCTATAGAACAGTGCAGAGATCTAGCACACGTTTTCACTTTGAGAGAAGGCAAGGTGATAAAGGCTTTTTAATTTAAATTACTACCTTTGTGACCCTGTGGTGGTTTAAAGTATGCTTACTTATAAGACTCAGCAAAAGGTCTTTGAAATTGGCGGTGTGAAGTTTGGGAGCCAGGCTTTTGAAAACCCACCTGTCCTAGTAGGCACCGTGTTTTACCATGGCCACAAGATAGTCTCTGATCCTAGGAAGGGGGAGTTTGATAAGGCTAAAGCTGAGGAGCTTATAAGGAATGTGGAGGAGGCGTCATCCAAGACGAGGGTGCCTGCAGTAATTGATGTTACTGCTGAGAGCGCTGAGGCCATGGCTAAGTACCTCGAATTTGTTGTTAATGTGACAAAGCTACCTATCTTCATAGACTCTCCCTCTATTGACGTTGCTAAAGCTGGTTTTCAGTTTGCTAAGGAGGCTGGGCTTCTAGAGAGAGTAGCGTACAACTCTATCACAGCTAAGTCTAAGGACGAGGAGTACAGGCTTTTACAAGAGTATGGAGTAAAGGCTGTAGTGGCACTTCTCTACACAGATAGGGTTGTTGATGTGGATGCAAGGCTCAAGGCACTTGAAACAATACTTTCAAAGGCGAGTGCCTATGGTATTGAGAAGCTCCTTATAGACACTTTTGTAATCGATATACCGAGTCTGTCAGCAGCATGTAGAGCTATGATAGAGGTTAAGGCTAGGTATGGCTTGCCAGTTGGCATGGGGGCGCACAACGCAGCATCATCTCAGAAGAAAGCGTTTAAGGAGAGGTTTGGTGCTGAGGGGTACAAGGCATGCGAACTAACCTCAAACCTCATGTCTATTGCACTAGGGGCAGACTTTCTACTCTACGGACCTGTAGAGGCTGCTAAAGAGGTGTTCCCAGCTGTATACACCATATACACTGCCTATAGGTACTTAGCTAGGAGGAAGGAGAACTTGATTCAGCTATAGGTGTTTGCAATGAGGGTACTAGTAGCCGAATACCTAGTCACCTGCTTTAGAAAGGAGATGGTGGAGCTCTATAGAGACATTCTTGTTGAAGGCTATGCAATGGTGTATTCACTAAGCAGCATCTTGAGCAGAGCAGGGCTAGATGTGCAAGTCGCTGTGAGCAGAGAGCTTGAGCAGCATTTTTTCCTGTAAATACTGCTGTAGTGAGTCCTGAGAAATGCATTAGTAGCTTAGAGCAGCTTTCTAAGAATTTTGACTACGCTGTTGTGGTAGCCCCCCCTAAGGAGCTTATAGAGATTACTAAAGCTCTCCACGCCCAGCTACTGCAACCCTCACCACAGCTCACAGAGATGCTTTCAAATAAGTACAAAGCTATTCAAAGCCTTAGGGGCTGCGGCGTTATGGTGCCTGATACGAGGCTCGCCAACGTTTATAGTGGTGTGGCTTTAAGGGAGGCAATGCTACCTGTAGTAGTAAAGCCAACACTATTAACAGGAGCAGCGTGTGTCGAGGTTGCTAAGGACTCTAGCGAATTGAATGCCGCTCTCCAGAGTGTTGCGAAGTGCTCTTTGGAATCCGATGTCGTTGTGCAGGAGTTTGTAGAGGGGGTTCATGGAAGCATACTGGCCTTCTATAGCGCTGACAAGCCCCTATTTTATTCAGCAAACCTCCAGTTCATTGGTTCTGCCGGTAGGGAGCTAAAGTTCTTCGGGGGTTTAGCGCCTTTGAGAAGCAAAGTGTTTAAGGATTCTGCAGAGGCTGTTGTCACCAAAGTGAAGAAGTGTTTTCCAAGGCTCTACGGCTTTGTTGGCATGGATATCGTGTGGAGCAGTGGAAAGCCTTTTGTGGTGGAGGTTAACCCAAGGCCAACAACAAGCATAGTGCCCCTGGCTAAGCTCCTTCAAAAACTGCCTCAAGGCACCTTAAAGGGTATGCTATTTGGTGATAGCGCGCTCTACGCTGGAGATGCTGTGATGCAGTACTCATACTATGTTAAGAGCAAGAGGGGCTCTCTTGCCCCTCTCAACATGTGTGAGGAGGTGTTATCTTTTCCACAATCAGAACAGGTCATTGTTGTAGGCGAGGTGGAGAACCCTTTGCCGGCTTTAGATAGGGTTAAAAGTCTCGTGGGGAACCTTGTATATGACCTTAGTGCAGTGCTTTTAGCCGAGGCCCAAACCCATGGCCCCTAAGCTACTCGTCTCTGTAAAGGCTTTGAATGAGGTTTTTGAGGCTCTTGAGGGCGGCGCAGATATCATAGATGTTAAGGACCCTTCTTCAGGTAGCCTCGGGCTTCCGAGAATAGCCATAGTGAAGGAGGTTGTGAAGGCTGTTGGGCGCGCAAGAGAGTGTAGTGTAGCCATAGGGGATCTCCGCAAGTATGTGCCTGAGATAGGCTATGTGGTATCTACTTTAGATACCCTTGTAGACTACGTTAAAGTAGGCATAGCGACTGGGAAGCCAAGAGACATTGAGGATATTGTGAGGGAAGTAGCTGAAAATACATTAAGAGCGAAAGTGGTTGTAGTAGGCTACGCAGATTACTCAATACACGGCACCATAGAGCCCTTGCAGCTCGTTGACTACGCAACAAGGTTCAATGTTTACGGGGTTATGATTGATACTCTCAGTAAGGGTTCTTACACAACCCCAGACCTTCTCCAAAAAAGTTACCTACAGAAATTTGTTGAAAAAGCAAAGAGCAGTGGGCTATTGGCAGCAGTAGCTGGAGGCATCGAAAAGAGCCACATAGGGGTGTTAACAGAGCTGGGATTTGATGTAATAGGGGTGAGAACAGCAGTATGCATAGGTGGTAGAAATGGTAGGGTGTCAAGCGGGTTAGTGAAAGAGCTGAAAAAAGCTTTAGAGGGCAAGTCAAATACCCTATGAATTTACCTCGTTATGCATAATGCTCTTCAGATCTTCATTGTTATTATGAGTACAGCTACATCTATCAATACAACGCCATATATCTCTAGGAGTGCTACTGAAGGCCATCCTACAAGCGTTTCTATAAGTATGGCAATCACGGGCCCTAAAATAGAAATAATCCAAAGCGCTACAGCATGGTAGAATGACCTAGTGAGGGCCATGCCTAAGGCAATGGCGACTAGAGCTAATAGCATCTGGATGAAGAACCATGTAGAGACAAAGGCATGGGGTCTTGTACCTGAAGGGAACACCCCTATGAGCATTAAGAAGATGCCTGCTGTGAAGAGCAGTGATGAGGCAAATATCAAAACCTTAGCTCTAGACGCATACGCTATGTACAGAGAATATGTGCATATAGCAATACCAGTGGCTATGAGACCAAAGTTATAGACTTGAGGCATACTTGCAGAAGGCCTCCCGAGGTCACTTAAAGCGTGTTTAAGTATATCAAACCAAAGGGTTTGCAGAGATGGCCAAGGCTATGACGATCCATGCGAGAACAGCTGCAGCCACTCCACAGAACCTCCACAAAGTCCTTAATAATCTCATTTAACTCACCTAATATAGGTGTGGTATCCAAACCTTAAAGCACAATATGCGTTCCAGTGTCATGATTTACATCTACATCTACCTTGACCCAGTTGAAGACTTCAGAGCCACGTACCTAACTGGCTGAAAGCATTGGAGCTCTACAGAGGATAGAGTTAAAGCACTCTGGCTTTTAGCCGCATGGCAAGAGAAAGTGGCTGGAGTTGCTTAAAGAGCTTGTGTCAAGAGAAAGGTTTTGGATAAACTCAGCGAGCTTACAGAAATTATTAAAAGTATGTAGCTTTGGAGCTCTACTTAGCTAGGTGCACATTATAGGTGCTTTTAGCAAGCCCTATCTCCATTGCTGTGCATATGTAATGCATAAATTCAGCTAGCTTTGCTAAGCAGTTATAGTGAATGTGGTGTGAAGTTGCCATGGTTAAGGTAGTTTTCCTTGGTGTTGGGGGCTGGATTTCGGATCCTTTACTGAGTTACACATCTTTTGCTATTGTTAACTCAAAGCGTAAGTGGATTTTGGTTGAGGCGGGGGAAGGCTTGTTCAGATCCATGCGCATCTGTGGTCTTGGGTTAGGCGAGGAGCTTGCCGGGGTTGTGGTTAGCCATAGGCATGGGGATCACATTCTCGGTATACCCACATTGCTTCAAATGGCTAAGCACATGGGTTTAAAGAAGCTAAGGGTAGTGTCAATAAGGGATGTGCTAACAGCTGTACTACAGCTTGTGGAAGCCTCTGGCTCGCAAAACACCTTAGACATTTTAGAGCTTGTAGAGGTGGGTCTTGGGGAAAGGGTCAGGCTAGAAGACTTTGAGATAGAGTTCGCAGAAGCTGTGCACACACTACCAGCGGTCTCCATGAAGATTTACAGCGAGGGGAAGTGTATTGCGTACAGCGGGGATACTGCGTACAACCCAAAGCTAATTCAATTTGCAAAGAACTGTGATATGCTAATACACGAGGCCTCAGGATACAGTGAAGAAGCGCATAGATATGGGCACAGCACTTACCAAGACGCCATAGAGGTAGCGGCTAAAAGCAGCGTAAAAAAGCTCGTACTTGTACACTTCTACCAATGGCCCAGCCCCGTAAAAACCCCAATACAAGAAAAGCTAGACATCCTAATACCCCATCTCTGCCAAGAAGTAGAACTCTAAACACAGCTACAAAGCTATAGCAAAGCACTACACATACTTTAAACACGCTTTGAATACGCTCAGACACGTCACAAATTGCCACACATTCATCTATTTTATGCACTCTCTGTTTTAGGCGAGCAGTCGCCTTTCTTAGTTAGTGTGAATAGCTGGGCTCGCACTACCTTCTCTCGAAGAGGTGTGTGAAATGAGAGGAACACGTCTCTTAAAAGGTATTGTTGGTATTGAGGCTGCGATAGTGTTGATAGCGTTTGTTGTTGTTGCTGCTGCTTTAGCCTTTGTGGTGCTGAACATGGGGTTTTACACAACGCAGAGGAGTAAGGAGGTCATGGGGCAGGGTTTGGCGCAGGCTAGTAGCGCACTAGAGATAGATGGTACTGTGTTAGCAAAAGTGGATAGTGGGAAGCTTGTGTGTGCAGTCATACCAATTAGGCTGTCAGCAGGGCAAAAAGACGTTGACCTAACACCAGGAAAAGCAGACATAGCAGTATGGGTAATAAACAAAGGAGGGCTAACAATGACTTACAACAACGAAGCTCAAGCCATAACAAACCAGGCAGACTTTGACATAGACAGTCTGTGCACAGCAGCTAACAGTGCTTGGAGTGGAGTCGCAGTAATATGGAGAAATCCAAACAACGGTGACAACGTTTTGCAAGCAGGAGAAAAAGTGCTAGTAGTAATAGACTTCACAAAGCTCGGAGGAATACTAACAGATGTTGATGGTGGGCTAGAGCCCTACGACATATTCAAAGTCGAGATAAAGCCACCA
>CAZMQK010000037.1:0-10640 GCA_964568685.1 uncultured Ignisphaera sp.
TCTTGGGCCATCCTGGGGCTGGTAAGTCTACGTTTGTGGCGAGTTTTCTTTTTGAGAATGTTCTTCGTTTTGGGGTTAGGGGGGTTTATATTAGTCTTGCTGAGGATAGGGAGAAGTTCTATTCTTATATGAGGAGGCTTGGCATGGATTTTGCTGTGGCTGAGGGTAGGGGGCTGTTTGAGTATGTTCATGTGCCGACGTTGAGTGGTAGGGAGCTTGTTGAGGTGGTTGTTGAGAGGCTTTCTCAGGAGGTTGTTGAGAAGGGGGCTAGGATAGCTGTTATAGATTCTGTGACTCCACTACTCAATGCGTTGACAACAGAGGAGGCGAGGTCAATGCTACACGCAACACTCTATAGCTTAACAAGTGCTAGTAAAGCACTACTAATGCTCATAGCAGACCTGCCTTTTGCTACTGAGAGCACAGACCTAAAGGGGCTAGAGTTCATAGCAGACGCAGTCTTCGTATTCAAAACAAAAATAGAAAAAGGAATAATAAACAGAGTCATGGAGGTGAGAAAATTCAGAGGAAAACCAATACCACTAGCAGAAATACCATTCACAATAGAAGAGGAGAGAGGCTTTAGATGCTTGCTAATCTCACCAGCACCAGAACTTCCTTACACCGCTGCCACAACTACGTATCGTGAGGAGTGTAGTGAGAGGGTTTGGGGTCCTCTGCTCACAGGCACCTATATTGGTGTAATCTCTAGAGCAGGTCTAACTCCGTTCTCCCCCTGGCTCCTAATACTAAAGCTTGTTGGAGACTATGGGCTGAGCTACGGCATTATAAGCTTTAGAGAACCCGCAGAGGTTTTGAAGAGCTTAATAGCTAAGGCAGCAGAGGTCTTGCAGCGCCCACCTAACTACTTGCTTTCAAAAGCCTCTTTCATAGTCACTATAAACCCTGTGCTCTTTTCACCACAGCAACTCGAAGCAACTATATATAGATATGTTGAGCAGAATGTGAACTTGCTTGTCATCGATGGTGTTGACTCTCTGTACCTCTACTACGACCCTCTCTACATAGACCGAATGCTAAAGTCCCTTGCGACATACGCTAGGGGGAGCTTCTCAATTGTTTTCGAATTTGTTAACAATGTGTACACACCAACACAGCTCTCTAGGTATGACATAGTCCATGAGATTACAGTGAGTAGAGAGGGCACCGTTGAGCACAACGTTATTAGGGGGAGGCTAGCTTCTCTACAAGTAGCGCCAGGCAACTTAAGTGCGAGAATTGATGAGGCAAGCGTTTTGAAGTGCTTAAACATTGTTTAGTTGGACAGGGGGCTGACCTCCATGGACGTGGAGTACAGGGTTAGGGGTAGTGAGATATACTTCTACAAAGGTGGAGATGAGAAGCCTCTAGCACTCTTAGGGGTAACGTGGAGCGGCTTTGAACTGCGAAGCTATGTGGTAGGCGGGCTCACTGCTCGAAGGTGGGTAGATATTCTGGAAACCGTTAAGAGCCTCGGCTTTAACGCAATAAGGATACCCTTTTGTGCTGCTACTGCAAGACCTGGCACTAGACCAGCCTTAAGAGCTGTGAGCTATGCTTTGAATAGCGATCTTGGGGGGCTGGACTCCGTTTCAATAATGGAGAGAATCGTTGCTAAGGCTGCTGAGCTAGGGATACACATCCTTCTATGCTTTCACAACATAAGTTGCGTGTATTTTGAGCCCCTGTGGTACACCCCCGTCTTCACAGAGCAGAGCTTCATAGAGACATGGCTCTACATAGCTAAGAGATTTGGAAGGTACTGGAACGTTGTCGGCGCAGAGCTCTTCAACTCCCCCCATGCGACGAGATTTGCGAGTAGCGAGTACACGAGAAGCGATGTAGCCACATGGGGCATGGGCAACCCAAAGACTGATTGGAACCTAGCTGCAGAGAGAATTGGAAAAGCAGTACTTGAGGTAGCGCCTCACTGGCTCATAGTAGTTAAAGGTGTTCAAATAACAAACCCAAAATCAGATAACGTACCCCTGTACTCAGGTGAGGTGTTTTGGGGGGAGAACCTAAGGGCTGTGAGAGACTACCCAGTTAACCTACCCAGGGAGAAGCTAGTCTACAGCGTTAATACCTACGGGCCGGACGTCTACGTGCAACAGCACTTCAATGACCCAAGTGTATTTCCAGACAACTTGTATAAGATATGGGACCAGAACTGGGGCTATGTTAAGAAGCAACTAGGTTATCCAATAATAGTTGCCGAGTTTGGTGGTAAGCATGGTGAGGGCGACCCAAGGGATGTTATGTGGCATAAGAAGTTTGTGGAGTACCTAATGGAGACCAACATATGCCACTGGTTCTACCTAGCCCTAAACCCAGGTCACGAACTTACCAATGGGCTGCTTCAACCAGATTGGAGAACACCAAAGCCGCACAAGTTCCCCACGCTCAAGGCACTCATAGACTATTGTGTGACTAGGTACAGTAAGGCGTAGCCTCTCTTGTAGTGGCGAGGGCTTTAGCTACTGCAACACCAAACTGGGGGTGGTGTATTAACTGCTTTTCTCTCTACCCTTCAGGCTCCACATGTACTGTTGCTTCCCAGCCCAAAACCTCCTTAACCTTCTTTTCAACACTAGAGGCTATTTCATGTGCTTCTCGAACGCTCATTCTGCTGTCTACCCTTATGTGAAGCGTGACCTCCACGTGGTCGCCATACCTATGCATGTGGATGTGGTGAACGTCCTTTATCAATGGATTTACGCTAGCCACTACATCTCTAAGCCTCTCAACATCTTTTGGCGAAGGTGCTTTGCCGAGGAGCTCAGAAGATGCATCTAATACTATCTTAGCTCCTGTCGCCATAATTACTGTAGAGACCGCCACCCCCAATACTCCATCTAGCCACCAGTGTGGCGCTCCAAGCAGTATTGCTATGACTAGAAGTGCTGATGCAATAGCATCACTTCTGTGGTGCCACGCATCTGCTATTAGCGAGCTAGCGCTATACCTTCTGCCAAGGGCTGTAGCCCACAGTGCCAAAGCCTCTTTAGCAGCAGCTGAGGCTGCCAGCACTGCCACTAGTGCCCAGCTGAAGGTGAGCCCCTCCCTAGAGAGCAGCTTACCTACGCTCCTCTGGATAAACTCTACACCAATTATTATAAGCATAGAGGCGATGACTATGGTGGCTATGAGCTCAGCCCTACCATGGCCAAAGGGGTGCTCTCTATCAGCAGGCCTATAGCTTATCCAAAAACCCAGTACTACGACTATTGATGTTAGACAGTCAGAAAGTGTATGTATAGAGTCAGCAACAACAGCAATGGAGTTGTATAGAGTCCCATAGACAAACTTTGCTATGAACAGAGCAATGTTTATAGCTATCGATACCCAGCCCTCTAGATACCCAGCAGCCTTCCTCGTAGCACTACTAACGCCCATCTAGCACACACTATACACTGTGAGGTTGTATCTTAAAAACATTGATTGTTTTAGATAGGGCAAAAGCGATTAACAGCAATAAAGCTACGCACTAAACACGTCCTGACCTCCTCCAAACCGAGGACAAGGCCTTGAGCCATAACACATCACATCTTAGTCACTGCCAGAGTTCTCTCATTGCTTACTGCACCTCTAGTTTCTCTTCAACACTTCTAACCTTACTTTCTAGAGAAAGCTCCTTATCAAACCTAATGTCTATGGCAATGTCAATTACAATTCTGTTAATGGTTGCACTCCTAAGTGTGGAAACTACTTCATTTAGGAGATCAGCAAGCTCTTCAAAGCTCTGAACCTCTATGCAAGTGCCCATAGGGCTCAGGTGGTACTTCAATTTACGTCTTCTTATGAGTTCGATAACCATAGCTATGTAGCTACTTATGCTAGCTGAACCTGTACCTATGGGCACAACCCTTAGTTCAGTAAGTATAGGCATTGCAAAAGCACCATGAGAACTCATATTATTTGCATGCTTAATAGCTCTTTCTGCACGCTATAGCAATTACTCAGTGTTATTGTTACAAGTATTAATAAGTTTTAAACCTTGCTTATCTGTAGTATTTTTGTGGGCTCTATGCGGAAAAAGTTCTCACTTTTACTCACCACAGCTCTAACCACTGCATTGTGTTGCATATTAATCTTCTCCTCGTGGAAACCTCCTACAAGCACAATACTTCCACCAGATTTAGAGGGGGTTATTGCAGGAGCCCCTAAAAGGCTTCACATTTACAGCAACTCTTTTACCAATGGCTCAAAAATTCCTGCAAAGTACGCTTATTACGAGTGTGAAGGCGAGAGTGTTTCACCACACATCGCCATAAAGAACGCACCTATTGCTACAAAGAGTGTTGTACCCATGGTTTACGACCCTGATGCGCCCTGGGGAGTGTTTTACCACTGGGTAGTCTACGGGCTTAAGGGGGCTAGAGTTGAGCCCCCAGAGAGCTCCTCATCAAGTGCAGGTGTTTTGCAGGGGATTAATAGCTATGGGTCTACTGGTTGCGGAGGCCCATGCCCCCTGGCAGGGGATAAGCCACACAGATATATTTTCCTCGCCCTTGCCTTAGACATTGATAGTAGCAACTGGAGTCCTGGCCTAGATCCAAGCACTGCACTATCAAAGGTCAAGGGTCACGTGCTTGCCTATGGCTATATCCCTGGTACGCACTCTAGGTGAGCTAATTTGAGACTTTATGTAGCAGGTAGGCTAAACTATGATACTATAGTACAAGTCGATAGGCTTTTGGAGAGGGGTAGGAAGTATGTTGGTAGAGTGCTTACAGAGGGTTTTGGAGGAACTGGTGCAAATATAGCTCTTGCTGCAGCAAGAGCTGGGGCTAGGGAGGTTCGTTTGCTTGCCGCTGTGGGTGAGGATCTTGCAGAGAGAGCTATTGCGTTTCTCAGGAGTGAGGGTGTGGACACTAGGCATGTGGCTGTGCTTAAGGGGGCTTCTGGAAGAGCAATAATACTGGTTGACAGTTCTGGTGAATCAACTATAGTGACACTCCCTGGGGTCAACAACATGCTGTCACTAGAGCATGTGCCTAGGGATGTAGGTGAAGTTGATGGTGTAGTTGTGGCTAACGTTCCCCTCAACGTGGCGAAGAGCATAGTTGTGCAAACAACTAGCAGTCAGGCTGTCTTTATGGATCCTGGCGCCTCTTGGAACCCATTTGAGTTAGCTGAGGAGGTTCAGGGAGAATGTTTTGTGCTACCTAATAAGCGTGAGTTCGATCATCATGCAAACTCTGCTAGTTTTAGCAGAAGGTGTATAACCATAGTTAAAATGGGCCCCCAGGGCGCGATAGCCCATATCTATAGAAAGAGAAAAGCGATTGCTGTGAGCTCCCTACCAGTAGAAAAGCTCGGTATGAGGATTGCCTCCACCTCAGGTTGTGGCGATGTTTTTACAGGGGTCTTCTCAGTGATATACCTTGAGAGTAGGAGCCTTGAAAAAGCGCTACTCTATGCAACCATAGCAGCAGGGTTAAAGACGGCAAAGCCCCTGTCCTTTGACTCCCCCAGAAGGGTAGAGCTTGAGGAAGCTGTAGAGGAGCTTTCAAAACACGTATCCATCTATGAGAGTAGCTTGTAGAGGGTGGAGGAGATTTCAACATTTTGAGGCTTTGCAATTGCTTACAAGCCATATGGATTCCCGGCCCTGTCTCTCTACAACCAAATGTAGAGTTGGTACCCCCTCTAATATAGCAATGGTCATGGCTTCTTGCTCAGCTGCCGCCACTAGACATAGCCACTTTTATCACTACTACTAACAGTGTTTAAAGCCATTTTAGCGTGGATAATATGTGAAGAGGTTGAGAGGATTAACAGAGACAGCTTGCCCCTAGATGCTTGCTCTCACTGGCCTATGTTTTCGTTGTGTCTAGGGGTTTTCATCTAGCCCACGCTTCACTGGGTGTTAAGCGCAGTGCCGTGGGTAGCTGTTGAGCTCAACAGCATAGCGCTCCCACCTACGCCTAGCCCGCTTAGGCTTGGAGCTTTGCCTCCATTGCCTAGGCGAGCTTGATTGACACAGCTAGTAAACCATATAGTGGTGTAAGTGGGCTCGCTCCAACTAGTATTGTGTAAAGAGTTGCTAATGAGAAGCACTATTGATAGCCCTGTTATTACAGGTGTAGTTTCACTAAATGCCTTGGTGTACACACTCCCAATGGCTTTCACGTATGCTATGAGTATTGCGACATAGCAGCTAACCATGGGTGCAAACGCTAGTGGTGCGCTAGGCATCGCTATGCATATATGTCTGGACACAGCTGTGGCTATGTGAAGAGTGTATACAGATAACAGGAGAGTCATCAGAAATCTCACTATATCTCTACCAAGCTCCACTACAAGAACTCTGTCGAGAGACCTCAGGAGCCTGCCAACACCTATAGATAGGCCAGCCTCAAAGAAGAATATTGCAAGGCCTAAGCTTTTCAAAAACTCAAGCTGAGTGAATGTTGTGAGCTCTACTCCAAGACTCATGAATAGTGGTGATGAGCCCGCAAGTACATAGCCTATGAAAGAAGTGTAGGGAGCTCTCTTAGAGAGTCAGCCAAGCATTGAACCTACAAGCAATATCATAAAGGCCTGGGTTGCAAATTCAATCATAGTTTACCTACTAAAAGTGCGTTACACAGCATTAAAATTAGATGCCTTACTCTGCCCCTCATTAAACGCCAATAGCTTGTAAGCGAATAGATGTGGGGAACCCGGTGAACTGCTCAGGAGCAGCAGCCCTTCAGAGTAGGAAGGAGAACAACTAGACCTGGCGATAATCTGACATGAAACAGTTCTACTGTCTAGGATCTGCACTGTCTATGGGAGGCTAGGGTACTCTGAATCTCCTCAGAAATCTTTATAAAACTAGGAAGAGCCTCTGAGTACTACGGGCATAAGATATGAATAGGAAGAACTTAATAGCATTAGCGGCTATTCTAATAATACTTGCTGTTGTAGGGTATGTTGTTTACATATACTCAGGTCTTGGGAAGCCTAGTGAGACTGAGGTCAAGAAACCAACGCTAAAACCCGTTTCACTGAAGATTATGACGGACTGGAGTCAGTGGGGCCAAGATGATTTCAAGAGGTACTTCTTTGCCGAGAGTGGTATGCCTAGGGCAGGGGTAATGACTGCACCAGCGTCAATGCTTCTAAACATCACTAATATATCGTTTGTACGTGTTCTCGATCCAAAAGAATGGGTAGAGGCGGGGCGCAAAGGTGAGGTAGACGGCTTCATAGGTCAGAATAGGTATAACATATCGTACGTATGTTTAGCAGGAGGTCTACACCCAATAGAAGACACTACAATACTTGAGCTTGTAAAACACATACCCGACATAATGAAGGGTTACACAGAGGATGGAAAGCTCTGCTGGGTGGCTATGTACTGGCAGCCGTACACATGGCTAATCAATAGAGAGTATGCTGAGAAAAATGGGCTAGCAATACCCGAGAGCTGGTCAGACCTTATCAAGCCAGAGTACCTAGGAAGCGTATTGAAAGGAGTGAACCTCGTAGCAATATACCCTGTAACTAACAGGCCAGCAACATCAAACACTGTTAATGTGCTCTTGTCAAAGTACGGGTGGGAAAAAGGCTGGTCCTTAATAGCTGTGGTCTTCGGCGGGGCCTCTAGCCTATACACATCAAGTTCAGCAGCTAGAACAGCCATATCAACAGGAAAAGCCCTACTCACAATACTTGGATTTGAAGATGCGTACACAGCCTACTCTATGGATCCCAACAGGCTCTCAATCAAGTTCCCGAAGAACGAGACTGGGTTCTGGCTAACACCAATAGCCATAGCTGCAGGGGTAAGTGAGGATGGTTTAGATGGTATGTACAGGTTGATAACGTGGGCTCTAACTGATATGCAGGATAAAATGCTCCTCAATAGATCTGGGTGGCTCAACATGCCAGTCCTAGGTTGGAACAATACAAGTCCCAGAATGGTTTACAAAGAACAGGCTATGGCCAACATTCACGCACCTCCACTAGAACTAGAGCTTGCACTAGGTGAAGCAGGGTCCAGTATAGCGCTGTATGCAGACATAATTACAACAGATGGTGATGTTAGAGGCTTACTGCGACAGTTCATTCAAAAAGTCGCTGAGAAGTATATGAAGGGAGAGATGGATGTCAATACATACTACGAGTACATATTCAAATTAGGGGAACCAGTAGAGTTCACAGACCCTGTCTCTAAAGCACAAGTGCATTTCACACTAGAAAAGGCACGTGAGCTAGGCAACGCTATGAGAGAGGGGAAGGTAAGCGGAGACGAGCTTAAGCAAGAGCTTAAAAATGCTTTAGTGAACAAGTTGAGCTCATTAATAGAGAGTCTATCGTGAGATTTCCTAAGCTAGTTAAGGTAAAACGGACTTGTAATTATCAAAAAAGTTTAAATCTTTTTTCATTTTATATATCTTGCTTGAGTGTAGGTGACCTTATTGAAACTAGTAAACAAGTTAATAGCCATATCTGTAATCACACTATTGCTATCCTTAACAACTTTAAGCCTCGTGCAAACACCTATCTATGCTCAGCGAGTGCGAAGAGAGGATAACTTGATAATAGGAATTGTTGGTGCTCCCACACTTAGCTGGAACCCATTTGCAGTAGGAGCAGCTTATCATGAAGCAGTGTGGCACATCCTATACCCACCTACAACAGTGCAGAACACCTTAACCCAGGACTGGGTATTGCTACTAGTAGATAAAATAGAGTTCAACGGAGATGAGATGACCATAACAATGCACTTTAGGCCTGAAGCCCGCTGGAGTGATGGCAGGCCTTTAACTGTTGACGACCTTATAGCGGGTTATCAGCTAAGTAGACAAGTGGGTGCTGGGTGGTGGGGTGATTGGTGTGTATACAACTACGAGAAGATAGATGATAAAACTGTGAAGTACTACATCGCCAGAACACCAGGTGAAGAGCCTCCACCGAGAGAGGAGATAATGCTTGACTGGATAGGGGGGCCAATAGGGTGTGTTCTGTTTGTAAGGCCTCTACCAGCTCACGTATTTCAGCCAATTGTGGAGCAGCTAGGAGAAGCTATGAGGACAGAGTGGAGAAATGAAGATCCTGATAAACAAGTTGTCTTAGGGCCTTACAAACTATACTATGCAGACGTCACACAGGTAATATATGAGCGCATCGATGATTGGTGGGGTAAGGACATATTTGGCTTACCCAAGCCTAAATACCTAACCTATTACTACTATAAGGAGACTACAGTATTAATTCAAGCACTCATAAATGGCGAAATTGACTTTACCCAACAATTTGTGCCAAACGTCGGAGACTTAGTGACAAAGTACGGGATAAAGGCTTGGAATAATAATCCGCCTTACTTCATACCCTCAGCAATATTCTGGCTATACCTCAACCTCAACCTTCCAGTGTTTAGGAGTGTAGAGGTTAGAAAGGCTATAGCCTGGGCAATACCGTGGAAAGATGTTGTTGAGTATGGTCTACAAGGCTTAGTAGAACAAGCACCTGTAGTAGGGTTTGTTGCTGAAGGTGTGTACAAAGACTATGTGAATAGAGATGCGTGCCAAAAGTATTGGGGTAACCCAGATTGCCTATTAACACAAGACCTAGCTAAAGCCAAGAAGATACTGGATGAAGCTGGTATAATTGATAGGAATAACGATGGTATTAGAGAGCTCCCAGATGGGACACCACTAAAGTTCAAAATAAGCGTTCCTGCAGGGGCTGTTTTAGAGAATAGCGTGGCTTCACTAGTAGCCGAAGCTCTAAAGAATATTGGTATGGAGGTCTACATAGAGACCCTTGACTACAGAGTTTGGTGGGATAACTTTAGGAACAGCAACTTTGATGCAACACTCTGCTGGAGCGCTGGTGCATACGAAGTGGGTCACGTTAGGAACTCCTACGGTAATGCACTATACCCTGCCTGGGGTAACATGGCTAGGTGGATAGGGTACTCTAATGATAGGTTAAATGCACTAATCTCAGAGGTGATGAGAGCCACAATATTCCCAGACTATGAAAAAGAGCTAGTGTTTAACATACAGGAAATATTATTTGAGGAATTGCCATCCATACCTCTATACTACACACCACTCACATGGCTATACAACACCAAGTACTGGGATGGGTGGCCAAACGGGGAAAGACCCTGGTGGATACCTTCATGGTGGGGAACACTGCCACTATTCTTCTTCATAGTTAGAAGTGGTGAGCCTATAACTAAGCCATGGTGGTACGCTCCATACAACCAAGGAGGGGCGATAATCTCAATGGACAAGTACAGTGAGCTACTGAGAGGATGCATATACGACGCAAAATCAACTGTTGTAGAATCAGGTAAACCCAAACCCTCTCCAACGCTATCTCCGTCTCCTTCGCCCAGTCCTTCGCCATCTCCGTCTCCTTCGCCAACACCAACAACTCCAACGCTATCTCCGTCTCCTTCGCCCAGTCCTTCGCCATCTCCGTCTCCTTCGCCAACACCAACAACTCCAACGCCAGGTGTTGTACAGACAGTCACTATAACAATACCAACAATAGTCTCAGTATCAACAGCTATTACTACAGTAGCCCTTAGAGAAACAGTGTCAGCAACAGTAACACAAACAGTAACAGAGTGGACAACAACAATAGCACTAGCAGTAGCACTATTCGCAACAGGCTTCGCAATAGCATGGTTC
>CAZMQK010000038.1:0-9942 GCA_964568685.1 uncultured Ignisphaera sp.
CAGAGCCTCACCACTAGTCGCCTAGTGGCTCACAGCCCTGCTGGGCCTCGGAAACCCGGGGTCACCAATAGGTATATAAGCTTCTAGGGCTTTAAAACACGACAAGTCTATGAAGGAGCATGGGCTAGACAGGCACACAGCATCAGCATACCTAATAGCACTACGAGCACTCGCACATCAAATCAAGAAAATGAAATGAATGATTATGAAAACTGAAACAGCCCATGCCTTATAGCTCTGAGTAGTCCGTGTACTAGGAGTTGCTTTTTCGCAAACCTCGATATTCTCCTGTTAGCACGGGAACTTCCAGTAAACCTCTTCTTCTTGACTAGAAAGAGGTTCTCGAAAGCAATAGTGGACGCACCAACAAGTATAGCTGTAAGAATACTGGGATTAGTAGTTATACTGGTGCTGAAAGCCGTTATTGTTGCGGGGATCTCTCTAGGGCTTTTTACACCACTAAATCCTCTATATGCACCGCTACAAGTACCGATATTGCTATCAGCTTTATCAGGAGTCATACTGTACTCTATCGGAAGAAGAGTAGAGGCATACAGGCTAACGTTCATCACTATAACACTGGACATGGTAGTGTATTTCCTGGAGCTCGCCCCTAGAAACTACCTAAAACTTAGCATGCTACTGGATCCAGTATATTCAATAATATTATTGCTAGCCACATTATTGTTAGCTGTATTGTCGGCTTTCTATTTACTGCCTTACCACAATGGTGATGGTACTCCCAAGCGACACAAGGCCCAGGTAAATTTAGATCATGTGGCCTCTTTTTCACTGCTGCCTCACCCCCGCACTATGATTATCGCCGCCTCTTCCTACAGCTCCTCCGTTGCCACCCTATAAACCGTTGCTTTCCACCTTGGAGGTAGAAGAGCTGTCGAAGAGATAAACAGGGTCCGCTAAGCTAGGAGGCACCGTTACAACTACAACAACGGGGTGTTGCTACTCTGTGGAACCTAGCTCTAAGAGGATTAAAGCAGATGAGGGGCTTAAGGGTTAAGTGAAGCCCTGACAGCTCCGTGGATGTGGGGATGAAAACCCAACACAACACGGAGAACCCCGGGGCAGAGATATTTACAAGTATTCACAAATAACTACAAGTAACCGCCCCGGGGAAACCCCTCTCCAAGATGAGGGTGGTCTCTGACCCGCTCCGACTGCTCCCCAGATGACGGATGTAAACCCAAACCGATGGGGAGAACCGATGACCCCTCTAAAGGGAACCCTCACCCTTTAGGGCGGGGAGGAGGTCAGAGGAGCTATCTTTGTTATTGACCTGAAAACTAAAAAAGTTCACCTATATTTTCAATGATGGCTACTACTTCTAACGTCTTATCCAGATCATTAGAGCTACTGCAAGTGCTGTCACTGCTAGCGTTATGCCAAGTACGACTAGGTATACTTGCACACCCTCTTCTCTAGTGTGCTTTACATATTCCATGTTTGAGAGCATGTCCTCCCAGTCTAGTCTTAAACCACTATCTAGAAGAGCCTCTTCGGCACCAGGTGAGCCTATTAGGCCAGCAGATCCCAAGAATATAGGCCCACTAGGGTGAAGCCCCACTAGAATCATTGTGTTCTCGTGCATTAGCACTAGTGTTGGTATCACCATTTGCTCAGATGCCATTGCTAAGTATATGTCCCTCACGGTCAACTCCTCCGGCTTAGTGACGTCAATGCCGCTCTCCCTAGCAAGCTTTACTATATCCTGAGCCATGTCCTCATCGAGGACCACGCTCTGAGCTTTCGAGAAGCTGAGTCTGGGTATGAATCCCTCCACATAGACTGCCCTCAGGCCGTTGTTGTACTTGGGGTCAGCACACCTGATCCTAAGCGGTGGCTCAAGCCTGTAGCCATCCACTACTATGTAGTAGACCTCGTATGGGTTGAATAACCTCCTCTCTACCGTGGCATTCTCTGGCCTCGTGCAGACTAGTGTGTTATTCACGTTTTCACACACCACGCCGACCATCGATAAGGCCTCTCTTTCGCCGAACTGGCCGTAGAGCTCCACCTTTGCGTTACGAGGCAAGATAAAGGAGAGCGGGGGCCTTGGTTCATCTGTGGTAAGGTTGCACATAAGGTAAGCACCGGTAGTACCGTCTCCTATTTTTACTAGGAAATCCCCTAGGTCCCCGATTACTGCCTCTACGACCCTACCCTTGTATATGCCTTTATAGGCGTAGAAGTTCTCGCTTAGGTACCTAGCCTTACCTATGTGTGTGAGATTCACTACTATTGAGAACGGGTCTGATGAAACTAGGTACAGTATGTTTGCCAACCTATCTTTAACCTCATTCAGCTTGATCATCCCCTCGGGAACACTCTCTAAACTTTCAAGCCTCGCAATGGGGTAGGCCTTGAACTCTGCACCAATATAATCCGACAAAGTTTTACCCTCTGCTCCACTGTTTCTAGGGGCTGCCATAACCTCTATGGAAGCTCCTACCAGTAGGCCAGTGATTAACATCACTATAAAGGCAATTAATTTGCCTGAATGAACACCCATCATCTCACCCCTCATTACGAGCCATATAAGTATACCTTACGATAGATTATCTGGGTTGTTCCAGGCGGAGCACTTAACTGAAAGAGAGCAGGGTAAATGGTTGTCGAGAATCCCAACATTCCCTCATATCTATAGTCATAACTAGCTAATATATTACCATTCGAGTCCCTGAATTCTACTACATAATATAAGGCTGCTGGTTGAGCCTGGAGAACCTTACGTCCGAATATGTCTTTAGCGTAGTTCTGCGTCCATATAGCATTAAACCAAGCATCTACTATGGAATTCCCAGATATCAATCTGTTAGCATAATCATTCATCGTATTAACAGATACTGGAACCTCACTACATATCAGGCAACTCTTGTACCAATCAACTAAAGCTGTACGTGCGCTGACAATGCCATGTAGATATGGTACAGACTTGCCCTGATTAGTAAAGGTGTAATAGAATACGTCAAAGACCGTATAACCTATCTTTGTGTAGCTATCGGCGTCTAGAACATTACATGCATAAATAGTTATCCACCTAGGATATCTTCCGTCGCCATCATTATCATGGGGGTACATCCAAGTATACCCATTCGGACCCTCTGACACAAGCCATACTACGCTAAAGCTGTTTCCATCAACAGCGGGCCTCTTGACTCCAAACATGAAGTATGCCGGTGCACCATGTCCAAGGAACATTGCATAATCGTGCATATAAGCATGGTAGCTTGGATAATAAGATAAGCCTCCTACTTCTTTAGTCCACCAATCACTAGGCCATGCAGCGCTATCCTGATAGAACCGGTAACTATAGCTACCAGCATTAGTTATTTTGGCTATAAAGCTATTTCCAGCATCACAAGTGTACTTAAGGTTTGATTGGCCTACGTCAGTATAATCTTCGACACACTCTACTAGCATTTGGTAATTTGCAGCTATTATTGTTGGCATGAGGGTAACTGTGATTATCAATGATATCATTAAAATTGTGGAACGCATCAAACCACACCACTATAATTATAGAATAAAAATATTTAAAAACTTTAACTTAAACTTACATTATTTATAACAAAGCTTTTAAGGAAATATAGTGATGGTGAAGTAGTTTTGTTGATCTGTGCTACCATAAGGCCATGGAGGTAAAAGGGCAGAGACATTTATTAGCGTCATTTAGTAGTTCATTGTTGGCTAACATCCACCTAGGTGGTGGGGGCTACGCTCCAAGTCTAGGCGGACCTTCCATAGATGGGAGGGATATGCTGTTTCCCTCGACCGTCACCCATGACCCCACAGGGATACCCAAATCCCTGTGGGCGAGGTGGAAGCCCCTAGATGCGACAAATAAACATAAACTAATGAGAATGAACATCTAGGGACAAACGGCTAGTGCTTTAGGTAGAGTACCAAGCCTGATTTTTTCGACATCTCCACAGCCACCTGGTTACTAGACCATGAGGTTAGCGATGCGTCTCCTCCAATCTTCACAACGTCTTTTAGTGGCTTAGAGCTTGCTATAGAAACCTCTTTGTAATTACCGTGGTTCACTGCTATGACTATGTCTGCTTGCTGCCCGTAGAAAACCTTTACCTCTACCTCTGCTGATGAGGCTTCATAGCGTACCTCTACCCCTGTCTCTTGAGCTAGGGATCTAAAAACCTTCTGCAACTTACCGCTCCAATCCATGCTCCAAGTCAGTGCTTGTGCTAGCTCTACTGGTATGAGCATAGTGTACACATAGCCCCTCCCTCTTCTAGCCTTGAACAGCACAGGACTATCATTGCCATCCACTGCTAGCACTTCTGCATCTACAGGTCTCGCCCTGTACGCGTATATCGGTATTGGTGTGTCTACCTCCACTCTCGCCCCCTTCTCGATACTACCAAAGTCCCTTACAAACTTCACCTCGGTTTTGCCATGGTACACCACTCCCACAGACCCAGCCTCGAGAACATTCTCTAAACCCATTAGCTCAGCCCATAGGTGAGTAGCTGCTTCATGACCTGCTCTGAAATCTCCAAAGCCTTTGACTAAGGATACATATAGGTTTCCCCCCTCCTCTACGTACTTAAGAAGCTTTCTCCATGTTGATGTAAGGGCTATCACCGTTGATGGTGCTAGTAAAAGCTTTTTGCTATTGAGCACCCTCTCCACATCTAGTTCAAAAATCATAGTGTTGTCAATGCCGCTCGAGGAGAGCAGAATACTTGAGGTCAACAGGGGCTGTATGAGCCTCCAGAACCCTAGCGCACTTTTGTACCACACGAACTCGTAGTCTCTAAAGATGTAGAAGGGTATGAGTACAGAGGCTTCTGGCATTCTTTTGAACTCCGTGTGAATACCTAGCTTCTCAATATCTTCAAGCTCGTTAGCAAACCTTTTCACAACCTCAGCAGCTGGCTTTAGAGAGCCGTCTCTCCTAACTATGCCAAAGCCTAGTTCAAGAGGTCTCCACTCGTATGGTGGGTCGCTTTCGTGCGCAAAGTCTGAGAAGCACCATATGAACGCTCCTGAGGCACTGTGTGCTAGTGTTGTATAGAGGATTTCGTTTAAGAACGCTGCTTGGCTCTCTTCTGAAAACTGGTGGGTGCTAAACCCAAACTCCTCTAGTACTACAGGCACATCCCCACTATTTGAAAACAACTCTAGCATAGCCCCATAGGTGTAGCCATGCCTCACTAGGTCAGTGTCATAGAGATAGAGGTGAGGCCCTATGTAATCCACATAGCTTCGAACATTTGGCGTTTCCTGCATGAAGCTATCAGGCACGTCGCCTGAGGAAACAGCGTGATCCCTATCAATGCTCTTCACAGCTTGTGAAAATGCCCTTAGCAATGCGAGTGCCTCCTCCCTACTCTCAGCCCTCTTAACAAGGCTTAACTCATTACTTAGAATCCACCCTGCCACAGCTGTGTGCTCCTTAAACTCCTTAACAACACCCTCAATAAACCTCATAGTCTTCTCAACTGCGTGCGACTTATAGATATCCTCAAAAGCTAGCCATGGTATTCTCCAGTTCTTTCCGCTCATATGGCCAACGAGTAGCGTCACAAACCCCACAATCTCATGCTCAGAGAGTGCGTCAAGAACCTTCTTGAGCTTCTCAAGAGCTTGAGGATGCACCTCGCCATATTCATTAGCAAAATCCTCATTTTTAATAAAGAGCCTCACAGCCCTAATACCAAGCCTCTTCATTAACTCAATGTCTTCTCTAATGGAGTTCTCATCCCAGTCCCTCCACATCCTGATATTCAACTTCCTTGGCCAGTAATTCACACCTAGCAGAAACTTGAAGTTGCCATTGGCTAAGAGGATCCCTTCTCCCTTACTTAACCTCAAGATACCACTCCCAGTGTCACAGAGTAACACTAGGTGTGCTACAAAAATAAAAATGTGTGTTCTTAAGCTATGGATTTGGGCTTTAGGGCTCTAAAACCACCTCTGCTAAAACCCTTTGCACATCATTCTTGAGCTTGAACGCAGCAATGTCATAGAGTGCTCCCATATCCACTGTGTTCCAGCCGCTTCTCAAGGCAACCTCTTCCTCCACCACATTACCTAGTAAGCTGTACTCAGCAATGCTCAGCTTTGCCTCTTCTGAAGAGTATATCCTCAGCTTCTTTACACTAAAGCCTTTTAAAGGTATGCCACCAAACCAGCCAAATAACCCAGACTCCCCACTCCTGTAAGACCCATCGTATACCCACATTCTTATGGGCACCCAAGGCTTTGAGAAGACGTCTCTAAGTGGAACTGCGTACACACCTCCGTCACCTGATCTATAGGTGTATGCTGGGCAGTGGTTAGCGTAGGACGCCCCAATGTAGAGGTTGTAGCCATCTGTTGCCATTCCTGAGACAAACCCTGTTGAAGTTAGTATCTGTGGAGCAACAGGGTCAAATCTGAAGAGAAGCCCAAATGTTGTTTTGTGGAGGGGTTCTGTAGACGCTTCGCATGGGTTTGCAGCAACTATAGGAACACCAAGTGGGTAGACCTTCTGTGTTCTGAGACCTGGTATGTAGAGAGGCCTTTCGGCCATTGGTATTACAGCGTTCTCTCTAGACCCTGCAACTTCTAGGAATGGGTACATTGTGTACCTATCTCTGTAAGGGTCTATAACTATGAAGAAGCCTCCGTAGAAAGCTACTAACCTATTTTGTAGCTGAACTATTTGCCCACCGTCTCTCGCTATGCTCACCTTCTTCTCCTTGTCGAGGACAAACTCAAACTCTTCAACAATTCTGCTCTCACCACTAAGCGTATCGTAGATCACAATAGCTGACTTCTCCATATGGGCGGGGTTGAATATTGTTGCAAACACCTTATCATCCTTCATCTCCATTTTGTACACAGTCCTATCCCTAATTATCCACTCAACCTTTCCACTCGACAGCTGTATTCTCCACAAGCCAAGCTCTGCATAGCCATCACCTCTACTAAAGTACAGCACATCTTCATGCCCATCATAAAGCAGGTCTGTGACCTCACCATACCAGTGGTTCGGGGCTATCTTCTCATCCCACTTCCTAGACCACAACAGAGAAACTCTGCCACCATCCTCAACCATGTGTATGTGACTGTACTTCTCCCTCATATCCTGCTTAGCCAAAGTCCTGTCTGTAGAGATGAGCAGACCTGGTGGAGCCTTTATCCAGCCACCAAAGAACAGCAAGTCCTTGGACCAGGCCATAGCTGCATGAGTATCTCCACCAGCCCTAGGAGGCCTACCAACAAGCTCATAGCCGTAGATTAGCCTGCCATCCATGTACACCCTCCCGCTATGCCCTTCGTGAATAATCATTGAGCTACTCACAGGGTGAAAACCTATGTAAAAGCATCTAAATTGATTCTGCCCCATCCCAACTTCCTCATGGATTATAAACCTCTTGAGATTTAGTGGGTAAACCATTTTTAGCACCTCACGTACTTGAGATTCAGTGGGTAAAGTATATAAAATTATATAAAATTTAGGATGCAATTACTGTACATAAAACTTTTATAAGGGTCTACATGACTATACTATAACGTACTAGCATGTAGCGCGACATACATATTAGGTAATAACATCAGCTAGATGTTGAGAGGTGATGCTCCATGGATTTAATGAGGCCTCGAGAAAGGGTTATCACAACCCTAAGGCATGAAGAGCCTGATAGAATTCCGATAGATTTTGGCTCAACGCATGTGTCAACAATTAACCCTATGTGCTATAGAGATTTAAGAAGGTTTCTAGGTCTTGAAGCTAGGCCTGCTAGGGTAAAGGATGTCGTAGCGCAGCTAACTGAAGTTGATGCTGAGCTTATAGAGCTTTTCCACTCTGATTTCATTGATGTGAATAGGTGCCTCCCTCCAACAAACACAGAGATTTACTATAGGGATACCTTCTACCAGTGTATGGTGTGTTTGAATAGAGACCCTGAAACAGGTAAGGCTGAGATAGTGGATCCTTCATGGAAGCTGTGGCACCACAGCTACGGCAATTTCTATGAAGAAATACCGTCCTTAATTGACATAGTTGAGGAGGGGAGTAACTACGTGATTAAGCTACACGACATTGTCTTGGGTATTGGGTCTAAAAGTAGCTTTACTTTTGCCCCTATAGACTCTCACGGGGCAAACCCCTTGGCGAACGTGCGTAGCATTAATGAGGTAAAGGACTTCAACTGGGATGCGTTTAAGTATAGTGATAGGTATTTGGAGTTCTTGAGGAAGAAAGCAGAGTATCTGCATAGGAGTACAGATTACGTATTAGTATACTCACTTGCTGGCAGGGTGCACGCCTGGGCACAGGCTTTAAGAGGCTGGACAAGGTGGTTATCAGATCTAAGACTTAGAAAACCCTTGGCAAACGCCATCTTAGATCATATAATGGATGTTGTGCTTTACAACACTAAGAAAATTATAGACTATATAGGTGAGTACATAACAGTCATAGGCTATGCTGACGACCTTGGGACTGAGGAGGGCCCTCAAATCTCTGTGCAACTGTTCAGAGAGATGTATAAGCATAGATATGAAGAGCTGTTCAGCTACATCAAGAAGCACTCGAAGCTGTTCATATTTCTGCACAGCGATGGCGCCATATTCCCACTAATTAAGGAGTTTATAGACGTAGGTTTGGATATAATAAACCCAATTCAGCTATCCGCAAAGGGAATGGACCCAGAGAAGCTGAAGAAGGAGTATGGTGAGCAGATAACGTTCTGGGGTGGTGGTGCAGATGTTCAGAGGGTTTTACCATTTGCAAAACTAGAGGATGTGGTGCAACACGTTAGAGACATGATTAGAGTGCTTGCCCCAGGAGGCGGATTCATCTTTGCAACAACACATAATATTCAACCGCCTACACCATCAGAGAATATAGTAGCAGTTTTTAAGGCGGCTTACGAACATGGTAGGTATCCCATACGGTGAGCCCTGTGTCGAACATTTTAGAGGAGATTAGGGATAGCCTCGCTAATCTAGATTTAGAGAAAACCATAGAACTTGTGAACAAGGCTTTGAACCAAGGGGTAGACGTTATGGATATAATAGAGAGGGGGTTAGCGGAAGGCATGAAGCTGATCGGTGAAATGTATGAGAGGGGAGAGTATTTCGTAGCCGATATGATTGTTGCTGCAGAGATCTTCAATGAGGCTATGAGGATTGTGAAGCCAATGATACTCGAATCAAAGAAGAAGTTCAAGCCCCTTGGGAGAGTCGTTATAGGCACAGTCTATGGCGATATTCATGACATTGGTAAAAACCTTGTTGCAACAGTGCTTGAGGCAAACGGCTTTGAGGTTATAGACCTGGGAATTGATGTGACTGTAGAAAAGTTTGTGGAAGCTGTTAAAAAACATCAGCCAGACATACTCGGAATGTCAGCGCTTTTAACAACCACAATGCCACATATGAGAGAGGTTATTGAAGCTTTGAAGAAGGAGGGGCTTAGAGAAAAAGTAAAGGTTATTGTAGGTGGTGCACCAGTGACAGAGCAGTTTGCAAGAGAAATTGGCGCTGATGGCTATGCCGAGAACGCCTTTAAAGCAGTTGAGGTTTGCAAAAGGTTGATAAATAAATAACCTCTGTGACGTACCTCTCTAAATTTCTCACAGGCACTGTGTCGAGCAACTCAGCTCCCCAGTCTAAAGCGTAGAAACCCTTATACAGATGGCATCTGCAGAAAAAGCCCACCTAGAATAGTGCACATAATTAACATGTGCCTAGGTGCCTTATTCTAGGGTCTGGAGAGAATATACCAGACTTAGTAGTTTAGATATAGCAATGGATATGGCTATCGCAGACGCACACAACATTACATACAAGGTGATTAAAAAGTGGAAATGTGTTTAATTTTTGTTTGAGTTGTTTTACTTTGTCTTCTTTGTTACGAACCATGCTATTGCGAAGCCTGTTGCGAATAGTGCTACTGCTAGTGCTATTGTT
>CAZMQK010000039.1:0-9452 GCA_964568685.1 uncultured Ignisphaera sp.
CGACTACTACGTCTCCAACTACTACAACGACTACTGCTGTTGTGACTACAACAACAACTACAACACCTGCTACGACAGCCACATCTCCGACAACGACCGCAGCCCCAACTACAACTACTACTACGGCTACTGTGTCTCCAACAACTACAACTACTACGGCTACTGTTGTTGTGACTGCTACGACTACAGTTACGAGGACGATTACAACTACGACTACGGCTACTGTTGTTGTGACTGTGACTAGAACAACTACCACAACTACTACGGCTACTGTAGCCCCAACAACAGCCACATCTCCGACAACGACCGCAGCCCCAACCACAACAACAACTACTACTGTGTCTCCAACAACTACTACTACGGCTACTGTGGCTGGTGTTTTGTATCCGTTTGTGGTTGTTGCTAGTGGTGGTAGGGTGGCTGCTGTGTCTGGTTGTGTGCAGTTTACTGTTAGGAGTGGTTCGCTGAGTATTGGTGGTGTGGTTGTTTCGAGTGGCTCAGTGCTGAGGATCTGCCTAAATGGTGATAGTGCTTTGACTTGGTGGATTGGCTCAGATGGGTGGGTTTCTGCAAGTGATTTAGACGTTTCAGCAGTTTATGTAAATGGTGTGCAGGTTGCGAGTAGTACAAAGGTGAGTATAAGTGGTATACAAGCAGACCTATCGACAATCACATCAACACTAACGATAACCCTAAGCGGCTCAGGATACACACAACTCACATGGAACGGGCAGACAATCATCAGCAGAACAGACAGCAGAACACTAACAATAACAGGAGTCACAGCATCAACAACAAAACCAATGAACATAAACATAGGGACATCAATATACGCAGAAGGGCTAGCCACCACCTACACAATAGAATAAACCAATTATTTTTCAACTTTAAATCACTTTAACATTTTTACCCCAACTCTCTGCACCCTACTTCACAATTGTAGCGATTCTATGAGCACTAGCCTTCAACACTATCTTTATTCTTTATTGTCCTCAGCACAACTTTACGATCTCGCTGCTGGGGGTTGCCAAATCCTCTTCCCCCTGCTTTTAGGAGTGTGACTAAGGGTTACTCTGTTACTTATAGCACTGACTCTAGGCACGCCAATGAATTTAGACGTATCTCTGCCAGAGCTTGAAATAGTGGTGGTGAGTTAATCAGTTTTTGAGTTAAATCTTTTATTAACTCTGCTTATAATTGTACTCTACAAGTTGATAACAGCATCAACAAGAGGCTTATCACTTATAGTGGTGAATTTTCTCAATGTCTCTAGCTGTATTGGTATGGTCTCTCCAGAACCTCACAACAATAAGAAGAGAATCTATGTCAAGTCTCTCAAGTTCTTTCTCCAAAGCTGTGGCAATAGGTAAGCATTGCTCAAAGTGCATACCGCCATAGAGAAAACTGCTACACTAGGCTTTTTAGGCATAGCAACTTCATCTATACAGCCCTTTTCATGCACAAGAAGATAGTTATCAAATCCCTTCTTAGGCTCCTCAAACTCTATCTCAATACCAAAGTACTCAGAGAATAAGCTTAAATATGTTCTCTAGATTACGCCTACTCCAGTGGACCCAGTACTTAGTCAACCGGATGTAGCTCCTATAGTCTCTCAGAACACCTAGTGATATGGTTCTCGAGACCCTCTCGACAACATCGAGAACCTTAAAGACCTTATTAACATCAATTCTATTTGAATTAAAATCAAGAGGCTTCTGCCTCTTAACAAGCACTTCTCCAGAGAACTTACTAAGCTTAAGATAATGGGGCAAGACCAATTAAATGCACCACCGCCCTCGCTTGAGAACTCGAAATAGCATCCCCTAAGTAGCTCGGCACACAACCCCAGAACATCAACTACGAAACAGCCCAGGTGAAGCCCCTGGCCCACTGCCACTATCCCAATGCCGAGCCCCAGTTTTTACTCATAGCTACTCGTGGCAGGGTGGAGCTGGGGGATGGGCGAATGCTTTAAAGGTTTTATATTTGGAGCTTAGCTAATCTTATGTACTTCTAGAAATAGAGTAAAAGGTGAGTAAGTAACACTGTGTCTTTATTTTAAGTATTCTGCATAGAAGAGAAAAGTTTATATATCTTCTCCATGGTATACCCAGTTGGGAGAGGCTATGGCGGAGAAGCCCACAGCTGCATTTGTATTAACACTAATTGGTGGGATCTTTATACTAATAACAGGGTTAATAGTAGCTGCAATTGCTGCAATGGGTGCAACAGCCTTCGCACTACTTGGGCTAGGGTGGTTAGGAGGGCTAGTACTGGTTATAGGGGTGCTTCAGCTAATATTCGCTATAGTGATACTTGTCGGGGCTATGCAAATAAACAGTGGGGAACCGGGGAAGGTTAAGACATGGTCTATAGTAGTCCTAATACTATCAATTATATGCCTCATATCTGGGGGAGGATTCTACATAGGATCTATACTTAGCTTAGTAGGCGCTATACTTGGGCTGACCTGGAGGCCCCCAGCAGCCCAGCAATAGGCTTAAAACAGCTCATTTTTATAATAAACACCTCACAATTTTAACTATCTTCTAATGCACTTAAGCATTATATGACTAAGAGCCGCCATAGAGTGGCCTACACGCACCCCTAGAACTCTATCAAGGATTTTACTGAGCCCTTCTCCATACACTAGGTGAGAGTACTAGCATCATCCATGTGCAAAACGTGCTCAGATCTTGAAGCAATACTCCCAAATTTTAGGATCTACCTCTTCAGCTACTTCAGGTATCCTTAGGCAACGCCTTTTGCAACTGTTTTAAGTTTCATGTAGGTTTATGTGGTTTTATGTGAAGTGCTTATTCTTCTGCTATGATTATTACGTGTACTCTTTTGCCGTGTAGTGGCTTTACCTCATCCTGGTACTTTGCAAGGGGGTATAGCACTACTGTCCCACCTCTAAACTTTATCACAGAGCATTTGGCATATATGAACTTAGACTTAGACATGTCATCACCATTAAACGATATTGATAGAAAGGCTTATAAAGTTTGAAAACACAATCCCATAATGGTGAGCTACTCTGTGAGGGGTGAAGAGCCCGTAGTCGTAGAGACCTTGAAGGTGAGGGCTGTCCCCGAGGGTAGCTATGACAAGCTCCTAGAGTTCCTGAGACTCTATCGTGATGCTGTGCAGTTGGTTGTAAACGAGCTTTGGAGTCTAAACACAAAGCTCTCGAAGAAAAGTCTCCACAGAATGTTCTATGATAAGTTAAGAGCACTTGGTTTTAGAGCACACCACGTTAAGCAAATCTACACATGCGCTCAGAGCATAGTAGAGTCTGCTAAAGCCAATGGTGGCGGAAAGCCTGTTCTAAGGAAGCTAACTGTGAGGATGGACAAGTACGACTACAGGCTAGACCTGGAAGACAAGATTCTAGTGCTAAAGCTCCACAGTAGCTACGAGGTTAAGCTGAAACTAGTGACATCTGAAGAGAGAATTAGGAAGTTCAGGGGTTGGAGCAACTACGAGCTAGTAGTCAAGTACGTTGGCGAGGGCTTCTGGGTCTCAGCATACTTTAAGAAGACCGTTAAGCCAGTGAAGCCAAAGACTGTTATGGCTATTGACTTGAACTTCGACAACTTAACGCTAGCAGTATTCGCTCTCAATGGTGAATTGATTAAGCTGAAGAGGTTTAAGACAACACTGAGTAAGGTGCTGACTCACAGGATTTGGATTGAGAGGATACAAAAGAGGTACCCTAAGTCCTGGCGGTTTATCAAGGGGGTTAGAAACGCCATAGCAAAACACGGTAAGAGAATAAAGAACATTACGTGGGACTACTCGCATAAAGTAGGAGATTTAACTGCAAAGCTAGCACTTAGATACCGCTCAATAATAGTGCTAGAGGACTTGGACAAGCTTAGGGAAAATGCCAAGCGGGATAGGAGGTTCAACAAAGAGCTCACGCTGTGGTTCTACAGGAGGGTACAGTTCTGCATAGAGTACGAGGGGAGGGAGCGGGGATTAAGAGCAGCCAAGGTTAGCCCTAGAGGAACCTCATCAAAATGCCCGAAGTGCGGTAGCAGACTGGCCGACAACGGTCATAGGACGCTGAGGTGTAGTAGATGTGGCTTCGTAGGAGACAGGGATGTGGTTGCAACAATAAACCTCTACAAGAGATTCACACTCCACTCAAAATGTGGGGAGCACGGGGTCTCCCTGAACGCCCCCGAGCCCGGTGAAGCCCCAAGCGGGGTGCGGGGGAACAAGGATGAGGCGATGAAAATCACATAAACTCATATAAACTCACATAAGAGCTGAACCCCTATTTTAGTAAAGTTTAAATACTTACATCTCTTCTTCACATTGGTATGAGGTGCTTGTGCTAGTGATAGAGATTGCTAGTGTTTCTAAGTCCTTTGGTAAAGTTAGAGCATTGGATGCTATCTCCTTTGCTGTGAGGAATGGTGAGGTTGTTGGCTATGTCGGGCTTAATGGCGCTGGTAAGACAACTACCATTAGGATTGCTGTAGGTGTTCTCCCACCTGATAGCGGTGATGTGCGTATTGATGGATACTCTGTTACAAGGGATAAGAAGAGGGCTTCAGGGCTTGTGGGCTGGGTACCAGAGCTACCAATATTTGAGTCTGAGTTTAAGGCTCTAGACTACTTTGTATATTTAGCAGGTTACTACGGCTTGTCTGCTAGTGAAGCAAAGAGGTTGGGTGGAGAGCTTCTAGAGGAGTTTGGCCTCAGAGACGCTATGAATAGAAAGCTAGCAACATTCTCCCAGGGTATGAAGAAGAGGTTTGCCCTGGCTGTCTCAATGATTAACAACCCGCCGAACTTCATATTTGACGAGGTGCTGAATGGGCTCGACCCCCAGGGCATAGCATTCTTCAGAGAGCTAGCAGTTAGGTTTAAAAAGCAGGGCAAGGCGGTGCTCTTCTCTTCGCACATTCTCAGTGAGGTTGAGGGTATTGCTGATAGGGTTGTCTTCATTCACAAGGGGAAGATAATTGGGGTGTATAGCATGGAGGAGGTGAAGCACATGGCTAGGCCAGCACTGGAAATCACTGTAACAAAGCTTGATAGCAATGTGCTTAAGCTTCTAGAGAGGTTTGGCGAACCCTATACAGAAAGTGGAAATAGGGTTTTGCTGAGAAGCCCAAGGGCTGATAGCAGTGCTGTAGTGGCTGAGCTTGTTAAGAATGGTGTTGGTGTTCTGGAGGTTAGGAGAGAAGAGAAGAGCCTTGAGGAGTTCTTCTTCAGCTTGATAAAGAGGGCTGAGGGTGGTGAGCTATAAACCCTGTGCTCTACGACTTTAAGCGCGGTGTACTAAGAGTCTCAGTCTTAGTAACACTTGCACTCTTTGTGTTAGCAGGAGTCGGAATGGCCTACGTGCTGGTCGCTGTGATGGCGACTATGCCCAGCTCCCAAAACCAAGTGCTCTACTCCTACATAGACACTAGCACAGGGGAGTTTAAACTAGAGGCAGTGCTACTAGACCCTGAGCTCAGGCCTGTGGGCGGCGAGGTCTCGTACACACTTGGCTGTTATAACAAGACTAAGCTAAGGCAACTTGAAGATGGGTTGAGGCTGGGTAAAATCACGCCTGAGGAGTACCAGGGGGAGTTTGAAAAGCTACTGAGAGTTGTTGATGAGGGTAGCGTGAGGAGTGCTAGCGGAAGAGTGTCCCTCGTTAAGATGCTTAGTGAAGCTGTTAGCAGGGATTATGGCTGCAAGCTCTACTTAAATATTACAACAGTTTACGGAACCTCTACCCAAGCCGTTAGAATGGGTTTGGGGCAAGAGTACCTCCCACTAGAGATCGGCAACAAGACCATCCTCACCCTGGTCTCCACCCCCGGCATCCCCAGCATTAGTAGCATTGAAGTAGCAGGTGAGAGTATCACCATTGCTCCTCAGCCAACTCATGCCACTACGCCGATCACTGTGACTATGTTTCAAGTTGGAGAGCTGAAGGGCTTTGGCGTTGTATCAGCATCTCTCTACGCTGTAAGCTATGAGAAATCAGTTCTCTTAATAGCTTTGCACAGCTCTGTAGACACAGAGTTCACGGTCTATATCGAGAGGCTCAATGCAAGTGACATGCCTAGTGAGCTGAGCCTTAGCAGCATTGAGAAGTACTTTGAGCGCGTGGGTGTAGTGCGTAGTGGTGTAAGCATAGTGGAGCTGGACGTGAACCTGCTTAGAGCAATGCTAGTACCTGTTAAACCATCTCTAAACGTAGTGCTACTATCACGCAAAGGCAACACCACTATGCTTGCTGTAGCGAGAGCCACTACTAACGTTCTTCAAACAGAGTACGCTAAAAAGGTGATATCTATGCAGCTCGCTGGGCCTACTGGGGTCAGTATGTTCATAACCTTCTTCCCAGTAGTAGTGCTGTACCTAGTCTACATATATGTAGCCAAGCCGAGGTCTCAAGGAGCCCTCGAGTTCGTTTTGGCAAGGCCTATCACAAGGTTTGAGCTCTACATAACAAGGTTATTCGCAGGGGTGCTAGTAGTGCTTACAGCAACAGCACTTTTCTACACTGCACTAGTGCTAGCAATTTACTTCCTCACAGGAGTGCTACTAGACCTATACTCATTTGTACTACTCTTCGCTGGACTGGCACTAGCTCTCATAGCGTTCTACTCTCTCTGCTACCTACTCTCAGTACTCACGAGTGGCACTAGGTACCTCGTGGCCTCTATAATGACGTACATAGTGTTCGCAATACTGTGGCCACTACTAGTGTACCTAGTTATCATCTCGTTTAAGGGGTTCACGCTATCGCTTGCCGAAGAGCTTGCAAAAGCACAGTACATCTCCTACTACTTCACACCACTAGGAGTGCACAACTTCATGCAGTACTACTACCTAGTTTACGTAGGGGGAGGGCAGAGCCCAGCTATAGAAGCTGTGATCAGCCCGTGGCTCGTAGGCATAAGCACAGCGACGTGGATCATAGCGCCTGTGGCTATAGGGTGGCTACTATTCAAAAAGGCTAACTTAAGTAGCTAGGGCTAGGGTGAGAGGGGAGATTTACAAGACTAGCAAGCACTCTTAGCTACGCTGTGTAAAGCAACTCCTTTTTCCAACTCCAATGCACCACAAAGCGCGTTTTAGTGCAAAGCTGTGAAGCCTATCATCTCTATGCATCAAACACTATGCCCTATAGGCAAGACCTTGCTTTAGTAGCACTAGCTCATCTGCAACGTGCTTTAACCCACAGCTCCTCTAGTTTTCTGCGAGTAGGCCTCCCTGCCTTCGGGTCCCAGCCTGTGCTCTGTAGTACTCTTCTAGGAGCTTCTCTAGCTCAAATACCTGGCCCTCTGCCGAAGGCCTAGGCGCAGGCTCTCTCAGTATCCTCTCAGGCACTGTGTCATGCTCCCTGCCTATGCCCTCCCTAACGTTAAACGCCTTCTCTAAGTTAAACGCCCTTCCACCCACGAGGCGGAGGTGGCACAAGCTCTTGAACTCCTCAACACCTGTAGTGGATAGGCTAGATGGTGTGTACAGAGCTGTGAAGACCCACATAAACCACGTGAAGACGGTCCTAGCATCTCCAAGGATAAGTCACGTAGAGGTGCAGGGGTGCTGGAGACGCAAGAGGCAAGCCCACGGAAGTTGTTGATGTGCACCTCAAGGCAAGGCAAATGCAAGTAGTAGAGAAGATGATGAGGCAAAGGACCTGCGGCCTTCAGACCTCGCAACTCACGGCACGTCTAATGCAAGTAAGCACTTAAAGCTGCGGGGAATGCCTTGTGGAGTGGAGCTCTAAGTATGGGTGTGCAAAAAAAGGTTTTGATTTAGTGCACGTGGTGTGGGCTACCCCACTCTCTTCCTCAGCAAGAGTATTGCTACTGTGATAACAGCGACCGCCACTAGGCCGCTAACTATTAGCGTAGTCGCGTCAAAAACTCTCTGAGGGGCTGTAGCAGTAGTGGTGCTCACTGTACTACTAGCACTTTGCGTAGTTTTTGTTTGTGGTGCTGTGGTTTGCTGAGCTGATGTGTGTGTTGAGGGTGTGCTTGTAAAGGTAGTTGTTACAGTTGCTGTAGGGGTTGGCGATGGTGTGGCTGTGGGTGCCGATGTCGTTATTGGCGTGGTTCTAGCTGTGGCTGTGGGAGTTGGTGTCGCAATCCTCACTTGCGGGGGCTCTATCACTATGTTTGGTGGGGGAATTAGGTTGAGCTGACTTTTACTAGGGTGTGGAGGTCTCTTCACCAAGGGGTATCTGTCTAGCTCCCCTGGGTATATAGATACTTGGTGCGGTGTGTCACCAATGCCGTCAGAGCCGGGCTCATCTTGATTCACCCCCTTCTTCACATCAACACCTGTGTAATCACTCCAGTAGTTACCTCCAGAGGGGTAGCCGCTATCCCATTTATAGCCCTCTCTAGTTATGTAAACCTGCTTCCCATTGTCGAGAGAGTTATTGACAAAGCTATTGTGGTAAAAGGTTATGTTGCAGACCTCAGACCCATATACGCACACACCTGTGCCAAGATCTCCACAGAAAGGCTCATAGTCACCCCCGTTAAATGCGATGAAATTGTCGTGCACTACACCGTCTCTTGCAAGCCCTGAGAACAACAGCACCCCGACATTATTGTGCGTTATGTTATTGCTGTGCACTTCAAAGTGGCTACCGCTAATCGCCACTCCATGGCTATTGTTTGTCACCTCATTCTCATAGACCTTGATGAGGTCGCCGCTCACAGCAATGCCCTCGCCCCGCCTGTGGTTTTTAACTGTGTTCCCATGTACTGCTATGTTTGTGCCGCGCACAACAATACCATTTACAGTTATTGCGTCAACTAAGTTGCCGCATATGTATACAAAGTGGACATCGCTTAACTCAATTGAGGTATGCATGTTAGCACATATGGCTAGCATGGATGAGGCACCCCCCTCGATTACCACATTGGTGTTGTTCTGTATGACAACTTCGTGTGAGCTTTGAGGCTCTACACGCAACCCCCCACTGTTGCCATAAATTACCACAGCTGTGGAGTTGCCCGTCAGTGTAATTGAAGGTGTTCTGTGGGGGTTCTCGCTGGCTACATGGTTATAGGAGATGATCGTGTGGTTTGCAAGCTCATCGATAACCACCGCTTCTGGAGCATTTAGCAAAAGGTTTTTGTGTATGACAGTCTTTTCAGAGCCTGCAACACGTATATTGCAAGAGCCTGCTTCATCTCCCCCATCTAGAGAGTTGTTGAAGATGTAGGTTCTCGTAGAGTTCATAACGCTAATACCAATCTCGTTGGGAGCTTCCACAGTATTGCCACCAATGTAAACCATATCTGAGCTCTCCACAATGATGCCTCCTCTCCTTGAGCGTATGGCGTTCTCATGGATGTAAGCGCTAGAGGAGCTGATAACAATGACTCCAGCTCCGTTACCATCAATGTCATTTTCGCTTGCTTCAACATAAGTTGAGTTGTCTAAGCGTATTGATGGCGCGTTGTCCTTCA
>CAZMQK010000040.1:0-9213 GCA_964568685.1 uncultured Ignisphaera sp.
TCAAAAAGAAAACTCGCCACAAACGTAGACTTACCAGCCCCAGGATGGCCCAAGACTAGAAATAGTGTGTGTGGCTCTATGTCTCCTAGTAGCTGTGCTAGTACCTCATCTCTAAACACAAACCTCGTCTCCCCCTCAGCTCCAGGGATTGCTGTTGTCACTTCCTTTACACCAGTTAGCTGTACCACTAAAACCACAGAATTAATATACTTATCTACATATTTAAAAGTTACCACACTTCAAGTATAAGTAGTTGCTGCTTACCACCAAGGTATGAGCTATGCTTATAGCGTTTTCGTGTTAATGCGAGTTGATCTAGGTATTCTATTCTAGCTCCTCTAAAACCAGGCTGCCTAAGCACGTAGCTTTCCCTCCACTGCCGATCAATACTATAGAGCGCTCTGGTGTTGTTAAAATGGTGTTGTTAAAACCGGTTCCCCCTAACGATGGTGTTTCGCTAGCTGGGAACCTCTTTGAGATCTCTATACAATAATTTCTACCTTTCATCTATACATGAGATAGTAAATCACCTTTTTCCTAGTTGTGATAAACCACTCCTATTGAAGCAGTATGTATAGGCTAAACCTTTTTAACGGGGTAGAGGTCCACAGTGGTGAAGCCATACAGGTGAGTATCGCTTACCACACTTGCTATTAGTGTTCATACGCAACCTCGCCATCGACTATGGTTTTAACAACCCTCAGCTCATTGTCTAGAATCGTTATATCTGCTCTATACCCACGCCTGATATCGCCAATGCGCAGTCCTAGCCCAAGGCTTTTAACAGGGGTGAGGCTAGCCATAGTCGCTACACTGCTTAGGCTATAGCCAAGCCCAACAACATTTCTAAAGGCCTTGTCCATCGTCAGAGTGCTTCCCGCCAATACCTCTGTGCCCACTAACTTGCACACCCCCTGCTCTACCACAACCTCTAGGTCTCCGAGCACGTAAACACCATCAGGCATGCCTGTAGCAGCTATAGAGTCTGTCACTAGGGCCACTCTCTCAGGCCCTGCTAAATCTATGACCATCTTGACAACAGCTGGGTGTAGGTGCACAAAGTCTGCTATAACCTCGAGGAACACCTTAGGCGACTGTAGCAAGGCTAGTGCAATGCCTGGCTCCCTATGGCTAAACCTCGTCATAGCGTTGAAGAGGTGCGTTGCCTTAGTAACCCCAAGCTCAACAGCCTTCACACCCTCTTCATAGGATGCCTTTGTGTGCCCTGCGCTAACAACTATGCCAAGGCTTTTAGCATAGGGTATAAGCTCTTGTGCTCCTGCAACCTCTGGTGCAACTGTTACCTGTCTCAACGCTCCTCTGCACCCCTCATAGAGAAGCTTAAACTCGCTGAAGCTAGGAGCCCTTATAAATGCCCTGCTCTGCGCACCAGCCATGTCAGGGTTTATGTAGGGGCCCTCCATGTGGAGCCCCAGAATCCTAGCACCCTCCCCAGGCCTCCACATATCCATAGCTTCACTCACAGCTTTACACACATCAGCCAAGGTCTCTAGAGGAGCTGTAACAGCTGTTGGAAGAAACGCTGAAACACCATACCTAGTGAACTGTTTCGCCATTTCAAGAATGGTGTAAGGATCTCTACTAACAGTAACATCAAGACCCTTGACACCATGTGTATGAGTGTCTACAAAGCCTGGCACAGCATAGAGCCCCTCAGCGTCAATCACATTGCACTGAGAGCCCGAGTAAGGCTCATTCCCGACTTCAACAATAGCACCCCTCTCAATAACTATGTACCCATTCTCGACCACACCCCATGATGACACAACTCGAGCTCGCCTTATAACAAGGCTGTTAGGCATGTTTAAAGTCGCCCTGCAGTAACGTAGCTTAAAAAGGTGCGGTAGCTACTAGACTTTTAGCTCTAATTGCTTTACACAATGCCGAAGGGAAAGCCGTGCACCAAGTATACACGTTTTTATGCCTACTCGATTATTTCTACCACCTGGTGCCGTGGTGTGAAAGTTTGGAGAGAGGTTGTTGACGGCATTGATGTGGAGGTTATGGAGTTTGAGGGAACTGTAGAAACAGTTGAAAAGGCTTCTAAGTTAAGTGGCTACCCAGCGCCTCTTATCATCAAGACCCTGCTTCTGAGAGCTGGTGAAGGGTATCTCATTGCTGTGGTTAGGGGTGATAGGAGGCTTGACCTAGGCAAGGCTGAGAGGGCCTTAGGTAAGAGGGTTTCTCTAGCCAAGCCCAGCGAGGTTAAGGCTGTCATTGGTGTGGAGGTTGGAGCTGTAACACCTCTTTCACCAAAGGTCAAAGGCCTTCAGGTTGTCCTAGACCCTGCGATACTGAGTCAAGAGTTTGTTGTTTGTGGAGGAGGTGCTTTGAATAGGCTGTATAAGGTTAGGGTTAGAGACCTCCTAAACTACCTAAACCCCACACCACTCGACATATTTAAGTAAGAAGTCAGTTGGAAGCATCAGTACGAGATTGTAAGGCTCAGCAAAAGGCTTTGACTATAGGGCTCTACGGAGATACTGTGTAGGTACGCCCTATAGCTGGTAACGTGAAGCATTACTGCTATGCTGTTCACACCACTCTTCACTATTGTCTCTGGTATGTAGAACTCTCTCTGAGGACCCTCATCCACATACCTTCCAAGGAACTGCCCATTGATGTACAGCAAGGCTCTTACACCACTAGCATTAAAGACTAGCTTAAGTGGCGCCATCACATCGCCTCTGCCTGGCTCTAAGACAAAACTTCCCCTAATCCACACCACCCTACCCATGGAGTTCTCAAATGCTATTGGCAAGGGCGTCGATATCCACTTACTATCGTCAAAAGCCTCCCTGTACCACCCCTCTTCAAGACCCCTCGTGTAGAGCTTAACCTTCCAAACACCCGAAACAATGCGCTTGTATATCTTTAGTGTTGGGCAATGCTGTAAAGGAGTCCACTCAACAGCGATTGCAAGCTCGTTTTCACCATCATTTAAGTGCTCCGTTACGTCCATGGGGCCTCTGTAGACCCCTACAAACCTCTTGTTAATGAATACCAGGGCCCTTGGATATGGATAGTAGTTTCCATACATAACCTTGCCGAGGTCGAGAATAAACCTATTGCCATCCTTTCTCACAGTAATGGTCTTCACATAGAGCCCCGCGCCCATGTCTATGCTAGTGGTGTCCGCAGCTCTTTCAACGGTTCTGGGGTCTGATAAAGCATTGAGAAGTTCCTTCGGGTTCTGTAAAAACATTGAGAGGCTGAACCCCCTTCCATAGGGTATCTCAACTCTAGTGTACCTCCAGCCAATCAGAGCCACCTCATCCACCTTCTCAAGGTATATATCCCCAGCAATTCCGCTGGGTATGTACACAATACCATCATTTGTGTGCCCCGTTGACTCCAAGACTACATCGAGGGTGTTTCTCCCTGGTCTTAGAGCCCTTGAGGCGTCTACCTCAAGGCTGTGGTATCCAGCTCCAAGTGGAACCCCGTTTAGAAGCACTGTGGCGTAGTCGTTGAAGTAGCTTACGTACAGCACTCTGTTGCTCAGCCCCCTATAGACTTCATCAGGGAGCTCAAACTCTATTCTGTAGGTGGCGTAACCGTTGAACAGCATCCCAACCGTTTCGAGAGGCGCCTTAGGCTCTATGACGAGAGCTTCTTGAGGCAAAGGCTCTTCAGAAACCCTCCACACAGCATCTACACTTACCTTAGCTGCTTCCTCGCCTCTATAGCACTCCCCAAGGTAGAGCCTGTATATAGGCCCTATGACACGCTCTACCCTAGCAGGCTTCCCACCAACATCAGCACTTGCAATTGGATTGAAGGATACTATGGTAATAGTTCCACAGCTCTTTTCGTCTAGCTCAAGCTGGAGAGAAGTTGCATTGCTAGAGCCGCTTGCCTTACCTATAAAGTACACATTTGATACTAGGGCAAGGGGCTTCTCCACCTCATCTATATACCAAGTCCTATCGGCCCTCTCCCTAGAGATTATCACAACATGTAGTCTGCTCTCACCACTCCTCAGCACAGCAACCCTGTCCTCACCACCATGAGCATACCTTAGCACAGCCCTACTATTCTCAACTCCGAGGAGTTCAACACCCAGCAGGTGCTCTATAGCAATGCTCGGAGCCTCTATAGCCATCTCCCCAACCTCAAGCACATCACCATAAACTATTAGAACAGTGTCACCTCCATTCCTTAGCAACATTAGTGGCTCTGAAGAGGTGTAGACAACTTTGAAGGGCGTGTCAGCAATTCTGTAGTTGAGTAGCACTATCTTAGCGTTTCTCTCTGCAACCCTTACACTAGTATAAAGCGGGTAGACATCACCACTGTAGACAAGCCTTGTGAACCGCGGGGTCTCGCCAAGGTTTCTCAGAACAACTAGAGCAGCACCATCATCAGCTATGCGTGTGAATACATCAACGCCTCTAGTCGTGGCTCTTACAGCGCCTTCAACAGGCCTGGTCCTTGCTATGAAGTCGTTGAGCGTCTTCACAAGTAGGGCAATTCTCTTTATGGTGTAGTACCTCTTTGAAAGCTCTCCCCACTCCCTAATGGGAGCTTCGTAGTCATATGATGTTGTTATGTACTTTCCCGTGTAGTAACCAGGGTTAGTCCCACCGTGAAACATGTATATGCTCACCCCATTTACGCCCATGCCAATAGCGCTCTTAATCAAGATCTCTGTCCACTCAGCAGGGAAGCTACCCCTATTCGTGGGCATGGGCCCTCCAAATGACGTGAACCACCCTCCCTCTAGCTCCATAAACATCTTTAGCATTCCTGGCTGTGTCTTCACATAGCTCCTAACCTTGTTGTCAAATCCTTGCGTGCTCCAGGGAATTGGATAATCATCTATGGTGTTTATGATTGGAGTTCCCTCAACATGCCAATCCTCATTAGTCACTATAGGAAGGCTTCTCACATACCTCCTAGCAGTTTCGTAGAGCTTCAGCAGATAGGGGACATCCCCCCAGAAGTACTCGTTCTCTATTTGCAGTAAAACTATAGGACCGCCGCTCGGCAGAGAGTACCTCTCTATCACTGGCAGGACTGTTGAGTACCACTTTTCTACGTACCTAGTGTAGCCTTCATCAAGGGACCTTAGGGCTGAGACCTTTTGGTAAAGCCAGTTGGGGTGACCTCCACTATCCCACTCAGAGCATATGTAAGGCCCGGGCCTAGCTATAAAGTACATCCCAAGTTGCTTAACTAATTTAATATAGCTCTCGAGATCCCTGCTAAAGGCAGAGGACTCGTAGGGCGAGTTCAGCGAGCTATCACCAAACAGTAGGGCATTTTCTACAGGCTCATGCCAATTCCAAGCAATGTAACTAGCAATGCAATTCAAACCAGCTCTCTTAGCCTTCAAAAGTCTGTCAAGCCACAACCCCTTGGGGACCCTAAAATAGTGAACCTCACCACAAAATAAAAACACCTTCTTCCCATCTATGCACAAAAAGTTGTCTTCTACACAGACATTGCTCAACACCATCACCATATGTGCGACCGCATGTGCAAGTCGATATGAAAACCTACTGGCACCCCCTAGAAATATAACTCTTTCATTACCGTAATTAAAAACCTGGTGCTCAGCTTCATTAAGTTGCAAGCGAACTTAATACTAATACAGCTACATCAAAATTCTATGCAGAAATGGTAATAGCTACAGGCTATAGCATTAGATGTGTACTAGTCAATAGTTTTGCTACTGGTAGCAATTTCACTTCGTCGAGATTTGCAACAATATTACCAATAGTTTTTAGCATGGCAAAAAATCTACGTAGTTAGGATTGCCAAGAGGTAAACACTCTTAGCATAATGTGAGGTGCTAAAGAAACAAAATCACCTTATGGTGTTGTAATAAAAAAATGTTTTACTTTAAGACTCGTGGCTTTAACACCATTCCAATACCTAACCCTACAAGTAGTAGCACTACTCCTACTACTGCTGTTGTAGACCAGTCAACCTCTCTTACCTTAGTAGTTTCAGTTATGGTCTCAGTTACTGGCAACGTCGATACAGAGGTCACAGTTACTGGTGGTGGTACAGAGGTTATGGTAGTCGGTGCTACGGTGGTCACAGTTACTGGTGGCTGTGGCTCTATAGAGGTCACAGTTACTGGTGGTGGTACAGAGGTTATGGTCACAGTAGTCGGCTCTACGGTAGTCACAGTAGTTGGCTCTATAGTAGTTATGGTTGTAGCTTTTGTAACAGTTTTAGTGGTTTCAATAACATTTGCCCCTACTAGGAATGACACTTCGTATAGAGACCACTTAAATTTGCCTTCGCCTGCCTCATTAGAGTACCACTCAAATGAAAAGTCTATCATCTGCATGGTGTTGTCCAAGACCATGTCGCTGGTCCAGACATCTGGAGCTAACTGTGGCAGTAGTGTTGATGCGAGAGCTACGAACTCTTGTATAGGTACACCGACTCTGCCACTCTTAATTGGGGTTAGGAGCTCAAAGGTAATGGTGGTCTGCGTATCAGCAGATCTATCGAGGTTTCCTGCTTGAACGGCAAATGGTGCGTAGACAAGGGCTCCGTCTATAATTAGGGGTGCTGTTACGTTTGCTAGTATTGTGCCTGTTAAGGGTGCTCCTGGGTGTCTATATAGTCTAACTATTATGAGGACATCGCCTGCTTTCGTACCCCCATCTCGTATAGCTTCGACTGTCCATAGGAATAGCGTTACTGTAATTGGTAGTGTTGACTCTTCTTCATAAACAGTGTAGTTTGCAAAGAACATAGCGTAGGGAAGCTCTGTCAACTTCTTAGGTATTTTGTATAGTGGGTGGGCTGGAGGATTGCCACCCCAAATATTTCTCCCATACCTAATGCCTGGGCCACCTTGAATCACTACTTGATTTGGTAGGTTAGAGAATTCTCCGTAGACCTCAGCTGATTTACCTGTGAACTCCATCCTCATAAAGCCTTGAGCTCCACCTGCAAGGTTCCACAAATTGGCTATGAACGATGCGTAGTCGAGGTCCACTGTCACCCATCTGTTATCAGGGCCTGCCTCTCGCACACCTTTGAATGCTGTTGGGAATATTAGTGCAGAGCCCTGTGCTTCACTATATAATACTGGCCCTATGGCTATTGCACCAACTATTAGTAAGATGTATAGCGCGGACAGGGCTAGGAGTATACTCTTCCTCACGAAGTTCACCTACTGTGCTCTACTATTTTCACCAGGCTTATTTATAAACCTTTCTATAGCATATTTCACATAGTTTAAGTGAAGTGCAGTGGTTTAGCTCTTACGCGAGAACGTCTTGCGCGAAAATGGGGAAAAAATGAGGATAGCGCTTGAGGTGTTTTTGAGCTAGGATTCCCTTAGCCTTGGATTGAATAGCTCTTCGAGGCCTAGGGCTAGTAGTGCTAGGGATGTTGTAAGAGCCACTATGGTTATACCTGGGGGTAGGAATAGCCACCAAGCCCCTGTTACATATGCTAGGAAGTAGTTTGCCCAGAAGAGCATCATACCTAGAGAGAGGTACTTAACCATGGTCTCTGTAGACAGTAGCATTGCTAAACCTGCTTCACCAGCTATTCCACTTGCCATAAAGGTGGCAAAGGACCCCACAATATAGGGCCCTATACTCGGTAGCAGGTCTTCAAATACTAACCTGATGTCACTGTAGCCAGCTATGCGGGATAGCGCTACAAAGTCCCTCTCCCTTAAGCTCATGAACTGAGCTCTAACTGCTCTCGCAAACCACGGCCAGCTAAAGAGCCCTATTAGGAAGGCAATTATGTGAGGCCCTCTGTACTCTACAGGTAGGTATGAAGCTACTAGCACTGCTACTAACCAGTTTGGTATTGCTAAGAATATGTTTGTTATAGACATTAGGATTTCGTCGACAAGCCCACTCTTTATACCCGCTATAGCCCCTATCACAAGGCCCAGGACTGTCGCTATAACCGCTGTTATTAAGCCTACAGCCAGCGATGTTCGTATGCTATACAGGAACTGTGCAAATACGTCTCTACCAAACCCATCTGTGCCAAGGGGGTACTCGAGAGATGGTGGTAGGTATTTAGTCCCCCTAGTGAGTGGGTCCCTGGGGTACACTAGAGGGCCTATTAACCCCATGCCCACTATCACTATGAAGATTATGAGGCCCAGCATGAACCTCTTGTTCTTTATGAGTACGTAGATGTAGAGAGGCACTCTCATATGCTCTAACCTCTTCCACCTATTCTTATCCTCGGGTCCACCAAAGCGTAGATAAAGTCCACTAGGAAGTTTGCTAAGAATACTGTCGCTATCACTATTAGGAATATGCCTTGTATTAGTGGGTAGTCTAGTGCTCCTATAGCTCTTGCAAGGAAGTACCCTAGGCCTGGGTAGTTAAACACTGTTTCTACAATGAATACCCCTGTTGTTGCAAATCCCAGTCTAAGTGCTAGGCCTGTTACTTGTGGTAGTAGGGAGTTTCTGTAGGCGTACTTAAACAGCGTGCTATCCTTAACGCCTACGCTCTCAGAGTACAATATGTAGTCAGTTCCTAGCTCACCTGATATAAGCATCCTCATGCTCCCCATCCAACCAGCGACTTCGACAAGGTATATCGATAGGAATGGGAGTGTGTAGTGCCACAGGTAATCAACTATGAAGTCTAGTGTGAACGATGGTTTTAATCCAGATGAGTAGATGCCTCCCACAGGGAATATTCTTAGGCTAAATGCAAAAGCGTATAGCAATAGCATTGCTAGCCAGAAGTACGGTATCCTAGACACAATGAATGAGTACCCCACAATAATGTTCTCTAAGGCTCCACTTCTCTTGTACCCAGCATACGCCCCTATTATGTTACCTGTAAACCATGAAGCCAAGGCTGCTGGTACTACAAGTGCTAGTGTCCACGGCAAGGACATGGCGATTACGTCCATAACCTTCATTGGGTACATGTCCACTGATATGCCGAAGTCCCCAACAAAGGCTCTTCTCAAGAAGTTTATGAACTGCACGTGTAGAGGCTTATCAAACTGGAATATGTTTAGCAGTTCTCTCCAGACAATTGGTACTAGCTCAGGTTTGTATATGTAGTACGTTATTATTTGCTGAAGCCTTGTAGCCAGGGGGTTCGCAGGTATTAGCCTTGGCAGTATGAATACTATGCATATGGCTATGAAGTATGTTATAATGAGTGTGATGACCTTCTTCGCTATGTACATAACCATTGTTCTGTCTATTGGTAGTTTTGCCAATGTGCT
>CAZMQK010000041.1:0-8107 GCA_964568685.1 uncultured Ignisphaera sp.
ACCACATTGCCTTCAAGGTGCTTTCACTATGAGAGTAATGCTAACAGGGTTTTTCCGTAGTTGATATTATTGCATATAATTTGGATAGAATTCCACAACCAAGTGAAATCGTCGGGACAGATTACTTCTATGCTCAACAGGTGGTCATTCACTAAACGTAGGCATAGACCTTGTTAAGCTAGGTCTCAGTGGCTCAAGTGTTTTTGTGTGCGGTTCTGTAGGTAATGACATGTTTTCGAGGCTCATTATTGACGCTTTGAAAGGCTATAACATACAATTCTGTGCAAAGGTTGTTGACTACGTGCACACATCTGCAACGCTAATACTTGTTGAAAGGGGTAAGGATAGAAGGTTCATAAATTACGTGGGTGCAAACGCATACTTAGGCTTTGAACATGTTACTGAGTGCTATAGTGAGGTAAAGCCAAAGTACTTCTTTTTGGCTATGGGTGCTCTGGGGGTTCGATAGCATAGCATATAAGGCTGTTGAAAAAGTGAATAGCGATATCGTTTTAACATTTCTGGATTTTGTGCTTATTCAGAGGAAGAAGATACCTTATATAATGAAAGCTGTTGAACATTCTGATATTGTTCACTGCAACCAATTGGAGCCCAGGATTTTGACAGGTGAGGAGAGTATTGATAAGGATGCGAGAAAGATCTTGAGGAGATCTAGCGTTAAGTTACTATTTGTAACGTTAGGAGGGGATGGAGCTATTCTGTATACACGAAGTGGGTTAGAGGTAAGCCAAAAGCCGTTTAATGTCAATGTGGTTGACCCTACGGGAGCCGGAGACTCTTTTGTTGCTGGAGTACTATACTTGCTATCTAGAAATGGTGTAGAGAAGGGCACGCTTGTAAATATTGATGTCAACACATTAATAGATATGCTGGCACTTGGGCAAGTAGCAGAAGCGGCTTGCGTCACAATGCCTGGTGCCACAACAGGTGTTTCTAGAGAAGCTGTTGAAGCACTTCTAAAGAGCCAGTATAGCAGTGTTAAGCAGTACACCAAGGTGGAGGAGTTTCGTATTTTAGTAGCATAAGTTATGAAATTCTGTAGAACAATGTACTGCTTGTGTGGCAAGCCATTCAGCTCATTGAATGTGGCACTAGCCTTAGTATCACATGATTAGTTTTTAATTCGGAAAAACCTGTTTTGGCTTGTGGTTTGAAAATGAGTTACATGTTCTTGCCCCTCCCAAAAAAGGTTACGTCAATGAGCGTTGAAGAGGCAATACTTGTTAGAAGGAGTGTGAGAAGCTTTAAGAGCGAGCCTATCTCCCTAGAGCATCTCTCTATGATTCTCTGGGCTGCTTATGGCATCACAGATGTTCATAGAGGCTTCAGGGCTTCGCCTAGTGCTGGTGCTACATACCCTCTCGAAGTCTATGCTGTTGTTGGCGAGAAGAGCGTTATGAAGAGTGACGGAAGTTATGTGGATGCTGGTGTGTATAAGTATGTTAGTGAACTTCATGCTCTAAGGCTTGTTAGAAGGGGTGATCACAGGGATGCTCTTGCTAAGGCCGCGCTGGGTCAGCAGTGGGTTAGACAAGCTCCCGTGGACATAGTTGTGACTGCTGTTTTTGAGAGAACCACCACGTTCTACGGCGAGAGGGGTAGGGTTAGGTACGTCCCCATTGATGTGGGGCACTTAGGGCAGAACATATACCTAATGGCCACAGCCCTAGGCCTTGGGACAGTGGCTGTCGGCGCCTTCATAGATGAGAAAGTGGCTGGGATAGTTGTTGAGGGCAGGGGTGAGGTCCCTGTTTACATAATGCCTATAGGAAAGCCTACGGAGGTGCTTAAGGTTGGTTTTGAGGATATTGAGGCCTATGTTATGAGGCATAGAAGGGGAGTGGCATAGATATGAGTCTTCCAGAAGTCTTTATAGGTCTCGACGTAGGGGGCGCTAACGTAAAAACTGTGAAGCTGAGGGTAAGGGGCGGCTCTATTAAGGTTGAAGATATTGCCAGGGTCTACAACCCTTTGTGGATCTCAGGTAAGGAATCGCTAGAGAGGGTCTTGAAAGAGCTGAAAAACAGTTTTTTACAAACTTCGAAAAGCTATGTCATCTCTACCTGCATGACTGCTGAGCTTAGCGATGTATTTGAGGATAAGCAAGCTGGTGTGTACCACGTTGTAAATACCGTTGAAAAGGTGTTTCAAGATGCTTTGCACAAATTCTACGTCTCCACAGATGCGATGTTGATAGACGCTAAGACAGCTATTCAAAACTACTTATCTGTTGCTGCCGCTAACTGGGCTGCTTCAGCATGGCTTTTGGAGAAGATAGCAGGAGAGAGGGGGTTTAGGAACATAGTCTTCGTAGATATTGGTAGTACAACTACGACTATAATACCTGTAGTCAATGGGAAGACCATTGTAAGGGGGAGGACGGATCCAGAGAAGTTAGTTTTTGGAGAGCTTGTGTACACTGGCGCTCTGAGAACAAATGTTTGTGCAATTGTGGATAGGGTTCCCTACAAGGGGCTTTGGGCTAGGGTGTCCTCAGAGAGATTCGCTCTTTCAGGAGATGTTCACCTTGCTTTAGGCTTTATAAAAAGCGAGGATTATACTACTGAGACTGCTGATAACAGGGGGAAGAGCCTTGGAGAGGCAGTTGCGAGACTCTCAAGAGTTCCTTGCGCTGATAGCAAGATGCTCACAATGCAAGAGGTTGTTGAAATTGCTAGGTACATATATGAAGCACAGGTGTTTAAAGTATTTGAAGCTCTTATACAGATTAGATCGTGGCTAGCATCAATAGGTGCAGACCTGGATAGCTTTGTAATTATGGTAGCAGGTGTTGGGAAGCACCTAGCTCTTGAAGCTAGTAGAAGAGCGGGGTTCAAGCAGTTTGTAGATGTAGATGATGTTATTGGCGAAAAAATATCGCCAGTCCTACCAGCATATGCTGCTGCCCTCATGGCTCTCGACCGGGTGGCTGCGAGTGAAGTGCATAGTTCTTAAGATAAGCGGTCATTTAATTAAAATGCCTGCAGAGTTAAGAAGACTGCTTGGTACTGTAGAAGAGGTGCATAGAGAGTGTCAACCAGTAGTTGTTATCCCTGGGGGAAGCATTTTTGCTGATGCTGTTCTCGAGCTACAGAGATGCGTTGGCCTTTCTGATGACATTGCTCATTGGATGGCTATAAAGGCTATGGAGATTTACGGAATATACATAGCAATGCACAGCAGTATTGGTGTAGAGGTCGAGGATCTTGGGGGTGTCGAGAGAACTATTGAGAAAGGGCTCTTACCAATAGTACTGCCATATAGAGTGGCTAAGCAATTTGATGAACTTCCACACTCATGGAGTGTGACAAGCGATTCCATAGCAATTCTAGTGGCTGGAAAGCTCGGATGCGAAAAGGTTTTCCTAGCAAAGCTAGCAGATGGAATTACTGTTGATGAGCACGTCGTGAGAGAGATTAAGGCAAAGGACCTCAGTTTAGTACATCAAACAGTTGTTGATGAGTACACAGCTAGGGCTGTTGATATGTATGGCGTGGAGGTGATAGTGTTCAACGCGCTGAAGCCAGGCATACTGAAGGAAGTAGCATGTGGGGGTTACGCTAAGAGCTCTGTGTATACACTAATAAAACCCTAGGCTCTGCTGCGGGTAATTCAACGGGTTTAAGTAGCTTTAAGCAAAATGTGTCTAGGTTATAGGTATTACTAAAGTCCTAAGCTATCCATCTAAATTAAAGTTTGTGGAGAGAGTAGGGGCAGAGGCTTTGCACACCAATTCTATAACAAGGGTTGGAGGCTGTAGTGCTAAGGTCTTTAGGCTTTGACAAGCCCCTCATAAAGTCTCTGTTTTACCAATTTCAGGATACACTAGGTGTATTTTGCCTAGCCGCTTCATAGTATATGAGCTTCTCACTACCACTCTTCTCAAATGTTTTTCAGCTCTTTTTCTAGCCTCAGTAAGCTCTTCTAATGTAGGTCTTCTCCAGGGCGCTGAGGGCACGGGTACATACTCGTCTATGATCATAGGCACGTCCTCACTTAGGTTAAGTGCTATGTATTCTGCTAGCAACTCTATGTCCCTAGCCTCGTTAAATTCAGGAATGAGTATCGTCTCGACAATTAGCTCTAATCCGCTTTGGAAAGCTAGGCTCATATTTTTAAGCACCACGCTTAAATCACCTTCAGCTCTCCTAGTATACATAGAAAACCTCTCTGGTCGTATACTCTTTATGCTTAGCTCTATTGCACAGCTTTTCAGTATGCAATTGAGCACCTTGTCGAGTAGAAGGCCATTAGTTAAAAGAGCTATCTCAAGCCCTCTACCACTCAGCACCTCCATAATGCTACAAAAGGCTGGATCTATGGTCGGCTCACCACCTCCTAGCACTACTCTCTCTAAACCCATTTCCCTCTCAACGCCCTCAATAATCTTCCTGAACTCCTCTAAACTTAGCATTCTCAGCCCTAGGCTTCCTACACCCTTCACAACACCTTCTTCGTAAAGGTGGTGGTCCCAGGTAAACTTGTTTCTTATGCACCCAAGGCACCTAAAGTTACAGCCAGCAAAATGTATGTAAGCAGATTTGCCATAATCATAGTACGTTATGTGGTAAATAAGCGTCTTCATACACTATCATCGCAAACCTATTCTCTCTATGGGTTCTAGGGGGATCACAACCCTCTTTCCATTAATACTTAGCAGAGAAATTTTCACTCTATACACTCTCTCAAGAATGTCTTCTTTAAGCACCTCCTCTGGCGTGCCGACAGCTACTATCTCCCCATTGTTTATAACCATGACCTTGTCAGCATAGAGAGACGCTAGGTAGAGGTCATGTATGGCTACAATACATACAATTCTATTTGACTCTGCAACCATCTTAATGTAATCTAGTATCTCTAGCCTATACCTAAGATCCAGAAATGCTGAAGGTTCATCGAGCAACAGTACCCTAGGCCTCTGTACAAGTGCTCTTGCTATGAGAACCCTTTGCAACTCACCACTGCTAAGCTGATCCAGCCTCCTACTAAGCAGGTGATCTATGTTCAGCTGCTTAGAGACATTCTCTACGACCTCAAGGTCTTGATGCGACATAGAGAAGCCTAGCGTGTTTTGATGAGGGTACCTAGCTGTAAGTAGAAATTCGAATACTGTTGACGGGATTGTTTTCGATATCTGGGGGTCTACATAAGCAACTATTTTGCCTAGCTCCCTTGGCGAGAGCCTTGATAAGAGCTTTCCATCTATGTAGATAGCCCCCACCTTGGGCTTTACAATGGATGCAATTGTTTTAAGAAGAGTAGATTTCCCAGCACCATTAGGCCCAATAACATATGTCATCTCACCCTCTCTAACCTCAAATGTTACATTCCTCAAAGCTTGTGTAGAGTTATACCAGACCTCTAACCCCTCAACAATTATCCTCATTCTCTCACCTTCTTAATCATGAGGTAGGCAAGAAAGGGTGCTCCAATAACAGCTGTTACAACACCTAGGGGAAGCTCACCAACAGCTCCTGCAAACATGCTTACCAACTTTACGACAATATCTGCAAGTAGCGTGATTAGAGCCCCCACGAGCATTGTTATTGGAGTAGAGAATTTGTGGTCTGAACCCACGAGGAATCTCGCTATGTGAGGAGCTGCTAGCCCTACGAACCCCACAATACCGACAAAAGATATTGTAATTGCTGTTAAGAGAGCTGCTACAAAGGCTGCTAAATCTCTCACTAGGGTAGGGCTAAAGCCCAGCTGCTTAGCATATTCATCTCCATAGAGATACGCATTGAGAGGCTTAAAGAAGGCTAGGGTTAGCACAGCAAGGAGCATTGTGGGAAAGGCTAGAAACTGTAGGTCTCTCTGAAGAACAGTAGCAGCACTGCCCATCAACATGTACACATAGGGGGTTTTAACCACCTGCTGAACAATGTAGAGGAGTATGTGAGAAACACCTGAGAAAAGCGATGCAATGGCTATGCCCGCTAAAACCATAGCTAAGCTACTGCCCCCACCTAATTTAGAAAGCAAGAGCGTTAGAATATAGCCTGTCATAGCACCTAGAAAGGATACTAGCACCACGTACACCTTGTGAACCATGAGATTGGGTGCTAGGATCACTCCTAGCGCAACTGCTGTTAATGCTGTTGAGGAAAGCCCAAATATGTAGGGGTCTGCTAAAGGGTTTCTAGTTATGGTCTGCATCACGAGCCCTGCCAAGGCGAGCGAAGCTCCACAAAAGATTGCTGCAAGGGCTCTTGATAGCCTGAGCATGGCAATAACGTGTACCTCTCCCCTCTCTACAGAGGGGTTGAATGGCTTAAGAAAAATCGCCTTGAAGACCTCGCGGGGATCCAGCATTGCAGGGCCTATGGATAGGGAAAGTGTGAATAGGAAGAGCAGGAGTGTGGTAAGCAATAGAAGAGAAGCCAAAAAACTTTTTATCTTTAACTTATACAGATGAGTTGCCATATTGTTAAGCCACCGCTATGCTCTCCCCTTCCAACTTAGTGACGTGTAAAGATATGACAGGTGCTACAGCAGTAGCTGTAGACAGCTTGACAACATCAGCTCTCTGAACTTCGCCGAAGAGCTCGGGGTGAATAATCTGTGCCAATATTGTCAGCGCATCAGCAATCCTAGGCCCTGGCCTAGAGAGCATATCGTCCGCTTCATCTAGCAACACATATACTTGACCTCTTCTCCAAGCAGTAGTGTTGGTTAAGAGGCTCTGCGAAACCTCTTCAAGTACTCTATTTGGGTCCACGTCGTGGACGGTAATCACTATGATTTCGGGATCCTGCGCTAGTATGAATTCATAGTTTAGTTGTACCCATCCACTGTACTGGGAGGCTATGTTTGTGCCACCTGCGGCCACTATGAGCCAGCCTATGAATGTATCTCCACCAGCACTCCAAAGCCCCCAGGAAGGTGGCCCAACGAGTTTTAGTACCTTAGGCTTTTTCGTCACATTAGCAAGTCTGCTAGTTACGCTATTTATCCTCTGCTGTATACTCTCTATCACTACTTCTGCTCTCTGTTCAACACCAAAGACTTTGCCCAGAGTTCTAATGTCCATGTATATGTCGTACTGGTTCTTAGCAGCATTACACATTAGGAAAAACGTCTTTATAGACATCTCCTCTAGCTTAGGAGCAAACTGCGTCTCCTGAGGTTTTGCACCTCTACACATAAGTACTAGGTCTGGTTTTAACGATACTATCTTCTCTACATCCAGAGTCCATGGCCCTCCTACGACAACTACCTTACCCTGCTCCACAAGCTCCAATACCTCCGGGGGCCAGTTGGAGTATTTATCAACTCCCACGACTCTATCACCAAGACCTAGAGCAAAGAGGTGCTCTGTTATACTTGGTATCGTTGAAACCACTCTTACTGGTGGTTTATCAAATTCAACTTCTCTACCAAGAGCATCAACAACTGTTCTAGGCCATGAGATAGCTACCGTTGTAATTACCGTTGTAGGCAGTGTCGTGGGTTGTGTTACTGTTGTTAGCATTGGTGTTAATGCAGTTGCTGTCGTGTACATCGTTGTAGTTATTGTTACAGTGGGTTTTGGCCCTAGGGCGGAGAGAGCATACCCTGCCGCTATGCCGATTACGAGGACTAGTGCTACTACTACTGTATACTTGATTTGCAAATGTGGCCACCCTAGCCATATAGCTCCAGAGCACGAGTTTATAAAGCTTATCTACACACCCCTACGTAAGATTTCATCTAAGCTTTTCAAATTCTGTGCTAAGCCATTCAACTGTATCTATAAACGAGGGGCCAAAGTGTGCCAGATTTACTTCTCTGCTCTCTTTAACTAAAAGCACCTTGTTTTCCCTAAATGCCTTGCTATTCTCTAGAGGCTTTCTAATCATTTTGTACTCCTCTACAGTAGTTATCAACTTATCAAAGGGAGGCTCTATGTTTACTAGTATTACTTCAGGATCTCTAACAATAATCTCTTCATTTGATGGATAAAAGAACTCTTGGCGAACGTCCTTAAATATGTTTTCGCCACCCGCAATCCTAATACCATCATCTACGAACGTTAGTGCACCTGTGCTCGAAAAGGTCTTGTCTGGCCATAGGTACTCGACATAGACCCTCAGCCTCTTCAGAT
>CAZMQK010000042.1:0-7141 GCA_964568685.1 uncultured Ignisphaera sp.
TAAACCACTAGAGCCGCCGGCGGGATTTGAACCCGCGACCACCGGCTTACAAGGCCGGCGCTCTACCGCGCTGAGCTACGGCGGCCTCCTCTACACTTTTATTGTTGCCGGGATTTTTGAGTTTTTCGCCAAACTATACTGTGATACATTTATTTGCTGCCTCTTTGCAAATTATTTTGTGGTGCAGGTCTTTTGAGTAATCCTGAGCTTACAGAGGCTTTGCCAACTTTTTATAGAGCTTATCTGCAAATCACGACCTTTATTTCAAACTCTTTAGCTGTGCTTAAGCGTTCTCAAGTAGAGAGGCTGGTTGACGTTCTACTACAAGCGTATAGAGATGGCAAGAAGGTGCTAGTTATGGGTGCTGGTAGAAGCGGCCTTGTAGGCAGAGCCTTTGCTATGAGGTTAAAGCACTTAGGCTATGACGTCTATGTCCTTGGGGACACTATAGTGTCCCCTGTTCAGCAAGGCGATATAGTTATAGCGATATCTGGCTCTGGAAGAACAGCCCTCATCATAGCTGCTGCAGAAGCTGCTAAGACTGTTGGAGCCATAGTCGTAGCCATAACCTCATATGTCGACTCGCCACTAGCCAGAATAGCTGATATCGTGGTTGAGGTCCCTGGGAGAACCAAGATAAGCACAATTGAAGACTATTTTGCTAGACAGGTTCTAGGATTACACGAACCACTAGCACCCCTAGGCACTCTATTTGAAGACTGCTCAATGGTTTTCCTAGATGCAATCATAGCTGAGCTCATGCAAAGGCTAAGCAAGGATGAGGAGGATCTGAGAAAGCAGCATGCGAATATAGAGGTTTAATCTTCCCATTAGCTTGTTTTAGAGTTGAGTGTTGGAAGTGTTGGCCTGTAGCTTAGTTGCGCTGGCTACACGATACCTGCTTAGCCCTAGGTTTCACCCAAAAAGTGCTGCAAGTCCTTCAGCTAGCTGTTCTTCTGATACCTCTTCCTTCTTCTCCTCCTCTTCCTCTTTCCTCTCCTCAGCCTTTTGAGTGGTTTGCTGCTCTGTTGTAGTTGGAGCCATAGCTATGGGCATTGCTATCTGCAAATACTGCGCTACCTCTGGGGACTTAGCAATAAGCATTAGGGCAAGTGCATATGCCCTAGAAACTGCTGACGCTAGTACCATAGTTGACGTCTCTTTTGTTAGTACGCCAGCCTCTGTGGCTACTCTTAGTGCTCTTGTGTATGCTTTTAGCAATGACGATTTTAACACCATTGGATCAGGTATGACAAGCTCTGAAGCTATATTCACTGCTTTTAAAACTGCCTCTGTAAATTCCTTTCTATACATTTCCAGGTCTAGCGTAAGGCTATTACCAGGTATAACAACACCTCTTTCGTAAGCTACCTTAATTATAGGCTTCAGGATCTTCGGCTCAACACCTAATCTGTCAAATAGTGATGCTAGTTCTGGTGTCACTACATCACCTGGTCTTGCTATAGTAGCCTCTTTTGCAATCCATATAACACCATCTCTTACCTGTATAGGTACCTTTAACTTGCTAAACAGGCTCATCATTGGTCCAGGCTTTACATCAGTTTTCATTGGTGATACAACAATTTCGTGCTCTACCTTATCACCTGGTTTAGCTCTCCATGGAACTTTTATCCTATCCAAGAGCATTTTCGCTTCAAATGGATTTAAATTCATGAACACAGCTATGTTTGTACCCTGTAAGTATTTCGAGAATTCATCTAGATTCTTCATACCGAGTTCTTTCATAGCTAATTTAAGCAAGTTGTTTTTGAAGAGCCTAACTACCCCTATGCCTTCAAGGTGTTTTCTTAGTATAGTGACGTAATTTGATGGAATGTTTGAGGCGTCTAAAAGCAAAAGTGTTCTATAGAGTGATAGCAATTTCTTTGCCTCTTCAACAACTTTTCTCTTTTCTTCAATAGCTCTCCTAACCTTCTCCTCTTTTTCTTCCTCAGCTGAGTAGGCTTTGACTAACCTATTTAACTCCCGCACTAGCTTAGACTTCATTGCTGTGCACCTTATGCAATTTCTATAGTTGGACTGCTTGTGGTCTTTACGTAGATTTTTACTACCTCTAATAAAGGTCTTTTAATCTTTTCCTCAATATAGTTCAATACAGCCAAAGCATTTTCTGCAAGATCCTCTACAGCCATAGTTTCTACACCAATTTTGCATCCGACCCATGGTTGCTCTTTTGAGTGAAGCCTTGTAGCATTTTTGTAACGCGAAACGAGCTGTGTGATATCAGCATTTGGCGGAAACGGTGTTGGTGCTTTGCCTCTAGGGCCAAGCGCTGGCCCTAGCACTCTACCTGCTACGCCCATAAGATCTGTCTTAACTAAGATCCAATCACATTTGCTAGCTATTTTCCTTGCAGCCTTCTTATCTATCTTAGGTAACTCACTCTTAGAGATGGCCATTGATGCTCCCGCTTTTAGAGCTTCTTGCACTGTTGTATCATCTGTTACTACACATATACTCGGTTTCTTCCCAAGCCCTTTTGGTAGCACTACTGTGTCTCTAAACCTAAATTCTGACTGCTTCTTAACATCAACACCCCTAAAGGTCACTATAAGCTCTACAGATTGAGCAAACTTCCACGGTTTCTTAGTTTGCAAAGCTAGCTGTATGGACTTTTTCAAAGAGTCTATAAACTCGGGTGTCTTAAAACTCACGCTATTCACCTCTTAAGCCACTCTTCCTCATATTTCCTCAACATGTCGTCATATAAACCTTTGCTGAGTTCTGCCATCACCTCCTTTGGATCCTTGCCCTCTACAGTAAGTCCTATACTCCTTGCCGACCCCAAAATGGTTTTTACAGCAGCTTTCAAGCTTTTTGCACTAAGCTCTTGCTTCTTAAGAAGCGCTACCTTAATCACATCTTCAAATCTCAGGTTTCCAATTTTTTTATGAGCGGGGTCTCCGGAAGGTTCCGAGGCTCCTGCTACGCTAAGCAGTAGACTTGTTGTTGTAGGTAATTCTAGCAGTAGGTTGTACTCCTTTGTATCTAGGTCCACGACAATCTTAACTGTTACAGTATGCCCCTTATAGGGCTCAGTCATCTTATTTATCTTGTCAACTACTTCTGTCACATTTAACCCTGCATCAGCTAGCGCTGGGCCCAGGGGTGGGGCATTAGAGGCTTTACCTCCTTCTACTTGCACCTTAATTACCTTTAACCTTGACATGTTATCTACTCACCTCTTTTAGTTGGTCTGATGTAGTCCACGGGAATAGTTATTGTAAGTGGATAGCTTGCTTCTAGAACACTCAAAGAGACCTCGTTTTTAACTTTATCAACTGCTACTACCCTAGCCTTCATACCTCTGAAAGGCCCTGCTATTATCTCAACCTCTTCTCCCTCTTTCAACAGCTCTATAAGTGACTTTGGCTTTAGTAGAGATTCTATGTCCCCCCACTTGACAGTGCCAGATGCTTTGCCCTTGACATGCTTAAGACCTCTTATAGCTTCGTAAACTATATGCAGACCTGGTGCTTCAACTACTATATACCCTTTCATATTAGGAAGAGAAAAGACTGCGTATATAGGGAGATTCAGTGTCCTGATCCTTACCTCAAGCATCAAGAGGACGTTGAGTTCCTGCCCAGCAGTTGTGCGTACAGCAAAGAAATTCGCTCCTTTCGATAGAGCTTCGCTACTCTCTTTACTCAACTGCTCTTCCTCATTAATTTTAATCTCATCAGGGTTTTCCATTTTCTAACCCTAGGAGGGAGTTGCAATACCCAAAAAGTTCATTAAGTAGTACAACCCTGTGGCTATAGCGAAAGCTATGAGGCCTACGACTGCAAAACCCAGTAGCGTTACCTTAATTAGTTGTTTAAACTCTTCGCCTTCAGGTTTCTCAGCTAGCTCCAGCACTTTTGCCATGTTTTTAAATGCTTCTACAAGTACTTTAGACACTCACTTCTACCTCTTCTAAGGACACTCAAAACCAGAGACTCTATTTAAAAAGCATTTTAAGTATTATGCCGGGGTCATATTCTATGAGATCTTCGTAGCGCTGACCCACACCTAAGTATGCAATGGGTTTGCCCACCCCAACAATAACAGATAGAGCAGCGCCCCCATTGGCATCTGCATCCACTTTTGTTAGAATAACAGCATCTACACCAATAGCTTCTTCAAACTTCTTAAGCTGTTCTAAGGCATCGTTACCTGTCAAAGCATCTAACACTAAGAGCCTTATGTGAGGTTTTACTACCCTAGCCACTTTCCTAAGCTCATTCATGAGGTCTACATCAACATGCATTCTACCCGCAGTATCTATTAAGGCAATGTTAAACCCATTCCTCTGAGCATGTATAACGCCATCGAGTGCTGTAGCCGCTGGGTCAGAACCATACCTTCCACCAAAAAATGCTATGGAGATTCTCTCAGCGTGCTTCCTTAGCTGTTCTTGAGCTCCTGCTCTGAAGGTATCAGCTGCAATAACCACGGGCTTAAGGCCCTCAGATTTAAGTTTGTAAGCAATTTTTGCAATTGTAGTTGTCTTACCAACCCCGTTGACTCCCATAAACATGAGCTTAACGGGGCTCTCTCTAGCTAGCACAAGTTTAATGAAATTCATCAAGTTGAAGCTACCTACAGCCGAAAGTATGCTTGCTATAGACTCTTTCACAACTTCTTCAACACGTTTTGTTGCATCATCTCCTCTCCTTATCTTCAGCCCTATTAACTGCTGCCTAATACTCCCTGTAATCCTCTCTGCAACTTCATAAGCTACATCAGCTTCCACAAGCCTCATGAGCATTTCGTTGCAATACTTTTCGATATCCTCCTCATCTAATGTCCTATAGAGAATCGCACCCTGAATATGCTCCGCAAAGTCCTTTAGAACCTTCTTTATTTTTGCAAACAATTATTGCAACCTATTTACTGCCTCTTTACACCTTCCTCTAGTCTCTGTAATGAGGCTACGTATTCCTGAACTCTTTTCTGAATCTGGCTATACAGTTCTGTAAGCCTTCTCAACTCAGCCTCAGTCTCCTTAAGCTCTTCTGTAAGGTCTTTCTCGTACTCTGTGAGAATGCTCTTCACCTTGTCTATGGGTAGTGCTGTATAATATTCTTTGCCAATTCTGACAATGGCTTCATCTGTTACTAGGAGCTGAGCTTTTGCAAATACATAGCCATTTCTGTCAAGTGAGGCTAGAACCTCGCGCTGAGAAACTCTTTGAATATTGCTCAGCGTTTCGTAAGCCATTCTAATCTCCTGGATTTCAGAAGATAGCGACAGTGACCTCGCTTGAACTACCCTAATAGCTTCACGTAGCTCATCTAATTGTACGAGGAGTTGCTGAATTGCTTCTTCTAACCTAGCTCTTTCAGAGCTCATCAAATCACCATCCTCGTTAATGAAGCCATCTCCTTGATGTACTTATTAAAAGCTTCTTCTGGGGGTATCTCTTCTACCTTAAGTATCTTTATGTTTGCCCTTTTTACCTTATGCCTACCTCCAAGTGTAGAGAGCACAAGTTCTAGGGCTTGGTCCCTATTTAGAGCTCTCACTTCAACTACGAACTTCTGCCACCTCGGCAATTTACCAGCTGCTATTAGCATCAAGCCCTCTACCCTAAATATCTTTACCTCTACCATGACCTGCGACCCCAAACAGCTTACCTATCCTCATGATTTCAGGACCCGTGGTCCTATCTCCGACTAATATGCCTTTAGAATTCCCAACAAGGCCAGACTTTATAAACCCAACGCCAAAATTCACTGTTCCAACATCAAATGGCACCCCAAATAAGTCTGACAAAAACTCTACCTCACGCTCATCAGCTTCAGGGTGCACAATACCCGCAACACTACTTACAAAAGCTATTGAGCCTACAGTCGGAAAGCCTGCTATTGCACCTTTTTCAACAACTTGAACTCCCAGTACGTCTACTACTACATGCCTTAGCTCCTCATAAGCTTCAGGGTGAAGTAAGGCTGCCTTATCATTAACTAGACAAATATTTCCTAGTGCAGTAAACTTACTCTTAGTCACCGCTATGTTAACATCTATGCTCTTCTTCAATTCCAAAACTTCATACTCCTTGGCAATGCTTGGCAGAAGCAGACCATTATTATTCCCCGCTAGGAGCACCCCTATAAGGCCTGTGTCTCCAATAGACGTTTTTACTACAGGTACTTGGAGAATTCTCGTAACATATCTATAAAACTTCTCGTCTGCGTCATGTGATATTATGGCATATCTATCAGTTGCAAAAGCATATATCCCTATATTTGGATTGCCCCTAAAGTTCAGTCTCTCAATGACAACCATTATTCTACCTCTTCACCTCAACAGCAAGCGTTGCTTTATAAACACCGCTATCTACTTTAGTAAATCTTACGGTAACTCTTCGTGGGGGTTTTTCAATTTTTCTGCTATATACATAGTTACTGATAGTCGGATCTAGAAGGACTTTGCCTCCCAAATGCCTCACTAGTACTTTTCTAATGTAGTACACTGCCCTCTTACCTCTATCCCTTCTGCTTCCAGCTCTATACACATGCCTAAGTGGTATGACTAAAATGCCTTCGGATTTCTCTTGAGGCACAGCTTTATCACCTCTACACATCCCTTAATTTTGATCTCCGCCAATTCCTCAACCTAAAACCTCTCACAACCTTTCTAATAGTTTTTACAGTTACCCACATAGGTATGGGTTGATTTGATTTTTCTCTATTTATAAGCCTGAGCTTTTTTGCTAAGGGCTTGTTCTTAGCCATTTTACAATACCTTTACGCATACCCTACTTTTCACGGATACTTATCCTGAAATCTTTCCTAGTCCTTTCATATATTTCTGCTAAAATACTCTTCAGCTCCTCGTCTGACAACGGCTGAGTTATCCTGCCTTGGAGTGCCAGTGCTATTAATCTATCTTCCACAGCCTTGGCTATTTCCGGCCTCACAAGCTTAATATTTGATAGCCTCTCCCTGGCCTCTGGCGTTAAAATGACTCTGAGTATCTCCTGCCTCCTTGCCTCTTCTTCAGCTTGTCTTCTCCTTAACTCAGCTTCTCTTCTTCTCGCGAGCATCTCTCTATACCTTCTCTCAAGTAGTGCCTCCACCTCCTCGTCTCCTTCATAATACATCTCTTCACCAACCATAGCCCTGCTCACCTT
>CAZMQK010000043.1:0-6654 GCA_964568685.1 uncultured Ignisphaera sp.
CTTGCTTCAACATAAGTTGAGTTGTCTAAGCGTATTGATGGCGCGTTGTCCTTCATTATGTTGTTGTGTACAAGCACATTAGTAGAGCTAATTATGTGAACCCCCTCCCAGTTGCCAACTACTGTGCACTTGCTGACCTCAACGCTAGTGGCATTCAAAATAATTAGCGCTTCGCTGAAGTCGTGAAGCCTAAAGCCTGTTATGAGTACATTGCTTGCCAGCACCAGCAAGCCTATGTCCATAGACCCCTGTCTGACCCTCCCAGTAAGAGCGTGCCCACCACCATCAACTACTATACCACTCCTCTCTATAACTATGCCCCCAACCAAGTCGCTCGTCAGCTTATAGTAGCGCTTATCACTAGTCGTAATTGGGGCATTCAAGGGCTCAACACTACCATCAGGCCTTATGTAGATGGTAACGTAGGTTTGCCCTAGGGCCGCACTCATGTCGTGAAGAGCCCAGGAGAGCACTAGCACCATCACTAAGATAGCTGCACACATGATGCTAATCTTTTTACTCAAGTAAACACCACTTCTGTACATAATTACTTGGAAAAAGTTTATAAGCTCTTAGTATCTGTTAAAGCGTTTAAACTGTTAGAGGGAGTTGCGCACCTTAGCGCCTCTACTCCCACCACTAGGTGTAAGCCAGCATCTAGGTGCGACTACCACCATAATAGCCCAATAGTCTTGCGCAAGATCGGTGATGAGAACCTATTACTCCTAGCCACCCTACTGACCTACACATAGCATTTGCCTTAGCGTGTTGCCAGCTCTTGTGGTTAAGGGTATTGAAGGGCTCGCCTATAGAGGGCTATAGGGAGAGGGTTTTGCTGCTGGGCCTATCCCGCCCTCTATGGTGAGGCTAGGACTTCCACTAATGCTAACTGATGTGATTTTCCTCTTCTACAACCTCATAGACGACTCACCTTACTGGTGCAAACACTGCTTCTTCTGATGGCTTAAACCTGTACACTCCTCTGAATCTTGCAAACCTCTGTACTGCTACTACTAGGGCTGGGATAGACGCTATGGCGCCTCCGATGACCCCTGGTGTAAAGCTTTTTGCTATTAGCGTTGTTATCGCTCCGCCAACTAAGCCTGCAGAGAGTGTTGCTACTATGCCCATTGCTAAGCCCGCTGCCCTCCCCCTAGCGCTCATCGGGTACTCTAGGTAGAGCACCGTGCCATCTGATGCGTCAACAACTGCTGTGTACTCTCTCCCCCTATACCTGTACCTTATGAGCCAGAATGGGTAGTGCGCTAAGCCAATGTACTTTGAGTTGTCCACAACCTCATAAGCACTTCCACACGCTGTCTGCGCTTCTGAAACAGCTTTCCTTAGGTAAGGCTCTTTTACCGTGGAGAAGACGTGCTCTGGGTCTAGCGAAGGCTGTAGGTACACCCCGTCCTTTAGCACAGAGGGTTTGAAGAACCTCCTGCTCCTCGCTGGAAAGCTGTAGCCCTGTGGTACGCCTATTGGCAGAGCGTGGGTAGCTGGAGTGACCACATAGGCTACCTCCTCACCCCCGTGGACATCTATCTCAACCTTCTCCTCACTAGTCTCCACCTTCTCGCCCTTGCAAAGAGCCTTAACGTTGACCTCAAATATGTACAGAGGCACAAAGTGCTGATATGCAGATGCAAACTCTGTTGAGCTCTCAAAGTCCTCAGCCACCCCAGCCTGCATCAGTGCGAAGTCCTTCACTAGTCTGTAGGCTGCGTTCTTATCGAAGTTCACTGCAAAGAGGTAGTGCTCTACCTGAGCCTCTGGCTTATCAACTCTAAACGTTGTTCCGCAGTAAGGGCATGTAGCATACACAAATGTTTTGGGGGCTTCAAAACCAGCTCCACAAAATGGGCACGTGAACCTAGCCCCACCTTCGCTCACGTCCACCACCTAGCGAGTGAAAAGGCTTTCTCAAGCCCCCTCTCCATAGCCCCCAGAGCACTAGCTCCAAAGATCTTCGCCTTTACTGGGGCTAGCGCTCTCCTCATGCAGTACCACGAGGTTGCGAACCCGAGGATGATGAGCAGAAAGCCTACGTATACTGCTAGTGTAGCGATGCCCAAGCCACCTAAGAGCCCTGCTGTTAAAGCTGCTAAAGCAGCCCACAAAGCCCTTTCACTAGCTTTCACAGGCTTTTCAAGCACTATCACATCCCCATCCCAGCCGCATAGAATAGCCCTGTACAGCTCATTCCCATACCTATAGGAGGCTATGTACATGGGGAGCAAAACAGGTTTTGATGCGACTACCTTGACGTTCTTTGGCGTTATCCTCTTCCAAATAATTGTGGAGCCAACAACAGTTTCGCCCCACCTCCTAGCAATTCTCTCAGCCTCTCTCTTAATCTCGTTTGTCACAATCTCTCTCAGCTTGTTCAAGTGAGTGTTGAGCGCTATGTCCATGGCGACCCCCTTGTCGACCTCTATAGAGAGCACCCCTCTCCAAAAGCCTTTGCCAAGCCCAGCGCTCTCTATTGGCAAAGCCTCGACCCTGCCCCCCATGTACCTACTCGCTAAGGCCTTTATAGAGACTGTTTCAGCACCCCTTCTAGCAACAACAGGTATTCTATTTCCGTAGGGCCCGTAGACACCCTTCACAAACACGCTTCGCGACTCTGTCCAGCACACCTCCCTGTTCTTCTCCCTCCTGCACTTACTCACGCGGACCGCGACCTTGCCACTGTAATCAGCCTCCGCCGTTGCGTCAACAAAGTAGTATGGCACTGCAATGAATGCTCTACTAACAATGTTCTCTTCCTTAAGCACTCCGCCAAGCCCTCTTCTAGATGCAAATCCCTGGAGCCTCTTCAGCAACTCCCTCTCATCAAGTGGCTTGACCACCAGCACTTCTTCCTTCAGACCTGCTCTAACCCAGTTCAAGTAGCCGCAGTAGCCACACATAGTAGCAATTGTCTCTGGCGACACCTCTAGAGGCGCTCCACAGTTTACACACCTAAAACCCTCTACAGACATCTGCAAAAACCCTTTACCCTAGCTTAGCCCCGCAAATAGGGCAGAAGTTGGCTTCAGCAGGAGCCACGTGCCCACTTGGGCACCACTTGAGCTGCCTACCGCAGTAGGGGCAGAACCTAGCGTTTGTTGGTATTGGTGAGCCTCCGCAGTAGGGGCACCTAGCGACATACTGTGTAGGTGCTACAACACCTGCTGCAGCTGGCTGTTGCGCTGGGGGTTGCTGTGCTTGTGGTGGTGGGGGCTGCAGTGCCCATGGTATTGCGACTACCCCTGCCCCAAAAGCTGCTCCCCCTGCCTGCGTCTTCTCTATAGCCTCTGCAAACTTTCTCGCTGTCTCTTGCTGAACTAGGTATGCTGCTGAGGTCCCCTGGCTGAGCCAGAACATCCTCTCTCTGTACTCTGGGGGCACATCCACACCCTCAAACTGTATGTCCTCTAGCGTGAGCCCAATCTCGTCAAAAGCCTTCCTCAGGACCATCAAAGCCCTCTTACCAGCCTCCTCAGCCCTCATGTAGAGGTCTCTAATGCTAGAGCTACTTATGAATGCCATGAGCTTGGTCAGGAAGTAGCCCCTTATATAGTCGTCTAGCTCCTCTCTAGTGAACCTAGAGTCAGGCCCAACAACCTTGTTCACAAAGAGGACAGGGTCTGCAACCCTATAGTAGTACACGCCGTGAAAAGAGACTGGGACTAGCTCTATAGTCTGGCTCTTACCACCAAACTTACCCTGAAGCCTATTAACATTGACGAAGATCACTATTGCCCTAAAGATGCTCTCCCCATAAACGCCCTCGACAAGGCCTTGGAGGAATGGAACGTTTTGAGTGTCTAGAACGTGCCTCCCTGGGCTGAGGAGCCCGTAGACCTTCCCATCTCTGTAGAACACCACCCTCTCCCACTCCTTGACAACGACTATTGAGCCCCATGGGATGACCTCCTCTGGATACCTCCACACAATGTCGTTTGGAGTCGCATCCCTCCACTCTATGAGCTTTGGCTGAAAGCCACTCACCTTGCCACCTGCTTTACCGACTATTTTCCCAAGAATATTTGCAACCACTCATACACACCTCTAAGTACTATAGCTAGTGCACTACGCTAATAAATTGTAGAGAAAATTACTGTGCCCAGCCCCTCACAATCTTCTCTCTCTCAATGAGCCGGCTCCTCAAATCGCTTATAAGCTGAGCTAGCTGGGGTGCTCTATCCCTAACAGGGTTCTTAAGCATGGCGTCCTTCTTCAAATCGCTTACAAAGCCCCTCAACTTCTCAGCATCGTCGACAAGGCTGCTGTCAACCTCCCTAATCTTCTCCAAGTCCTCCTCCTGGATCTTAGCAATGTTGTAGTGGGGTGCGTAGCCGTGCTCAGCCCACCTAATCTTGTCTGTAGCAGTCCTCAAGTCCCTTAGGATAGTGTCGTAGATTTCAGCTGTTTTAAAGTCGTACTCAGCTAGGTTTGCAATAGCCTCCTCAAGATCCCTAATTGCTTCACTCAGAATCCTAACAATGTACTCCCTGACGAGCTTGTCATCCTCTCTAACGTGCTCCTTCTTTCTATACCCCCTGAACCCGGGTAGAGTGTTGAGAAGCTTTTCTAATGCGGCTAAGCGCCTAACCATAGGCCTCACTCAAAAGTGCTGTATAGCTGTGTAGAGTATAAAAGTATTCTTAGTATAGCACGGCAAAGAGCACTGCTAGACCTAAGCACACAAAGAGTACGGCAATTCCGACTAGTGTTGAGAAGGTGGCGGAGGTGGCCACGGCTATAGCAAAAGAGTAGAGCACTAAGCCCCAGATAGCGTAGAACTTCTTCTCACTAGCATCCTTCTCAACAAGCCCTCTGCACATGAGTACTGTGCCCAGCACAGCAAGGTCGAGAGAGGTTAGCAGAGCAGTGCTAAAGCCGTGGAGAGTTGCAACAATACTGCCACCCACTAGGATTAGGATAACGGCTAGGAGAATTGAGTTAAAATTCTCTCTAAACACGCTACCCATTGGGGCTGCGCCTCTCTGCGCCTAGAAATTACGGTGGCTTCCCGCAATTTAAACCTCGCTCTACACATCTAAAGTGGCCTATGCTTTCAAGTCTCGCTATAGGTGCTTCTCTATAGCTCTAAGGGTTATTGGGTCTGGGGCTGTGTACGCCTCTCCTCTCTTCTCTATGAAGCCCGCCTTAATGAGCTTCTTGAGGAGGTCGCTGAAGTTGCTGTCGTCTATCTCTATACCCTCAGCGACCTCTAGAGCCCTCTTTATCTCGCTCCACCTGCTCTTCCCACTAGCTATAGCCTTTAGTATCTCTCTGTACCTCCGCTCACTCCTCGTCTTCGCTAGGAACCTCTTCAGCTCTTCAGCCTCTTGCTTAGCAGCCATGTCTAGCACTTCTCCTAGGCTACGAACGCCATTTGCGTAGCTCCAGCCAAAGTATGTTAGCCACCCAATAACGCCGTCGAGCGTGTTCACAGCCTCTTCAATAACGCTCTTCTCGACCTCTACCCCGAGCTCTGCAAAGCCTTTTTCAAGAAACTCCACAGCCTCATCCCTCGGTAGCCTCCTCATTGAGACTTCTGCTACAGCTCTTCCGTAGAGCGGTGACTCAGGGTTGTCGACCCCCAGCATGTCGTAGAGAAGCCCTATCTGCGAGCCAGACACTATAATCACAGTGTTTGCGAGGTGGTCGTATGCATAGGCTAAGAGCTTTGAGAAGTCTATGTTTAGAGGCTGTAGCTCTTGCAACTCGTCAAGCACTAGCGCTACCCTCACCCCCTCTTCGCTAGCAAACCTGTCCACCCTCTCGAGAAGCTCAGCGAGGCTAGGCCTCCTCTTCCTCCCCCAGCCCAGCGCCACCCTAGCCATTGCCAGGTCAACCTCAACACCTCTAACACTCTTCAAGAGCTCTAACAGCCTCTCAGCCCTCCCCCTAAGCCTCTCTAAGAAGCTGTTCAAAGCCCTTGTAAGCTCCTCTACAAAGCCCCTAAAGCTGACTCCATAAGGAGATAGAGCAACTCTCCTACAGTCAATAAACACGCTAGGGACTCTGTACTCATTCAAAAACGTTAGGATGAGGCTCGTCTTGCCAGTCCTCCTAGGGCCGCTAACAGCAACTACTCTAGCACTTAGGTAAAACTTGTAGAGCTGCTCGAGCTCAGCTTCGAAGTCGTAAAAGTCTCTCTTACTTGCCTTAGGGGCTAGGTCAAATAGCACTGGTAGCACCGCCAGTAACTGGTAGCAGTGCCAGTGCTAAAAAGCTGTTGCAGTAAGCACATAAACCCATTGGCACGGCCTTGAGCACCTAAGCAACACTATTTATTTTTTAGCGCTACTTAGGGGTTCAGCTCTTATGTGAGTTTATATGAGTTTATGTGATTTTCATCGCCTCATCCTTGTTCCCCCGCACCCCGCTTGGGGCTTCACCGGGCTCGGGGGCGTTCAGGGAGACCCCGTGCTCCCCACATTTTGAGTGGAGTGTGAATCTCTTGTAGAGGTTTATTGTTGCAACCACATCCCTGTCTCCTACGAAGCCACATCTACTACACCTCAGCGTCCTATGACCGTTGTCGGCCAGTCTGCTACCGCACTTCGGGCATTTTGATGAGGTTCCTCTAGGGCTAACCTTGGCTGCTCTCAATCCCCGCTCCCCCGCCTCGTACTCTACGCAGAACTGTACCCTTCC
>CAZMQK010000044.1:0-936 GCA_964568685.1 uncultured Ignisphaera sp.
ATGCGGGCCTGTCGAGCCCGTGACCCGGGTTCAAATCCCGGCCGCGGCGCCAAAACAATTATCATTACCATTAACCCACTCCATGCAAGCGCCGTGTCGTCAGATCCTCTTCTACAGTAGAAGCTAATCGCATTAGCACTAATGGATGAAAGTGGAGGGGTTTTCAGAAGTTTGCAAAGATAGTTAGAATGTGTTAAAATTGATTTAGAGTAGTGTTTGATTTACAGAAAAGGATGGCATAGCTTAGAGCACTCCTAGAGACCGGCCCTCGGCTACTGTTTCGAATCTCATGTGGATTTGTATGAGTTAGTGCTACTGAATATTTACAAGCTCTGGGGGTAGGTGCTCTAGCCATGTTTAATGAGAGGTGGGGGCGACTATTTCTCTACTTTAGGATAGTTTTTATTTGACTGCTTGTGTGAGGAGCTGGGAGAAGAACTGCGAGATCGTTGCAGTAAAAAATGTTTTGATTTAAAAACATTGTTTGGTTTGGGGAAAGGTGGGTTTAGTGTACAAGTGCTCTGCGTAGTGCTATTACTGAGTATATGCTTGTTGCTGCAGCTACTACTGAGAGCACAACAGCTATTATTACCATTGTCGATACTGTGGACACCCCTCCCTTAACATCTGTCATATCAGACTTCATAGCTGATGCGTCAGCCTTAATAACACCAACATCAGTCATGATTGTTGCGACATTGTCTTTAATTGTTATAATGGTGCCCTTAACATCGCCAAGTGTTGTATTTATTGTTGCCACTGTCCCGTTTATGCTTGTTACAACTGGCTTCAAAGCGTCAATACTCGCCTTCACATTTCCAATCTCAGTCTTTATAATTGCAACGTCATCTCTAACACTTATTATAACAGGTTTAATGGCTGATGCGTCAGCCTTAATAACACCAACATCAGTCTTAATAATGGCAACGCCATCCT
>CAZMQK010000044.1:1036-5914 GCA_964568685.1 uncultured Ignisphaera sp.
TAATATCAACCAGCATGGCATTGTTTTTCTCAACAAGGCTCTTTATTGTCGATACATCAGCTGCTATTGAACCTATGCTGCTCCGTATTTTTGCAACACCATCTTGAATAGTGGCTACAACAAAATCGAGCGCCTCCAGCCTTGCTAGTATTGTGTCAACATTAGTCTTTACATCACCAACATCAGTCTTAATAATGGCAACGCCATCCTTAATATCAACCAGCATGGCATTGTTTTTCTCAACAAGGCTCTTTATTGTCGATACGTCAGCCTTAATAACACCAACATCAGTCTTAATGACAGCTACATCGCCCTGCACACTACTTAACATGGACTGCAGGTCAGCTATCGCACTGCCAAGAGTATCAGAGAGTATTGCTAGGATATCGCCTTCTAGAGTCACATGGAATAACGTGTGTGCAACAAGATTGTTTATTGTATTACTATATAGTGCAACTGCGTGAAGCCCTGGCCTAAACCCAGCGCCAATGATCTTCCCTTCAGCATAGCCACAACTATCGCAGTTGAGTGACCCTAGGTAGCTGTTATCCACAGCCACATGATAGAGCACAGCAGGGTCGAGGCCCTCGCCAACAATTTTAACAACTTTGCCATAGGTAGCGTTGAATGTTGTCACATCAAGCCTTATCCTCGGTAACACTGTAAACGTAGCATCTGCGGAGATTGTACCTGCTTTAGCCGTCACTGTGTGTGCTCCTCCTGGTGCTTTTGGCACATTGAACTTAACTGTCACGTTGAACTTTCCGTCAGGACCTGTAGTACCATTAACAATATTAACGTCATATTTTGGAGTACTGTCTTCGCAGAGCTTGTCCCAGTATATATTGACTAGGGAGTTGGCTGGGAAGCCATATACAAATGCCTGAACCTCGTCACCTATGTAGCCCTCTTTAGGCACTAGTATGAGTGTTGGTAGCACATTAATCGTGAAGATGTAGCGCACATCACCATTCCTAACCTCAACAGCATTGCTACCACTTGGGAGCTCAGGCACTGTGAATGATGTGTTGAAGAAGCCGTGGGTCTCGTTTGGCAGTGTTGATGCCACTTTATTTCCACTAATATATATCTCTACAGCGTACCTCGGGTTCCACCAAGCACCAGCAATCACAATAGTGTCAAACACGTAGGCGTTAACAGTTAGAGTATTGTTGCCTGCACCTTCGTAGAGACTTGTAAAGGGTAGAGGCTCATCCCCGACTTGTTGTGAGCGTAGTTGTACAAATGCCCTTCTATACTCTGTATATGAAACATAGTCTATGTAGGCGCCTGTTTCGTTGTACCACACATGTATTTCAATAGTATCTGTAGGTATAAGACCAGTGCCGGTCCATTCATTCTTCAGGTCCCTTATGCTCCATGTGTAGCTGAACTTACCCTTGGAATCTGTCCACACTTGACTAAAGACATCAGTATTAGCATTAGCTCCGCTGTATGTTAGGTTTAGTAATGCGTTTGGCTGTAGAGCTACACCCTTTAGGGTAACCATTCTGCCTCCAGGACCCCATGCCGGCTCTAAGGAGATTGATGGCAGTACATCAACTATAGCTCTGCTTACAGCAACTTGAGTGGTGAGGCCATCGAATATCTTGATGTATTTGTAATCAACTGTGATGTCAAATGGTATGGGGCCTATTATCAGCGAGTAGTATATGCCACCAATTGAGACGTTTCCTATGTAGAATGTTGCTTGACCACCTTTTAGAGCTGGGTAGCTAAAGGTGTAGCTCTTTAGACCCTCTGTAACGAGGTCTGATACCTTAAAGGGCCCAGCATACCTTATGTCTGTAGTGGTATTGAGCTGTGCAAGACCGTTGTCACTTATGTAGAGGTAGAATTGCGAGCCATCAAAGCTCACTATCCACTGACCAGCTTTAGCAAACAATATTGCAAATTTCCACCCAGCGTAAGTCGGATCATTATCGACTTTTGAAACCTCCAATTCACCAGCTTTAATTGAAACATTGTAGCTAGCCTCCACAATGTCGTAAAAGTTAGTAAAGTCAGTATCTACAGCTGCTAGTATTGGGTTTCCTCTAGCTGCCTTTACAGTTGGTATTATTAGTGGTGTTAGAGCTGCTAGTGCTATGTTTAGTAGCATTAGTGTTGTGAGTAGTATTGAGAGGGTTTTCCTACTCATTTAGACACCTTTTCGTATACTAATTTGCATTGGGACCCCTATTTAAGGGTTTTGTCTGCAGGCTGAACGTATTAGCTGTTTTGTGTGTACAGAACTTGTTTGCTTTTTACAGAATTTTTCACTGCTTCTTGAACTTGAGTATCACTATTCCCCTGACCTCCTCTCTGCTTGCAGTGGCGTAGCCTAGGCAGTTCATAGCCCCCTCTATAAAGCTCCTGAGGTGGCTTGTCTCCTCCTTTGTGAGTGTTGATGAGATGCACCTAAAGGTCACCTCACCCCCATTGTCTCTAGCCTCGACCTCGTCTAAGTCCCACCTTGTCGCCCTTAGGAGCTCTGCTAAGTGCTTTGCCGGGTTCTCTGCCTTCTCCTTTAGGTACTTTCCGTACCAGCACCCAGCCTCTCTCCACACATCGTTGAGCTCCTCCTGGCTGCACCTCTTCTCAAGGTGCCTCAGCACCTCTACTGGCACTAGGGTGAGGCCTGAGGCCCTCTGGTAGTGCGCCATTGTTATGAGGGTTTTGAGCTCCCCTGGGGACACTCCGTTCCTCAGCATTTCGATAACGCTCCTCAGCCCCTCATCGACAAGCCTCTGCAGTGGCACCCCAGCTCTTGTAGCGTACTCTAGCAAATCTTTAGCGACGTCTTCTGAGACGTAGACTAGCCTCTTACCCTTGCGCTCCCTCGGCATCACCACCCCTCCAAGCCTCAATCCTTATGAGCCCTGGGCCCACCTCCTTCACAACCCCCTCGTAGCCTAGGCTACTGAGAGCACCCTCTATTATTGCTGCAAGTACTTCGGCGTGCGCTTTTGATAGCCTCGGGTTCGCTATCCTCACCCTCACTCCCTGTGTGCTCACCTCAAAGAGGAGCTCTGGCGAGTTTGATGCAAGCAGCTTAACAATGTGCTCTAGCTCCTTCAGAGGCTCTGGCTCACCACTAGAGGTGATCCTCTTAGCAATCCACTCCCCAGCCTCCCTACTCACCTCAACAAGGCGCTCCCCAGCCCACCCATAGGCCTCCTCAACAACCTCACTCCACAGGGTAGCGGGGACTAGAGCCAGGCCATAGCTCCTGACCCTAGCCCACTCCTTCCACTCCTCGAAAACCCTCCTCAAGTCCGTCCCCCTACCCTCCACCTCGAGCACGACCTGGAGAACCTGGTTCACAAAAGCGTAGAGCGTCACCCCCCTGCTCTTAGCGAGGTTCAGAAGCTTTTCGAGGAGGTCTGCTCGCGCTACAAAAGTCTTCCTCACCTCCCTACCCCCACTCACACAACCCCACCCACAGACACCCTACACAAGGGCTTACACAAAGCGCCTCCTCTCTATCTGAGGTCTTAAGCCTAGGCAATAAGCTTATATGCAAGCATACCCTACTAGCCGCAGACCACAGCCCTTGGCTACTTCTTATTCTCACAACGAGTTTACGCATATTGGTGTTGTTGAAAATTAGCGAATTCTGATAATTACCGTTTCTCGGTAGTGTGGTGGTTCACAGCCGCTCATATGCGTTGGTTTTGCGGCTCACCACCATGTACTTCCTCAACGACTCTTGCATCTGCCAGCCGTTTGTCTCTAGATGCTTATTATCATTGATTCATGTTTATTTGTTGTGTTTAGGGGTTTTCACCTCGCTTACACCTCACGTGCTATCGCTGTGGGTTTGTGAGTGGCTGTCAAGTGCAACAGCGCAAGGCCCTCATCTACAGCTACTCCACCTAGTCTCAGAGCAGAGCTCTCACCACCTAGGCAAACCCCAATAAAGTAGCTAAAAGTCAGAACACATAAACACAACCCATAAAAACCAACTACGAAACAGCCCCTGGGAGGCGTGTTAGAGTTGCTTAGCTACACATCTTTTAAGTTGTTGAGTAGTTGTGGGGGTTGTTGTGAACGTGGATAGTGGTGTGGGTAGGCAGAGGCGTGGTGGTAGCGCTGGCTATTTTGCGGGTTTTGCGGTAACTCTGCTTGTACTTGTTGTAGAGACTCTTGTTCTACTGCAAAACATTGAGAGAATTAAGGTTGTGTCACCACTAGAGATTCTGCGTAATCCTCTGAAAGCCGCTGTCTATGGCACCTACATCACGAGCCTCTTTGCCGTACCGGCATTTGTCCTCTGGACGGCAGATGCTTCGAGGAGCATTGCTAAGCTGTATAGGAGGTGTGTTGTCATGAGCTTGCAGAGCGTGGATGAAGTGAGCATTAGGAGGAGGGTGAGCATTATCTTAACTACTGTGCCAGTAGCCTCTCTCGCAATTCTCTTCTCAGTGCAGTACGGAGTTGCGTGCCTAGCCCTGGTTCCCCTAGTCCCCCTACTTCTATTCATAGCTGTAGTGATCAAGCCCCTTCTAAGCGTGAGCAGCCATAGCAAGTCCCTAGAGGTGGAGCTAAAGTGGTTTCTCCTGCTCTTCCTAGCCCTAGAGCACGTTAAGGCTGGCATACAGTACGCCATTGAAAAGCTCAGCAAAATCAAGTTGCTTCCAGCAATCTCAAAGGAGCTGAAGATAATACACCGCGACACCCTAGTCTACTTCACATCCCATGTAGAGGCACTAATACACCGCGCTAAACTGACCCCCAGCCAGCCTCTTAGGAGAATCCTACTCGGGTACTCAATGAGGGTGAGGAGCGGTGGAGATACTGTGGCGTGGCTGAAAACAGTTCTAAATGAGGAGCTGGTTAAAGAAGAGTGGGCGCTGAGAAACTACAGCGAGAGAG
>CAZMQK010000045.1:0-5665 GCA_964568685.1 uncultured Ignisphaera sp.
CAAGCCCAATGAAGCCCCGAGCGGAGTGCAGGGGAACAAGGATGAGGCAATGAAAATCACATCAACTCATATAAACCAGCATAAGAGCTGAACCCCTGAGCGGGCCTCTGGTAGATGAGGGCCCCGTGCCGCTTGGCTCGGCGGCAGTCCACGACCTCACGCCAATAGCCTGTGGGGCGTGGGCGAGGTGGAGCCCCCTAGATGCAACAAGCAAACATAAAACAGTAAAGATGAACACCTAGGGACAAACGGGAGACCTTGTATAACTGCTTTAAACTTCCTAAGCCACACATAGTGCCCTAGAGAGCATTGCACTGTTGCAGGGCTTGAGTCTATGAGTAGCCGCGTGAATGCAGGCTTCTTCACTATGGCTAGGGATGCTAGGCTTTGGAGAGCTGTTGATAGTGGTGTGCAGTGCTTGGTGTGTGAGAGGAGGTGCGTAGTCATAGAGGGTGGGGTTGGGGTGTGTGGTTCGTATAGGAATGTTGGTGGGGTGCTTAAGCACGTTGGGTATGGCAGGGTTAGCGCTGTGGAGAGCAGGCCTATAGAGGTTAAGCCTCTGTTCCACTACTGGCCAAATAGCACAGCCCTAACATTCTCCACCTGGGGCTGCAACTTCTACTGCCCCTGGTGCCAAAACCATCACCTGAGCTTCAGGCCCCCAAGGGAGAGTGATGATTATACTCCTCCAGAGCAGCTCTTCAAAATGGCTGTGGAGGTGGGTGACAATGGCTTTAGTGCAAGCTTCAACGAGCCCACGGTGAACTTCGACTACCTACTGGACCTAGCTGAGGTTGCTAGGGGGAGCGGACTCTACCTCATGCTAGTTACAAATGGGTATCAGACCCCAGAGGCTGTCAAAGCCCTTGTTGAGGCTGGCTACGATGGGTGGAGCGTTGATATCAAGGGGTGCCCAAAGATGAAGAGGGCTTTGCCCAGCATAGACCACAGCGTGGTGTTTAGAAATGCGAGGACCGTGCTTGACATGGGTGGTCATGTGGAGATGGTGTACCTCGTGGTCACAAGTACAAACGATTTTGAAGAGTGTGTGGAGTGGATTATAGACAACCACCTAAGGGTGCTGGGGGAGAAGGTGCCCCTACACGTAAACAGGTACTACCCTGCGCACAAGTGGAGCGAGCCTGCAACACCTATTGAGAAGCTCTACGCAATTGTGCAGAGGGCTAAGAGGGAGGGGCTTGAGTACGTCTACATAGGCAACGTCCACGACCCAGAGCTAGAGTCCACAAGGTGCCCAAAGTGCGGCAAGATGCTGGTATACAGAAGGTGGTATAGGGTGTGGGAGTTCAATCTTGACAGGGATGGCGACAAGTACAAGTGCCCTAGGTGTGGCTACGAAGTGCCGATAAGGGGGAGGTACACGCCGTGGAAGCACTACACAATCTAACACCAAACCCCCTCTCAACAGCCGAGAAGCGTCTATAGGCAAGCTCTCCCACACGTTTAAGGCATGGCGCAATACCTCCTACAAGTGCAGACCCTACCTAGTGTGTATAGTCAATAGAGCAGCTCCTTCTCTAGGGCTTGGGGTTGAGGGCTATACATTAGCGCAGGGTGCGAGTTTAGATAAAGCAGATCCTTTAAATGATGATTTTGCATTCTGCTGTAGAGTTGTTGGCTTTAGAAGCACTGCAGTTCATGAGCATATCAAGGTTAATGTTGACTGCAGCTAGAGAAGGTACTCAGGGTAGGGGGCATGGGGGGTGACACTGAGCCCGGTATGAAATTAGTAGAGGAGATGTGCGAAAAGGGCGCTAATTACTAGGCACTGTCATAGCCATGCTCGTGCTTTAAGAGACCGCTATGACTGCTCTTAGGCTTGGTATTACCTTGACTTTCACTCCGTAGACAGCCTCTATCACCTCTTCACTCATCACCTCTTCAACTCTCCCCATGGCGTACACCCTGCTGTTGTTTAAGAAAACAGCTTTTTCTGCATATCTGTAGGCTTGGGTTAAGTCGTGAAGAGTCATCACTACCGTAAGCCTCTTCTCTTTTGAGAGCCTTGCTATAATGTCGAGAATTGCTAGCTGGTACTTCATGTCCAGGTTAGCTGTAGGCTCATCTAAGAGGAGTATGCGGGGTTCTGCGGCAAGGGCTCTGGCTATGAGGATTCTCTGAAACTCTCCACCACTTAGCTCTGTAATGTCCCTCTCCGCTAAGTGCTCTGCGTCAACGTACTTCAGGTACTTTAGCGCTATCCCTATGTCTCTAGCTGTTGGCGCAAAGTCTACGTGTGGCTTTCTGCCAGTTACCACAAAGTCTATAACCTTCACACCGTGCATCACGTTTACGCGCTGAGGGACAAAGCCCACGAGCTTTGCCACATCCCTTCTGCTCATCCGGAGAACACTCTTAGAGTCTATGTATACAGAGCCTTTAACAGGCTTCAGAATACCGTCAATCACCTTAAGCAGTGTTGTCTTCCCACTGCCATTAGGGCCTAGCACAGCTACAACCTCACCCTCACTCACATCCATTGAAACATTGTCAAGCGCTTTAATGCTGTTGTACCTGACCTCAACACCCTGAATCCTTATCAAGGCCACTACCCACCACCCCTAAGGAGGAGGTAGAGCAGTAGTGGTGCTCCAATAAAGGATAGCACAATGCCCACGGGCAGTATGACGGGGTTCACAACAGTTCTCCCAATACCATCAGCTACTAGCAGTAGCACTGCTCCTACAAGCATTGAGGCTGGCACTAGGTACCTGTGGCTATTCCCGACGACAAGCCTCACTATATGCGGTGCTACTAAGCAGAGAAAAGCTATTACACCAGCGAAAGCAGTGGCAACAGAAGCCCCAAAAGCACTAACTATGGTTGCCTCTAGCCTAAGCCTCTTTGGGTTTACCCCACTAGCGTAAGCCACGTCATCCCCAAGGGAGATCAGGTCTAGATCCAGAGACCTAGTAATGTAGTACACAGCAAGCACTCCAGCAACAACAGCCAGTACTCTAAGTGCAACCCAGTCAACCCTACCAACGTCGCCAAAGGTCCAGAAGACAACCATAGCCACTTGAAGCTCATTTAACGCTAGGTACTGAACCAAGCTTAGGATAGCTTGGTAGAAGAAGCTCATAGCCACTGCAGCTAGTATCAAAGCCCTTTCAGTAAGCTTAGCCCTGTAGGCTAGGGCAAGGATTATAGCAACTTGGAGTAGTGAGAAGGTGAAGGCAAAGATGGGCAGGATATAAGGGTTGTGAATGTACACAACTCTGTACCGCGTAGAACCTGCAACACCGAGTAGCAGGGATAGCGCAACGCCAAGAGCTGCCGCATGGGAGATGCCTAAGGTGAAGGGGGATGCCATAGGGTTTCTGAGCACAGCCTGCATGCAAGCGCCTCCAGCACCTAGGACAACACCTATAGCAATTGACGCTAACACCCTTCTGAGCCTCAGTAGCAATGCAGCCCTAACCTCAATTGGAATGCTACTGTCGCCAAGTAGGAGCCTGAGTGCGTCAAGTAGTGTAGCCCCGAGAGTCCCAATTGATATGGATAGCGGTATGAGCAGGAGGAGAAGGAGCAGAAGCACAAGTAGAAAAAGCTTTCTTAGTTTAAATAACTTCTCTACTCTACTCATAGGCTAGCCACACTTAAACACATCACTGAGGTTCGCAAAGCCCTGGTACCCGCCATTAACAAATTCTTGGTAGAGAGGCTTTCCAACAAACACCTCAAAGATCTCATTAGCCTTTTGAACAGGGTCAACATCGGCAAAGGCCTCTGGGTACAGGACCTTGCCCATGAAGTAGGCGTTCGCAAGTGCTGTTGCAATGTTTGTGTGATACCAGTTAAAGGGTAGCACCCCGTAGACCCTCCCCTCCCTGAAGGCCTTGAGGCTGCAGTACTGCTCTCTGTTCTTAGAGAAGTCGTCTAAGACAACCCTCAAATTGTTTTCATCAATAAATATGTAGTCAGGCTGCTTCTCCAGCAAATACTCAAAGTCAACTTGGATGTAGCCACCCTCAGGCTTTAGACTATCTACTATAGACGAAGTGTTTAGCAGTACAAGTGGGGCGAACCTAGCTTGTGATGCTGTAAAAGGCTGCGCACCAGCATAGGATATGGCGCCTATGTAGATCAAGGGCTTGTTTTGTATGTTCTTAACCCTGTTCTGAAGATCCTGCTCAATGGAGTTGATATACTCTATTAATTGCCTTGCCCTCTCCTCCTTGCCAAGAGCCTTGCCCAACAGTGCTAACGCCTTATTCAGGAAGTCTATCTGTAGATACCCAGGCGCGCCATAGTCTATGACTAGGACAGGTACACCAACCTCTGCCTCAAGCCTCTCAGGTGGGTATTGGCTAGCATACCCCCTGTACATCACTATGAGCTGAGGCTTTACCTGCATAATCATCTCCGGGTTTGGCAAGCTCCTAGGGCCTCCAGGGCCTATGACGGGCAGCTTGCTGAACAACTCGCAGAACGCCATAGCGTAGTCCCTTCCAACGCAGCTCTTCAGCTCGAGTTGCTCAACACCAACAAGAAGGTGGGTTGCATTAATGTAGGTAACGAGCCTAAGCGCCCCCGGCCCGATTGCCACAATTCTGCTGAGGTTCCTAGGTATTCTCACTGTCCTGTTCAGCACATCGATGATCTGCACGTATGGTTCTTCTGGTGTTTGCGTTGCAGTTGTTTGAATTTGAGTAGCTACTTGTTGAGGTGTGGTTGTAGGTGTTGGTGTTGTGACACTTGGTGTTGGTTTTGAATGCGAGAAGTGGGTGTATACAGTGAGAGAGGCTATTACAGCAACAACTATGAGTATTAGTAAGGCTGTTTTCACAGTGCTCTTCATTGCTCTTCTCACCGAGACTCACCTACACATTCAACTGCTTTGCAACTTTGAATGGAGTGCGAAATGATGGTGAAATGCCTCTGCCAACTACTGCAAGCACTTCCCTGCCTGCACACGTGGAGCAGTACGGCTCCCCCTCTATGTAGACGACCTTTGGGGCCATCACCAGCTCTCCGCATTTAGAGCAGCGAATGCTCTCAAATATTGGTGCTCTCTCAGGCTCTTCAACAATCTCCACTTCCTGAACGACAAAGTCCTCCTCTGGTAGTTCAGCCATCCTCAAGGCCACCTCCCCCCATATTTTGTGAAGCCTCTCCACCTCCTCGCCAGTACCCCTCCTCTCAACCACAACCTTTCTAAATAGCTCTAGAGCCTCTCTTGGGAAGTGCTTTTCCCTAAGCTTCTCTGAGTCTATGTATACTCTGACACCCCTCTTACTACCCCTTCTAAACACTGTCAGTGCATTCTTTCCAGTGTCTGCGTATATCAGGGAGTTGTTTCCAAGGGTACACCCAGTGGCTATCTGAACTCCATCAGCAAAGCAGTTGTTCACCTCGACAATAGCCACAATATCCTCTCGAATGGTCTCAGCAACACCAGCCCTCCTAGCGCCTAGCCTACTCAAAGCTATTTCAGATGCCCTCAAGCCTAGCACTAGGAAGGGGCACACGTGCCCATGGAAATCCCTAGCTTTTTCAATGAGCTCTCTGCTCACCATAGTCACACCCAGCTTGTGACTAGGTACACCTGCTGAGGCTGTACCAGAAACTGAGCTTAAAAAGCCTTTATCCTCCTCAATGCGGAGCGCTGGCGAACTGCATGAGAACACGGTATAGCAGTGTG
>CAZMQK010000046.1:0-5483 GCA_964568685.1 uncultured Ignisphaera sp.
GGAGACCTAGTCGCAGAGCTAGCACTCAAACACCACTCAGTAATAATCATGGAGGACTTGGACAGGCTTAGAGAGAGCACCAAGAGAGATAAGAAGTTCAACAAAAAGCTTGCCCTGTGGTTCTACAGGAGGGTACAGTTCTGCGTAGAGTACGAGGCGGGGGAGCGGGGATTGAGAGCAGCCAAGGTTAGCCCTAGAGGAACCTCATCAAAATGCCCGAAGTGCGGTAGCAGACTGGCCGACAACGGCTACAGAACACTAAAGTGCGGCAAATGTAATTTCATAGGAGACAGAGACGTAGTAGCAACAATAAACCTCTACAAGAGGTTCACACCCCACCCAAGATGTGGGGGTCTCGGGGTGCCCCTGAACGCCCCCGAGCAGATGCAACCCCAAGAAGCGATGAAGGGGAACAAAGATGAGGCAATGAAAATCACATCAACACATATAAACTTATATGAGAGCTGAACCCCTCTTCTACAGTAGAAAGCTAACAGCACTAGCGCTAATGGATGAAAGTGGAGTGAGTTTGCAGAAGCTTGCCAAGATAGTTAGAATGTGTTAAAAATTTGATTCAGAGTATTGTTTTGTTTACATCTGAAGAATGTAGACTATGGTTATCCTCTATGGATTTGTCTATGGGTTTCTCTAGGAAGGATTGCTAGCTTAGCATACTTCTTATGGTACTCTAACCACCCCTTCTTAAGCGTTTCATCAGCTAAGTCCTTTCCAATGCCGATATCGGCAACCTCGACACGTTCTAGTCTAAGGCCCTTTAGCTTCAGGAACTCATCGACAAGCTCCCTAAATGTATTCTCTTTGTGGTGAACATCAACTTCGCCTCTATCACATGGCTTCCCATCATCAGCGAGAACCTTTCCACAAATCATTCTACTCCTTATGAACTCTTCTATTTGCTCACTTACCGCAAACCTAAAAGCCATATAGACGTCAAGCTTCTTAATATCACTTTTCGACTTGTTAATAGATGCGCAGGCCTTTCTATAGCTCCAGTCAACCTTTGAGCCATCAGCAAGGATAGCGTATATCGTATAGCCTTTACCAAGCGGATTAGGTTCAATAACAAAACACTTAATGTTTAAACCCCTTGTTTTCTCAACAAGCCTGGGGTGAAGCCTAAGCACATAAAAGAGGGTATTGTAGTCATCACCAGAGCAGATCTCCTCAGAGAACCTGTGTCTTGAAACAACACTCTTAACAAGCCTTTCACAGTCTGAAGCATCCATACAAACTCTCCACTCTCTGTACAAAAAATAAAACTTTACAACTGAGGGCCTCGCTCTTTCAGGGTGGGAAGGGGGTCAGAAGCTCTGGGGGTAGGTGCTCTAGCCATATTTGATGTGAGGTGGCGTGGGGGCAACTATTTCTCTGCTTTAGGATAGTTTCTTATTTGCCTGCTTGTGTGAGGAGCTGGAGAGAAGAAGTGTGAGGTCGTTGTAGTAAAAAATGTTTTTGATTTAAAAACATTGCTTGGTTTTGGGAAAGGAGGGTTTAGTGTACAAGTGCTCTGCGCAGTGCTATTACTGAGTATATGCTTGTTGCTGCGGCTACTACTGAGAGCACAACGGCTATTATTACCATTGTTGATACTGTGGACACCCCTCCCTTAACGTCTGCCACACCAGACTTCATAGTTGATACGTCAGCCTTAATGACACCAACATCAGTCATGATTGTTGCGACATTGCCTTTAATTGTTACAACAGTGCCCTGAACATCGCCAAGTGTTGTATTTACTGTTGCCACTGTCCCGTTTATGCTTGTTACAACTGGCTTCAGAGCATCTATGCTCGCCTTCACATTTCCAATCTCAGTCTTTATAGTTGCAACGTCATCTCCAACACTTATTATAACAGGTCTAATGGCTGATACGTCAGCCTTAATAGTACCTACATCAGTCTTAATGACAGCAATACCATCCTTAACATCAACCAGCATCGCATTGCTCTTCTCGACTATGGATCTAATTGTCGATACATTAGCTGCTATTGTGCCGATGCTGGTCTGTATTCTTGCAACACCATCTTGAATAATGGTTACAACAGCATTGAGTACCTCCAGCCTTGCCAGTATTGTGCCAACACTAGTCTTTACATCGCTAACAGTTGTCTTAATGACAGCCACATCGCCCTGTATACCAGTTAACACAGCATTACCGCTCTCAACAAGGCTCTTTATGGCTGATACGTCAGCCTTAATAACACCAATGTCAGACTTAATTGTAGCGACATTGTTATTAACATCAGTTATAACGGCATTGAGCTCCTCTAGCCTTGCCAGCATAGCCCCTGTCGATGTCTCTATCTTGCTCACTATGGCATCGCCAACTTCAGTCACAGTGAAGTGTGCATATGCTAGGAGCTCGCTTAGAAGGGAGTCATACACTGCAACAACGTGTAGTCCTGGTCTGAATCCGCCGCCAACCAGTAGTACTGTGAGGTTTCCACATTCATCGCACTGGGCTTGTCCTGCATATGTATTATCAACGTTGACCTGCACAGTTGCATCTGCTTCAAATCCTAGCCCTGTTACTCTAATTAAGTCTGTGTAGTTGCTTGCAAAAGTGCTTGGCTCTACTGTAATCCTAGGCAACACTCTAAACGTTGTAGACGCGATAGTGCTTGTACCACTTGCGTCCCTCACTTGGACAGCGCGGCTTCCACCAGGCGCAACAGGGACTACTATACTATAGCTCCACTCACTACCAGGTGTGGTGAAGTTTGCTAGCAATTCGTATCGGCCACCGCAGGTCTCAAAGTATATTGTTATGTATTGCCCGACATAGTCTAAGAAGTTGTGCCCTAGGACAGTGACAGTGTCGCCCACATAGCCCTCCCTTGGCACAACTTCAATGAATGGCACCATTGATACTCCTACAGTGAAGTTGTACTCTACACCATTGTTATCCACAACTCTGAAGAGGTATCTACCAGTACGCAGATTGGGTATCTTAATGGTGTGGTTAAGGATCCCGCCAGTCTCATTTAGTGGCCCTACATTGGAGGCTACTAGTGTATTGTTTAAGTATATGTTTACACTACCTCTATACGGGAACCAGTTTAGTGTAACATTGTATTCCCCACCAGTTTCAAGGATTAATTCATTGCTGTAGTCTCCTCCATGCTCTCTTAAATCGCTTGGCACTGGTCTAGGTATGTAAACCTCTCTAGGAGGCTGATTGTAAGTGAATATAGCCATTGTAGTTCCAGTTGCATTCTCTATCACATTCACAGTAATAGTTCCTGGTGAAACTCCTGCTGCGTATTTGAGTTCTAGGTCTAGTGCTGGGAATGTTACTTCAAGTTCTGTGTAGTCCCAGCCGTACGCTGTTTTCTTTGCGGGGCTGAGTAGTGAGGCTACAACTTGATTGTCCTGAGTTACGTTGTACTTTTGGTCTAGTGGTAGTGCATACCCTCTGACAGTTATTGGTGTGTTGGGCGCGACATCACTTCCATCTGGTGGTGTTGCTGTGAAGCTTGGTGTAAACACTATTCTGTTTGTCGATACTGCTACGTCTGATGAAGGTATGCTCGTCCCTAAGCGTGGGTCTACGTCAGTTATCTTTAACCAATAGTACACGCCTCCCTCGACAAGCAGTGGCATAGTGCCGTTGATCCAGTTGTTACCCACTGTAAAGGTGTAGGTCCTCCCCTCAAGACTCCATGGGGTTGTCAGGTTAACGCCAGGTACAAACGTGTAGGTGCGGCGTCCTGGGCCTACTATGTCGCCGACGTAGAATGGCCCAACAATCCACTTATCGCCTGGCTCTATTACAGCTCCTCCAGACTTTGATATCCATAGCCACACTTGGGCACCAGTGATAGTCATACCGCTTAAGTCTATGCTGACGCTATCACCAGCAGGCACTTCTACTGGGTCTGGTGCCTCATTGTCGTAGTATATTACTGGCCTTCCTGTTATTGTTGCTTTTACAGCTGGTAGTATTAGTGGTGTTAGGACTGCTAGTGCTACGTTTAGTAGCATTAGTATTGTGAGTAGTATTGAGAGGGTTTTCCTATTCATTTAGACACCTTTTCGTATACTACTTTGCATTGAGCCCCCTATTTAAGGGTTTTGTCTGCAGGCTGAACGTATTAACTGTTTCGTGTGCACAGAACTTGTTTGCTTTTCGCAGAATTTTCACTGCTTCTTGAACTTAAGTATTACTATTCCCCTGACCTCCTCTCTGCTCGCAGTGGCGTAGCCTAGGCAGTTCATAGCCCCCTCTATAAAGCTCCTGAGGTGGCTTGTCTCCTCCTTTGTGAGTGTTGATGAGATGCACCTAAAGGTCACCTCACCCCCATTGTCTCTAGCCTCGACCTCGTCTAAGTCCCACCTTGTCGCCCTTAGGAGCTCTGCTAAGTGCTTTGCCGGGTTCTCTGCCTTCTCCTTTAGGTACTTTCCGTACCAGCACCCAGCCTCTCTCCACACATCGTTGAGCTCCTCCTGGCTGCACCTCTTCTCAAGGTGCCTCAGCACCTCTACTGGCACTAGGGTGAGGCCTGAGGCCCTCTGGTAGTGCGCCATTGTTATGAGGGTTTTGAGCTCCCCTGGGGACACTCCGTTCCTCAGCATTTCGATAACGCTCCTCAGCCCCTCATCGACAAGCCTCTGCAGTGGCACCCCAGCTCTTGTAGCGTACTCTAGCAAATCTTTAGCGACGTCTTCTGAGACGTAGACTAGCCTCTTACCCTTGCGCTCCCTCGGCATCACCACCCCTCCAAGCCTCAATCCTTATGAGCCCTGGGCCCGCCTCCTTCACAACCCTCTCGTAGCCTAGGCTGCTAAGGGCGCCCTCTATTATTGCTGCAAGCACTTCAGCGTGTGCTTTTGATAGCCTTGGGTTCGCTACCCTCACCCTCACCCACTGCGCGCTTGCCTCAAAGAGGAGCTCTGGCGCATTTAATGCAAGCAGTTTAACGAGGTGCCCCAGCTCCTTCAGAGGCTCCGGCTCACCACTAGAGGTAATCCTCTTAGCAATCCACTCCCCAGCCTCTCTACTCACTTTAACAAGGCGCTCCCCAGCCCAGCCATAGGCCTCCTCAACAACCTCATTCCACAGGGCGACTGGGACTAGGGCCAGGCTATAGCTCCTGACCCTGGTCCACTCCTTCCACTCCTCAAAAACCCTCCTCAGGTCCACCCCCCTGCCCTCCACCTCGAGCACAACCTGGAGAGCCTGGTTCACAAAAGCGTAGAGCGTCACCCCCTTACTCTTAGCGAGGTCCAGAAGCTTTTCGAGGAGGTCTGCCCGTGCTACAAAGGTCTTCCTCGCCTCCCTACCCTCACTCACACAACCCCACCCTCAAATGTTCTGCACAAGGGCTTACGCAAAGCACCTTCTCTCTATCTAGGGTTTTAAGCCTAGGCAATAAGCTTATATGCAAACATGCCCTACTAGGCACTCGCAGCTGTTTTGTTTTTATGTTGGTTTATGTGGTGTTGGAAATGGTTGTGGGGGG
>CAZMQK010000047.1:0-5217 GCA_964568685.1 uncultured Ignisphaera sp.
TCTCCTCAAAAGCTAGCTTTTGAGGAGAAGGAGGCACAGACTCAGTAATGAGGATCTCACAGCATTTTACAGTTGAGGTGCTGAATGGCGTTAGGTACCTGCTATATGCTGAGGTTTACAAGCTCTCTAACACCCTTATCAAGCTCCTCTGGTATATCAAAGCCGTAGTGCACCTTTGTGAAGCCCCTCCTAAAGTCAATAACTCTCTTCCTAACATCAGCAGGGTCCCTACCTCTAACAACTACGTCAGCTATGAATTTTGCCACTTCTTCAAAATCCCTCTCCCTCATGCCAAACCTCGTCATTTCTTGAACGCCAAACCTAATACCGCTTGGGTTAGAGGCATCTTCTTGGCGGTCCCATGGAAGCAGGTTTTTATTGGCTATTATGTTCGCATCTTCAAGGGCTTTGGCAATCTTTGCACCTCCCCCAAATTTCCTCACATCAACAGCCACCATATGAGACCTTGTGTAGCCTAAGTTTTCAGCAACTACAGGTATGCCTTCTGCTACAAGTGCTTCTGCAAATGCCTTAGCATTTTTAACCACTTGCTTCGCATAAACCTCTCCAAAGTACTTCATCTCTATAGCTGTTACAGCAAGAGCAGGGAGCCTGTGAATGTGATGATTGCTCACAAATGTTAAAACGTGGGAGGATATGGCTTTAAATACGTCCTCTCTATTAGTCATCACCAACCCTCCCTGAGGCCCTGGAAATGTTTTGTGAGTAGATGCTGTAGCTATATCAGCACCCTCGTGAACGGGGTTAGGCCAAACACCACCCGCTATGAGCCCCAGCACGTGGGCAACATCATGAACAAGCCCAGCCCCTACACTATGAGCTACTTCTACTAGTTGCTTTGTTGGATGTGGAAATAGGTATAGGGAAGCCCCCAGCACAACTAGCCTAGGCTTTACAGACTCTATAATCTTCGCAGCCTGGTCAACATCAATATTCCAGAGCTCTACATTAAAAGGAAGCTCAACTTGTTTAATACCAAGAGCTCCTAGCACACCACGACCAGTATGAGAAATGTGGGCACCACTATTAATAGATGACACAGCAGCTACATCACCCACACCAGCCATGGCCTTAAAGGCAATGGCGTTAGCTATAGTACCGCTAATAGCCCTAGGCTCCACAAACTCCACACTGAAAAGCTCAGATAGTAACCTGGAAGCCCTCACCTCAATAGCATCGATGTAGCGAGAGCCTTGGTAAAACCTCTTACCAGGCCTACCCTCAGCGTACCTGTGCATCATATCAGTAATGTACAGCGCCTTGGCCAGGGGAGACATAACGTTTTCAGATGCTATTAAATTAATGCATTCAAGCCTCCTCCAAGCTTCGTGGCTTCTAACAATGTTCAAAACCTCAGAAATTTCACTAGGAAGCATCATGATGAGTCGCAGTAAAACAAGGGGTGAACACAAATAAAAACTTTAGATATACATGAAAATATATAAAAAGTAAAAATAGGTTATTTACTTTATCTGCGTTTCCCTCTATTTTATATAGCTATCCTCTCTAGGTTTAGCTGCATTCTGGGTAGTCGTCTGGTACTTTTGCTCTGAAGTATTTTCCTGAGGCTGGGTCTTGGAATAGCCCTATCTTAACGCCCTTTCTACCTTTTGGAGAGAGTGCCCACACCTTCTTGGGCACTAGTGTTGCTTCTGTACCAGCTGGTGTCTTTACTTTAACAGACTTTGTACAAGCCATACCCAACTCACCAACAAAGAACATCTACAATCCAAGGTTAATAAACCTATTGGTTAGAATTGATTGAACCAGATAAATGTAGCATTATATAGATAATGAATATGCTAACATGTTTATCAGCAACAAAAGATGTTGCCATAAATATGTATAGATTTGAAAAGCATACATAAAGTTTATTAGACACAGAAATAGTAATGTAAACACATGGTGCACGGGTAGGGCCTGGGGAGCTCGCCCTCCCCCCACGCCGAAAGGGGCGTTACGCGGGGGCCAGTAACCTGCACTACTAGTGTGGTGAGCCTTAGCAAACTCAAACACATCGTCGTGAACCTCCGCCCCGTGGGGCCAGTGGTGGTGGGGTCACCTCTGGAGGGAGGTGGCTACCACCTTTGCAGGGGGACGGTCAGGCCCGGAAGGGAGCAGCCTAACCCCTGACACTGGCGTTCACGGGTCCACCGGGGGGAATATCGGTGTGTTTGAGTTTGCTAAGGCTCACCACACTAGTAGTGCAGGGGCCGTGCACCACTTTGTTTGGGGGTCTTTTGTGAGGCTTGAGATTTTGGATGAGAGGGATGGTGTACTTAGGGTTAGAGTTGATAGTGATGATGATTTGTGGTTGCTGAGTTTGCTTATTGCTAGAGGTGATGTTGTTAAGGCTCGCACCACAAGGGATGTGAGTATTGGTAATGTGAAGAGGAGGGTTCCGATGGTGCTAGCGCTCAGTGTCGAGAAGCTGGAGTTTCAGCCTTTTACCAATAGGCTGAGGATTCATGGTGTTGTTGTTGAGGGGCCTGATAAGTTTGGTGTTAAGGGGTCTCACCACACGATATCTGTTGGTGTAGGTGATGAAGTTACCATATTCAAGTCTTCTTGGAGCCCAGAGCTTGTTAACGATATTCTGAAGCTTGTGAGACCTCTAAACATTCTTCTTGTCGCAGTGGATTTTGATGAGTATGCTATTGCTGTGCTACAGATGCAGGGATTAAAGGTTTTGGACTCAGAAACAGTGTCGCTTCCGATTAGTGATGAGGGGTTTGAGGAGGCTGAAGAGGAGTTGATTCAGAAGCTATCTAAGAAGATAGTGGAGATAGCCCATAGATATGGGGTTGACGGTGTTGTTGTGGGTTCTCCAGGGGAGCTGAAGAATAAGCTTAAGGGCGTTGTTGAAGCACTCGATGGAAAGCTAAAGGTGTACGTGGATACAGTGGCTAATGGTGGGTATGCAGGGCTTCAGGAGCTTTTGAATAGGGATGTGGTGAGAAGTGTTATAAGGGATTCTGCTGTTGAGAAAGCGTCTAGGGTGCTTGAGGAGTTTGAGTACCTGCTTGCGAAGGATGTTAACAGAGTCGCCTATGGGCTGGGTCACGTGGAGCTTGTTGCAGGTATGGGTGCAGTTGAAAAACTTGTTGTAGTTGACGAAATGCTGAGCGGATTTGATGAGAGCCGTGGGAGAGTTGAAGAGGTGCTGAGAAAAGTAGTAGAGAAAGGTGGTGAACTAGTAATTGTACCAGGCAACACCCCCGTAGGTGAAAGAGTGAAGATGTTGGGAGGGGCAATAGCAATTCTGAGATACAGTGTAGACATAGAGCTTCTAAGCAGTAAAGGTAGTGGTTAGAGAGATGAGCAATGCTTTACTAACCGCATTAAATTACCTAGCTTACCCCTCTTAGGAGTTCTCCAATCATCCTCCAAAAGGCCGCCTGTATCAGCACTGTTCGGGTTCAAGGCCCAGTAAAAGAAGTGACAAATATCATTCTCCACTAGGTAGTCGACAAACCTCTGTTGCCAAATAACATCCCTAGGGTCGCCACTACCATAACGCCCACCAAACTCGCCTATAACCAAAGCAGAACCAAGCTGCTTCTTAACATAGCCCCAGTTCTGGTCCCATATCTTATACAAGTTGTCTGGAAATACATCTGGGTCTTCGAAGTATGGTAGCACATAGACGTCAGGACCGTAGACGTGAGGGCTGTAAACAAGCTTATCTTTTGGCAGATTTACTGGGTAATCTCTTACTGCTCGTAGGTTCTCCCCCCAGTATACAGCGTCTGGGTAAAGGGGCACATTATCTGATTGCGGGTTTGTGTACTGCGTTCCCTCTACTAATATGAGCCAGTGCGGCGCTACCTCAAGTACTGCTCTCCCAATTCTCTCTGCAGCTAAGTTCCAATCAGTCTTAGGATTACTCATGCCCCACGTAGCGCTCTGACCATCAGTATAGCAACTAGGTCTAGGAGAAACGCTGTGAGGCTCATTCTTAAGATCAGCTCCAACAACGTTAGGGTACTTACTGAGGCGTTGTGCAACAGAAACCCAAATATTGATATAGTCCTGCTCAGTAAATGAGTCAATATACCACAGAGGCTCTATAGCTATGCAGCTAATGTTGTGGTAATTCAAAACTATGTAGAGGCCCAGCTCACTAGCTTTCACAATGATTTTCTCCAGCACTGTAAGGGAGTCTAGGCTCTGGAGATCGGGGTTAAAAGCATACGATATTGTCGATGGTGCTGTACCTGGCTTTACAGCTTCCGTACAGAACGGTATCCTTATTGCATTGAAACCCAGAGCTCTAATTGTCTCTAAGAGCTCTACCCAATTCCTAACCCAAAGCCCGTGCACAACATGAGCTTGGCCCTCAAAACCAAACCAACTTACTCCAAACAAATGCAGTCTCTGCTCAACTCCCCTAACCTCAGCATATATCTCTCCATTCTTAACCTTGTAGTAAACATCCAAGTTTCACACCTAGTCCAAGAAACACTTTAACAACGCTTCATCGCCTAACTCGTGCACATGCTGAACAATGGGTTTAATACTGCGAGTTCTCTTCACACTATGCATAGCCACACCATTCCTATAGGTTATGTAGTGCAGCAAATCATATCTAGGTGTTTGATGCTTTGTATAAATATTGCCCGCAGTCTCTATGACGATCACCTTGTTAGCTTTTGCATGTATTGAAATCATGTGTAGCATAGCATCAACTAGCTTGCTTGGGTAGTAAAGGTACAGCATATCAACACGGTCTATGACAAGGATGTTTGGAACCCTTTCAATTTCTGAGACAAGCGCTCCCATTAGTTGATGAGGTGAGAGTATAGCAGGGTTTACACTAAGTATAGAGAGTGTTCTCTTCAATATGTTTTGCGGCACTATGTTTATGGCCTTTGCGGCGGCCTCCAAAAGCATTTGCAGTTTTTGAGGGGGATCCCTAAACGAGACTATGGAGAGCTTCAGCTTATAGTCATGAGTAAGCCTCACTATAGCAACCCATATCGAGAACGGGATCTCGCCAATCTTTGTCACAACACCTATATGTGTAGATGGCTCTACAGAGCCCCAGAGAGGCTCTATGCACCTGTGCGTGATTTCTAAAAGGGTTTTTGACAATGTTATAGAGCTGTAAAGTGGTGGTACTAAAAACCTCACGGACCTCCCCTCTTCTATTGTGAATGGTATTTCTGCTAGTGGTATTGGTTTTCCTCTGAATTT
>CAZMQK010000048.1:0-4154 GCA_964568685.1 uncultured Ignisphaera sp.
GGGGGTAGAAGTCGGGTAGCTGAGCTCTCTCTACAAGCTCAAAGCGCCCCTTAACCCTCTTCTCAACCCTGCCACCAACGATGACGTAGAGGTGCCTATCATCAGCACAAACATCGCAAGCACCAGGAAATAGGCCCAAGCCCCCAATGCGAGCCCCAAGACCTGTCTTTAACCTCGTTAGTGGTACGCTAATGCGCCTCCACCTCCGCAGGAGCTCACTAAGCACTACACCTAGTGATACTACTAAACAAAGTTATAAAAACGTTACAGCAGCACCTAAAGCCGCAGAAGCACTGCATAGGGCTTTGCCTTCCTCTAATCCTAACTTTAACACGGTGTCAACATCTGCAGCAAACTCTATCCACTCAAAGCTAACATACTCTTCGCCTGGGGGGCCTCTGGGGCAAGTATGATGGCTTTCATTCTTTTCTAATTGCTTCTCATAACCTGGTCCTGCACAGCCCTGATAATTATCCTCACAACGTCAATCTAGCTTCATGGTGTAGCACCCAAAAAGAGCTACCGCTACTTACATATATAGGTTCCTGAGAGAGCTTCACCATTCTTGACATGAACTGTACTATGCATAGTTTCAAAGAAATCTTAACGTGTGCTCTCCAATGAGTTTATGAAAAGCATCTATATAAGCATCTAGGTAGCTATAATCACGACTCGCACGGAGAGTCTATCGCTACTTTGAATTGAGCTTTTATGAGGGGTGTTTTGATGAGTAGAAGAGGCGGGATGTCTGCATTCCTTGGGGCTTCGCGACTCATTTTTGGGAGCCCTGTGTTTAGGGCTTTTCTGCGCTTTGGTTTAAACAAAACAGTGTGCCTCCTCGATGAAGAAGGCACTGCTTCTGAACCTCGAAGCCTCATCTACTACTCTTTATCTAAGCTTGAAGGAAAGCCCCTGCAATGCTCAGCATCAGCGCACTTTTTCATAGACATCCTCGACCTCATTATTAGGCTTAGCGTAGTGATGTTTGGAGGCAGCATCAAGGACGTTGAGGAGGCCTTGAGAACGCCTGGTATTAAGAGAGGTGTTGAGACGGTGTTAAAGGGCCTCGCTCTTTATGGGGTGACAGTTCCTCAAAAGCTTCCAGCACCCTTCATGATTGTATGGGACTTTACGAACATGTGCAACCTTGCTTGTCGCCATTGCTATAGAACTGCAGGTAAGCCTCTTCCAGGCGAACTTACAGTTTTTGAAAAGTTGAGACTTGTTGAAGAACTCGATAGGGTAGGTGTAGCTGCTGTTGCTTTGAGTGGTGGTGAGCCAACAATACATCTTGACTACTTAACAATTGTAAAGGCACTAGCAAAGAAGGGGTTCTATGTGGCTACGGCAACTAATGGTTGGAGGTTTGCAGATATTGATGAATTGAAGAGAGCTGTTGAAGCTGGGCTGAATTACGTTGAGGTGTCAGTGGATTCGGCGTCTCCTAAGAAACACGATGAGTTTAGGGGTGTTGAGGGCTCTTGGCAGAGAGCGGTGAAAGCTCTTGAAAATGCTGTAAAGCTTGGGTTAAGCCATGCTATGGCTACTACAATAACTAGGTATAATGTTGATGAAGTGGAGGACATTTTGGATCTTGCTGAGAGCATAGGGGTTAGAAGAGTTGTTTTCTTCAACTTTATACCGACTGGTAGAGGGGGAGATATTATCGATCTGGATTTGGATCCCTTTGAAAGAGAAGAGCTCATGAGAAGGCTCTATAAGGAGATGAAGAGGAGGAGAATGGAGATATACACAACAGCTCCACAGTATGGAAGAGTTGTAGTTCAGCTGAGTAGAGGTGAGGAGGTGGCCCCAACGCACTTTGTTGCAAGAGGAGACCCTATAGTCACAGCCATAGCCGAGTTTATAGGGGGTTGCGGAGCTGGGAGAATTTATGCAGCCATACTTCCAGATGGAACCGTAACACCTTGCGTATTCTTACCCATACCCGTTGGCAATATCAGGGAAAAGCCTTTTGAAGAGATATGGAGCAAAAGCTTATTACTAAACGCTTTTCGCAATAAAGAGAACCTAAAAGGCTCTTGCAGTAAATGCCCGTTTAGGAATATTTGCGGTGGTTGTAGAGCTAGAGCCTACAGCTATTTTGGAGACCCCCTAGAAGCAGACCCCAGCTGTATATTTAATTACAAAGCATGGAATAGATTGAAAGAGCGTAAGACTAGTAAGGAAGCTGAGACATAAGTAGAGCTCTCTGCAATTACTCCTACTCTTACGCATTAACACTCCCACCGTTATCAGCATCGCAAAGACCTAGCTAATTTTGGTGATGGAGGTTGCAGAGCACACCCTCTTGCCGTTCCTAACCCTAGTACATATCCTACACTGTGAATCCATGTCTCAGTGTAAACTTGGCTACTTAGCAAGACTAGTCTTACTAAATTACTCGCCTAGCAGAGCGTACTGCGAGCTACAGGTCACTATTCCTTGGAGCCTATACGAAAAGCGCCTTCCAACTAGACTGCGTGCTCGTGGGGAAAATGTTTGCGGTATAGATGTTAATCTCGATAGGCTAAACCTAGCAGTAGTATCTAAGCAGGGAGTTCTGCTAGACACCTCCACCTCTCGCTTCTCAGAGCTCAAAGTGCAGGGGCTGGGTCGCGATAGGGGAGCTAGCATCGTGATGAGGGCTGTTCATGAAGTGCTAAACTACGCCTCTACCCACGGGTGCTCACTAATAGTAGTGGAGAACCCAGAGACACTAGGGCTCTTGAAGTGGGCTTGGATAGAAAGAGGGAAGAGAAGTTGCAGTGCGTGGAATAGGAGAGTAACCCTGTTTACTGTTGAAGTAGTTGAGAGGATATCGTGGCACGCGCCACAGTACGGGCTTAGAACATACTACGCTAATCCAGCGTACACGAGTAAATTGGCGGAGCTCTTAGCCAGAGACCTCGGCTTAGATAAGCACACAGCGTCAGCCTACATCCTAGCCCTAGAGTACCTCAGCTTAAACCCTAGAGAGCTATACCAAAACCTACAAAAACCTTGAAAGACCTAAAAAGTAGAAACTGTCGCGTCGCCCTTTATATACGAGAAAAGGCCTCTGTACACTGTTGACCACTTGCTAAAGGAGTGCCTCAGCGCGTTCTGGAAGCACTACTACATCAAGAGAGCTGTAGACCTCAGCACGGTGAGCAACATCGTCAGAGGATTGATGAAGCTTATAGATACAGGGGTTATCGTGTTAGAAGATGAGCGTAACTACCTAGAGAAAGCCATGGAGGTAGCGCTTAAAACAGGCATCACGATCCACGATGCACTATACATAGCACAAGAGCTGCGATACGGAGAACTACTCACAGCAGACAAAAAGCAAGCCAATGCTGCACAGCAGATGGGGGTCCACGTACACTTAGTCACCTAAACGCAAGCACGCCTCCTCACAGCACTTCCACACAGCCTCCATCCTCGTCACTCACGTTCTACCCCATTACGAGGCTTCCACAACTGCTTCAAATCATAACATAGCTAAACCTTAATGCATTGACTACTCGAAGGTGAAGAGTACTTACTGATAGTGTACGGTATTTACTATGGTAAAGAGCTTGCACACGCTTCGTACATTGACGAGAAATCTCTAGAAAAGCATCTAAGAGAGTTAGTAGAGAACATTAAAGACATTGTTAGAGAGTATAGTAGATTAAAACACCCCCAAATAGTAGCTGAAAAGCTCACTAACATTATTCGCAAAGAGAGTGAAGAGAGTATGTAGAGCCTCGCCTCCAACCCATATTTTTCCAAAGCACTCTTTCCCCACATTACAGAGAATATTTATGTTCACTAAGTTGCTAAAAGCTCTTAACTGCAATGCAATTCCATATTATACCTATTACCTTAGGTCTACACATTAATGCTGTACGAAGTTTCGCGACAGGCCTATGATAGCTCGTGGATAATTTGGTAGAGTCCGTAGTTCAGCAAATTTAGTGCCTTACTATAATCAATTTCATTCCCTTCACAAATGTCCAGGCCCTCATTGTTTACCTAAAATTCTTGATTCAGAAGGTTCTACTGTTTTGTTAACCCATGTAGCTACATAGCAAATTCTATAGCTTTACTCTACCAAAACCTGTACATGCTCTTCCAATCCTCATCCTCTTTATCACTTTCTTTTGAAGGTAGTAAGAAGAGTTGAT
>CAZMQK010000049.1:0-3896 GCA_964568685.1 uncultured Ignisphaera sp.
TGATGTTGATCCATAGTTGCCTGCTCGCCTTCTTCCCGAGCTCGCTCACCATTGCTTTGAATGCCTCCCACCGTGGGTGCACCTTCACAGCCTCCGGCTTCGGCGCCTCTAGGAGCGCTCTCCGCTTCTCCTCCTCTAGAAGCGATTCGTAGGCTGCTCTCGCTGCTTCAGTTGCCTCGGGCCCTGCTACCTGCTGTAGCCTCTTATCTGCTAGTAGCTCTCTTGTGAACGCATCCATCCTCTGCCAAGCCCTCTCAGCAGCTACCCTCTCTGCCTCCGCTTCGGCGAGGAACGCTCCGAGGTGCCGCGGCACCCTCAGGCCTTCGTACACCTGCCTCTTCAACCTAGCCTCCTCAGCAGCCCTCACAACACCAGCCCTCGTCACCACAGGCCTGTAGGGTGCAGACACCCCCACCCCAGCAGCGGGCTGAGGCCCAGCCGCCTGTAGCCCGACCCTCTGCTGGGGTCTGGGCTTCATAGGGGCTTGTGTGCTTTTATGTGAATTCCTCTGCCCTCGGCTTAACAGCCCTCAGGCCTCCTTCTCATAGGAGCCCATACAGCGAGGCTCTCACCAACTCGGGGCGACCCCTGTCCACAGCTCCCCCTTCATCTGCGTGTCTGGGTCACTGCTGTGGGGAAGGCCCCGCACCTCAGTGTACTTGAGGTATATTTCTATTGATGCGGCCCTCTGCCCATCAAGCTCGAAACTCATTTTGAGCACTTGAACGCCCTGCCTTAAAACAAGCACACTCTACATTAACAAAATGCATTAACAAGGCATGGCGAATTAAGACTCAGTATGATAAAACTGGAGAGTACATAACTGTACTAGTCATTTCTTCAGTAGCTCTGCACAGTAAGTGGATTTATTTTGCAGTAGCTATGAGCTTATAAGCTTTTGTATGTAGAGTGCTTGCGATTGACAGTGAGATGGGTGGCTATGTCACGGTCTCTGTTAAGGTTGGGAGGGATGTTGTTGAGAGGGCTAGGGCTTTGGGTATAGATATTTCAGAGCTTGTTAGGAGGGTTCTCGAGGAGGAGGTTAGTAGGAGGGAGCTGACTAGGAAAAGGTTGGGCGAGTTAAGGGATGCTCTGAGCGCCGTAGATGTTGGTAGAGTTGTTAAGCACATTAGGAAGGATAGGGAGGGTAGATGAAGAGGCACCTCTTTGACTCATCATTTATAAAGACTTTGAAGCTTGGCGAACTCGAGCTCCTCATAAAGAGCTATATTCAGTGGTCAACACTCTACGAAATTATGAACGCTTTGTAGAAAGAGACGTGCCTAGCTAAAGCAATACCTGTAGACAAGGCTCTCCAGCTCATGGATATTGTTACACAGATCGCTAAGCACATGAAGATTCTAGACATCTCAGGCCTAGAGGTAGAGACTCTGGGCACTGCTATTAAGCTTGGGCTAACAGCTTACGACGCATCATGCATAGCTTTAGCAAAGAAGCACAACTCAGTTCTCGTCACTGAGTATGCAGAGCTGAAAATCAGAGCACAATAACTTGTAGAAACCCTATCAATAGGCGAAACATCATCACACTAAGACAATAACGCAAGTTAGCGAGTTAGCGATATAGCCACAGTCTTCATCAGCCTAGTATTCTACTTTGCTTAATCAGCTAGAGCATTCCTCCTAGCTTTAGGACTATAGGTGCTGAGAAGCTAATGACAATCGTTAGTTTAACTACTCCTCTACTATTAACTGTGGCACCTATTGCCAGCAGCCGCATCATATCTGTTCTACGCTCTCAAGGCGCTCTTCACGCTATTACATGTATAGCTCTCGCAGGCTCGGGCAACGTTCTTAACCCTCTCCCAAGAGCTAAGCTAATTGCAGGTGAACCTCTTGCTTTGAAGGGGCTGTTGCTAAACCTTGTGCGTATACTTAACTTTATTGCTGTGTCTTTGTCTCTAGAGCTGGTAGCATGTGTGGTATTGCTCTTTTAATTTCGTTTAAACCTCTCCACGCCTTGGCTATGCCTAGGAACCATAGTACCAACCCTGCTATTCCTAGCAAGCCATTTACTATTCCTAGCCCTACGTAGCTAAGCCCCTGCCCTACTAGAAGTAGTATTAGTGCTATTCTGAGAAACTTTGTGGCGTCCTCTAGCTTCAAGAGTTCGGGAGCTGTAGAGGAGGGCTGCTCGCCTAGCCCCACGACCTCTGCTGTGAAGCTATCTTTAACATCCCTAAATATGCCAACAAGGTAAATGCTTATCACACTACCCACAAGAGATGATAGTGCTGAGAGTAGCGATAGCAACTCTACATGAGGTGATAGCTCTGCTAACAGCTTTGCCAATACCTCTGGTTTTGAAGCGCTCCCTCCAGCCCTTAAAGCCCTGTTCACAATATCATTGATAGTACCCATAGCCACTGACATTGCGTACATAGAGACTGGTATTGTAATGATTGTGAGAAGTATTAATACCAGTGCAACAGTTTCATACGACCTAAAGGTGCCTTGCCACACAGCAAGCTTTTTACTAGCATCATAGTACAGAACAGTTGCTGTAAACCCCATAGCTGACAAGAGGCCTACTAACACAAGTAGAGGAGATATGTCAATATGTTTAGCATCAATGATTTGCACTACTATGATAGCGCCAACCGCTATAGCGCCTATAACGCTAGTGATGAGCACCAGGATCTCGAGCAACAGATACTGCTTAAGCCTTGAAGTAGCCTTATCAATGAGCTCCAAAACCTCCTTAGTTAGAGCCATGTCAACCACAGCAACTTTTCCCTAGCTGAAGGTTTAAATTTCTTTACTGCCAGGAATCTGAGCCAAGCATTAACATTTCATACTACTTCAACCTCTTCAAATTTTCCTTAAGATTATGTTAATAGTCGCCATAGCCGTAGTGTAGGGATGTCCTGAGTTGTTGCACAGCCTGCCAAATCGCTAATCAGAAGAGAAGGGTAGCAGGGTGCTAGAGAAATCCTTAGAAACTTTTTGCAGTGCCTCTTGCAACTGTTTTAGGTTTCACGCAGGTTTATGTGAATATTTTATTCCTCTGTTCTGAGGCATTTATAAGCCTCGGTCTAGCTAGAGATATGCAGAGCAGAGAGCACCCAAGATGTGGGGGTCTGGGGGTGCCCTGAACGTCCCCGAGCTGGGTGCAGGGGAAACAAGATGAGGCAGTGAAGCGTATAAACTCATATAAACCAACACAAGAGCTGGACCCCTCACTTCATCAACACTAGTGGTAGTTAACTACTCTAGGTATAGAGTTGAAAAGGTTGTAGAGCTTTGTAGATAGAGTTGCTGTGACTAGCTATACAGTGAAGGGATTCATGTATATGTAAACTTTATATACTTGGTTTGCGACTACGGTGTGTAGTGGTGGGCTATGTCTACGGTTGTTCTATCTGTTAGGGTTAGGAAGGGGCTTAAGGAGGAGGCTGAGAGGTTGGGTATAGATGTTAGGAGTGTTGTTGAGAAAGCCCTAGAGGAGGAGATTAAGAGGGTTAGGCGAGAGAAGTTTAGGAGGCTGTTGGAAGAGGCTTTGGTGAACATGAAGCTCTCTGCTGAGGAATGGGTTAAGGCTGTTAAAGAGTCTAGGCTTGAGAGGTAGAGGGGTTTGGAGAGCACCAGGTTTCTTCTCGACGCTTCTGCAATATACTCTCTACTTACTGGGCTAGGGCACAGAGTGCTGGATTTTGTAGACATGTTTTCAGTACTCGATTTAACAGTTTATGAAGTTGGTAACGCTATTTGGAAAAACTATATGAGGGGTAGGATAGCGAATATAGGTGTAGTAGTAGAGTTCTTTGAAGAGTTTCTAAGCATGTTAAAGAGATTCAGCATAGGAAATGAAATTGAAGAGGTTTTGAGAATAGCTATAGAGAACAACCTCACATTCTACGACTCTGCATACCTATA
>CAZMQK010000050.1:0-3113 GCA_964568685.1 uncultured Ignisphaera sp.
AGCGTTATAGTAGTCTAAGAGAATCCCACCTATGTAAACCCCTCCTTGATCTAACCTCCAAACCCTTGCGCCAAACACCTCATCCATGAAGCTCTGCCAAGGTGGCTCTCCACAGAAGTTCATTATTGTAGATGAGAGCCATGCAGATTTTAGTTCCCCCACTAGGTTTGCCCAAACACACACTGTGTTATCGCCTTCAACAGCTGGCATCTGCTTGTTGAAGACAACCAGTTCACTGCTAGCCACGACCTCATCGAAGCCAAGGCTTTGAAACATCTCAGCACACTCTATAACAGTTCCAATGTAGGGCAACCCTTTGAAGAAAAGCTTCCCAGCTGTAGAAGTTACGAACTCTAGGGCGTAGTCTGAAGCTATGTCCAAAGCTATGTCTACCACACCTTTAGCAACTTCGCTAGTGGTGAGCTCAGGTAGCTGTGGCTCATCATACTTCTTTGTGCTGTAGAGTGTGTGAAAATATGTGAATTGCTCACCTTTTGTAGCTACTCCAACATCTAGCTTAGCAACGTAGTTTCCCTTACCATAGGTGCTCTCTGGGGCTATGTTAAACCCCCCTACGTAGCTCACATCTACATATACGTCTGCCAGCCCTCCGCTATCCACATCAAACACTCTCCCATAGTAGTAAGAAAACCTACTACCACTTCTACAAGGATACCCCGTTGTCCCGCAAGATAGTGCTGCAGCCTTCATCTCCATGCCCAAGCCATCTACATTGACTAGCCCACCATACCTCAGTCCATAGCCTTCATCAGCGCCCTCATGCATCCAGTAGAAAGCAGTTGTATTCCAAGGCTCTACCCACGATTTTTTGACATCAAGCCTCGGGCTACCGTTAGTTGAGTGCAGCTTTACTTCAACATAAACCACTCTTGTGACATTTGGCAGAAGGTAGTACACTACGTGCAGGCCGTCTGCGCTACCCTTACCATCATTTTCATAGCCAAACCTACTGTAGCCAGCAATATACCTTGCGCGCTCTTCACCTTCAGAAGTTGTGTTCACCACCTCACTGTAGACACATATCTTAACCCAATCTCTATTCACATCGCCTCTAGAACTCATGTACAGAACAAGCTTTACGCCAATAGCACTAGCATTTAGATCAAAAGTGTACTTAGATTCATCAGCATTCTCATAGAGAATATTCCACAGGCCACCCCCAGCTTCAACAGTGTAGGCGCTGTGCTGAGCCCCCATGGTCGGTGGGCGTAGAGTAGAGAAGAGTATGGGGATTAGGAGTGCTAGAGCTATGCATCTACTGCTCAGCGAGCATCACCAAGGGTGCAAAGGTGATTGGCAGGGCAATGCGGTAGAGCACCCCCTGCTGCGTGTAGTGAATGTGCGTTGGATTTCTTGCTGTGCCCACTGCACATTATTTTGAAATGTGTGCGCATTTTCAGCACTCTCCTATCTTAGAGATAGAGAAAATACTCCTCAGCACTGTTCTGCGTCATAGGAAATATTTTCTTTATCTAGCCCTCACACCCAGTCTCAGAGGTATATATAGCTTGCTGCTCTCTAGCCGCTAAGCTAAGGCTATTTACAGCTAGACCACCAGAAGTTTAGTGGCACTCTATAAAGGCAAAGCGCTTTGCGTTGAGAGCCTAACCCATTTGGAGAAAGTCTTATATATACCACATTTTCCTATCTTCTGCGGTGCGTAGCATGGCGTCTCCTCAAGCAGTTCAAGAATCACAGCCCCTCACTAATGTGGTGGAGGGTTTAAGGAAGCTCAAAGCCGCAGCCGCCCTACAGGCGTTCATAGCTATGCTCATTGCTGTTTCAGCTCTTCTACTGCTAGCACTCCTACCATTCTCCACCATTAGGACAGGCGAGGCTGTAGCAGGGTTGGTGTGCTTTGCAGCAACAGTGGTTTTCACAATTGCCACTGCTTTTGCCTACCTCCTGCCCTCAGCAAAGCGCTTTGCTATGTGGAGGCCTAGAGACTTTCTAGCCCCATTAATACTCATGAGGGCTGGGTACACAGGAGGGCCTCTCATAATGCTGGTAGCACTTTTAGCATTAACTCAACTAGTGAGAGGGGTTGCCCCCAGCGGATTGGCTGTTGCAGGTGTAGAGGTAAAGTTTGAGACAATTCTATATGCGTGTCTAATACTACTATTAGTAGGTGGGGTGCTGCTCTTCACGGGCTACACGGGGAGCTCTATACACCTTCACAAGCTCAGTGAAGCATTTAATTCACCACAGCTCTCAAAAATAGGCGTGTTTGTAGCAGTATCTGGATCAGCATTTACTCTACTTAGCGCATCTCTCCTCATTATTGACAGCGGTATTCGCGCAGCTACTGCATACCCCTACAACTACTACCATGCAATTGGCGTAGCAGCAAATGTGGCGACAGCGCCACTAATAATAGCCATACTCACATCAATACTAGGCATTGCGGTATGGATGCAGGTGCTTAGCGAGGTTAGCTCAATAGAAAAGAGAGTTGAGGCAGAGGGTGTGCAGGCGTAGCAGAGAGGTGTTTTGCACACTTAACACAGCTCGGCACGCCTCATTCTCAACCCACCCCCGGCTCCTATTCTGCGAGTTCAGAAGCGCGCCCTAGTAATGTCAGCAGTAGGGCGTAAGGCTCTTTGGGCAATCAGTAGGGAGGGGGATAGGCCTTCTCAACCTCTTCTCCACGAATAGCCTACAGCGCTCTTCACAGTGCTACCTCTTAAAATTCTCTAAGCTCTCTGCGAGTGCTATACCTGCACTAAGCCTTGCAGCACCTTCTCCTCTAGAGAGCCTGCTTCAATGTATATGAGGATCCACGCTATGAAGCTAAGTATTGATGCTATAGTGCTTAGTGTAAATCCTATGAATGGCACCGTGGCGAGAGCAGATAGCGCAATGGATAGCGCAATGCCTACTATTATTAGTACTGCTGCTACCTGAAACTGTGCTGAGTGAAACACGCTACTAAGCCTAAAGAGGTACACAACGCTCCCCACAGCGCCTATGAAGAACATGATGATTGCTATGAAGGCTAGCACGAGCGCCGCAAGGACTACAGCAACTATTGTTAGCGACCCGGCTTCAAGCCCCCCTATAGCTAAACCCACACCAATTCCTGTAAAAATTAT
>CAZMQK010000051.1:0-2897 GCA_964568685.1 uncultured Ignisphaera sp.
GGTGGTAGGGCTAGAGAGTGATCTCAGCGCTACAATCAATGCAGTTGTTGATGCTGGTGAACGCATTCGGAGGCTCTATGGTTGGCTCAGGCCGTGGCCCGCTCCCAAGGCTATGGCTACTGTACTCTATGTAGAAGCTAAAAGCTTTAAATTTCAGCTCAGAGTCTGAGAGCTGTGTGTCTGATATGAAATCACGTTTCGAAAGTTGTGCACTAGTGCTAGCCTTAGCAGCGCTCCTCTTTCTCACAGCACATGCTCAGCAGGTTTACGCACAGCTGTCCATAGTCATTGATGAGGATGGCGTGGCTAGGGTGAGCTTCGCTATGGATGTTGGCGAGGGTGTGACAAGTATTTCGCTACCTGTGCCACCAATTGCCCCCACTATAGAGGTGAGCTCAAATACTAGTATTGAGTGGCTTTGCGAAAACAGCACCTTGTACATTGCGGCACCAGGCCCAGCTAAGCTGAACATCACCTACATAGCTAATGCCACACTTGAGGACGGTGTAATAACACTGAGCATAGCTACAAACAATACAATTGAGCTCTTAGCACACCCAATAGTAGTGCTCTTAACCCTGCCACAGAACATCATTAATGTAGCTACTCTCTCAGGCAACTGGCTCCTGCTAATCTTCACAGGGCCAGCAACAATATCCTATACACTTGTAGCACCACAAGCAACTACAACACCGCTAACACCTACCCCAACTCCTACACCAACCATTGCGACTCCAACTCCCACGCTATCACCAGCACTGCCCCAGGCAACTCCAACTACACCACTGACGCAATCACCTACTCCACCAACTGCTAGTGTAGCGCCGCCCGTGGCAATAATAGTAGCAGTTGTGGTTGCAGTAGTGGTAATTGTTGCCGCAGCCCTCATAGTCTTGCGGAGAAGAGCTTCACAGAAGGTTGCTAGCTGAATTGAAGTACAGAGTGTGGTTACCGCCAGTGGGAGTTGATGCAGAGAGCTTCTACTCAAAGGCTCTGTGCTCGTTTAGGCTAGGGTCTAGGGGTATGTAGCTAATCCCCACACGCCTTATTTTATGCAAGAGCTTCTTAGTTGTCTTAGTAACATCGTCTCTCTCTAGAGCTCTACTCACATCCATCCACTCCACGCTTATCGCATCGCCCCCGGGTCTAGGTGTTCCCTCAACTGTGCTGGGGTTGAAGAGTACGTCTAGTATTAGGTAGTGGTACTTCACCCTCTTCTCCCTGTCGAAGACTATGTTGTTTAGTACGTGCACTACCCCCAGAGGCTCTGCTCTAAGCCCTGTCTCCTCCTCTAACTCCCTTAAAGCCGCTTCACCAATGCCCTCACCAGGCTCAATAACACCCCCTGGCGTGGACCACATGCCCACAGCTGGGGGGAACCCCCTTTTCACCAGGAGTATCATCCCATTCTTTATGAGTACAGCTCCAACAGCTGCTATTGCGTGAGCTGGGTACTCCCTACCGCCCATGGAGACCACGCTAAAATTGCTATGCGCAGTAACACATAATAACCGTACTTGGCCTTCACCTAACAGAGGGCTAGGTGCTGTGCATTGGATAGGGACTCGCTGGTCTTAACCTTTGTGCTAGAGTCCATAGTTATCTTAGCGCTTGTATCTGTGTATATTCAGAGCTATACTGAGAGAAGTGGCTTAGTAGTAACTACTGTTACCACCTATAGCGAGAAGCGCAAGGAGGTTCTATCTCTCGCTAAAGATGTTGAGAAAGGCGTTGAGCTTGTGAGAAACCTCACCTTCACCTCTGAAGTGAGGTTTGAGCTCATAAACACCTCCTGGGCTTTAGAGCAGTGGGCACCTAGAGAAGAGGAGCCCACATCAATACCACTGGAAATGCTGTTCAGAGAGGTTGTGTATAAAGCAACATTTCTACTACCACTAAACTTCTCAATAGTCTCTGGGGAGAGGGGCTTTGTAGGAATGTTCTTAGCGGCTACAGCAGGCACAACGATATACATAAACACCGACTACTTCGACCCCAAGAGCCCTGGCGCGAGAAATGTTCTAGCACACGAGCTCACCCACGTACTCCAATTCCTGCACTTTCCAAGCATATTCACAGGGGAGGAGACAACAGACTCCATGCTGGCAAAGCAGGCCCTTATAGAGGGAGATGCTGGGCTTACTCAGCGCCTCTACTGCATAACCACAAAGCTCTGCACACCCTCACCAAGCATGCAAATAGACTTGGGGAACCCCTACATAGCCCTAATCACCTTCCCCTATGTCTACGGAGAGCGCTTCGTCTCCTACCTATACAACTACAGTGGCTGGAGCCTCGTCAACAAGGCTTATGAGAAGCCCCCCGTAGCGACCTCCATGGCTATGCACCCAGAGAAGTACCTTCAATACCTCTTCACAGGGGATCTGGGGTTTGAAGAGCCTGTGGTTAGGTGCGAGGCTTGTGGAGATAGGGTTTATAGCGATAGGCTTGGGGAGTACTACACGCTCCTCGTACTCGCGCAGAGAATAGGGGTGGAGAATGCTACTAAAGTAGCTGAGCAGTGGCGCGGTGACAAATTAGTGCTGTTCAAATCCGAGAACGCAACCCATGTAACATGGGTCTTGTGCTGGAACACAACCTGGGCATCAGAAAAAGCCTCAGAGGAGTTCTACGCAAGCCTTGTGCAAAGCCTGAAGAGAATTGGAGTAGCAAAACTTTCTGAAAGTGGCTTTGAGGCGCAGGTGGTGGTAGTGCAGGGCCCGCAAAAGCTCTACGCAAAGATTGTCTATAGCAGTACTTGGGTATCCATAAGCAGCACGCTAACTACGCAAAAGCAGTACACCCGTGGCTAGCCTTGCCTAACTCTCCTCAATTCCCTGAGCACCCTCAGCTCCATCCTCTTTAGGTATAGGGATAGCACTGCTAGTAAGAGGCTT
>CAZMQK010000052.1:0-2797 GCA_964568685.1 uncultured Ignisphaera sp.
ATGTTGAAGGCGAGGGAGTTTGATATGTTCATTGCTAGCAGTGGAAGGGCTATGGGGAGCGTTGCGGAGAGGTACTTCTTATCTATGTCATGCCCTACCCTGAGCTCTAACCACGCATACCTCCTCTTGACTATGAGTAGCAGTATTGCTAGGCTAATAACCTTGCTCAACACAGTTGCAAGAGCCGCTCCTGCAGCCCCAATTGCAGGCACTATGCCAAAGCCCATTATGAACACCGGGTCTAGAAAAACATTTGCAATACCTCCAACAACTTGAGAAAGCGCAGGGGTTCTAGTATCACCAAGTGCTTGCACAATTATTGCCAGTGCCATGTTTACTGACAGAAGCACCAAGTCTGCACTCATTACACGAGCGTAGGAGAGCACCTCACTATACATCTCTGGAGGAGTTGCCACAATATGTGTGAACACATGTGGGGCTAGCACATAAAATAGAGTGCCGAAGAGAAGCCCACTTGAAGTAGATACTAAGAAGAGCTTTGAAGCAGCAACTGAGAACTCTTTATAAAGTGCTGCACCTGCATACTGAGATAGAAGCGCTATATTAGCAGACGCAAAAGCCATGGTGAATGCCGTGAAAATCATGTACGAAGGCCACACCTGCCGCGGAACTGCGACAGCAAGTTGGTGGTACCTGCTAAGCCAAAACGAGTCCACAACACCATAGACATCCTGAACAAGCCTCACAACAAGCAGGGGGAAGCCTATTCGTAGGAAAGTTGGTATTATAGGGCCCCCGAGGACAGCATCTCTATACTTTTCAACAGCTTTTCTCGAAATACTGTCTCACCCCCGTGTACTAACAGACATTGGCTATTACAGGAACTTGTATTAAAAGCTTATAGCCTAGTAGCGCTACGCAGGCGTCAAGGATTGCTACACACCTAAGCTTTTCACAGCCATAAAACTTAAAAAAGCTCGTTAATGAATATTAGATCACATGAAAAAACACCTACTGGAGTACTTTTATAGCCCTAGGTATGGCCCTGAGTGGGGCAGTGGGGGGATCTTTGGTTTAAGGTACCATAGAGGAGTGCTGTACTATACACTCGCCTTTGAAGCTATAGCGAGCTTCATCCACATCAGCGAGGAGCGTGTGAGGAGATATAGATTTGAGCAAGTTGGGCCTCTTCCAACATCTGGTGGGGACACCTATAACGCTGTTGAAGCTGTTGATGACACCATATACTTTGGAGGCTGGGTTCACGCACCAGTTATCTATAGGGGTAGGGGGGCTGAGTCCACGGCAACCATATCGTTTGTGAACAAGTATAGTCATGTGCACGCCTATAGCATTGCTGAGGACTCAATCACATTGCTATGGAAAGAGAGCCTACACAACGAAACTGACTGGGTTGGGGAGGTATCTGAAATAGTGTACGACGAGGTTAGCGATAGGCTTATACTCGCTAGAGGTGATGGCATGATCAACCTGGGGCTCTATCAAATCGATAGAAAGGGGGGTAGCTATAAACAGCTCTCACCAAAACCAGCTCTTAAGGGGGCTCAGCTCTATGACCACGCATGCTTTGATATCTTGGAGAGCTGGGTTCAAGGGGCAAGTGGGATACAGTGCCTGGATCTCGTTGAGGGAAGGATTAGGTACACCTACTTTAGTAGCACAGCAAGGAGGTCTATTGATGGAAGCGACGTCCTCTGGCCTCTTACAGGAGTAGCCGCCTCAGCTTATGGCAGGTTCTTCCTCTTTGTCAGAGGGGGTGTGTTCGTAGGCAACCCCATTGATGAGAGTGTAGAGGAGGTGAAGTTCATTAGGCTACTAGACTTTGTGAAGTCTGGGTACAACGCTAGGAGAACCATGGCTAAGCCCGTTGGCGGAGGAGTGCTAGTAGCCTTTAACGCGTTTACGGAGAACATTGTGAGGCCCACAAACGAGTTTGAAAAGATGTTATTTGCAGCCACTAACACCATTGTTGCGCCAAGTCTTCTCGTATACATAACTCCCCCCACAGCGAGGATTGTTGGAGCTTTTGGAGCTAGGGTAACAGGTATAGAGGTTGTGGGGAGCGAGATTCTCCTCGCTTGCAACACCATGGCCAATAGTGGTAGGTACGATGCGCAACCAATAGACGCTGGCTATAGAACAATAATGTCCGTCCCTACATCAATACTGAACTCCCAGCCCCCGCCAGTGAGAATATCTGTAACTGGCTTACAAGTAGAGGACAAGGTGTTCGGGGGGATACCCCTAGCTGGGTACAGAGAAGCAAGGCTAGTTATAAGAAGCTCTAAGAGCAATACGCTAAACGTATTTGAATACGACTTCAGCTTACCACCACAACAAGCGCAAAGAGATGTCGAGAAGATAAGTATGGGAAAGAACGTAGTGGATCTCCATAGATACGGCAACGCCATAGTATCGTTTAGACTCGGAGAACCAGACCCAAGAGCAGTAATCCACATAGACCTAGCGTAGCCTATGCAAAATCATTTACACTTTCATCCCTCTAAAAACTTTTATACCCCTCAACATGTGTAAGGCCTTTCGGTGAAACCATGCGCCAATGGAGTTAAACCCGTGCATAACTGAGGCCAGAGGTGCTGCTCTGAGCAAGGGCAGAGAAAAACATTCAGCAAGCAAAGTATGCGCACCAGTAGAGCGTTTCACAATTCTCTCCTCCTGGTGATGGCGATGCCGGATAGCTGGGTGTATAACCCTAGCTTAGAGACCGCTTCTAGGGATGTTATTGAGAGGCTTCAGCTTGAGAGGCTTAGGGAGGTTGTGCATAAAGTTTATAGCAATAACTACTACTATAGGA
>CAZMQK010000053.1:0-1960 GCA_964568685.1 uncultured Ignisphaera sp.
TACACCAGTTGTTGAAGTTGTTGACCCAGGGACCCTACCAAGATTCGAGGGAAAGCCTAAGTACGTGATCGACAAGAGGGTGCTATAAAGTTTTGCCTAAGGCTCGTGGAAGTCACAGGATTTTAGGAGAGCCTAACACAACAGTTTTTCTCCTGGGTAACGAGGCTATTGCAAGGGGGGCTATAGAGTACGGCATAGGCTTTGCCACTGCATACCCTGGGACCCCTTCTAGTGAAGTAGTTGAAACCCTTAGCCTAGTGGCAAGTGAGTTAGGGGTGTACGTTGAGTGGAGTGTTAATGAGAAAGTAGCTTTTGAAGGTGCTTACGCCGCTGCTATGAGCGGAGTACCAAGTTTAACAGCTATGAAACATGTTGGGTTAAACGTGGCGGCAGACCCACTGATGACAAGCGCTTATACTGGTGTTGAAGCGGGGTTTTTGATAGTCACAGTTGATGATCCCTACATGCACAGTAGCCAGAATGAGCAGGATAATAGGTGGTATGGGCTTCACGCATACATACCTGTGCTAGAGCCTTGCGATCCTCAAGAGGCGAAGGAACTCACATATCTAGGACTTGAGCTCTCTGAAAAGCTTCACCACCCCTTTATGCTGAGGAGTGTTACGAGAGTTAGCCATGTTAGAGCCCCTGTGAGGCTAGGTGAGGTGAGAAAGCCTAGGACAGCTGGCTTCTTTCCGAGAGAACCTAGCAAATGGGCTGTTGTGCCTGAGAATGCCAGGAAGATGAAGCAGAGGCTCTTAGAGAAGTGGAGAGCTGTAGAAAGTTACTTGGCCGACCTGCCTTACACTAGGGTTGAGGGAGAAGGCAAGGTGCTCATAGTATCTTCAGGCGTAGGCTACGCATATGCCGCTGAAGCTACAGAGGCTCTCAATGTAAAGGCTAGAGTGCTCAAGCTTGCCTCACCAGTCCCCCTGCCAAGGAAAGTTGTCGAGAATGCTGTGGAAGGCGTTGAAAAAGTGCTTGTCATTGAGGAGTGCGACCCTGTTGTAGAGCTCCAGCTAAAGGCACTGCTGCAAGACCTGGGCCTGAGGATAGAGGTGCATGGCGAGGACCTGCTTGGGAGAAGAGGTGAGCTAACACTAGATAGAGTAGCAGAGGCCATAGCAAAGGTGTTTGGAGTCCCATGGTCTGCACCTGAAGTGCTCAAGACCCCCATAGAGCCTCCACAAAGGCCGCCAATACTGTGCCCAGGCTGCCCCCATAGGGCAACCTTCTATGCGCTAAAGATGGCTGTTAGAAGGCTTAGGGTAGACCCAATATACAGTGGTGATATTGGGTGCTATAGCCTAGGAATACAGCCTCCATTTAACGCACAGGATGTGATAATAGAGATGGGGGGTAGTATAGGGCTTGCCAACGGCTTTGCGCACACTGTTAAGGAGAGGCCTGCTGTTGCAATTATAGGTGACTCAACTTTTTTCCACGCAGGGCTCCCACCACTTGTGAATGCTGTTTACAACAGGGCTCCTATGTTAGTGCTAGTTCTAGACAATGAGACTACAGCTATGACGGGCTTTCAGCCCCACCCTGGAACTGGAGTAAAGGCAAATGGCTCACTAGGCAAGAAGATATGCATTGAGTGTATTGCAGAGGCTATTGGCGTTGATTACGTTGAGGTCTTCGACCCTTACAACGTGAAGAAAGCTATTGAGGCTATTGAAAAGGGGCTTAGAGTAGCTATGTCCAGTGGCGTAGCTGTTTTAGTTGCTAGAAGAGAGTGTTCTTTAAATGCTGCTAGGGGTGGTAGACTTAGCGGGGTTTACCAAGTGGATCTAGAAAAGTGCATAAAGTGCATGCTGTGCGTCAATGAGCTCGCATGCCCAGCTATAAGGGTTGAAAAAGGTTTTCCAAAAGTTATTGAAAGCCTCTGCATTGGGTGTGGAGTGTGCAACGAGGTGTGCCCAGTCAAGGCATTCACAAAGATAAGGTAAACATAGTT
>CAZMQK010000054.1:0-1688 GCA_964568685.1 uncultured Ignisphaera sp.
GGCTTAGGCCCCGATGGCGTAGGCCTGCGTGGGTTCAAATCCCACCCCCCGCACCAACAACTTTATTATCACCTCTAACTCGTCATACTCGCTAACGCGCTTAGAATTTCCCATGCTTTCGCACTGTGTTTGTGGTGCTCCCTCCGTAGAATGGTGCTCAGGTTAGAAACATTGGGCTTTGAATCTGCGCTATGTCTAGAAGGGTTTTCTCGCTAATAATGTATGTTCATGCTGTCGTTTAACGTATATCACCACCTATCTTAACTATGTTTAGAGATTCTGCAATTTCTAAGACCCATGCTGCTAGCTCCTTTGCTATTAAATACGTTGCTGTTTCCTCATCCACCTCCTCTTTAAGCACTTCTTTTACAATGTTTTTCGCTAGCACCCCCACTATCCTATTTTTAAAGTGCTCTATTAGCTCTTCCATAATCTTTAGCACACATGTCCTCTCTTTTGCTGCTCTTTCAACTATTTCAAGTTCCTCGCGCCCTGGCACTATTGTTGATGAGTCCAGACCCCTGTTCCTCAATTCTCCTACATATCTTATTATCAGCTGAGGATTTTTAACAAGCTTTCCACTACTTAAAAACATCCTACTTCACTTTGTATTGCAGTATATCTCCTAGGATCTGAATGCCCACCCTTATGCTGGTTTCTGGAGGGTTTGAAAAACTGAGCCTCATTGCATCCCTACAGAGCTCCTGATTTACACAGAATCTATTGCCTGGCGTAAATAGTACTCCATGCCTACTGCTCACCTCCAAAACACTTTCCGTATCTACATTTCTATTGAGCTTTACCCATACATAAAACCCTCCAGCTGGGCTACTCCTCCACACCCCTTCTGGAAATATCTCATCTATAGCCTCAACCATGATATCCCTTTTAACTCTGTAAAGCTCTCTAATGTAGCCAATGTTCTTCTCAACCACATTCTTTTCAATGGCCTTGGCCACAATTGCTTGACTCAGTGTAGAGGATCCCAAGTCGACCACTTGCTTAACTACTGAAAGCTTTGACACTACTTCTTCACGTGCAATCACATATCCTACTCTAAGACCTGGTGACAAAACCTTGCTGAAGGTGGACACATAGAGTACTCTACCAAAGCGATCTTCTGAGGCTAGTGCTGGAACTAGTGTGCCATCAAAGCCTAGAAGGGCATAGGCATCGTCTTCAACCACTAGAATATCGTATTCCTCAGCAAGTTCTAGCAAATACTTCCTTCTGTCAAAAGACATTGAAACACCTGAAGGGTTTTGGAATAGAGGCATTGTATATAGCATTTTTACTTTCTCCCCCTCCCTACGAAGCTTTTTAAGAACGCCTTCTAGCACATCAACTCTAAGCCCATTCTCGTCAATAGCCACATTCACGACCTTAGCGTTTCTGAGCTTGAATACATGCAAGGCTAAGATGTATGACGGTTCTTCAACTACTACGACATCCCCTGGGTCCACAAAGAGTCTTGTGATAAGCTCTAGAGCTTGCTGAGAGCCTGCAGTTACAAGAACATTTTCTGGCAAAGCCTTCAATCCTCTCACTCTATACACAAAACTAGTGATATTATTGATGAGCTCTGGAACCCCTCTTGAAGGAGCGTACTGTAGAGCCCTATACCCGTACTCCTCCATAACACTTCTTAGAATCTCCTTTACATCGTCAACAGGAATTGCTCTGGAATC